>JAAXVR010000013.1 GCA_013335405.1 Chlorobiaceae bacterium
CTCTGCCACGGCATTCGGCATTATGTTTTCGAGACACTTGTAGTGCCTGTATCTGCAAACGCGATCGAAACAGGGTGCACAGGGCTCAGGAACGTTCATCGCAAGGCTTCGCTTCCCGAGAGGACGGGTCCATATCGGGCTCGTGGAGCCGAACAGACCAATAACCGGAGTGCCGATATACGCCGCCAGGTGCATCAGCCCGGAATCGTTTGAAATGACTGCACGAGCGCCTGACATGATTACGGCAGCCTCAGTCAGAGAAGTCCTGCCGGTCAGGTCGGTTACCCTCCCGGGAGCATGGCGCAGGATTTCCTGCGCAGATTCCCGATCTTCAACAGTTCCAAGAACAATGATCTTGTCCCGCTCCTGCAGCAATGCCAGCTCGGGAAAATGCCTCCATTTTTTCGCCGGGCCGTATGCTGCTCCGGGACAATAAACAATTGAACCGGCATGACTCTCATCCGGCTTGACCTTTATACCAGGCCACGCTTCAGGCGGGGTGCTGGGCGTATCGAGGATTTCGGCATATTCATACGTAATGTGACGCGACTTGTCCCTGAGATTTCCCGGCAATGGACCGGTCAGAAGAAAACGCCTCATTTCGCGAGACAAACCCCTTCTGACAGGTATGCCTGTCTTCCTGGCAAACCATGCCGAGGAGAACGAAAACGGCAGCAGGTAGATGGTATGGAAAACACCGCGGCGAACCGTTTGCACGGTTCGTTCCCTCTGTTGCGTATCTGCCCTCGAAAACTCGATCCGTGGCAGGTCACTCAGGAGACCGACAAGACCGCTCATTTTGTCAGGCACCAGAAGTGTTGTCTGCAAGCGGCGTCTTTCAGGCAGTCTCTCAACAATAGAAAGAGCAAGGAGCATATCTCCTATCCAGTTGGGCAGAAGAACAACAGATGAATTCATAGATGCCGGTAAACAGATTGACAAAGTATGATCGATATACCACTCCCGCAACGGTCTGATCCGAAACTGCAGGAAGTCATTATTTCAGCGGAATAAAGTGTTTCTTGCTCAGCTCCAGCCCGAACCAGCGCTCAAAACGCCGCATCAGCCGGTGTTTTTTTTCCCGTCTGGTCAGTTTGTGAGCTGGATTGGCAACAAAAAGTCCTTTTTCCTTCGGCAGCCATTCACGGATGATTTCAGGATGCGAACCCGTGAACTCACGGATAATTTCCGGATCAATTTCACGGTAATCAATCTGCTTATGTTTTTTGCTCCAGTATTGCTGAACGTTTTCAGATTTGCGGTTCATTTCATCTTCGCTCCTCACCCAACCGTAATGATATATCGCTGCACCAGTGTGAACAGCCTGCGGATACCGAGCCACCTTGCCTCTCTCCTTCAGGACATGCCAGAACAAACCATCAGGTGCATAAGTTCTGATGGTGTTTCTGATAATCCTCGCTTCCCTGCGGTACCACCCGGGTGAATCGAGATAACTGTTGGCATTTCCATAAAAATGCAGGTAATCGAAAGTCAGTGCTTCAACAAGGTTGTTGTTAAAATTGGTCCGGCATGCAGCGATAATTTTCTGCAGGTCGTTTTCATGAACAATTTCATCACCTTCGAGGTAAAATGCCCAGTCTCCCGTACAGTTGAATTGGGCGATCATTTTTTGTTGGCCATAAACATAACCACCGACTTTCATGCTTTCATTCCATCTCGATTCGATGATACGTATCTTCGGATCGTCAATCTCCCTGATTCTCTCGAGGGTATCATCTTCACTGATGCCAACATTTACGACGAATTCGTCAACGATAGGCAGAATGGAACGGATCGATTCCCTGAAAGGAAACCCAAAGATCGTACCATTTTTAATAAAGGTAAAAGCGCTGATTTTCATGATTGCATGCAATCAAAATATTTGTTGATACCATTCGGACAATACGTAGCCTGATCCCTGACAGCCTTTTCAAGCAGAAGATCGTTTTCGGGAAGCGAGTCCCTTTTGTTTTCTGCATGCCAGAGATGATAGGCAACGGCGCTGAACTTCACATTGCGTCGAAGAATGCCTCTGTTTATGAGTCTGACGGCAAACTCGCTGTCCTCACGACCCCAACCGGTGAAATCCTCGTTGAAACCATTAACACTGATACAGTCCTGTCGGAAAAAAGAAAGGTTGCACCCTCTGATTCCTTTCAGAGAAGTGCCGGTTACCGCTCCCAGCAACGTTGACAGTCCCGGCAGTCTTATCGCATTTTTGCGGTTTTGTATGCCTTTTTCGCATAATGGAACATCAATCTCTTTCGTTTCGAGACATCTGGAAGTATACCTCCTCGGAAGCAGCACACGAGACCCCTGTATGAAACTGCCTTTCCGTGCCGATCGCTTATGGTCGTGGATAAAATGACGTTGAAGCACCATGTCACCGTCAACTATCACGATATATTCACACTGCGCGAAGGCTATCGCCCGGTTTCTCGATGCCGCCAGCCGGTAACCCAGGTCTGCCTGCCAAATATGATGCAAAGGGATACCGGCCGCATTCCGGTAACTCTCCACAAGAGCAGCGGTTTCTCTTGTGCTTCCGTCATCGGCTATTATGATTTCAGATGGGGGTTCGGACTGGGAAAATGCGCTTCGCAGCGTGAGGTCCAGCGCTTCAGGCCAGTTGTATGTCGTTATGACCAGACTACAGCTTTTCGGTCCTTTGGGTTTCATAAAGCTTCATGTATTTGTAAAAAGATCCGTTTGCATTCGAAACCGAAATCAGCAAGCCCTCATAACCGTCCATCCATCCTTTTTTGAGAATATAGGATTTGAAAAAAGCAATCGCTGCATAAAGAAAGGCTTTGAATGGGGATGTTTTTTTCCGTTCTTGGTGCTCATTTGCCCAGAGGGTTGAATATTGCTGCATCTTCTGGATCAGTTGTGACGTATCCTCATACGAGTAATGCTTCAGCCGACCGTTGAGGAGCACTGTTTTCATTCCCTCTTGTATCTCGACACTTTCATGGATCAATTTGTCATTAAACCGGGTGGTCACTCTGTTGAAAAGCCTGCTGACCCTGTCGTTTCCCCATCCGCAACCCCGTATCAACCGCCCGTGATAATAGTTGTCACGGACAAAGGAATAGAGGCAATTACGGTCGAGCTCGATTCCCGCTATTTCATCAGCCAGCTCCGGTGTAACGATTTCATCACTGTCGACAGAAAGGATCCATTCATTCGATGCCTTATCGACAGCAAGGTTTTTCATAGGACCAAAACCAATGAAAGGATGTTCATGAACCATGACATTCGAGAAACGTCCGGCAATAGCAAGCGTGCTGTCGGTCGACCCGTTATCCAGGATGACAACCTCGCTGAAAGGCTTCAGGGCATCGAGGCATTCGGAGAGATAAGCCTCGGAATTTTTTGTCAGAACTGTTACCGATATAGTGTTAGCCACTGTTCGACTTCGTTTTTAATGACAAGAGGATCGATATGGTAAAGGCATTCGCTGGTGCCATGATGGTCGTCGCAGCCGGACTTGCCGCACGCAACGCAGGGCATGTCCGCCTGGAAAAGCGTGATGTTGCCATAGGTCTGTACCGGCTTGTTCACCCTTGTCCCTGCATGAAGCGCATTGCACCAGGGAGACCACATGCTGAGAATCGTAGGGCCGAAGATAGCGAAGATACGTTTGTTCTGAGAAGCGGCAATATGCATGTTGAGCGTGTCGGCCCCGATATAGGCAAGGGAACGAAGGCTTAACGCAAACAGTTCGTCCATACTGGTCTCACCGATACAATCGAAAACATTGTCGAGAAGAGGCAGACTGCTCTTGATCCGGAGATCGAGAGAGCTCTTCGAACCGGTTACCACGATCTTCATGCCAAGGAGGGAAAGCTCTTCAAGCAGGCGGTTCCTGAGTTTTTCGGGATACACCTTGTAATCGTATTGCGCACACGGGTGAAAAACAATGAATTCCCCAATGCCTTTTTCTGCGAGCATGGAGTCGACCCTTTCTGCCGCCTTTTGAGAATGGAGAGAATGAAGCACCGGCCGTTCCGAATCAAGCCCAAGCAGACCGAGAGGCCGGGTATTGTTGTCGATGATATGACGATCTGCATCAAATTCGTAATGCCCCGACAGCAGGAAGCGTTTCCACCATGATCTCTTCAGCTGCTTTTCGACCGCACTGATGGATATGCCGCCTGACACAAGTGCGAACAGCACCGAACGATCACTGGCAGTGAGGCTGATGCTCAAATCGTAGCGGCGTGAGAGTTGCCTGATCAGTTCATAGGTCTGCCTTGACCTGCTCAGCTCATAACTGAACACATGGATATGCCGGATATGGGGAAGCATTCTGGCGACGGCAAGGGTGTCGCTGTTGACAAGCAGATCGATATGTGGGCCTCCATAGGCCTGAAACAGGCCCTCGATCAGTGGCGAACTTAAAAAAACATCACCGTTCGAGCGTTGTACTATCACCAGAATCCGTCGCCCGGTGGTTTTGCCGGTGCATGAGTGGTTATTTTTTTTCAAAAATTGCAGCAATGGTTTCGGTTACATGAGCATTGGAACAAAATGGCGGGAGTATCAATATGTGAATTTTGAGGAAAATGCTGTTTGCTTCCGAGTGCGATAAGAGATTTTCCTTTTTCGTCTTTTGGCAATTTCGAAAATATGTTCGGTGAAATCAACACACTGCTTTCCAAGACCGGCAACCAACCACAACAACCCGCCCTCGGGTCCGATATAAATATCCGAGTTATAAATTTCGGAAGCGTCCTGCACTAACGATACATGCTTTCCACTTTTACTGTCCATGTCCGGGTCAAGACCCACAAACCGAAGATCCGCAAAAACAGACAATGCCACCACCAGTCCTTCTGCATCCCGGCTATAAGCCCTGCTGTAAGTCTGCCGAGCAATACTGATCAAAGGCAGATCAGGCGAATGCTATCTTCCGATCCACCCCGATCTGCCATTCATTAAGTTTCAGGCTGTACTCCGTAAACGGTCTACACCCTGCAATCCGCCTGGGCTCAGAAGTGAATGGCTCATCGTATGACCAACCTCTTCACGTGCGATCACGGTGTACTTGTGAGCGAAAAGCGGCTGCTGAACCTGCAATTGCATCACCCATCCATCCGGCGCTAACGACTGTGGCTTTTTTTTTGCCCCAGCTCGTCTTGATGTTCAACTTCGGGTGGACCGGTTTCTTGTCGGTATCAGGAAAGCGTATTTCCGAGATCACGTTCCGGTGAATGGCGAAACAGACGCCATGAAACTTGCCCATGCGGACAGCTCCGACCATTCTTCTGACTTTCTCACCGGAAAAACCATTGAAATCATAATCGTTCACCCCTTCGAGCAGCGCCGGACTTGCGACTCCAAACTTCTCGCGTTCTGCTGCACGAAGTAAAGCGCCAATTGCATCCGGCCCTGCCAGAACATCGTTATTCAGCAATATTACCCATTCCGCATCAGGACTCATTACAATACCCTGTGTCCATGCACAACCGCATCCAGGGTTTGTCCTGTTCCTGAGATTCCTGATTTCAAGAATGCGCTGTAAGCCATTGAGACGTTCCATCACAACTGGCAATATCGATAACAAGAATCTCTGAAAGCACTACGTTGCTTGCGATTTGACTCGCAACGCACTGCCTGCTGATTGAACTCTGTTAGAAGGAATGACAAGAGAATAGCGGTCAGGATTCTTGGACAATCATACAGAACAGGGGAAAAATGAACTATGGTATAACAGTCCGGCGTCCGTCAGGATTGTCGAACCATATGCAGTATTTTTTATACTTGTATTAGAACATATACACCATTCCATGCACCATCAGGAACAATCAACAGTTCCCCCGTCCCCCCCATCGGCAGCAACAGGACAGATAAAAAAAAGGGGAGGTTGCTCCCGGCTACATTTTTTCATTATTGCATGTATATTCCCTCTTGTCAATGGCATGTGAATCAGTGAAAAGTATTGATGAAATTACTACCAAGAATACTCAGATATCTCGCCCCGTCCAAAGGCAAAATCATGCTTGTCGTTCTCACAAGCATCATTACGTCTCTTTTAAGCGTTGTTTCGATTTACTCTATTCTCCCCCTGCTCAATGAAATATTTTCATCAAGTCCGGCATTGCAGAGTGAGAGCCTGTCAGCTCAAAAACCAAAAATCACATTACCATCCTCAACGGTATTGAGCGGAAATCAATTTCCCGCAGTGAATTCTTCCTCTTCAGGTATATCTGAACTCAATACAAACGAAAGCATTAACAGCGCTGAAAAGCTGAAAACATGGACACTTGATAAATTCCAGTCTTTATTCAGCTCTCCCACAAAAGAAGAGACCCTATTGAAAGTGTGTATCTTTCTGATACTTGCTTTCGCAGTTAAAAACCTTTTCCTATACCTTAACAGGCAGATTATTTTCAGAATACAAACAAAAACCGCAAAAAAACTCCGGGATGATGTTTTCAGCAGCATAATCGAGATGCACCTCGATTATTTCAATAAAAATCGTGTGGGAAATCTTATGATTTACCTGAACAACGATGTTGAAAATGTCATAAACAGCATCAGCACCACGTTTATCAATTTTCTGCAAAATCCATTTTCCCTCCTTGTATTCATCGTGGTCATGTTCGCGTTGAACTGGCAACTGACGATCTTTGCCGGGGTTGTTTCACTGGTAATTTTTTATATCATCGGTTACCTGGGAAAAAAAATAAAGGTTCTTGCCCATAACTACCAGAACAGGATGGGAGATATGAATTCCGTTCTGCAGGAAAAATTCAGCGGAATAAAGGTAATTAAATCCACTGCTTACGAGAACATTGAACTGAACAGGTTCAAATCGTTCACCTCTGATTTCAGAAAACTTGGAATCAAGATGTACCGTCTGAGAAATATCACGAGTCCCCTGAACGAAACACTGCTTGTATCCGCAATAGCCATGGTGCTCTGGTTTGGAGGACTTCAGGTATTCAAAGGGAATATGACTGCCAATGAACTGCTAATCTTTGCCTTTTCATTGTATTCGACCATGGGCCCCATAAAAATGTTCGGGGATGCGAACATGTCCATACAGACGGGACTGGTTTCTATCCTCCGGCTTTTCGAGGTACTGGATACCAGGCCGGACATTGTAAACGGCAAAGCCTCGATCAGGGAATTCAGCCGGAATATCAGGTTCGAAGATGTCTGTTTCAAATACAACAAGAACCCTGATGCGCCATATGTTCTCGATCACGTTTCCTTCGAGATCAGGAAGGGCGAAATAACTGCCCTCATCGGGCAATCCGGTTCCGGAAAATCAACAGTAGTCGATCTCCTCCTTCGATTTTACGATGTCGATTCGGGCCGGATAACCATTGATGATATCGATATAAAGGAATTCGATTACAAACAGCTCAGAAAACTTTTTGGCATAGTGAGCCAGGAAGTCATTCTTTTCAATGATACCATCGAGCAGAACATCGCGTATGGAATACACGGCAATATTGACCACCAGAACATTGAACAGGTTGCAAAGCTTGCCAATGCCCATCAGTTCATCATGGAAAAACCGCAGCAGTACAAAACCGTGATCGGGGACAGAGGGGTAAAGCTTTCCGGCGGACAACGCCAACGTATCGCTATAGCGAGAGCCATGGTAAAAAGCCCCGATATACTCATCTTCGATGAAGCGACCAGCGCCCTTGACAATGAATCCGAAAAAGTGGTTCAGGAAGCTATCGACCAGGCAATGGAAAACAGAACTGCGTTTGTGATCGCTCATCGCCTCTCGACAATCAAGAATGCCGATAAAATCAATGTCCTGGAAAAAGGAAAAGTCATAGAAAGCGGATCCCACCATCAACTTCTTGCAATAAACGGGATATATAAAAAACTGTATGACATTCAGTTTTCTTTTAAAAACAAGAAAATGAGCTCTGCCGATTGATTTGAAATTATTTCATCCCCAACCGTTTATATACAAGACTGAATTTTTCAAATCCACTCATATCCCCTTTTTCCGCTTCGAGATAACTGCCAAGGAGAATCATAAACCGTGATTCGCTGCTGATTTTCCGATAAATATCACCCTTCCAGATAACAGATGATTTCAGAGAATCGGGAACCTTTTCCGAATGAAGCAAGGCAAGGTACGGTTCACTCATAGTGAACACATCTTCAGGCACTGCATCGAAAATGACCTTTCGTTCTGCATAAAAGGGAAGATTGTGTATCATAAAGCTATCGAGGTACAACGGCACGTTTGATGGTATCCGGTATTCTTCATTGATAATTCGGCCAACTTCGTCTATCGGACGTCTTTTTTCGAGTAAAGGTAATATTCCGATACTGAAAACCAGCAGGACATTCAAGGTAAACACAAAAGGACTCAATTGCCTTGCAAGCAATGGCATATCAGAATCCGGACTTATTATTTTTCGAACAATGAATGGCAAGCCTGTCAACAATACTGCCACAACCGTGAAAAGATAATAGTAAGCAGGAAGATTGAAAAGCCAGGTAATCATGACCCCGATTACTATACCGACAACCACAGGAATGATAACAGCGAGGTTCCAGAGTGCCGATGCAAATTTTGTCACAGGCTTGTACGTCACCAGAAAAGTGGCTGTAATCAGAACAAGTGCAGGATTTGCCTGAATGAAGTAGGTGGGAATTTTTCCTTTTGCAACAGTGAAAACAACAAACATGACAGCGAACCATGAAAAAGCGAAGGCATTTTCTTTGAAATTCCGGTGTACAAAAAGGGAATTGAAAAATGCATAGATGAATATGAGGGAATAGGGATAAAATCCCCAGAGAATGACATACGGGTAGAAAACAAGGTCCTCCAGACCGAAGGGTTTATCCGAAGTCATGGCCCGGTTGAACGTTTCCCTGTCGAGAACTTCAAGATAGGCGCTGCCGTATCTCAGGGTCATGAAAAGCACCCAGCTCAACCCGATACAAGCGGCAATGACAACAAAAGAAACCGGTCTGATCTTCTTAAGCTCGCCCAAAAACACTTTCGGCTTGAATCCTGATTCCATCATAAGAAAAAACAGGATAATTCCGCCGATGATGATCATGTATGGATACCCTTTCGTCAGGACGGTAAGCCCAAGGGCAACAGCCGACAGAGAATAATACACTGCTTTGCCGGACAGATGCCCCTTGAGGAACAGATAGAGCGTCAAGGTAAAAAAAAATGCGAGCGGCGTTTCAGGCGATGCATAGGCTTTCAGGGAAATATACTGTATGCTGATCGCCTGCATGGCAAAGGCGAGCAACGCGGTTTTCTCTCCATAGAGCATCCTGGCCATTCCCCAGACCAGCAGGATCGTGCCAAACGAAAGGATAGCAAAAGGGAGACGGATACCGAATTCATTGAGACCGAATAGTTTGCTCGA
The DNA here is from genome assembly GCA_013335405.1 of Chlorobiaceae bacterium. Taxonomy (GTDB): domain Bacteria; phylum Bacteroidota; class Chlorobiia; order Chlorobiales; family Chlorobiaceae; genus Chlorobium. The sequence continues at coordinate 9,372 of JAAXVR010000013.1, forward strand.
GACAATGATAAGCCAGTAGGTCAGGGGCGGTTTATTGAAGCGGGGTTCATAATTGAAATTGATATCAAGGTAATTACCGCTTTCCATCATTTCTCGAACGGCCTCCGCATAAAAACTTTCGTTTTCAGTCCATATATCATTGACACTGAAATTGACCATATAGAGAAATATGGTCAGTAAAAGCATAACCCAGAAAAGAGGTGAGAGTTTACTTTGCTTTTCCATTACTGATTTTTTTTGTTCCGATCAGAAAGAGCGGTTTTTTACACACAATAATTACTACCGGACCGGCTGTTTTCAGGAATCAGTCCTTCAACGTCTCTCTTTTCGATCTATCTTGCCGACCTGATTCCAAAAGAAATACACGCCAAATGCACACCAAACACAAACAGTCAAAAAATGCCGAAGAACCTTTTTCTCATCTCCCCCGTTGTTCTAATCAGGAACGATACATAAAATAAAAGATCATTCCTTCTCCTGACAATTCGGACAATCATCGGTCATGAACTAAATTACTTACGGTAACGCAATTCTCCATAAGGATCGATGGCACCTGTGGAATATTTCGCCAAACAGCTCATGTCATGGTAGCCTCATACAAACTCGCAAGCAGGAACGAAACCCTTGAAATGGTCCGCACGTGGCAGACCGAGGGTCTGAAAATCGTTTTTTCAAACGGCTGCTTCGATATTCTTCATGCAGGGCATGTGGAATACCTTTCCGAGGCGAGGAAACTGGGCGACCGGCTTGTAATCGGCCTGAACAGCGACCGCTCTGTCCGGAGGATCAAGGGGCCCAACCGGCCGGTATGTGATGAAAACGACAGAGCGGCTGTGCTTTCAGCGCTGCAGGTCGTCGATGCCGTCACCCTGTTTGACGAAGACACTCCCGAAGCGCTTATCGAACTGCTCCTTCCGGATATCCTTGTAAAAGGTTCGGACTGGAAAATTTCTGATATTGCAGGAGCGGATGCCGTGCTCGGACATGGTGGACAGGTCCTTACCCTGCCCCTGCTCGAAGGCCGCTCGACAACAGGGATCATAGAAAAAATCATTCGCGCCTATTCTCCATCCCAAGGAAGCAGTGAAACGGGTTAAACACTTTTCCATCGTTCTCCTGACAGCGTTTTCCGCATTCCTCCTCCTGCTGTCTCTCGCTTCGCTGCTTATCCTGAACAGCGGCCTGCTCGACCTTTGGGCAAAAAACCGGGTAATCGCCCTTTTCAACAGCGAGTTCCACGGCCGACTCCGGATGGACGAGCTGCATCTGAAATTCCCCAACAATGTCGTCCTTGTCAATCCGCAGATTTACGGCCCGGGGGAAAAATTACCGGCACTGCGTGCAGGTACCGTATCAATGCGCTTCAATTTCCTTACGGTTCTCCAGCCGGAAATAAAACGGTTCTATCTTCGCCGTCTCGACAGTGATGCATTCAACATGACGGTTATCCGGGAAAAGAACGGCAAGCTCAACATCGAGGAAATTTTCAGATCACGGGACCCCGATTCGACAAAATTCCCCCTGGAACATTTTTTCTGCAGAAAACTGAAGCTCACCGGCGGCACGGTCACGCTCAGGGATAACCGCCTGCGCCCCGGGGGGGACGATCTCGCTTCAAGGAAAATCGATATGGAGCTCTCCTCGTTTACGGCACGGAAACATCTGCTGAAAGGGACGCTCGAAAAGCTCAGTTTCTCGTTGCCTCAGCGGAATTTCGCCATCAGGCAGGCTTCAGGAAAATTCCTTTTCTCCGAAAATCGCTCCGAAGTGCTTGCGCTCAAAGCCCTCAGCGGAAAAAGCCGCACCGAGCTGTCTGCAACCATAGACCATTTCAACATTTATTCCCCAAATCCGCTCAAACAGCGTCTTTACCGGAGCTCTTCCTTCCTGAACCTGCAGGAGCTTTCACTGCACAGTGACGACATAAAAGTTTTTTATCCGCATTTCAGCATGCCTGCAGGAATATATACGCTCAAGGGAAACGCGAAAGGAAAGGCGGACAACCTGGAAATTCTCGATGCTCTCCTGACGCACCTGAAAAGCAAGGTCGCCGTGAAAGGGAAGGTTATGAACCTTCAGAACCCGAAAGCCCTTGCATACCAGCTGCTATGCGACAGTTCCGCAATATCCGCACCGGATCTCGAGTCCCTGCTGAAAGAAGAAACACAGAAAGCGGTTGCACGCAGGACAGGCGACATACGATTCACCGGAAATGCGAAAGGCGGCCGGGACGCCCTGCAGACCAACCTTGTCATGTTGACGTCCGTCGGCAATGCGTCACTCGATGCTGAGTTATCAAGAGAAGTGCCCGGTCAGTTGACGGCAAAAGGCACGTTTGACCTGAAAGGTTTTCAGGTGCTCAGGCTCATGGGAGATGACACCGGAAAAAGCCTTGTCAACACTTCAGGCAGCTTCCAGGCTGAGATGAGAGGCAAAGAGGCGGGCAAGCTCAGACTCGATGCAAAAACAACCGACTCTTTCTGGCGGAACCAGCCGGTAAAGATCGGAACGATAGCTCTCAGCTATGACACCAGGCTGCTGAACGCTTCACTTTCATTTTCGGACAACCTGTCGAACTTCTCGCTCGACGGAGATATCGACTGGAAAGAATCCGTTCCACGATACCGCGCCTCCGGAAAGATGGTAAAAATTGACCTTTCCAGAACTTTCGGTTCAGGCCGCTTCAAAACCGACCTGACTGGAACATGGACGTTCCAGGGAAGCGGCTTCGATCCCGGCCAGCTGAATATCAGCGGATCCATGCTGTTTTCTCCTTCCTCGATCAACGATTACCTGCTCAGAGACCATGCAAGGATCACGGCAGGCATCACGCAATCTGCTCAGTCATCCAGAATCGGCATCACCAGCGACTTCCTCGACTTCCAGGCAGAAGGCGATTACACTCTCAGGGAACTGCTCGATCTCGGCAGCTTTACCGCAGGCGGTATCGTACGTGAAATCTCCGCCCAGGATATCTGGCCTGTATCCCTGCATGCGCCATCCGGTTCGGGCCAGCAGCTCAAGAGACCTTTCACTGCAACCTATCATATCACGGTAAAAGATCTCTCGCCTCTGGCACTTTTCTTCCCCGTCGAAGGTGTTACCCTGCTGGGAAAGGCTGACGGCCATGCCACGTACAGGAACGGACAGTGCTCGGCGGCCTCGTCGTTTGCCATCACAAAACTGCAGACAGACAAAACGTTCAGAGTTGAAAATTTTAGCGGAGACGCAGCAATCGAATGCTCTTCCAGCGGTGTCCTGAAAGCGGCACTGAACGGAAAGGCCTCTTCGGCTCTCTTCTCGGGGAAAAAAGCCGGACCTTCGGCACTCTCGCTGATCTATTCGCCGTCCCGCATGGATGCTTCGGCCGATCTATCCTTCCCGAATCCTGCACAGAACCTCGCTCTCAAATGTTCCGCGACAAAAATCGGGAACAGTTACGACCTGACGTTCAACACCTTTTCTCTTAAAGACGCCGGCGGCAGCTGGCAGGTCCCGGGAGGTTCGCATATATCGCTCAACAGGCAATCCGCAAGGTTCAACCGCTTCACGTTTGCAAAAGGGATGCAGCAGGTTGTCTTCGATGGTGAATTGAGCAGCCAGGTGCCCGGGACCTTTCAGTGCACCCTTTCCGGCATCGAGCTCAACGAACTGAAACGGTTTTATCTCGATCCTTCCCTTGACAGGCTCTCGGGCACCATCAATGGATCATTCACCGTCAGCGGAACCCCTGGTGCGAAAAGCAGCGCACTGAAGGTAACCGGACAGAAAATGCGTTATGACAAAATCCTTATCGGCAACCTTCAGGCCAATGCCCAGCACAATGCAGGCATGTTCCGTTTCGACCTGCACAGCAGTCTGCCTGCCGGCCAGTCAGCGGTATCGATGAACACCATCGAGGGGAGCGGCAGCGTCCCCATGCAGCTCAGCTATTACCCTGTCAGCCTCAGGATGCCCGAACAGCAGGCGATCCGGGCATCGTTCCGTTCCGACAATCTCACCGCGCAGTTCCTCGAATATCTTCTTCCCCTGTTTGAATCAGCCGAAGGAACAATTCCTGTAACGCTCAGGATAGAAGGAAAAACACCGAAACCCGATATCTATCTCACCAGTACCCTGCAAAACACGAAAATCACCATTGCGCCGACAAAGGTTTCCTACCGGCTTCAGGGAGAGGTCTTCGTGACGCCGCAGGCGATGGAGCTCAGAAACATCGCCGTGTCCGACAGCCTTGGGGGAAAAGGCAAGATCAGCGGCATGGTCAAACTTGAAAAACTGGAGCCGAAAGAACTCGCGCTTGGCGGAAAGTTTGAAAACCTGCTCCTGTATGACAAGAAAGACAAAAAAGATGAAACTTCTTTCGGAACCATTGCGGCTTCAAGCAACAATATTCTGATTCACGGAACACTTTCAGCTCCCGTTCTCGAAGGAGAACTGAGGGTTGACAGGGCCAATTTCTCGCTTTACCGGTTCGGCGCAAACGAAAGCGCAAAGTACCTCGGCGTTGACAAATTCATTGAGTTCAGACCCAGATACCCTTCCCGGAATCCTGCTGTGACAGAAAAAAATCCTGCGGAACCCGATTTCTATTATTCGCTTCTGGATCTCATCGACATCAGAAATCTGAGGCTAACCGGCAGCGAACCGCTCAAATGCGCCTTCATTTTCGATCGAATCAGGGGTGAACAGCTCGAAACCACCCTCGGCAATTTCTCATTGATGGTCAACAAACACAACCAGCGGTTTGACCTGTTCGGTTCAGTGAACGTAACCGGCGGAAAATACAAATTCTCGAATTCAAGTTTCGACCTGCAGGACGGAGGGAAAATAGTCTGGAACAATGTTGACATACGAAACGGCGTGATGGACAACATTTACGGCGGAAAACCCGTTAATGCGGTGAACATTCCGACGGGTGAACGGGACAATGTCAAGCTCCTGATTGCCGTTACCGGTACATTGAACGAACCGAAAGTCGTGATGGGCTATTACCTCAATGAACAGAACCAGCCCTATGCGTCGCTGAGTAAAATCGGCAGCATCTCGAGCCAGATAGATCCGAATGCCGATCTGAATTTCATTGCCATGATGTTCTCGAAACAATGGTATATCAGACCGGGAGGCTCCTCACAGAGCGCAAATACTGCGGTCTCGAACGTCGGCATATCTGCGGGAACAGGGCTGCTCTCGTCCCGGATTTCAAAGGCTATCGAAAATATAGCCGGGCTTGAAAGCTTCAACGTGAATATGGGAGTGGACAAACGGGGGGAACTCAGCGGACTCGATCTCTATTTCGCACTCAAGGTCCCCGGGACAGGCGGTAAAATGCGCTTCATAGGAACAGGTACATCGCTTGGTTCGAAGCAGTCGGTGACTACGGACAACTACGGGATGTCCCAGAAAATCGAGTACCGGGTAACGCCGAAAGTCTATATCGAGGCTTCCCGGTCGTACGGACAGATCACCAACTCCATATCGAACAGCTCCCTGCAGAAACCCAATGAAACCTGGGGTGTCAGCATTTCATACAAGGAACGCTTCCACTCCTGGGACCAGTTCTGGAAACACCTTATCCCGTCGTCCGACAAAAAGAAATAAGTCCTGACGGTTTCGTAAATTGCCCGTGAATACTTCAGTAAAAACCCCGAAGGAAATGGATTTGACTGGGAAAAACATCATTATCGGAATCTGCGGCGGTATTGCCGCATACAAAACACCGCACCTCGTAAGGCTTCTGAAAAAAAAGGGGGCGAACGTACGGGTCGCGCTTACCGACGCAGGAACGCGATTTGTCAGCGAACTGTCGTTAGCCACGGTTTCCCAGGGCCCCGTCTACCGTTCGATATTCCCCCCGACCGATACTCACGGAACGGATTTCACCACCCATATCTCCCTTGGCGAGTGGGCGGATGCCCTCGTTATCGCCCCCGCCACAGCCAACACGCTGGCAAGGCTTGCCGCCGGGCTGTGCGACGACATGCTCGCCACCTGCTTTCTCACGCTCCGACCTGGAAAACCGGTACTGATTTTCCCCGCAATGGACGGTCAGATGTACCTCTCGCATTCGGTCCAGAGGAACATCGCAACCCTCAAGTCACAGGGAGCCGTCATCATCGAACCTGAAAGCGGCGAACTGGCATCCGGACAGTGCGGCACGGGCCGCATGCCTGAACCCGAAGCCATCGTCGAACATATTGAAACCGCCTTGCTCTCCCTTGTCCATTCATCCCCTCTGCATGGAAAGTCGATCGTCGTTACCGCAGGGCCTACCAGGGAAAAAATCGACGACGTCCGTTTCCTGTCGAACTACTCGTCAGGCAAGATGGGCTTTGCGATTGCCAAAGCTGCCGGAATGCGCGGCGCCAGGGTTACGCTCATCAGCGGACCGGTCGGCCTCGCAACCCCGCCCGGAGTGGAACGCATCGATGTGGAGTCCGCAGCCGAGATGCGTGATGCAGCAGGCAACTTTTTCCCGAGCTGTGATATTTTCATAGGAGCAGCCGCGGTAGCCGACTACCGTCCAGCTGCCGTCATCCGTGGAAAGCTGAAAAAGAACGATCCCGAACTCCAGTTCACGCTTGTAAAAAACCCGGACATCCTCGGAGATTTCGGTCAACAGAAAAACCCCGTTCAGCTTGCTGTCGGTTTCGCACTTGAACAGGAAAACGGCATTGACAACGCAAGAAAAAAACTGGAAGAAAAAAATCTTGACCTCATCGCCCTGAACTTTTCCGACCGGAGAACTTCAGGTTTTGAAGTCGATACAAATATGCTTACCCTGATAAAACGCGGGGGTCCGGCGACGGAACTCCCGATGCTCAGCAAGGAAGAAGCCGCCCGGAAACTTCTTGACACCATCGAGAATATCTGCCGGCAGAGATGATTAAACCGCAAGAAGAACAAGCGCTTCATGCAGGGATATTTATTCGGTGAAGAGGGAGAAAAACCTTCCGTTGCAACCGAAGCCGTTTCTGCGGCCGAAGGACTGGCCGCACTGTCAGCAACATCCAGGGAGTGCCGTAAATGCAGGCTCGCCGCTTCGAGAAGGAATTTCGTGTTCGGAGAGGGCAATCCCTCGGCGGACCTTTTCGTCATAGGCGAAGCACCGGGGGCTGAAGAAGATGCGACAGGACGGCCGTTTGTTGGCAGATCCGGACAGTTGCTTGACAAGATTCTCCTGGCCGTCAATTTCGAGCGCAAAGATGTTTTTATCGGAAACATCATAAAGTGCAGGCCGCCCGAGAACCGCAACCCGCTGAACGACGAAATCGACTGCTGCATGCCCTGGCTCCTCGAGCAGCTCAGCATCATCAGGCCGAAAATCATCCTCCTCCTCGGCAAGGTTGCGGCCAATACCATTCTGGACAACAGGCTTTCCATGGGCGCAATGCGGGGAAAGCTGATCCGATGGAAAGAGTTTGACTGTTTCGTCACCTATCATCCTGCGGCGCTGCTCCGAAACCCGGGATGGAAACGCGGATGCTGGCAAGACGTTCAATTGATGCGCACTCATTACGACAAGCTCCTCAGTGCAGGAACACCACATGACAGAAATACCTGACGATGATCAAGAAAGTTAACGACATCCTGGATTTCAGCAAGGATATAGACTTCAGCAAGGAAAGCAGGATTCCCCCCTATTCCACTGAAATCGAGCAGGAAGTGCTTGCATGCATCCTCCTTGAAGACGACCCCGTGGAGCAGGTCATCCAGATATTCGGTGAAAGCCGCGAAGATGTTTTCTTCGAGAAACGGCACCAGATCATTTTCAAGGGGATGATGCAACTCTACCATAAACGGCAGGCTATCGACATCATCACGGTAAGCGAGGAACTGCTGAAGATGAACGAGCTCGAGAACATCGGCGGCAGGCACTATCTCGCGGAGCTTTCGGGCAAGGTAATAAGCGCCGCCAACATCGAGTATTATGCGCGCCTTGCGAAAGAAAAATACCTGTATCGCAGGATGATCTCCATCTCGGCGAAAATTTCAAATGCGGCTTACGGGTCATCGATGGACATTTTCGATCTCGTCGAGCATGCTTCCCAGCAATTTTTCAATATCTCGCAGGCAGGGATCAAAAAGAAAGCCACACCGATCAAGGAACTGGTGAAAAACGGCATCAGGATGCTCGAAACCCTGCGGGAATCACAGTCATCGGTTACGGGAATTAGCTCGGGCTTTTCGGAGCTCGATCAGATGACGGCAGGATTCCAGCCATCGGACATGATCATCATCGCGGCAAGACCTTCGGCAGGAAAAACAGCATTTTCCCTTGCTCTTGCCAGGAACGCCTCGGTGAATTTCGATACCCCCGTGCTGTTTTTCAGCCTCGAAATGGCTGAAGTCCAGCTCGCCATCAGGCTGATGTGTGCAGAAGCACGCGTAGAATCCCAGCTTGTAAGGACCGGGCGCATCACACCGAAAATGATGGGGGATATCATCAACAGCATGGACAAGCTCAACGAAGCGAAGCTCTTTATCGACGATACGGCGGGTATATCCATCATGGAGCTTGCCGCCAAAACCCGCCGTATGAAGCAGGAACAGAATATAGGCATGGTCGTCGTCGATTATCTTCAGCTCGTCACGCCGGTAAGGGACGGAAAATCGAACCGGGAGCAGGAAATTGCCCAGATTTCCAGGTCGCTTAAAGCACTTGCCAAGGAGCTCAACATCCCGGTCATAGCCCTCGCGCAGCTCAACCGGTCCGTCGAACAGCGTTCGGGCGATCGCAGGCCGCAGCTCAGCGATCTGAGGGAATCGGGCTCCATCGAACAGGACGCCGATGTCGTCATGTTCCTTTCAAGGCCGGAAATGTACGGCAAGACGACATTCGACGACGGTACATCTACCAAGGACGTAGTCGAAGTGATCATCGGCAAGCAGAGAAACGGCCCTATCGGCGATATCCGGCTGCTTTTCCTGAAAAATTACGGCCGTTTTCAATCCATGGCCAATGTCTATATTACCGGTAGCGGCGATCAGCAGGCAATGCCGGAGTATGAGCAGTATCAGCCCGTCATGCCGGAACCGGGAAATCAGAATACCGGCAGTTATATCACACAGGACGATGCACCTTTTTAAGCTCCCATTATGACAGAAAAGAAAATCCCCCAGGATAACGGGACAAAAACGAAGGTAATGCAGATCGAGCCATCTCTGAAGGATTCCGGCAAAACCCCGCACAAAAAGGAAGAAACCTACACCGGGATCGGTGCATCGAGAGGCATTGCTGTCGGCGAATGCTATGCGTTCGTGAAGGAACAGGGCGAACATGAATACCGGAAACTCGACAGCAAAGACATTGGTGAAGAGATCGAGCGTTTCCTTGCCGCGCTGCGCCGCTCGGAAAAAGAACTGAAAAAAATAGAACGGGTCACGACCAGAAAACTCGGCAAAGGCTATTCAGACCTCTTCCAGGCGCAGATCATGGTGCTGCACGATCCAGTCCTCGTCAAGGCAATTTCAGAGCGGATCAAGTCGGAGCGAAAACCTGCGCATGTCATTATCGAGGAAGAGTTCGGTCACTATGTCGAAAAGCTCAATAATTCTGACGAACTGCTGTTCCGTGAACGTGCCGACGACCTTCAGGATATCAAGGAGCGGATCATCAGGAACCTGCATATCAAAAAGCTTCATTCCTGGTTGCCGGAAGGAGTCATCGTGGCCTCATACCATCTGTCGCCCGCCGATGTCATTCTGCTCAGCCGGAGCAACATCAAGGGGTTCATTACGGATACAGGAGGAAAAACATCCCATATCTCGCTTATCTGCAAATCATTGAATATCCCTATCGTGGTCGGCCTCGGAAACCTTTCCCAGAAGTTGAACACCGGGATCAAGATGATCATTGACGCGAGCACCGGCAAGGTGATCATCAACCCCGAGGAAAAAACCTTTGCGCACTACAGGGAGAAACAGGAAAGCGAAAAGAAATTCGACGACAGCGCATCGCTCACGGCAGAACTTCCCGCAACGACAAAATGCGGAACACGGATCACGTTCTACGCGAATATCGATTTCAAGGAAGAGCTTGATACCATTAAAACTTCCGGCGCCGAAGGTGTAGGGCTGTTCAGGAGCGAAAACCTTTTCACCGACGGAACAAACACGCCGCGGGAGTCGCTGCAGCTGGCATATTACCGGGAAATGGCCGAAACCATCAACCCGATGCCTCTCGACATCCGGCTTTTCGACATAGGCGGCGACAAGCTGATTTATTCGCCCATCAGGGAACCAAACCCTAACCTCGGCTGGCGAGGCATCAGGATACTCATCGACCTGCCTGACATCCTTGAAGCTCAGATCCGGGCGATCACAAAGGCCAATACTCATGGCAATATCGGTATCCTCGTTCCCATGATCGTGTCGCTCGATGAAATCAGGCGGGTTCGTGCAGTCATCGACGAGACGTTCATCGAACTCGAAAAAGAGGACCCTCTGATCGAGAAACCCGAAATAGGAGCCATGATCGAAGTGCCTGCTGCAGTTGAGCTCATCGAAGAAATAACCAGAAGTGTCGATTTTATCAGCATCGGGACCAACGACCTCACGCAATACACGCTGGCAGTTGACAGGAACAACGTCATCGTGCAGGATCTCTTCGATACCTTCCACCCGGCAATCATACGCCAGTTGCACAGGATCATCGGTACCGCGCAGAAAAACCGGTGCAGGGCCATGATATGCGGCGATATGGGGTCAAACGCTCTTGCCCTGCCGTTCCTGCTCGGTTGCGGTCTGACAAGGTTCAGCGTGGTCGTGTCGGATATCCCCAACCTGAAATCACAGGTTTCGCGCTACACGCTCGAGGAATCCGCAGAACTTGCCAGGCAGTGCCTGAAACTTGAAACAACGGCAGAAGTCAAAGCATGCCTTGAGGCATTCCAGAGTTCTCACTGATCATTCCGCACCGTTAGACGAACACAAGAACCCCCTCATTTCCAGCCGAAATGAGGGGGTTCTTGTCTGAAAGCCACCGAAAGCTGTTCGATCAGGGCCTGAAGTCCTCTATCTTCGCATTCTTTTTCACCGTCTCGAAGTACTCCTCCATGTTCTGCTGCTGCTTCAATTTAAGAAGCTGGGGAGCGATTTTTGCGGCTTCCGCCTTCAGGTCTATTCCTTCAGGATAGGATTTGCCTCTCAGAACAACGAGAGCACGGCCTCCATTGATGTTCACAGGCGAGGAAAGTTTTCCGATATCGAGTCCTGACATTGCTTCGACAAGCTGCCGATCCGTCCCGAATCCGGGAATCGCACCATCGCTCCATCGGATATCTCCGGCCGTCAGAATCCTGAAGGAAGGGTTCGATGCGGCAATCTTCTCCAGTGTCGCTCCGGGAGCCTTCGCCATCGAAGCGAGCTTTTTCTCGAGAGCAGCTCCTTTCTTTTCCTTCATAAGCTCAGCGGTGATCCTTGCTTTGATGTCCTTGTCGAGCTGCCTGTAGCCCGTATCGTTACTGCCGGTAAGGCGCATGATATAAAAACCTTTTTCGGTTTCAATCACGTCGGAAAGTTCGCCTTCCTTGGCCTTGAAAGCGAATGATGCAATTTTTTCACTGTAGCCTATCCCCGGAAGCGCCATGTGCTTCGCGAAATCACCGGTCTTGAGCAGATCGAATTTCTGGGCGGCTGCCGCTTTGTCCAGACCCCGGGACTTGGCTGACATCTGGAAAGCCATTGCGATTCGCCTCTGGCCGTCTGTCGTCTCGGTCGAAGGCCTGATGATCCTGACTACCTCGGAACAGACAACCGCTTTCTGGTCAAAACCGGTCACCTTGATGATATGTAATCCGAACTGGGTCTGCACGGGACCGACGATTGCTCCGGGACGAGCGTTGAAAACCGCAGCGGCAAATGCGGGAACCATCCGTTCTTTGGTAAACCATCCCAGGTCGCCGCCTCTCGATGCACTGCCTGTATCCGCTGAATATTTCTGTGCCAGCTGTTCGAAAGGGACCCCTGACCTGAGCTGCTGGGAAAGGAGCGTGAGCAGGCCGCGAACCCGCTGGACATCCGAACTGCTCGATGGATTGAATTTCAGGAGGATATGGGAAGCACGAGCTGCGGGCTGGGCCGATACGGCAAGCTGCCTGACCTTGAGGAGACGATAGGTTCCGTTATCGGCAACAGGACCAATGACCGTTCCCGGGTTGAGGTTTTGAGAATTGAAAACCATATCACCCGCTGCAGGAGAAAAATCAGCACGATTATAGGTTACGTTTATCCCTCCCGAACGGTCGCTCTGGAGCCTGACATACTCGCTGTCGCTCTTTGTCCCGGCAAACTCGGCCCTGATGGCTTCGATATCGCTGCGCATAGCGACACTGTCTTTCGAAGAAGGAACGAGCGGCAGAAAAACGAAGTCGGCGCTCCTTGTCGGAGGCTGCTTGAAAAGCGCCTTGTGCGCCTCGTAATAGTTCTTTATCTCCTCCTCTTTCACCGGGAAGCTGCTGTCCGGTCCTGCAAAATCAAGCGGCACCGGAATGAACGAAGCCGAGAAGCGCTGGTACTGCCTGCGGACGATATCGTCGAGGTCCCTCGAGGTAACCTGGTCAACACTCTGGAGGGCTCTGATGAGCTTGCTGATTTTCAACTCATTTCTGACGATTTTTTCGAGCTGCACCCAGATATCCTTGGCCGCAGGATCACGGCGCGCAGCTTCGAGCTTCTTCCGATCAATAGCCCCTGTCGATGGATCGGTGAAATTCTGGCGGATAACTCTGGGAGGAAACGGGCTCTGGAGCGCATCGACAACCTCCTGGTCCTGGAGGGTTATGCGGAACTTCTCGAAAAGCTGTTCAAGCAGCGCCTGGTCGACGACAACATTCCAAGCGCGTTCCTGCATCGCAACTTCGACCTCCGGTGTCATATCGGCTGAAGGATTGGCCCTGCGGAAATTCTCGGAAAGCTCCTTGTAGATATCATCGTACTGGTTGACGGCAATATCCTTTCCATTGACCCTGCCGGCGACGTTCACCTTGCTTTGACCTGATCGTCCAGTGAAGTCCATCCCCCATTTGAACACGACAAGTGCAAGAAATGCAGCCAGGAGGGTAAACAGAATCAAATGCGTCTTATCCCTCAAGTTGGTCATGAAAGCCATAAATCATCCCTTCATTAATGAGTTGTTAAAAAACATCGTCATTCCACCCCTCTTTGCCGACGAGCGGAACAAATACGAAATGCTGGAAAACTTCTTTTTCCAGATTATCCCCATGCTTCGTTATCACGGTCATCTGCTGCGATTCATATTCCCCCAGCGGAATGACCAGACAACCGTTATCGGCAAGCTGCCGGAGAAGCGGACCGGGAACCTTCGGCGCCGCAGCCGTCACCATGATTGCGTCGAACGGCGCTTCATCCTCCCATCCGAGAGTCCCGTCTCCCAGACGGCAGTCAATATCGAGACCAAGCTCCTGAAATACCTTGCAGGCCCTTTCCTTCAGCCCGTCTATCCTTTCCAGGGTAAAAACCTCGTAGCCGAGAGCATCGAGTATCGCGGCCTGGTAGCCTGATCCCGTGCCTATCTCGAGTACCCTTCCCGAAGAAACCCTCTCAACGAGCAGGGTCGTCATATATGCCACCGTGAAAGGTTGCGATATGGTCTGGCCGAACCCGATCGGGTAGGCACAGTCGCTGTATGCGAACGCTACAGTGTCAGCTTCGAAAAAACGGTGTCTTTCGACCTCGAGGAATGCATCAAGCACCCTGCGGTTACCGATACCGTATTGCTTCAGCGATTCAACCATTTCGAGCCGCTGCTGCAGAAATTTTTCGGGATCCTGCATGAAAACCACTGAACGGTTTTGTTCCGGATAGTTTCTCTTTACCCTATCTTTCAGTGAGAAAAAACGGTGCCCGCTTTTCCCGGTTGACCGACAATATTACATAAAAACCGCAAAAAACAATGGATTCGAGGACCTTTACCCTGTTGGGCAGTTACACTCCCGGAGGTTCCTACATCCTCATGATCAGCCTTTCAGCTCCAGTTAACCTTGCGTTCGGCAGGTTCATGAATGGCAAGCCCATCGAACTGCCTGATGGAGACTATCTGTATATCGGTTCCGCCCTTGGCGGCATCGGCAGCCATAATCCGCTTGCTTCAAGGCTCGTGCGGCACACAGCGAGATCCGGAGGGAAAAAACCCCATGCGATCAGGGAAGAGGTAATCGCACTTTTTGCCGGGCATACCTGCTCTCGGAAGAACAGCATCGGCATTGCACAAAAAAAGCTCCGTTGGCATATCGACTATCTTCTCGATCTTTCCGAAGCCGAAATAACCCATATTGTCGTGATCCGCAGTCCATTCAGACTTGAAAGGAAACTGTGGGAACTCCTGCGACCCCTTGAAGAAACCGGGGTACCTGCACACCGTCTGGGAGCACAGGACACCAGGGACAGCACCCATCTCCTCAAACTTTCGGACCGGAAGAAAGTGCTCGAAATCCTCCGGAATTCCATCCCGGCCATGCTGATTGATGATTGCACGAAAGAGTACTAACGGCCAAGCAGGGCTTCGACGAATTTCCCGCGGTCGAACAGCTGAAAATCGTCGATTTTCTCACCTACCCCGATATACTTGACCGGAAGGTTGAGCTCCCGGGATATGGAAAGCACTATCCCTCCTTTCGATGTCCCGTCGAGCTTGGTTACGACGAGCCCGGTCACGTTGACGAATTTCGTGAACTCCCGGGCCTGGGCCACGGCATTCTGACCGGTCGTGCCGTCGAGTACCAGCAATACCTCGTGGGGAGCTTCGGGAATCTTCTTTTTCGCGACGCGCATGATCTTGGCGAGCTCTTCCATGAGATGACTCTTGTTATGCAGCCTCCCGGCCGTATCGACCAGCACCACGTCGGAGTCACGTGCAATTGCCGCACTTACCGCATCGAAAACGACAGATGCCGGATCGGCGCCCTGCCCCTGACCGATAATCGGCACGCCGGCCCTGTCGGCCCAGATTTTCAGCTGCTCGTAGGCCGCCGCCCTGAACGTATCCGCAGCGGCAATAATGACTTTCTTCCCGGCTTTTTCGTAATGATGGGCAAGCTTTGCGATGCTGGTGGTCTTGCCTGCACCATTCACTCCAACTATGAGAATCACATAAGGCTTCGCGGGAAGCGCTGCTTCAAAATCGATCGGATGCTCCCCTGCGGTCTCCCGAAGCATCTCCTGGATCTCCTCCATCAGCATCCGGTTCAGTTCCTCTTCAGACCGGTAAGTCTCCCGCTTTGCGCGTTCGGTGATGGCATCCACGATCCCGAGCGTCGTTTCGACACCGACATCGGCCGCAACGAGAATGTTCTCCAGCTCTTCGAGGAACTCATCGTCTATCTCCGTTTTTCCCTGAGTAATGAACGTCAGCTTCTCTCGGAGGGTATCACGGGTTTTTCCCAGCCCTTCCTTGAGCCTTGAAATTTTGAACTTATCGAAAAAACCCATAAAAAGAGGTATTGTCACTGTTAGTCAAAAAAACCAAAGGCGCTTCCGGATGCAGGCAAACGCCAGGCGGATACGATTTTTTTATCCGTAATAATGTACATAAAAAATATGCCATACAATGTTATCCCGGAAATCGGCGAGTTCGGCCTGATCGCAAAGCTCGCGAAACTGGCCGAACCAACCCTCGAGGCGGTACCGGAACTGATCGAGGGAATCGGAGACGACTGCGCCGTCTACCGCCTTTCACAGGAACTCCTGCAGGTATCGACAACCGACATCCTTGCCGAACAGGTCCATTTCGATCTGCTGACAACACCGGCAAAACACCTCGGGAGCAAAGCCATCAGCGTCAATGTGTCAGACATCTGTGCAATGAACGCCACACCTCGCTGCGCCCTTGTCTCGATTGCCGTCCCTGCGTCGTTCCCGGTGGAAATGATCGAGGAACTCTACAGGGGCATGGCACAGGCATGCATGGAATACGGCGTAGCCATTGCAGGTGGTGACACATCCTCTTCACGCTCGGGCCTCGTCCTATCCGTGGCCGTTACCGGCGAGGTCCCGCCAGACCGAATCGCTTTGCGCAAGGGAGCCTCGCCCGGGGAACTCATCTGTGTAACGGGCACGCTGGGAGGTGCGGCGGCGGGTCTCAGACTGCTCATGCGGGAGAAGGGCATCATGCTGGAACACCTTGAAAACAGGGAATCGTATGACAGAAACCTCATGGCTGACCTCGAGGAATACAGGAATGCCATACGGAGCCAGCTCCTTCCCGTCGCACGCCTCGATATCGTGAAATACTTCCATTCGGCAGGTATCCGTCCAACTTCGATGATCGACATATCGGACGGACTCAGTCCGGAACTGCAGCATATCTGCCGTAGCTCCGCCACCGGAGCGCTTATTTACGAGAACAGCATCCCCATCGGCCCCCAGACACGCCTTATCGCCGATGAATTGCAGGATGATGCCCTCACCTGGGCGCTCACGGGCGGGGAAGACTACGAATTGCTGTTCACGGTACCGAAAGAATCGTGGAAGGAAGTTTCGGCGCACAGCGACATATCGGTGATCGGTGAAATAACCCCCCCCGAAGATGGTATTTTCATCAGGGATATTTACGGCATGAAAATCGATCTCAGCACCATGAAAGGGTTCGATCATTTCCGCTCCTGACGGTGCAACGGGAGAAAAGAACGGATTCCTGCCGTTCAAATATTTTTTTGGTAAACCCTGTCAAGATGCTAAATTTCTCGACCTGATCGCCGGGAGCGATGCCGAAGTGGCGGAACTGGTAGACGCCCAGGACTTAAAATCCTGTGTTCAGCAATGAACGTGCGGGTTCGATTCCCGCCTTCGGCACGATTATTGCCTCAATGTTCTCTTTCGGGCACCTCTCTGATCTGACGTGTTCTCCGCCATACCCTTTCCTGCAGGGCCTGTTGCCTGAAATCCTGCAATGCATTGCGGACCCGCGGAATTCTCCATGACCGACAGCGTATCCGGAGAGAGAGTCCATACGATTCTTTGCAGCATTCCTTCACCTTTAATGCATAACGATCATGAGCACCGACTCGACCAAGATCCTGCTGAACGAAGACGAAATGCCGCGCCAGTGGTACAACATCCAGGCGGACCTGCCGTCTCCCATGCCGCCGCCTTTAGGGCCGGACGGCTCTCCGATCGGGCCGGATGCGCTGTCGAGGGTTTTTCCCATGAACCTCATCGAACAGGAAGTCAGCACCGAGAGGTGGATCGAAATACCGGAAGAGGTGCAGTCAATCCTGAAAATATGGAGGCCTTCTCCGCTTTACCGCGCAAGACGCCTCGAAGCAGCTCTCCAGACCCCCGCAAAGATTTTCTACAAGAACGAAGGCGTGTCGCCCGCCGGCAGCCACAAACCCAATACTGCGGTCCCGCAGGCCTGGTACAACAAGCAGTTCGGCATCAAGCACCTTATCACTGAAACGGGTGCGGGCCAGTGGGGAAGTGCTCTGGCCATGAGCTGCAAGCTTGTCGGCATCGACTGCAAAGTCTTCATGGTGCGCATCAGTTTCGACCAGAAGCCCTTCCGCAAAATCATGATGAAAACCTGGGGCGCAGACTGCATCGCAAGCCCGAGCGAGCAGACGGCAGTCGGACGCAAGATCCTCGCAGAAACACCCGATACCCCGGGGAGCCTCGCCATCGCCATCAGCGAGGCGATCGAGCAGGCCGTCAGCAACGACGACACCCGTTACGCACTCGGCAGCGTGCTGAACCATGTAATGCTCCACCAGACCATCATCGGCCTCGAAGCACGCAAGCAGTTCGAAAAAGCCGGTCTCTATCCGGATATCGTCATCGGCTGCGCCGGAGGCGGATCAAATTTCGCCGGTATCAGCTTCCCTTTCCTTTATGACAAGATCCACGGTAAAAACATACAGGTGATCGCAACCGAACCCGAAGCCTGCCCAACCCTGACAAGAGGCCCCTATATCTACGATACGGGAGATGTCGCGAAAATGACGCCATTCCTGCCCATGCACAGTCTCGGTCACGGCTTCATACCGCCGGCGATCCATGCGGGCGGCCTGCGCTACCACGGCATGGCCCCTCTGGTCAGCCATGTCAAGGAGCTTGGCCTGATCGAGGCTTCTGCCATAGGACAGATCGAGTGTTATGAAGCAGCCCTGCTTTTCGCCCACACCGAAGGATTCATTTCAGCTCCTGAAACTTCTCACGCCATCGCCCAGACAATCCGTGAGGCTAAAAAGGCGAAGGAAGAGGGCAAAGAGAAGGTCATCCTCATGAACTGGTCCGGTCACGGACTGATGGACCTTCAGGGTTACGACGCTTTCTTTTCGGGAAAGCTCAGCGATTATCCCCTCCCGGAAGAACTGCTCCAGTGTTCGCTTGCGGCAGTCAAAGACCATCCGCCTATCCGGTAAGGGAAACA
This sequence comes from Chlorobiaceae bacterium, assembly GCA_013335405.1. Taxonomy (GTDB): domain Bacteria; phylum Bacteroidota; class Chlorobiia; order Chlorobiales; family Chlorobiaceae; genus Chlorobium. The sequence continues at coordinate 27,757 of JAAXVR010000013.1, forward strand.
GGCACACCAATGAAAAAACCCCGTTATCCGGGGTTTTTTCATTGGTGCCATATCGATGCTTCGCGTTCAGGACTGGTTTCCCAGTTTCTCTTCGGGTTTGCCTGTTTTTTCTGAAGGCTCGCCGTCGAGAAACCTCAGTTCGTTTTCGTCCGGGTCGAAGGAGATCCTGATGGTGCTGCCCTCGGTGAAGCGCCCTTTCAGCATCTCTTCTGCAAGCGGGTCCTCGACATACTTCTGCAGAGCCCTTTTCAGAGGCCTGGCACCATATTTCTGGTCATATCCCTTCTCGACAAGGAATTCCTTGGCATTCTCGTCGATCTGGACTTCGATGCCCATCTCACGCATTCTCCTGAAAAGCTTCCCGGCAGTGATATCGATAATTTTGAAAATGTGCTGCTTTTCGAGAGGATGAAAGACAATGATGTCGTCAATCCGATTCAGAAACTCGGGATTGAACACCCGCTTCAGCGCATCCTCGATGGTGGACTTCATGGCCTTGTAACTTCCGGTTGCATCGTCCGGGGCGGTGAAGCCCATGCCGGAACCGGCGCCGAAGCTCTTGATGTCCTTGGCACCGATATTCGAAGTCATGATGATGATGGTGTTCCTGAAATCAACTTTCCGTCCGAGCCCGTCAGTCAGCACACCTTCATCGAGTACCTGGAGCAGGATGTTGAACACGTCGGGATGGGCTTTTTCGATTTCGTCGATAAGCACCACGGAATACGGTTTCCTGCGAACCTTTTCGGTAAGCTGACCACCTTCCTCGTATCCGACATATCCCGGAGGCGCGCCAACGAGACGGCTTACCGAGAACTTCTCCATGTACTCGCTCATGTCCGCCCTGATCAGGGCATCCTCGGTGTCGAAAATATAGCGGGTCAGTGCTTTGGCAAGCTCGGTTTTTCCCACACCGGTCGGTCCGAGAAAAATGAAGGATCCTATCGGACGCGAAGGGTCTTTCAGGCCTGCTCTGGTTCGCTGGATGGCCTTGGTGATCTTTTTGATGGCCTCGTCCTGTCCGATGACCTCCTTTGTGAGGTCAGCTTCCATGGAAAGCAGCCTCTTCGATTCGGACTGAGCTACCCTGACGACAGGAATGCCGGTCATCATGGCGATAACCGAAGTGATATCGGGTTCCCCGACCTCGTAGACGCTTTCCGCCGCCTTGTCTTCCCACTCCTGCTTTGCATGCTCGAGCGCTTCGAGAAGATTCTTCTCCTTGTCGCGGAGTCTGGCCGCTTCCTCGAAATTCTGCATCTTCACGACCTGGTTCTTCTCGGTCTTTACCTCCTCGATGGATTTCTCGAGTTCGAGGATCTCCTTGGGCACATGAATATTGCTCAGATGGACCCGTGCGCCGGCCTCGTCCATGACATCGATAGCCTTGTCGGGCAGGAAACGGTCGGTGATATAGCGCTCCGAAAGCTTCACGGCTTTCTCTATCGCTTCGTCGGAGTAGTGCACATGGTGATGCGATTCGTACTTCGACTTGATATTGTTCAGTATCTGGATGGTCTCGTCGACCGATGTCGGTTCGACCATGATCTTCTGGAACCTGCGGTCAAGCGCACCATCCTTCTCGATGAACTGGCGGTACTCGTCGAGCGTGGTAGCCCCGATACACTGGAGCTCTCCTCGCGCGAGAGCCGGCTTGAAAATGTTGCTCGCGTCGAGCGAACCCGATGCCCCTCCCGCTCCAACGATGGTATGCAGTTCATCGATGAAGAGAATGACATCCCGTGAGCGCTCGAGTTCGTTCATGAGCGCCTTCATGCGCTCTTCGAACTGCCCGCGGTATTTCGTGCCCGCGACAAGTGCCGCAAGGTCGAGCGCGACGACTCTTTTGTCGTAAAGTACCCGGGAAACCTTGCGATGGATGATGTTCAGGGCAAGCCCTTCGGCAATGGCGGTCTTTCCGACCCCCGGTTCGCCGATCAGCACGGGATTGTTCTTCTTCCTGCGGCTCAGCACCTGAGCAACGCGCTCTATTTCCTTTTCCCTGCCGATAATGGGATCGAGCTTGTCTTCCACCGCAAGGCGGGTAAGGTCCCTGCCGAAATTGTCAAGTACCGGCGTTTTGGTCCTTTCGCCTTTACGCTGTTCGGGCTTCCTTGGCTGCTTTTCGGAACTGCCGAATGAATATGATCCCTCAATCGGGGGTTCATCCGAATCGCTCTTGCTGCTCGAAATGCTCAAAAGCTCGTCCCTCACGAGATCATAGGTGACTCCGAACTGCTCGAGAATCTGGGCTGCGATATTGTCGTCGCCTTTCAGGATCGAGAGCAGGAGGTGTTCGGTCCCTATGATGTTCGATTTGCAGATTTTCGCCTCGAGATAGGTGATTTTCAGCACTTTCTCAGCCTGTTTCGTGAGCGGTACGTTGCCCATCTGCGTTGCAGGGACTTTCGGATGCGTGCTCTCCTCGATTTTCTGCTTGAGGCTCGGGAGATCTATCTTGAGGTTCTTCAGTATCTTTGCGCCGATACCTTCCCCCTCCCTGATAAGGCCGAGCAGGAGATGTTCGGTGCCTATATAATCATGACCCAGGCGCAGTGCTTCCTCCCTGCTGAGTCGAATCACTTCCTGGACTCTATTTGAAAAATTTCCATCCATTCTCAATGTATATGTATAATTGTTGGTAATCTCCCCGGTCATCTCTGCTGAATGTGGTTCCGCTGAAACTCTTCCGAAATTTCTATTATATAAAGATAGCGGCATAAAATCAATTTCGCCTAATGAGAAAACTCCGGAAGGGGGCTAAAGGTTCTGCAATCAATCAGTACTGCGACATCAACAGATCACAGACAGGTATGACTTTCCCCTGTCATCGTGAACAAAGCATAGCGTAGTGAATGATCCATCTTGTTGTTCAAAAAAGAGATATGGAGTTCTCCTCCGACTGGATCGGCCTCAGAATTGATACGATGAGCACAACCGGATTTATACTGTTAATCGACGGAGCAATAACGCAATGAACGTACACCATATCGTAATAGACGACAAAAATCCGGAACATCTTGCATTGTCGATCTGCCGTACCGGCAGGATAAACCGGGTGAGGCTCGACGACAGCTCCTGCAGGACCTTCGGCACCATTGAAATCGGGGCACACGACTATGCCGCGCTGTTCCATTACGGCATCACCGAAGCGCTGAACCGCCTGCCGTTCATATCGGAGACCGGAAACGGGCTCGACAGCTGGGACGAAGCGTTCCTGCACAACAGTTCGCTTCCTGCAATGCAGGAAATCACAGCAACAATCGCCTCATCCATAAAGCCGGAAGCGAAAGAGCGGATTCTTCTCGGCTGGCAGGACCAGCCCGTCGGTGTGGCCTACCTCCGGGACATCGATCCTGTAAAATTCCTTTCCTTTCTCGCAGCTCTCGGGGAATTCGTCAGGGAATCGGCTGCAGAGGGTTACGACCTCGAGTTCCTGTTGTAGCCGAATACATCGCCGCTACCCGGCGTCACCCTTCAAGGGGATCGGGATGGAGAAAGACGTAATGCAGTGCTTTCAGCAGCTTATCGCTGTTGACGATCTTGTAAGGGCAGGGGATTTCGGCCTTCGCCATTGAAGGCAGCGGCAGGCCGGATTTTTCTGCCGCTCTGCGGTAATACTCACCCTTGAGCGGGTGGACAGGAGCGCAGGCGTTGAAAATCTCACCCCATTGCCCAAGCCTGATAATCTCCATGATGATCTTCACGCAGTCGTCACGATGGATCAGGTTCATGGGCTGATCGGGATCGGTTGTCTCTTTGAGGAGTCCTGCATAAGCGGCCGGATTGCGATCGTACCCCACAAGCCCTCCGAAACGCACCACCGTGGTCTGAAACCCTGTTTCGCTCATCATCATCTCCTCGACCATCAGCAGTACCTGCCCGGAAAGCGATTCCGGCCCGGCACTCTCTTCTTCGACCACCTCTCTGTTGCATGCCGGATAAACAGATGTCGAACTGACGAGCAGAACCGATCGGACGGTCGACTGGCTGAGGGCATCGATGAGCGAAGAAAACTGCGCGATATGATATTCGAGAATATCGTCCCGCCGCGCCGGAGGGATATCGACGAGGAGAATATCGCTCTGCAGGAAATCGGTGATATCGTCCCCGCTCGCTTCGGGGTCCAGCCGTATGATGAACGGTTCGACACCGGCATCACGCAGCTGTTCGAGTTTGCTCTCCCCTGTCGTCGATCCCCTGACCCTGTAACCTTCGCGAACGAGGTCGCGCGCAAGCGGGAGGCCGAGCCACCCGCATCCGAGTATGGAAATGCTTTCCTTCTGCATGTAACAAGGTTCCTCTTATTTTTTCAGAGATCTGATATAGAGCAGCATCGACTGCATCCCCGAGGATTCTTCGTCCAGAGGTTTTCCCCTGAGCGGTCCGAGAATGCAGTTGTTGACCTGCGCGGCAAGGTAGGGATTCTGCCAGGCAAACTGCAGGCCCGATCCTCCGGGGTGGCAGCTTGAACAGCTTTTGCCTGAAACCGCGCCTGCGAATTCCGTCGAGTTGAAGAGCTGGCGGCCTTTTTCAACCGACGGAGCCTCTTCGGCAATCATATTCCCGTAAAAAAGCAGCCCGGCTAAAACTGCCAGCAGCTTCAAACAGCATGGTTTCATCGTCATGTTCCTCCTTTTACATTGCTTACAGGTCAAGGTTCTGCCCCGTGTTGCTTTTCCTTATAAGCCGATCGAGGCAACTGTTGCAGACGCAGGTATCATAACGCGAAGCGAGGTGGTAGCGCACCTCTTCCGGCACGACTTTCCTCGAGCACCAGCAAGAGGCGGAAAGCGTACAGTTGAACGTATCACCGCAAATAGGACATTTGACGTCCGTACCCGCTCCGGGGGATTGTTCGGCTGGGGTCATATCGGGGTTGGTTTTTGTTTTCCGTGAATGATCGCAATATCCCTTTCATTGCTCGACAGCAAGCGTCTGTCTGAGTGCAAGCCGCCAGCCTGAAAGCAGTTCCTCTCTTTTTCCGTCCGGCATGGAGGGGATGAAGGTTCGTTCGACATGCTGCATATCCATGAGTTCGTCGGTGGACTTCCAGACTCCTGCCTTAAGACCTGCAAGATAAGCAACTCCGAGTGAAGTCGATTCGATATTGACAGGTTTCTTTACCGGAATACCGAGAAGATCCGCCTGAAACTGCATCAGAAAAGCATTGCCGACCGCTCCGCCATCCACCATGAGCGAACAGGGCAGAACACCTGTATCGGCAGTCATGGACCTGAAGACATCGTATGACTGATAGGCGATGGATTCGAGCGCCGCTCTGACGATATGGCGCCAGTTCGAACCCCTGGTCAGACCTGTTATGGTTCCTCTCGCGTCCATCCTCCAGTGTGGTGCGCCGAGCCCTACGAATGCGGGAACGAGATAAACCCCCGCATTCGTAGGAACCTGCAATGCCGCTTCTTCCGATGCTGCGGCATGTCCGATGAGATTCAGTTCGTCACGAAGCCACTGGATTACCGCTCCGCCGATAAATACCGATCCTTCCAACGCATAACAGGGATTGCCGGAACCGTCGACGGCAAGCGTCGAAAGGAGACCGTTTTTAGAACGCACAAGATTTTCCCCGGTGTTCATGACCATAAAGCACCCCGTTCCATAGGTATTCTTGACACTTCCCGGATGGAAACAGCATTGTCCGAAAAGGGCTGCCTGCTGGTCGCCGGCGACGGCTGCGATCGGAACTCCCTCAAGCTCCGGGAGCGCCGTTATCCGTCCGTAATCCGACATGGGATTCCTGACTTCCGGCAGCAACGGTTCCGGAACTTCGAAAAGTTCGAGCAACTCGCTGTCCCAGCGCTTCTCCATAATATTATACAGCATCGTTCGGGAAGCGTTGGTGAAATCGGTGGCATGCACCCTGCCGCCGGTCAGTTTCCATAGAAGCCAGGTATCGATGGTTCCGAAAAGAAGGTTTTCGTAATCGCCCCTTCCGCAGTGGCCGAGTATCCAGCGAATCTTTGCCGCACTGAAATAGGCATCGAGAGGCAGGCCCGTTTTCATCGCGATACGCTCTTTTTCAGATTCGAACCTGTGAAGGAATTCCCTTGTCCTTCTGCATTGCCAGACAATGGCATTATAGACAGGAATTCCGGTATTCCCGTCCCATACCACTGTCGTTTCACGCTGATTGGTGATTCCTGCGGCCGTAACAGTTCCCGCATGCCTCGCTTTCAGTTCGACCACTCCCTGCACGACCGTCTGCCAGATCTCTTCGGGATCATGCTCGACCCATCCCTCCTTCGGGTAATACTGGGTGAACTCCCGGTATGCCCTTGCCAGTGTCCGACCTTTTGCGTCATAAAGAATACAGGAGGTACCTGTCGTTCCCTGGTCGATTGCAAGAATAGCCATACTGGTTCTCTTCCGGTATTGTTTCAATCCGCTCGCTCACCGGGCGATAGTTCGTTCAAAATACCCGCGATGCCGGAAATATCCATCTGCCTCGGGAGTCATCTTGCCCGGCATGATCGATCTGTCTGCCTGCCGTGGATCCGGTTTTTGCCGGGCGGTACAATGAACAAGCACTCCCGGGAATGATCAGCGTTTCCTTGCTTCCTCCCAGTGCGAATACCCCGAAACCCTCCTTTCGGCCTTGCCGCAATGCCGGCAGATATAATTTGAACATTGCGCCACGTAGTTCCATTCGACGTCGCCTTCATACTCCCGTTTCAGAACCTCTTCCGTTTCACCGGTGTAATCAAGCTCATGCAAACGCTCTTCAACCTTGCCGCACCTTGGGCAGCGGCGGCGGTAACAGTAATCCGGATTGTCCCCATCGGTAATCCAGGCATGGTGATCCCGCTCTTCTTTTTTTCCGCATTGCTGGCAGTTCCGCGACTGGTGGCATGTACGGTCGGAATCGTACTGCCATTCGGTAAATTTATGGGGAACAGTCCGGCTTACCTTGACCCCGCACCGTGTACACTCCCTCAGCTGGTCGCAGGTTATTCCGGGAACCGACTGCCATTCGCCGAAATTGTGACCGAAGATCTTGCAGATGAGTTTTTTCATGATTCCATTTTCTTCTTCGAGGAACGGTTGAACCAGTCCGATTCGAAAAACATTTCATTCAGAACTATGCACATCTTCAGTCAATGATGGGGGTGACAGTGACTGCCTGTCCGTTATGCCGATTCAGGCCGGAAAGCGGACATCCGCAAGAGATACCGGGAAATGAAAATACAATGCAAACGCACGTACCGGCACATGGTATTCCTGATAAACAAATATATGCAAGGATTTTGACAGCCGGAAGATTCTTTGTTGCAATACCCGGATTGCCCGGGGTCTCATCAAACGAAACAAGATCGAATTTTCCTTTTTGCAACATTTCATACATGCCCGGAACACCACGGCAAAAAAAATAAAAAAAACTGTGCAGGAATTTACAGAGGATGTCGTCCTACTGAGTGAGTGAGGTTGATTGTGTGTTCTCCGAAAGATGGTTGTGTGTGAAAAATTCAACAACAGCCCGGATGGATGATTGATGGTACCCACGAACCGGATAGATGCTGAAGCCTGAATCGATGAATGCGATGGGATGTTGTTGATTTGAAAAGCGAAGGAGTTTTCTTCTTCGCTTTTCTTTTTTGGGGAACATAAATACATCCCTGAAGATCGATCCAAGGAGGCAAGCTATGAGAACACGAACACTGCTGACACTGATATTGACGATCCTCGCCCTCGCAGGATGTTCCAGCGTCACGGTTGTCAGCGATTACGACAGCAGTATTTCTTTTACCGGTTACAGATCCTACCGCTGGACCGATGGCACGACAAACGGCAGCACGGTTCTTGCCGAAAATCCGCTCATCCTGAAACGTATCAAAAGCTCAGTTGAAAGGGAGTTCGCTGCCAAGGGTTATACACTCGACACCAGCGGGCCTGCCGATTTTTCCGTTGCCGTGTCCGCAAGTGTAAGCAAACGGATATATTACGATCCGCCACCGGCAGGATTCTATTACCACCGCGGTTTCCATGGCAGATACGGGTTCTACGATCCTTTCTGGTGGGGCCCTTATGCCGGATACTACGAAGAAGGAACGCTGGGTATCGACATCTACGACAGCAGGACCGGCAGGCTTGCCTGGCATGGTGTCGGCAGGGGTATCCTGAACGACTACAGGAATGGCGAAGAGCTGCAGCGGCAGATCGATGAGGCAGTGACGAAAATCCTCGAAGAATTCCCGCCGCCGCAGGTAAAATAATCCGGTATGAGCGAGTGAATTATGTCAATCTGAAATCCCGGATATCGAGGTGTATGAGCACCGGACCCGGAAGCGGATTGCCTCTTGGCCCCTTGGGCGTCACTCTTCTTTCCGAAGGGTAAAGAAGCCCCGAACTGTTGCGCGAATGCCGGAGCACGACGTTGGATGCCCTTGCAAGAGGGCTGATGATGTCGGCAGTATAGTCGTGCTGGATCAACAGACCTGAATCCCTGTCGAACCTGAACCTCTGTATCCGGCTATGAGTCGGGATCGTGTCCGGGAAACGCGCATCGAGCAGACCGGGCTCCAGTTCTTTCCATTCGATATCGCTGCGCATCAGCAGCGCGGGCAGGGTGAAGTAGTTCCAGGATGCGTAGTTCGCGAAATAGGACATGTCGAGATCATCCCACCAGAACAGGCGTCTTCCGATCCTGAAATACTCCCGCGCATTTTTTCTTTCGGCAACAACCGTTCCCCGGCTGTCTTCCAGGCGCACGTCAAGGCCATCGAGCACCCCGGTTATTGCAGGGTCGTTCCCGATCGGGGTGAGCCTTGAAAAGGGGCGGTGAACACGTTCAACCATGTTCACCCTGTTGAAAAACGGACGGCGTTTCAGGACGAACGCGAGCCCTTTCGCGCTCACCTCCACTTCAAGCGTTTCCGCCTGCTGCCAGAGTTCCCTGCCGCCATAGGCGGCAATGGCTTTTTCAGCCGTTTCACTGAGGATCATCGGGTATCTCCTTTGGTTCAGGATTCATAAACTCTTTCAGCTCTGAAACTGAATGACAAGCGGTATGGACAGGCGGCAGCATGGAACTGATAACATTACCGGTGAGCCCGTCTGACAAGGATTAACGATCACAGTGTTCATTGTCACGAAAACTGCCGGTAAACAATGAAACCCGCGTTTCCGTCGCTTCAAAGCTTTTTCAGGGAATCTCTGACTACTTCCCCTGCTTCTCGGTAAGATACTTCCAGTACTTCATCGGCATATTGGATTTCTGCAGGCGGGGATTCCTGCGCTCCGGAATGGCAATGGTGCCGAAGAATGTTTTCCAGAGTTCCTGTACCGCTTGCTCCTCTTCCGACATCTGAGGTGCCGTGAACTGTTCGATAGCGCCGAGAGAGAGGGTTCCCCTGTGCCAGCGGGCGGCGGTACGGCGCCGGACATCGTAGATGAACCAGTCTTCGGCCCTGAGCCTTTTACTGAAGTGGAGGGCGAGGGGATGGATGATGTTGTTGTCGGGCTCCATTTTCGCGAGATACGCGCCATCCCGAAGCTTTTCGAAACGAAGAAGCCCTTTCATGCGGTGCAGCTCCCGTCCCGCTTTTCTTGAAACCGTAACGATCTCCTTCACCGCCGTGTGGGTGAGGTAGCCGTTCACCTTGTTTCCATGCTGCATGGCAAGGGCAAGGTATCGCAGCATGCTCGTCTCCATTCCTTCCCGCTCGGTCATGGTGAAATAATAGAACGTATAGACCGCTTCGGCCGCCTGTTGCTGCAGGCGGCTGAAAAATTCCTCGGCGGCTGCCGTATCGGTCGCGAGGTAAATACCCTCCTCGAAAAACGTGTTTTCGCGCTCGGCAAGGGTAACCTGATCCGGATCGGCTTCTTCGGAAAGAATCCGGGCTACGGCACTTAAAAGTCCTTCGGCGGTACCGTCATACAGGTATCGGTTCATTGGCATCAGATAAAAAGTCCTGGAAGAACAAGCTGCTTCGGAGATTCCCCAAACTGGGCACCGCTGCCGTCACCAAGCAGAAAACGGTTGCGCAGCAGGAGCGCAGAACGTCCCTGTTTTTCGAAAGGCCTGCCCGAGCAGGTGATGAAATATTTTGCACGCTTCATGACCACACCGATTTTCTTCAGCCCTTCGGGAGTAATGACGGAAAAACGCCGTGCCGCGATAATCCTGCGGGCCGAAGTAACACCTATGCCGGGAACCCTCAGCAGAGTTGCATAATCCGCACGGTTGATTTCCACGGGATAGAATTCGGGATGGCGCAACGCCCAGGCAGTCTTGGGATCGAACGATTCATCGAGGTTCGGCATGTCGTCCGAAAGAATCTCCTCGGCGGTAAAGCCGTAAAACCGCAGCAGCCAGTCGGCCTGGTAGAGACGGTGCTCGCGTAACAGCGGCGGAGCGGCGAGTACCGGCAGCCGGTTGTCCTGGTTGACCGGAACGAACGCTGAATAATAGACCCGCTTGAGATTCATCTTCCTGTAGAGCCCCTGCGAAAGCCTGAGTATCTGGAAATCGCTCTCGGGACTTGCACCTACGATCATCTGCGTGCTCTGGCCTGCCGGTGCGAACTTCGGCGCTTTGCGGCTCGAACGCCTTTCGACAAGGTTTTCACCGATCTGGCGGCCGATCAGGGTCATCGGTTCGAGGATGGAGTGTTTTTCTTTCTGGGGTGCGAGCCTTTTCAATGATTCCTGCGACGGCAGTTCGATGTTGACGCTGATGCGATCGGCATAAAAACCCGCCCTCCTTACCAGCTCCGGACTGCTTCCGGGAATGATTTTCAGATGAATATAGCCGCCGAACCTTTCTTCGGTACGCAGCATTTCAACGACGCTCACCATCCTTTCCATCGTCTGGTCCGGGCTTTTCATGACCGCCGAGCTGAGAAAGAGCCCCTCGATATAGTTGCGCCGATAAAACTCCATGGTGAGTTCGACTACTTCGCGCGCCTCGAACGAAGCCCTTTCCACAGGGTTGGACGTGCGGTTCACGCAATAGGCGCAGTCATAGATGCAGTCGTTGGAAAGCAGGATTTTCAGCAGGGAAATGCAGCGGCCGTCATCCGACCAGGAATGGCAGATGCCGCTCTGAGACGTATTCCCCGTGCTGTAGGGATTCCCTTCCCTCCGGCAGCCGCTCGAAGCGCATGAGGCATCGTAACGAGCCGCTCCGGAGAGTATCTGCAGTTTCGCAAGCGTTTCCATTGAGGCAATATAGCAAGGATTAAGGGCACTTGGAACGAGTTGCGTCGGGTCAGGCCTGACCTTTTTCGTTTCGCTGGAGCAGAAGTTCCACTGTGCGCCGGGCACCGGTCACGACACCCGGGAGGGACTGACCGGGAAAGACAGAATCACCGGCAAGAAAAAGGTTGTCGAAACGGGTCGAAGGTCCGCGAACACCAAAAAGCGATGTCTGGGGATAACCTCCGACGCAACCGTTCACCCGGCCGGTATAGCGCTCCCAGGTGACCGGCGTCCCTGCACACACGCTCCTGATGGCATTCCGGGCACCTGGAAACTGTTCGCATAGGACATCGAGCATTTTTTCTGTATAGGCATCCTTCAGCTCACGGTAAACGGAAGCCCCCTTTTTGTGTGCGTCGAACCAGCGAGCGGGGTCGGCATGCGTGGAAACGGTAACAGCACACAATCCTTCAGGTGCCCGGTCCGATTCATCGGAAGGGGAAACGGAGACAAAAATCGAGTTTCCCTCGCCCAGCTCACCGGAGCTGCCGACAACCTGAATGTGACGTGAAGGAAGGTCTCTGAAAAGCAGGGGATCCATGCCAAGGTAGAGGGTGAATGCGCTCCAGAGGCGTTCGGGCTGTTTTTCAGGATTCGACGCAGCATCGGCTCCTTCGAGCCTGGCAAGTGAGTCCGGCGGCAGATCTGCAATAACGTAATCCGCTGCGAACGCGCCGCCTTCCGATGTCTCCACTCCGACAACCTGCCTGCGCACGGAATCGATGCGAATGACCTGCTGCCGGTAAAGCACTATCCCGTCGTTATGTTCAATAACCCCGGCAAGCCTTGAAGCCACCGCGCCCATTCCGCCTTCAATTCGAAAGGTCCCCGAAGCGGGCAGGTCGAGCGCTATTGCCGCATTGATGGCATTGGCATGGTGCGACGTGGTTTGTACTGAAACAAGAAGCTGCGCATCGATAAACCGAACAAAATCCGGATCATGATGCATGTGATGTGAAACAAGCCATTCGTATGCGGTTTTCGAAGCGAATTTCAGCAGGCTCGCAGAAGCGGGGAGTCCGATAAAGCCTTTGCGGAGCAGTTTCAGGAGATCCCCGGGTCCTTTCGCCGGCCACGCCAATCCACCTTTGGCAAGTTTCCAGAGCAATCCGGCAAGAGCGGACTGCTCTTCCCAGAAAAGCCTTGATTTCGGGAACCTGTCCAGTATTTCATCCCTTCCTGCCGACAGATCGAGACAGATATCACCATCACGATATTGCCAGGCAACGGGTTCAGGCTTTGCCGGCCATACAATATCCAGTTCTTTTCCCAGGATATCCATCGGCCCTCCCGAATGGAAACCGCACCCTACCGTCGCACCGGCATCGAAGCGGTATCCCGAACGGGAAAAAGTCGCAGCGCACCCTCCGGGGTACTCCTGAGCTTCAAACACCGTTACCATGGCCCCCTTCCTGGCAAGCATGGCGCCTGCGGCGAGACCTCCGATGCCTGCCCCGATTACAAGAATATGCATATCCTGCAGATTTTTGCTCTTGTAACATTCTTTACTATTGTGATGCAATAATTATCCTGTTTTGATGCTTGGCATTCACAGCCATTGATCGATACAATCCGAATACTGGCTGATTGAGAGTTCATGGAATTGAAAACCCTTTTACATCACAGGAAGTTCTTCCGGACAACAATGGCTTTTCCTGTCTTACCCTGTGCCGGAACCGAGTATGATCCCCCTCTTATTTCAAGCTCCCGTTCGCCACATCTTCCTGTTCCCGCCACCATCGAACTCAGCTCTATGCAAGAGAGAGGCTGCTATCGATCAGGCTGTTTGACAGGAGTTCCTGCCGGAAAGCGACTCCCTGTTCCGTAAACCGAATTATACTGAAAGCATCCGGCTGTCCTGAAGGTTCAAGGCCCGGTTTCAGTTGCGCTCTTTTTTCCATAGAGAACCTTCCTGACTTTTTCGCGCTGATCAGTTCATCTTCATTCCCTTGCATCGAATCATCCGGACAGAGGGGCTTATGTACTGACCGTGCATATGAGCCGGGGATCAAACATGAAAACCTACCATTATCTGACATACGATAATTCAATCGAAACCTCGAATATTCGTAAACACGAATTGAACGAAACAGAATCATATCAGCACAAAAAAATATTTATCGCGCATGAAACAGAAGTTTCCAGTCCGTGTTTTATTGTAAAAATAGACCTGTTAAAACCGTTTAATGTATTAAATTTATCGCTTGATATTAATAACACAACCTGACAGGAAATCGGTTTCCACCCGATAACTCAATTGATAACGTTAGCCCGAAAAAACAGAAAGAAGCCTGAATAACCCCACTCTAATTTTCATGCCCTTTCAAGCCAACTATGAACGATAGCGAATTTCGTGATTTTCACCGGAACAGCAATTCATCCAAGGTGGCAGCAATGAACCCCGAGGAACGCATGCTTCTCGAAAAGCGCATCGAGACCTCACGATCACGGACAAGGGAATCGGGCATCCTGCGGTTGCCTCCCCGTCCCGACATCATCCCGCTTTCCTTTGCCCAGCAACGCCTCTGGTTCATAGAGCAGTGGGAAGGCGCAAACAGCGGCGGTCTCTACAACATCCCCGAAGCATGGTGGCTCGAAGGCCCGCTGGACCGGGAGCGCATGCAATATGCATGCAATTGCCTGATTGCAAGACACGAAGCCCTGCGCACCGCTTTCGTCAGCACCGACGGCAAACCGCGCCAGGAAATCAGAAGCGGAATCTCCGCAGATCTGCCCCTCATCGACCTTCAGCATCTCCCCGTATCAGAAGCCCGCGAACGGGCACTTGCCGAAGCCGCAGCACTGGCAGGCGAAGGCTTCGATCTCACCCAACCACCGCTTCTGCGCACTGCGCTCTATCGCATCGACAACTCCCTCCACCTGCTCGTCCTGGTGATCCACCATATCGTCAGCGACGGATGGTCCATGGGAGTGATCGACCGCGAACTCGGCATGTTCTATGACGCAAGGGAAAACGAACTGCCGCCGATGCCTATGCAGTATGCCGATTATACCCTCTGGCAGCGCGAACAGCTGCAGGGGGCTGTGCTCGAAAAACAGCTTGCCTACTGGCGTCGGCAGCTTGATGGCCTGATCCCTCTCGAACTGCCCCTTGACCGTCCCCGGCCGGTGGTCCAGAGCTACCGGGGAAGTCGATACCCCCTGAAACTCTCACCGGAACTCACCGCCGCACTCAGACTGATCTGCAGGCAGGAACAGGTTACCCTCTATATGCTGCTGCTGGCAGCCTTCCAGGTTCTGCTGGCAAGGCACAGCGGCCAGATGGATATCGCTGTCGGAAGTCCTCTTGCCGGCCGTGACCGCTTTGAACTCGAAGGGCTTATCGGCTTCTTCGTGAACACCCTCGTGATCCGTACCGATCTGAGCGGCAACCCCTCTTTCCGGGAACTGCTTCAAAGGGTCAGGGAAACCGTGCTCGATGCCCATGCCCATCAGCTCATCCCCTTCGAAAAAATTGTCGAGGAGCTGAACCCGATTCGCGACCAGGGAAGGAATACCTTTTTCGACATCATGGTCAATATGTTCGAAGAGATAGAGAGCCCTCCGGCTTTTAACAATCTCAGCTGCATCCGGGAGTACCTTGATCATCACTGGTCGAAGTATCCGATGACGATCTATGCCAGCGAAGTAAACGGTCGCATAATCCTTGAACTTGCTTATCAGAACGCATGCTTTTCCAGCCGTTTTATCCTTGAACTGATGCAACAGTTCCTGCAACTCCTGGAACAGATCGCCATAGACCCGAAGAAAAATGTCTACTGCTATTCACTCGTTACACACCAGGCAGCAGCATTCCTGCCGGACCCATCATTACCGATCGAGGTCCCTCTGCAACAATCGGTCATCACCATTTTCAATGACTTTGCCCGGCGCTCTCCGGAAGCACTCGCGGTAACCCATGGACACCGAAACTGGAATTATCAATGCCTTGCCGAGGCGGCAGGCCGTGTTTCATCGGCTCTTGGCAAGTACGACCTTTGCAAGGCTGATGTTGTTGCCATCATCGGGGCTTCCAGTTTCGGACTTGTCAGCTGCCTGTTAGGGATCCTGATGAGAAAAATGGTTTTTCTGACCATCGATCCGGCCTTGCCGGCATCCCGTCAGGCAACCATGCTGAGAGAAGCCGGAACAAAAGCGATTTTACGGATTGGAACTGCACCATTCCCTCCTGAATGGGCATCAGGTTCAGCATCCGTTCCGGTTATCGATATCGATCCTCACCTGGGTATAATCGTCACAGAAAGCGGGGAAAACCATGAAAGTGCCTTATCAGAAAAATATATCCATGGAAATGATCCGGCATTTGTCTTTTACACCTCCGGCAGTACAGGCATACCGAAAGCAGTGCTGGGAACCCACCGGGGACTCTCCCATTTTCTGGCGTGGCAGAGGAACACGTTCAACATTACGGAAAGCGACCGTATTGCTCAGTTTACAAGCCTCTCTTTCGATGCCGTGCTGAGGGACTTCTTTCTGCCGCTGACGAGCGGAGCTGCACTATGCATTCCTGAAGAGAATGATCTGGCGGATCCGCTTTACTGGGCAGACCGAGAAAAAGTCACCGTTATTCATTGCGTACCCTCGCTTCTGCACAACTGGCTCAGTCAAACAGAGCTCTCATCCGGCATGCATGCGCTCCGGCTGCTTTGTTTTACTGGTGAACAACTGACTGTCGCACTGGTGCGGAAATGGAGGAAGCGCTTTGCCGGGAACACCGTAATAGTCAATTTCTACGGTCCGACAGAAATTACACTGATAAAATGCTTTTTTCTTATTCCCGGTGAACTTCCGGAAGGGATCCTTCCTGTAGGTACGTCATTACCCCAAACTCAGGCTCTGGTGCTGAACGAAGCCGGACAGCTCTGCGGAGTCGGGGAAAAGGGAGAAGTAGTACTGCGCACGCCATTCCGATCCCTCGGCTATATCAACGCTCCTCTGGAGATGCAGGTTCGCTTCCGCACAAACCCTTTCAGTGAAATGAACTGCCGGGACGATGATATGCTTTATTTTACAGGCGACCTGGGAAAGTACAGACTCGACGGCACGCTCGAACTTGCCGGAAGACTCGACGACCAGATAAAAATCCGCGGTGTCCGAATCGAGCCTGGCGAAGTTAAAGCGGTCATCGAAGAACATCCTGCAGTCAGTGCCTGTTTTGTACAGGGACGGAAAAAAGGGACCGGTGAAATATTCCTTGCCGCATATGTCGTTTTCAAAAGCAAGGAAAAGCTCGAAACGGACCCCTTGCGTTCTTTCCTCTGCGCTCGCCTTCCTGCCGTCATGATTCCCTCTTCATGGACTGTCCTTGAAAACCTCCCCCTGCTCCCGAACGGAAAGGTCGACAGGCAATCGCTTCCGGAACCGGAAATCCTGAACGAAAACGAGTACCTGCCCGCTCGCACTCCGCTGGAAACTATAATCGCAGAAATCTGGATGGAACAGCTTCGTGTGCCACGGGCCGGAGTCAATGATAATTTTTTTAACCTCGGAGGGCATTCACTGCTCGCTGTTCAGGTCCTGAACAAACTAAACAGACAACTCGACATCCAGCTGACATTACAGGATTTATTTAAAAATCCTACGCTTGGTGGACTCGCATGCAGAGTATTTGATATCCTTGTTTCAGAAGATACAAAAGAAGGGTATTGACGAGATAATATTAAACGGGATTCAGGCTTTATGCTGCCCCATCCATAAAGCATCAGGAATCATGGGCTTTTTTTCAAAATAAAACAAAATTCCAGTCGTGTTGGCAATTCCGTCATGAACAACAACTCTGAAACTGAATCGGACCCCGGTAGCGGATAGCTGTCACACAGTTCAACCGCCTGAAATATGAATGAACATAATCAACACCCTTTTCACCGGAACAGCAATTCATCCAAGGTGGCAGCAATGAACCCCGAGGAACGCATGCTTCTCGAAAAGCGCATCGAGACCTCACGATCACGGACAAGGGAATCGGGCATCCTGCGGTTGCCTCCCCGTCCCGACATCATCCCGCTTTCCTTTGCCCAGCAACGCCTCTGGTTCATAGAGCAGTGGGAAGGCGCAAACAGCGGCGGTCTCTACAACATCCCCGAAGCATGGTGGCTCGAAGGCCCGCTGGACCGGGAGCGCATGCAATATGCATGCAATTGCCTGATTGCAAGACACGAAGCCCTGCGCACCGCTTTCGTCAGCACCGACGGCAAACCGCGCCAGGAAATCAGAAGCGGAATCTCCGCAGATCTGCCCCTCATCGACCTTCAGCATCTCCCCGTATCAGAAGCCCGCGAACGGGCACTTGCCGAAGCCGCAGCACTGGCAGGCGAAGGCTTCGATCTCACCCAACCACCGCTTCTGCGCACTGCGCTCTATCGCATCGACAACTCCCTCCACCTGCTCGTCCTGGTGATCCACCATATCGTCAGCGACGGATGGTCCATGGGAGTGATCGACCGCGAACTCGGCATGTTCTATGACGCAAGGGAAAACGAACTGCCGCCGATGCCTATGCAGTATGCCGATTATACCCTCTGGCAGCGCGAACAGCTGCAGGGGGCTGTGCTCGAAAAACAGCTTGCCTACTGGCGTCGGCAGCTTGATGGCCTGATCCCTCTCGAACTGCCCCTTGACCGTCCCCGGCCGGTGGTCCAGAGCTACCGGGGAAGTCGATACCCCCTGAAACTCTCACCGGAACTCACCGCCGCACTCAGACTGATCTGCAGGCAGGAACAGGTTACCCTCTATATGCTGCTGCTGGCAGCCTTCCAGGTTCTGCTGGCAAGGCACAGCGGCCAGATGGATATCGCTGTCGGAAGTCCTCTTGCCGGCCGTGACCGCTTTGAACTCGAAGGGCTTATCGGCTTCTTCGTGAACACCCTCGTGATCCGTACCGATCTGAGCGGCAACCCCTCTTTCCGGGAACTGCTTCAAAGGGTCAGGGAAACCGTGCTCGATGCCCATGCCCATCAGCTCATCCCCTTCGAAAAAATTGTCGAGGAGCTGAACCCGATTCGCGACCAGGTAAAAAATCCGTTTACCCAGGTATTATTCGGATTGTTGACCCCTCTTGACAACCCTCTATCGCTTACAGGCCTGACAGGAAAAAATCAGCCGATAGAAAACGGGACGGCAAAGTTCGATCTCAACCTTTTACTTTTTGAGGAACCTGATGGAGCTGTCCATGGCTCTATCGAGTATCCCTCCGAACTTTTCGAAACGTCCACCATCCGGCGTCTGACAAGCCACTTTACGACTCTCCTCGAAGGGTTCGTTTCCGGCAACTTGAATATACCAATATCCCTCCTGCCCATCCTCACTGAACAGGAGCGGTATCGGATTCTTGAAGAGTGGAACCGGACCGGAGCTGATTACCCTCGGAACATCTGCTTCCAGCAGCTCTTCGAGGAACAAGCAGTAAATAATCCTGATGCGATTGCCATTATTGAAGGCAGTATCAGGATATCCTATGGCGAACTGAACACCCGCGCCAACAGGCTGGCTTATCATCTCCGTTCGCTCGGCGTAGCCCGTGATACCCTGGTCGGCATCTGTATACCGCGATCTGCCGATATGGTAGTTGCCATGCTGGCCGTATTCAAATCGGGCGGCGCTTACGTACCGATCGATCCTGATTACCCTGCAGATCGTATAACTTTCATGCTTGAAGACAGCCGTGCTCCGGTATTGCTTACACGTCAGAACCTTTTCGAGCTGTTTCCGGATTACCCCGGTTTGATATTCTGTATGGACCGTGACTGGACGGCAATTTCCGGTATGCCCGATATGAACCCCTGCCTTGCGGGGGGCTCGGAAAACCTATGCTATGTTATCTATACTTCCGGTTCGACAGGAAAGCCGAAAGGCGTCATGATCGAGCACCGCTCATTGATTAATTTTGTCTTCTGCCTCCAGAACGAGTTCAGGCTTTCTGTAAATGAACGTATGCTGCAATCTTCGGCGTCGAGTTTCGACATTTCCATTTTCGAGCTCTGGTGGCCTCTTTCAGCGGGTGCGTCACTTGTTCTCATGCCGTTGAACGACCTGCAGTTACCTTCGCGACTCTTCTCATGTGCGCTTGAATACCAGGTAAGCGTCATGATGATTGTCCCGAGCCTGCTTTCCGTTCTGCTCAATGAAGGCAGTTTCAGCAACCTGCATTCCCTTCGACTGTTTTTCAGCGCAGGCGAGGCGCTCGACCCTCAGCTCGCAAGGCGCTTCAGGAAACAATCCCAAGCGGAACTTATCAATGCTTACGGACCCACAGAAACCACAGTCGCATCAGCATTCTGGTTATGTCCTTCAGACAATGAGTGTTCAGTGGTACCGATTGGCAGACCTCTGGCGAATACCCGGCTCTATGTCCTTGACCCACACCTGCAGCCGGTACCGGTTGGTGTTCCCGGCGAACTGTATATCGGTGGAGAAGGATTGGCCCGCGGTTACTGGCGAAGACCGGAACAGACTTCAGAACGTTTCCTCCAGGATACCTTCATGCCCGAATCCATGAATGCCAGGATGTACAGGACCGGTGACCGTGTAAAATATATGGAAGATGGAAATCTGCTGTTCCTGGGCCGTTTCGACAACCAGATCAAATTACGGGGCTTTCGAATCGAACTCGGGGAGATAGAAGCGATCCTGCTTGAACAGCCGAATATCCGTCAGGCTGTCATGGCACTTCGGGAAGACAATCCAGGGGATCAGCGACTGGTCGCCTATGTAGTGGCTGATCGTGAAAAATTCGATATCGCTGCGCTGCGCAGGGCAATGAGAACTCTGTTACCCGAATATATGGTGCCTGCCGCCTTTGTTCTCCTTCAGGCTTTGCCATTATTGCCTAACGGCAAGGTTGACCGGACAACATTGCCCAGGCCGATGTATGGAAACAGGGAAAAAGCTTTCCGCGCTCCGTCCACACCTCTCGAGGAAATCATTGCTGATATCTGGCTTGAAGTGCTGCATCTGGATAATGCTGGTATCGACGATAATTTTTTCGATGCAGGCGGTCATTCCCTGCTTGCCGTGCAGCTCATCAACAGGATAAACCGGGAATTCGATCTTGTCATGACAATACGCAACCTTTTCGAAACACCTACTATCGAAGGATTGGCCCTTACTGTTCTTGGATTATTCGCTGCTGAAAATCCTGAATAATAAAACCGCCGAAGAGATCCGTGTTGAAACCAGAATTGAAATTTTCAACAAAGGCCAAAAATCCATGTCACCCAACGAAAATCAACTGATTGAAGACCGTATACGGCTGGAGCATACCCTGCTGGAAAAACGCAGGAAAAATTCTGCGTCAAGCACGATTCCCCGGCGTAACGGTTCAGGGCCATGCGAACCATCGTTTGCCCAGGCACGGCTCTGGATGGTCGAACGTATCATGCCTGTCCCCGGTAACTACAACATTTCGAGTGTTTTCAGGATTCACGGTACACTCGATTTAGAGGCTCTGCAATCAACGCTGGAAGCAATTATAGAAAGGCACGAAGTTCTGCGGACCCGGCTATCACTGCATGGAGGAACACTCATGCAGTCTGTCATGCCGGCTCAGCCATTTGTCATGCACAAAATCGATACAAGAGAAAATCCTGCCATGGTGCGGCAGAAAATACTCGACAATTTTATCGATACGCTCTGCAGAGCCCCTTTCGATCTCTCAAAGGATTGCATGCTGAGGGCTGGACTGGCTATAATCGAAGACAAAGAATTCATCTTTGCCATCAGCATCCACCATACTGCAGCTGATGCATGGTCGATGCCTGTGCTCTACCGTGAGATTGCAATCCTCTATGAATCATCAGGAAAAAACCCGCAGGGAGTTCTTCCTCCGCTTCCTCTTCAGTATGCTGACTATGCCCTCTGGCAGAGAGAGCAGCTGACCGGAAAAAAGCTGAAAGAGCTGCTCCAGTTCTGGAAAACAAACCTTGATGGATTGACCCCGCTTGACCTTCCGTTCTTACGGCCTCGTCCGGCCACTCCCCTCCACCGAGGAGATATCGAACGTTTCACGCTTTCCTCCCTGAAGCTTGAGCTGCTCAAATCACTTGCACGAAAACACGGCATCTCGCTCTATGTGCTGCTGCTTGCCGTTTTCCAGCTGCTCCTTTCGCGTTACAGCGGACAGGATGATATCTCTGTGGGAACCCCTGTAACAGGACGAATCAGAAGCGATCTTGAAGCTCTCATAGGATTTTTCGTCAACACCCTTGTCATAAGAAGTGATCTTGGAGGAAACCCAAGCCTTCGAACGCTTTTTGAAAGAGTGCGTGATTCAGTGCTGGATGGCTTTAACTGCATGGAACTGCCTTTCGAACTACTTGTCGAAGAGATGAACCCGAGACGGGACACAAGCCTCAATCCTTTATTCCAGGTGATGTTCACGTATTACACGACGCCCGAACATATTTTCAGTCTTCCCGGACTGGAGGTCGAGGAAATGCCGTTACCCGTAAAAACGGTAAAATTCGATCTGACTGCATCATTTGCGGAAACCGGCGACGATATGCAGTGTTCTTTCACATACGATACCGATCTTTTCGAGAGGGGATTTATCAGGCGTATGACAGGCCATTTCAAGACTCTGCTGGATGCAATCCTTGTCCATGACCCTGAAACACCCGCCAGAATACTTCCCATGCTCACTGGCAATGAACTGGAACTGCTCACCGTTACCTGGAACAGAACAGGCTCGAACTATCCCCGTCACCTCTGTATCCACCAGCTCTTCGAAGCAGTGGCTGCGCAGGGCCCGAATGAGATCGCCCTCATTTTCGAAGACATGAACCTTTCTTACGGTGAACTGAATGCGAGAGCAAACCGGCTCGCCCGGCACCTGAATGCACTCGGAGCAACTCCGGGTTCCCCTGTAGGAATAAGCCTGCCCCGCTCTATCGATATGGTGACAGGAATTCTTGCCATTCTCAAAACAGGAGGAACCTATGTTCCCCTCGACCCTGAACTTCCGCCCTCACGGCTTGCGTTCATGCTCGAAGACACAGGTGCAGCATTCGTCATTACCAGGCATGCAGAGCAAAAGAAATTTGATGCAGCACAGGTGCGGATGATCTGCATCGATACCGACAAGCCGGAAATCAGCAACGCTCCCGCCGGAAATTTTTCTTCTGAAAGTGCCGACCCTGAAGCTTCCGCCTACATCATGTATACATCGGGATCCACCGGTCAGCCCAAAGGGGTTGCCATATCGCACCGCAATATCGCCCGGCTTGTTTTCGGTACGGACTATATCAGCTTCGGCAAAGATCAGACCTTCCTTCTGCTTGCCCCGCCTTTTTTCGATGCATCGACTTTTGAACTGTGGGGAGCTTTGCTTCATGGTGCCCGATGCATTATCTATCCCGGCAGGGTGCCTGCTGCCGAAGATCTGGAAAACGTTATCAACCGTTATGGTGTAAACACCCTTTGGCTGACTTCAGCGCTCTTCAATACGGTCATCGACCAGAAACCTCAAGCCCTGCGGGGTTTACGGCAATTGATAACCGGTGGAGAAGCGTTATCGGCAACCCACGTACGGCGAGCCCTCGACACATTGCCTGACACCATGCTTGTCAACGGATACGGTCCCACCGAAAGCACAACCTTTGCATGCTGCTACAGAATTCCCCGGTCGTTTCCGCCACAAAGTCCTTCAGTCCCTATAGGACGGCCCATTGCCAACACCAGGGTTTATGTTCTCGATCCCTCTCTGCAGCCGGTACCGATTGGCGTGCCCGGTGAATTGTATATCGGAGGGGACGGGCTGGCGGCAGGATACCTGCATCTCGAGGAACTGACCAGAGAGCGTTTCCTGCCCGATCCGTTCAATCCCGCCGAAAATGCACGGATCTACCGGACAGGCGACCGTGTAAGATATCTGTCTGACGGGAACATTGAGTTTCTCGGTCGCCTGGATAATCAGATCAAACTGCGCGGTTACCGTATCGAACTCGAAGAAATAGAGGCGCATCTCCTGAAACAGTCTGAGGTAAAACAGGCCGTTGTGGTCATGCGTGAAGACAGCCCAGGACAGCCGCAGCTTGTGGCTTATGCGGTAACGGAAAGAAAAGACCTTGATGCAGGCAGACTGCATGACGCGCTTAAAAAAGATCTTCCGGTGTACATGCTTCCATCGGCCTATGTGCTGCTCGAATCTTTGCCGTTGACACAGAACGGCAAACTGGATCGAAAATCGCTGCCAGCTCCCGAGGATGCATCAGGTAACAATGGAAGCCCCCTGAAACCAAGAAATCCAATCGAACAACAATTGTTCGATATCTGGAAGCTTCTGCTGAACAGAAGCTCTTTCGGCGTACGTGACAATTTCTTCGATGCGGGGGGGCATTCGCTGCTCGCTGTTCAGATGATCGACCAGATCGAAAAAATATTCAACTGCAGAATTCCCCTCGACACGCTCTGGCTCTCATCTGGAACCATAGAATCGCTTGCAGAAGTCCTGAACGGGCAATACCGCTTCTGTATCAATCCTGAGCTTGTAGAGATGAAAAAAGGATCAGGCCTCCCCCTGTTCCTTGTCCATGTCATCGGCGGTCACCTTCTCGATTACTTTGATCTTGTCCGCTCTCTCGATCCCGATCAATCCGTCTATGGCCTGCAGGCACGTGGTGTGTTCGGAGCCGGGAGACCCGACAGGAACATGAAGGTGATAGCCGCCCGCTGCATCGAAGCAATGAAAATCGCCCAGCCACAAGGGCCATACCTGATTGCCGGGTTCTCCAGCGGAGGAGTAATCGCCTACGAAATGACGCAGCAGCTCCGACGCCAGGGTGAAAGGATCGCTCTGCTGGCAATGATTGACACGAATTATCCATGGGCTTACCGGACAACCGTCCTGAAAAAAGCATTAAGGGATCTTTCGCAGGGACATACGTCTCTTATCAGGAACCTGCTCTACTCGGTTTTTTTCAGGCTGTTCAGGCTTGAACATCTTCCTGTCTTTCCTATCCGTGGAGCTCACAGAATGGCGAATATGAATTATCGCCCTAACCATTCGTCTCAGCCGGTCTGTTTCTTCATTGCACAAGATCCTTCTGATCCCGCAAAGCATGACCTCCTTGGCTGGGAAAACACCATCAGAGGTCCATTGCAGGTATACCACATCTCAACGTATCACCATCTCATCCTCAAGCCTCCCGCTGTTGCCGAGGTTGCGGAAAAACTGAATCAATGCATTGAAATGGCCTCTAATCCATAACGTTTATCCGTACTATATGATGCATTTTCCATCGATCGAGTGCGGTGAAACCCATGTATGGACAATCGATCTCAGCAAATTCGCACTGAAAGGTATAGATCATGAAACCCTGCTCTCCGGTGACGAAATCGTCCGGGCAAACCGTTTCAGGATCCCGGAGTTACGGAACAGGTTCGTCAATTCACGGGCAGCACTGCGGCTTTTACTGGCCGATTACCTTAACAGCGATGCCCGTGCCTTCCGATTTACATACGGGCGGTATGGGAAACCCAGTCTTCCTGGAACACCAGAACTGAGGTTCAATCTTTCCCATGCCGATAAGATGATGATGGCAGCTTTCGCACTGCATCGGGAAGTCGGGATCGATATCGTTCGGAAGGTTGATCCGGCAGACAAGGAAGGGATTGCCCGGATAGTTTTTTCCGCAACTGAACAGATTGCTTTTTCAGCAGTACCGGTTCAGGGACGGAGTGAAGCTTTTTTGAGTATATGGACACGAAAGGAAGCATATATCAAGGCAACAGGAGGAAGTATCGCCCTGCATGCAGGTTCTTTTTCCGTTTCGGTACACCCCTATGAAGGAAAAGGAGAAGTTATCGGCAATGGGCCGGACAAAATACGTCTGTGTGACATCGATGCCCCGATTGGCTTTTTCGCATCACTTGCCGCTTCCGGTACCAATTGGACTGTTATGGCTTTCACGAACGGTGAGAAGCTTATCCGCGATCGGTAACGGCCCGACTTCCACGCAAACCTTTTGCCTTACCCGGCCTCAGGTAAAACAATCGCATCCTATTTCTCGGCGAGCAGCAGAGCTACCTGTGTTCTCAGTTTTTTTGAAGGGATTTCGGAAGGGTCGTCGAGATAGACTTCATAAGAAACTCCATTCGGCTTAAGCCTGTTTTCAGCAACGCATTTCATAAGAAACTCGTAGGCCGATTCGAGGTCGCTGTATGGACCGGTATAAACCGTAATCAGCGCTTTTCCGGAAGGTGTCCAGGTTGCCTTGATGGAGCCTGAACCTTCAACCGGTTCTTTGACGGGAAAACCGAACTCCACCTCGAGGTCGTCTCCATCCATCTGATAATAAAGTGCAAACGGAGGCCCTGAAGGTTGCTTCTCCTTTTCATGCAGCAATCGTGCTATCGATTCATATCCGCTTTCAAACAGCGAAGCGATACCGTTCACCCTCGTGCGGGTTCTGATGGCAAGCGCAGGACGGGGCGAAAGCTTCCTGATTTCCGGGAATAATGACTGTTGAAGATCCATGGGGTTCTCCGGTTTCAGGCTGAAGCGAAAGAGAAGGATCGAATACTGCAAGTGAGCTGTACGTCGGCGTAGCGGGATTCGAACCCACGACCCCTTCCACCCCAAGGAAGTGCGCTACCAGGCTGCGCTATACGCCGAAAGACCGACAAGGGTACTGATTATAATAAAAATCGGGAATTAAAATAACTTATTTCAGCAGGTTTTCCAGGTCATCATCGTTCCGGAGTGCGTTTTCGATACCGCTCATGCTGAGCATGCAATGAAACTTATCAACATCACTTCCTTAATACTTCATGCAACCGCAAAGCCCCAGAAACAAAGGGCCAAGAAAAGAGACTGCCAGCTAATGCATTAATATTAAATACTTTAAGCTATATCCAACATGAAAGCGCCAACCCGTTTCAAGGGAACAGCGGTATAGTCAACGACAAGTCAACAAGTTATCCACATTTTGCAAACAATTCAGGCGGCATCACGCTTTCGGAAAAAATGCCCGAGGTAACCCGCGACAGGCGGCAGGAGCGAAACGGCGATGATGCCGAGAAATATCAGCTTCCGGTTCTCCTGTACGAAGGGAAAATGTCCGAAATAATAGCCGCTGTAGCAGAAAAGGCTTACCCAGAGCAAGGCTCCCCCGACGCTGAAAAACAGGAACTTCCGGTATGGCATGGTGCCGATACCGGCCACGAAAGGAGAAAATGTCCTGACAATCGGGACAAATCTTGCAAGGACGACGGTAACCCCTCCATATTTTTCGTAAAACGCATGGGTCATGGCAAGGTGTTCCGGATTGAAGAAACGTGATTTCTGAAAATGGAACACTTTCGGTCCGATACTCCTTCCGATGAAAAAATTGAGGTTGTCGCCGATAAAAGCCGCAGAACAGAAGACAAGGACAAGAATATGCGGGTCGAGAGACGATCCCTGCAGGGAGGCAAGTGTTCCGGCGGCAAAGAGAAGTGAATCCCCGGGCAGAAAAGGAGTCACGACAAGGCCGGTCTCACAGAACACGATGAGAAACAGGATTCCATATATCCAGCTCCCGTACTGAGCCATGAGGGAGACAAGATGGGTATCGATATGAACGATAAAATCCGCGATGAACGATGTGAGCCCGGAAAGTGAATGATCCATTGTCGGAAGCTGACGATTAAATATTGGAAAGGAAGACCGGCAAGGATTGCCCTTCAGGGGTCATATCTGTGTAAAACTTCAACCTTGCGGGAAACCAGGGCCTTCATGACGACAGGCTGAAAATATTACTATAGTTCCATATATTAGTTTTTTTAGCGGAGAGAAAAAACACGATTCAGACTATGAGCTTTCTTGCGTCAAACCGTTGCCGCCTCTACTACGAGGATACTGCGGAAACCGACCCGTCCGGCATGCAGAAACCTGCCATACTTTTCGTCAATGGCTGGGCGATTTCAAGTCGCTACTGGAAGCCCCTTGTCGATAAGCTTTCTGCGCATTTCCGTTGTGTAACCTATGACCAGAGCGGTACCGGCAGGACCATCATCAAAGGATTCAATCCGACCTTCACCATTGAAGGTTTTGCCGACGAAGCCGCCCAGCTCATCGAACATCTCGGGCTTGACAGGTCGAGGAACCTGCACATCGTCGGTCACTCGATGGGAGGAATGGTCGCTACGGAGCTCTGCCTGCGCTACAGGAAGGCGCTGCTTTCTGCTGCGATCGTGGCATGCGGAATTTTCGAGGAAACGGCGCTCACATCGCTCGGCCTTTTTTTCCTGGGAGGACTGATTGATTTTTCCATGAATTTCAGGAGCATCTTCGAGGTCGAACCGCTCAAGACCATGTTCATCAAACGCGCGGCGACAAAGGAGATTCCGAAGGAATACCACGATATCATCGTCGAGGATTTCACCCGCTCTGACAAGGAAGCGACAAACGCCGTCGGCCATTTTTCAATTGATGTCGAAGCTTTGAGAACCTATACCCGACACGTCATTGCCATCGAATCTCCCGTGCTCTGCTGCGTCGGCATGGCAGACCATACCATTCCGCCAGAAGGGACCGTTACGCTCTATGAGCGCAGGCTGGCCGAGTCGCCTGCCCCGACAAGGCTGGCCAAGTTCATGGACCTCGGTCACCTGCCCATGCTTGAGGCGACCGACCGGTTCGCTGCAGAACTGAAGAAACATTTTGAATTTGCCGAACAATTTTATAAACAGGCTACCTGAAACCTACCTACGGGAACGGTATAACTGATTGGGACGACGTTGCCCCGAAACTTGACACCATGATTGAAACGATATGACCAAAGATTCCGCGAACAAGCTGCTGACCATGAAAAAACTGCTGTTTTTCTTCCTGTTCCTTGTCATTACCCTGACAGCGGGACAGGTTTTCGCAAAGAAAACGTTCCTCGGCCTTCCAAGCCTCGAGGAACTCGAAAACCCGAACCCGGAACTGGCCTCCCTCGTGTATTCCGAGGACGGGGTACTCCTGCACAAGTATTTCCTGAAAAACAGGACCTTCGTGCCCCTCAAATCCATTCCCATGTCGACACGCCATGCACTCATCGCAACCGAGGATGTGACGTTCTACAAGCATTGGGGGGTCGACTTGAGAAGACTTGCTCTCGTCATGGGTGAAAATATCATCAAGGGCAGATCAAGATGGTATGGTGCGAGCACCATCACCCAGCAGCTCGCGAAAAATCTCTTCCTTACCCAGGAAAGAACCGTAAGCAGAAAAGCGAAGGAGTTCGTGACGGCAATCGAGCTTGAAAAAACCTATACGAAAGATGAAATCCTCGCACTCTACCTGAATACCGTCTATTTCGGTTCGGGGGCTTACGGCGTTGAAGCGGCAGCCCAGACCTATTTTGGCAAACAGGCATACCAGCTAACTCTTCCCGAGAGCGCAACGCTTATCGCGACCCTTAAAAACCCGACAGCGTACAATCCGGCAAAAAATCCCAGCGACGCCCTCGGCAGGAGGAACCTTGTCATTTCCCTGATGGAAAAGGAGCATTTCATTACCTCCGCCCAGGCGGCCCGGGCAAAGAGAACCCCGCTTGCCCTGAAGTATACTCCGGTCAGCCGCCAGGGACTGGCACCTTACTTCACCGAGTATATCCGCCAGACCATCAAGCCTGTATCGAGAATCGGCGATGTCAACCTCAACCGTGACGGTCTTTCCATCCAGACCACCCTCGACAGCAGGATGCAAAAATATGCCCAGCTGGCTGTAGCGGAACATCTGGCGACACTTCAGGCAGCGTTCGACCGCGACTGGAGATGGACCGAATCACTGAAAAACCAGATGATACGGGAGAGCGACCGTTACAAGGAACTGACCGGAGACGGAATTTCGAGCCAGCAGGCGATGGCGAAATTAAAAGCCGACACGGTCTGGCTGAACGGACTTCTGAGGGAAAAAACCCGCATACAGGCGGCAATTGTCGCCATTGATCCTTCAAACGGCCATGTAAAGGCATGGGTGGGAGGCAACAGTTCGCCTGACGATTACAAATACCAGTTCGACCATGTCTGGCAGGCCAAACGCCAGCCCGGTTCGACGTTCAAGCCATTCGTCTATACGACGGCCATCGACAAGGGACTGCCTTCAAACTTCCGCGTTCTCGACCAGCCGCTCGCGCTCAAAAACGGGGACGGCTCTGTCTGGTCGCCGAGAAACTCCGATGGTTCTTCAGGCGGCATGACCACGCTGCGCGATGCGCTGCGCCGCTCCCTGAACCAGGTTACCGTAAGGCTTGCCTATGAACAGCTGACCGTGCCGGAGATCATCAGTTACGCCAGGAGAATGGGCATAACCTCCCCGCTCGCGCCAAACCTTTCTCTCGCGCTTGGCACCTCGGAAGTTTCCCCCCTTGAGCTTGCGGGAGCTTTCGCCACCTTTGCGAATAACGGCATCTGGAACGAACCTGTTTCGATCCTGAAGGTTACGGACAAACATTACCGTCCGATATCAAAGTATGTGCCTAACAGGCATTTCGCGATCGACTCGACAACAAATTTCGTGGTGATCTCGATGCTCAAGGACGTCATCAGCAGAGGAACCGGCGCATCCCTGCGTTCGACCTACGGATTCAGCTATGAAGCGGCAGGGAAAACAGGAACGACCCAGAACATGAGGGACGCATGGTTTGCTGGATTCACCCCACAGCTTGTCGCTGTCGTGTGGACAGGCTTCGATGACGAACGCATCAAATTCACTTCGATGTCGTACGGCCAGGGTGCAAAAGCAGCGCTTCCCATCTGGGCCGGGTTTATGAAACGCTGTTATGCAGATCCCGCGCTCAGGCTGTCGAACAGGTACTTCCATATTCCCGAAACCGTCATAGCCGTTCCGATTTCCGGCCAGACCAACACTCCTTCCGAGCTTCTCGGCAATGACGTCTACATCGAGTATTTCACTCCGAAAGGCTTTCAGTACTACCAGTCGCATCCGGGTGGGTTCCCTGGCGGAGCAGGTGACTCTACAGGTCAACCCTTCGATACTCCACCCCCGCCACAAGCCGCATTGCCGGCGGATTACCGCAACAGGCATTCGGCTGCCTGACGAGGCGTTTTATCAACAGTCAATCATTCATGTATGCAATCGGTCTTAGTACTGGATTTCGGTTCCCAATATACCCAGCTCATTGCACGTCGCATCCGCGAACTTGGCATCTATTCCGAAATTCTTCCCTACAGCACAACACCTGAAAAAGTCAGGGAACACAACCCGAAAGCGATCATCCTTTCAGGGGGCCCTACCAGCGTGTACAGCGATTCACCGATCTTGCCCGATGCAGGTATCTTTTCGCTCGGCATTCCCGTACTCGGAATCTGCTATGGGCTGCAGGCGATCGCGAAGCATTTCGGCGGAGAGGTGGCAAGTGCTGCGAAACATGAGTTCGGTCGTGCAAAAATCTTCGTGAGCCGGAATGATGAGCATGAAAGTCCGCTCTTCCGCAACATTCCCGATTCAGACGTCTGGATGAGCCATGGCGACAAGGTTGTCCGTATGCCGGAAGGGTTCAGGGTCACGGCAAGCAGCGGGAATTCCGAAATGTGCGCCATCGAGAGCTTTGGCAGCAGGGCGGCCCTGAAAGTCTACGGACTGCAGTTCCACCCCGAAGTTCAGCATACCCTTTACGGAAAACAGCTCCTTTCGAATTTCCTTATCGACATTGCCGGAATTGTCCCTGACTGGTCGTCGAGAAGCTTCATCGATCACCAGATTGAGGACATCCGACGCAAGGCAGGCAAGGAGACCGTCATCTGCGGCATCAGCGGCGGGGTCGACTCGACCGTTGCTGCGGTGCTGGTCAGCAGGGCAATCGGCAAGCAGCTCCACTGCGTCTTCGTCGACAACGGGCTCCTGAGGAAAAACGAAGCGAAAAAGGTCATGAGCTACCTCAAACCGCTCGGCCTGAAAGTCACCCTTGCCGATTCGTCCGACCTTTTCCTGAAACGCCTCCAGAACGTGGCATCACCGGAAAAGAAACGCAAAATCATCGGCAGGACCTTTATCCAGGTCTTCAATGAACATGTACACCAGGAGAAATTCCTGGTACAGGGAACGCTCTACCCGGACGTCATCGAGAGCGTGAGCGTCAAGGGACCATCGGAAACCATCAAGTCGCACCACAATGTCGGCGGACTCCCGAAACGCATGAAACTCAAGCTCATCGAACCGCTCCGTGAGCTTTTCAAGGATGAGGTGCGCTCCGTAGGACGCGAACTCGGTATCAGCGAGGATCTCCTCATGCGACACCCCTTCCCGGGTCCGGGACTTGCCGTCAGGGTGCTCGGTTCGGTCAGCGGAGAACGTCTGGACATCCTCCGTGAAGCTGACGATATCTATATTGAAGAACTCAAATCCAGCGGCCTTTACCAGCAGGTCTGGCAGGCTTTTTCCGTCCTGCTGCCGGTACAGTCGGTTGGCGTGATGGGTGACAAGCGTACCTACGAAAACGTGCTCGCTCTGAGGGCTGTCGAATCGTCAGACGGTATGACCGCCGACTGGGCCCAGCTGCCCCATGACTTCCTCGCGAAGGTCTCAAACCGGATCATCAACGAGGTGAGGGGCATCAACCGCGTAGCCTACGACATCTCTTCAAAACCACCGGCGACGATCGAGTGGGAATAACGAGGGGCGGTCGGAAACCAGACGAATTTCTGTCAGGATCAGGAGGAGCATGTTCTATCGCATGCTCACTCCTGTTTTGCAATCTGACGGTCGTTACGCCACAACATCCTCAAGCTTTTTCCTGATCCGGCGCCTTTCGTCGCTCCCGACCGTCGAAAGGCGTAAAACCGTCAACCCGCATTTCGCCAGCACAGCGTCTTTCAGAACATCACGTTCTGCCTGGCGTGTCCCTGCACGATGGAACGCATAGCCATCGACTAAAGAAAATAACCCGATTATCACCATATCTTCCGGAAGAAGCGTGTTACACTTTTTTTTATACCGGTATCGGTACATTCCAATTAATCCCTGTAAGGACAACTGTCAGATAAACCATTCGCTCAACACTGATTAGAACACTGCAGAAATGGCTCATCCCATCATCAATGACACAATTACCGGGGCTCATGCCGAAAAGCAGAAAAACGATAATCCGGAAACACGACACTCTATAGGGAACATCGATCCAAACAAGCCATTGCAAACCAGGATCTTTGCCTGGCACGACCTGGGAATGGCCTGGGCAGGAAACACCATCAACACCGCCATCTTTCGGCACCACGGTGTCCTTACGTTTGAAGACAGACAAACCAGCGCTTTTTATGTTGATGCAACAACGCTGCGCATCGTTCAGCGGAATCTGGAAACAGAAACAATCATAACAGCTGATCTGGCTGGCAGGTACAATCTTTCGGATTCACATAACTGCATCAATCTGGGTGTAGACCGGGAAGGCTTTCTTCACATGAGTTATGACCTCCATGCATCCCGACTGCGATACCGCCGTAGCAAATGTCCAAACGACATATCCGCATGGACAGATGATCTCCCAATGACAGGGTTCGCCGAGGATAAAGTTACATATCCAACATTCATCCTGCCGCATCATGGTTTTCCACTGACTCTGCTCTACCGTGATGGTGTCCATGACAAAGGAACTGCACGGATGAAAACCTATAACGAAAGCACCCGAACCTGGCTGGACCACACCAGCCCAATCCTGAGTGGCGCAGAACAAAAGCCATGGACAAGCAATGCGTACTGGAACAGTCCCGCCATTGGATCCGATGGCTCCCTGCATCTCTCATTTGTCTGGAGAACTCATTCGATAGGAAGGAAAGCTCTTGTCAACAATATGAACATCTGCTATGCGCGCTCTTTCAACAATGGCGTGGACTGGGAAACCTCACGTGGAATTCCCTTTCAGTTACCCATTACACAGGTGAATGCGGAAGTTATCCATCCGGTTTCTCCAGGCAGCAATCTCATGAATCAGTGCAGTATGGCCCTGAACAGCCGAAACTGGCCACATATCGTTTACTATGCCGACTGGCATGACGGTATTCCGCAGTATCAACATGTATGGTATGACGGAAACTGCTGGAATAATGAAAAGTTCTCGGCAAGAACCGAACCTTTTGCGCTGCAAGGATTCGGAACGTTGAAAATACCCATCAGTCGCCCCGAAATCCTGATTGATAACAGGGATCGGGTGTATGCATTATTCCGTGCTGATGTTACAGACCAATGCATGACTGTATGCCGACTTTCTGATAGTAACTTTTCTGCTGACCCGAAAGATAAAGCTTATATCCACAAAATCACGGAAAAGGCTTTTGGTTTTGCAGAACCGGTTATCGATCGCGGCCGCTGGCAGAAGGAAAACATTCTCACCATCCTGTTGCAGTATAATCAGCAACCAAATGGCGATCATATCAAAGACATAGCTTTTGAACCGGTATACCTGACAGATGTGCTTCTGGAATGAATCCGGTCTTATTTTCTATCTATTTACAATCAATACCGGCCTGTTAAGTAATGGGGGCCAGATTTGTATCATCAGGATAACCGCTCCCCTGTATAGGTAATCCATCTGCCCTGTACCAATGATAAACATATAATCCATCCATGATACAAGTATCATAACCGCATTTGCGAACTTTTATATCATAATCGTTATCAACCCCCATAAATCCCTCCTTGAACCCCCCGCATCTTTTCCAAGCCTTTTTTGACGTGAGCATAACGATACCGCTGATAAGCCTCTTTGCAACTCGAGCCGATAACCCGTATGTAATCATTCTTTCCCTCCCGATTTTACGATGGAAGTACATGTCATGGTTTTGCGCTTCAGGAGAGTTCTTGTCGAAAACAATCTGTTCGTTATTTCCAATCCGGTTCGTTACCGCTGTCAGCAATCCGATCGGTAAATTTTTCCGATGGATTGTTTCAACTGCTTCTTCAAGCATTTTATACCATTCGGATGTTGTCATCATCGCATCATGATCGATGAAACACACCCAATCATCTTCAGCAACCAGTTCCATAAATTGATTATAAACCCTGCCGATATTCTTTTCGATATTTTTCGGAGCATATGCCACATAGTTATGAATCATGTCGATTTCCACCCTTTAATTTCACGTGTTGATTTCATGGAAACTCAGCAAATCTTTTTAAAAATCTGTTCATTACGTCACCAAACAAGGAAATGCTGTGCTTATGAACAGGCATGTGGCTTTTTCTCATCAGTGTATTTACTCATTGACGTCCGGTTTCATCCGGCAGGGTCGCCAGACCATACATGAAGCGCAGTTGCCCAAACGCGAGCAGAGCTTTCTCGAGTAGCGGACCAATACCTTTATCGTTCCTGTTGGAATCATTCCCCTGAGTTTTCATGTGCCTGGACCCTGGCGACTACCTTCTGATGCGGTTCGACCATCTGTTTTTTTATCATCTTGTCGAACTTTTTCCGGATTGGGGGCAGGTTGACAAGCGGGGCGACAAACATATTCAACAAAGCTATGTTGAGTCCTGCCGGAGGAAACGTCCTGTAAACGCCCATGCGGCGGAAAGCGCGGTGATCGGCGGCGAAAATGGTACGCAGGCGACCGTAAATATCATCGCGGAAGATGTTCAGGCCTCCCTCTCCGAGGAAGGTCTGCGGGCGGAGGTAGCCAGCCTGGACGTAGGCCAGGGCACGGGCCGGCAACTGGTCGAGCAGGCGGTCGAGGTCGGCGGAATTGCCACTCTCATCGCTGACAACGCCAACAATACTGGCCCCCTGAAACCCGAAGAAACCGCTGAAAATCTCCATCAGGTTGGGAACCTGGCTGAATGGGCCTGAGATGACAAAGGCCACCTGCTTACCAATCAGGACCGGGGTGTGGGTATTGAAAAAGATGCGGTCAAAAAACATCTTCCAGCGTGAGGAGAGGTAGCGGTCCACCATTCGCCCTGCATAGATGAGAACGTCCGCTGTCATAACGGTCGATTTGTAGAATTCGATGAATCCATCTTTGCCTGTGAAGGCGCAGTGGTAGTTTCCGCTGCATTCCAGGCAGCCCAGGCAACTGGATTTGATATCGATGTCATGAATATTGACCACGGTCACTTCGCCTGCCAATGCGCTTCGGCAGCGCGCCACCATTTTCGCCAGATTGCTGTCGGGCTGCTCTTCATCATGCAGGATGACCACCTTCTTCCCGGCAGTGGATACAGGGTTGACCGGAAGCTCAGGCTGGTAAGAAAACTCGCGACAAGTCAAGGGTGGATACTGTCGCTGGGTGGGCACCTGGCTCCGGACGGCCTCGAAAAACTGCTGGCCGAACCGGGCAAGCTGCCGGCGACCTTCTTCCTTGAGCAGGTCATGCATATCGGGCGAGAACGAGTCGACAAAGCGCATTTCCAGGTCGTCACAGATGGCATGGATGTAATTGTGGGCCGTGTGGTCAAAGAAGTGGATGGAGGTAGAGAGCGAGGCCGTGTATTTACCGGCAAAGGCGGCCTCTGCGCCGCGTTCGAAGATCAGTTCGATGAAGCGTTTGTAGTGAGCGTGGACGATGAGGATATACAGGGGAAAGCCCCACAGGACTGCGTCAGAAGCACGCACCTGCTCTATGACCTGGTTGAAAGCGGCCTGATCGGTTTCGAACCGCCTGATTCTTTGAGCGATATGGATGATGTTGAACTCATGCTGCGGATAAATCTTTGCCAGGTAGGCCACCGACTGCATGGTGACGCTCAATTCTCCCTTTGGACTGCCATTGAGAACGGTGATTTTCATCGTGATTGCTCCTTATTGATCCTGTCTGCTGCTTGACAAGCGGGGATTCGGCAGGTTGCCGGTGATGACAAAGGTACAGCCCTGAACCGGTCTGCGTTTCCAAACGGGGATCGGAGGCCGGGATGAAAGTCATGGCACAACATCGGGTCGTCGAGCCGTATCATCAATATCTGACGACTATAGAGCAAAATAAGCAATACGCCATTTCTTTCTGCGTGCGCTCATTCAGTTCAGAATACAACAGG
>JAAXVR010000014.1 GCA_013335405.1 Chlorobiaceae bacterium
CCAATCAAAAGAAGGGTTTTCGGTCAATGGCAGGAGGGTTACTATTCCGTCCGACCGCATAGCGGATTAGGAAGTCTGACACCGGAAGAATTTCTGGTTCAGCAAACGGATTTTTGCCAAGAAGAAGTGGTCTATTAAGCGGGGGCACGTCCTCCGGCATGAGTGACACTGCCCCTTTATTCACCAGAAGGCACTTCACAGTATGCTCTCCATTGATGCTGGCAATTACGATGTTTTATTGGCAGGTTCAATTGCCCGATCCACAATCAAAATATCCCCCTCCT
This sequence comes from Chlorobiaceae bacterium, assembly GCA_013335405.1. Taxonomy (GTDB): domain Bacteria; phylum Bacteroidota; class Chlorobiia; order Chlorobiales; family Chlorobiaceae; genus Chlorobium. The sequence goes on from JAAXVR010000014.1 coordinate 285, forward strand.
CGATGTCGGCACCTGTCATGCTGTCGTCGTAACCTGTGACGGCATAGTGTATTGGGTAGGCTATGTTCCATACACGATCCAAGAAATGCTTATGTCTCTCATAAGTGTCTCTGCAACAGGGTAATAATTATTCCGGCTTCATGTGCGGAAAGAAAATTACATCCCTGATCGATTCCTCGCCGGTAATGAGCATGACCATGCGGTCGACGCCGATGCCGAGACCTGCGCATGGCGGCATGCCGTATTCCAGGGCACGCAGGAAGTCCTCGTCGACAATCATCGCTTCATCGTCTCCGCGGAGCCTCAGTTTTGCCTGGGCTTCGAGCCTTTCGCGCTGGATGACCGGATCGTTGAGTTCCGAGAACGAGTTGCAGATCTCCTTGCCGCCCGCGATCAGCTCGAACCGTTCCACGATACCCGGTTTCGAGCGGTGCCCTTTGGCGAGGGGTGACATCTCGGCGGGGTAGTCGGTGATGAAGGTAGGCTGGATGAGCTTAGGCTCGACGAATTCGCCGAAAATCTCGTCGATGATCTTGCCGCTGCCGATTTTCGGGTCAAGCTCGAGCCCGAGATCCTTTGCGATGAAGCGCAGTTCCTCTTCGGTCTTTCCGGTGATATCCCTGCCGGTGTACTCAGAGATGGCATCGGTAATGGTGAGGCGGCGGTAAGGGGGCTTCAGGCTGATCTCGCTGCCGAGGAAGTTCGTCACATCGCTCTTGTTCACTTCGAGCGCGCTCCGGTAGAAGAGTTCTTCGACCAGCTCCATCATCCAGTTGTAATCCTTGTAGGAAACATAAAGCTCGACCTGGGTGAATTCCGGGTTGTGGAACCGGTCAATGCCCTCGTTGCGGAAATCCTTGGCGAACTCGAAGACACCCTCGAATCCTCCGACGATAAGCCGCTTGAGGTAGAGTTCGTTGGCGATTCGCAGGTAAAGCTCCATGTCGAGCGCGTTGTGGTGCGTAGTGAACGGGCGTGCGGCGGCGCCTCCGTAGACCGGCTGGAGCACAGGCGTTTCGACCTCGAGCCATCCTTTTCCGGAGAAGAAGCTCCGGATGGCGGATACGATCGCGGTGCGTTTAACGAACGTTTTACGAACCTCGGGATTTACGATGAGATCGACATAACGCTGGCGATAGCGCATCTCACGGTCGCTGAAGGCGTCGAAGACAACTTTCTGCCCGTCGACCTCCTTTTCCTTCGCGATGGGGATGGGGCGGAGTGATTTGCTGAGCAGTTCGAAGGCTTGCGCGTGGATTGAAATCTCCCCGGTCTTCGTCCTGAAGGTGAACCCTTTCACGCCGACGATATCGCCGATGTCAAGCAGCTTGAATGTATTGTATGCCGTTTCCCCCACATCATCCTTTTTCAGGTAGATCTGGATCTTTCCCCTGGAGTCCTGAAGGTGGAAAAACGATGCCTTGCCCATTTTTCTGATGGTCATGATACGTCCGGCCACCGACACGTTTTCCCGGTTCTCCTCAAGGAAGCCGGCGATGATCTCTTCGGAATAATCGGTGACGTCGAACGAACAGGGGTAGGGATTGATTCCCGAGTCGACGAGGTGCTGCCGCTCCTCGAAACGGCGTTTCATCTGGTCGTTGAGCGAAAGCTGCGGCTGATCTGCGTGGTTGTTCCGGTTCTCTTCGTGTTCTCTTGCCATGTTTGCTGGTAGCTGTGAATAACGCTGTGATAGAAATTACATAAATTATTTTTCTGCCGTTCCTTTTACGATCCGGTCACGGTTTTGAACCATACTGCCGGGATCGTGCTGATTTTCTGGAAAAAAGAGCGGTATGCGCGTTTTGAAAATACGTCGTAACCGTTCTCTTCGATCGCGGTAAGGATATTGCCGTAATTGAGGCTGCTCAGGCTTACGGCGAACCGGCTTTCCCTGTGGAGCATCGGGATCCCCTGTTCAGCGGAGCGGTAGTACCCCCGGGCCCTTTCGACCTGGAATTTCATGAGGTCGACAAACTTTCTGTTCATGGTTTTCTGCAGGAACTCCTCAATCGAGCAGTCGAAACGGCGGAGATCTTCCATGGGAAGGTATATCCTGCCCCGGTCGATATCTTCACCAATATCCCTCAGGATATTGGTCAGCTGCATGGCGATACCGAGTTCGACGGCATGGTCGAGGGCGCGTTTGTCGCTGTAGCCGAAGATTTCCGAAGTCATGAGGCCGACCACCGAGGCGACTTTGTAACAATAACCGTAGAGTTCGTCGAAAGTTTCGAAGGGTTTGAAACTGATGTCCATCGCTACCCCTTCGATAAGTTCGAAGGGAAGTTCGATGGGAACTGGATAGCGCTTCAGGGTGTCGTGCCAGGCCATCATGATCGGGTCGTCGCCGGGGTTTCCTGCATAGCAGGCGCGAAGTCTGGCTTTCCAGTCCTCGAGCATTTTCCGGATCTCTTCGCCGGTAATGAGGCCCTTCGAAAGCTTGACTTCAGCCATATCGACGATATCGTCAACCGTGCGCAGAAGGGCGTAGATTGCAAAAATGGGGCGTCTCTGCCGTTCCGGAAGGAACATGCTGGCAAGGTAGAACGTCTTGGCGTGGTGCCGGGACATCTGCCGGCAGTATTCGTAAGCTTCGTCGAGCGTTAACCGCATCCGGGCATTTTTTTTTTCAGCTGAGCGCTCTTTCATCTGGTCAGGGTGCTTATATTGGCCTGTCATCGTCACAGCATGGTCGCTGCCCGCAAACGGAGGCGGGGTTGCTGCAGGACATTGTAACTATTTACAGCCCGATTACGTTTACAAGAAGAGTTGTCAAGATAAAACAATGGGCGTAATATAGCAAAAGCACCTCTTTCCGGGTGTTGTCCATTGATAAGCATAATAATTACATAGAGCTATTGAAGTCAAACAATCCTGAAATCAAAAGGGAAAAGGCCGTTCTTGTCGGACTCTGTTCCCCGCCGGACATACCTCGCCACCTTGTGGAAGAATATCTGGCAGAACTTGCTTTTCTGGCAGATACCGCAGGGGCGGATGTCGCGCTTACCATTATCCAGGAACGAAGGCTGCGTGATCCTGCCTTCTGTATAGGCAAAGGCAAGGTCGAAGAGCTTGCGGAATATGTGCTCGAAGAAGGTGTCGATATCGTGATTTTCGACGACGATCTCACTCCCGGCCAGGCAGGGAACCTGGAACGGGTTCTCAAATGCAAGGTCATCGATCGTACCGGGCTCATCCTGCAGATTTTCGCCATCCGCGCGCAGTCCTACCAGGCACGTATGCAGGTTGAACTCGCCCAGCTCGAATATCTGCTGCCGAGGTTGTCGGGCCAGTGGACCCACCTGTCGAAGCAGAAAGGCGGTATCGGCAGCAAAGGTCCTGGAGAAACCCAGATCGAGACCGACCGCCGGCTTGTGCGAAACCGGATATCGCTTCTGAAAAAAAAGCTGCGCGAGGTTTCACTGCAGCATGAAACGCAGACGGGCAGCAGGCAGACAGTACCCCGGGTTGCCCTTGTCGGGTATACGAATGCGGGCAAATCGACTCTCATGAATATCCTCTGTCCGGATGCGGATGCTTTCGCAGAGAACAGGCTGTTTGCCACGCTCGACACGAAAACCCGAAGGCTCGGACTCAAGATCAACAAACTCGTCCTGCTGTCCGATACGGTTGGTTTCATCCGGAAGCTTCCACACCATCTGGTCGAAAGTTTCAAATCAACCCTCGACGAAGTGCTGCAGGCCGATTTCCTGCTCCATGTCATCGATGTCAGCCATTCCGGTTTTGAGGATCAGATGGCCGTGGTAAGGCAGACCCTGAGGGAAATCGGGGTCAGTCATGACCATATCATCGATGTTTTCAACAAGATAGATGCGCTTGAAGATCCTTCGCTCATTCGGGAGTTGAGAGCCAAATACCCCGATGCGGTGTTCATCTCCGCGGCGAGGGGATTGAATATATCAACCCTGAAGGATATCATCGCGCGCCATGTCGCACTCGATTACACCCGGAGGAAGCTCGTGACGCATGTTTCGAATTACAAGCTGATCGGCTATCTCTACAGGGAGGCTGAGGTTACGGAAAAACGCCTTCTCGGCGAAGATGTCGAACTCACGTTCATGGTTCACCGGAACCGGGCGAAACATATCGATGCACTTATCGCATCACATCAGATACACCATGACACTGCAGCTTTATAATACGACAAGGCAGGCAATTCCGGAGGAACAGCTCAGTCGCGCAGTGCTCCTCGTCCTCGGGAAGGAAGGCTTTTCTGTCGAATCTGTTTCCGGAATCTACTGCGGCAACAGGATGATCCGGAAGATAAACCGCGAGTTCCTGCAGCACGATTATCCGACCGATACCATTACCTTCAGGTACAATAAAGGCCCGGAAATCGATGGAGAATTTTATATTTCAATAGATGTGGTACGGGAAAATGCCGCGAGATTCAATGTCGATTTTCAGCAGGAACTCCTGCGCGTGACCCTGCATTCAGCCCTTCACCTTGCAGGCATCGACGACCGTACTGATCGGGAACGCCATGATATGCAGGAAAAGGAGGCGTTTTACCTTGACCTGCTGCAGCAGTCAACCTGAGGCAACACCTTAACCTTCAGACCGATGAACGGCAGCGCCGAGACCTCTTCAACCGGGAAAACCCCGTTCTGGAAGCGTTCTCTCCAGATTGGCATACCTCTTGTCATTCTTCTCCTGGGCGGCGGCATTGTTCTCGAGCGGTGGCTGGGAGAGAGGAATCTGCGGAAAGAACAAGAACGTTCAAAGAATGAACTGACGGCACTCGAGGCGAAAGCTTCAAAAAACTGCATCGATGTCCAGCGCAGGGATATCGGACTATTTGCCCTTCCTCTGGCATGGTCGGTGCGCAAGGAACTGATGCACGGCAACTACGACCAGATCGACGAATATTTCAGCGAGCTTATAAAGATCAGGGATTTTCGCGTCTTCATCCTTGTCGAGCCGGACGGGATGATCAGGGTCTCGACCGACAGGAAACTTCAGGGCACCGCGTTTTCAGTACTTTATCCCGGAATGGAAATCGGGGTTCAGCGACCGGTTTCCTACGGCCTGCGAGATGGGAGCAGCCTTTTCGTGCTGCCTGTCATGGGGCTCAGCGGCAGGCTGGGTACTGTTGCCTTTGTCTACAGTTATCAGCAAAACCCTCTTTCCGGGAAGGCATCGCCATGATATCATTCCCAGATGTCGCGCTTCAGGAAATACCGTTGCAACCTGCTATTTTTATGAACAAAAAAACCTGCTTCCCATGCGAAAAATACTCCCTGTTTTCCTGCTTCTCCTTGCAAGCCTCCTGTCGCTCGGGGCTTGCGGAAACAAGAACAATGAGAATGCCGGATCCGGCGGCTCACCGTTAAGCTCGCTTCTCCCGATAAACAAGCCGTTCGAAGGCGTGCTGACCATGCAGACCACCATTCCGGGCGCTGCCAATGCCGAAACGAAAATGTTCATCTCGAAAGAGGGTTTGCGCTATGAGACTTCCACAACGATGAAAGAGCTGCCTTCCCCCATCAGGATGGTCATGATTTCACCTGCAGGGACACCGAACCTCATCTATCTGCTCAACGACGATTCGAAATCCTACACAATCATCGATACCGAAGAGCTGAAGAAGGAACTCGAAAAAGCCGGCAGGAAGGATTTCTATGAAGATGCCAAAATCGAGAATCTCGGAAAGGAGAAGGTCAACGGGTTCGATTGTACGCACATTCGCATCACGAGCAGTCAGAACGTGATGGAAATGTGGGTTTCCAGGGATATCATCGATTATCTCACCTATGCGAAGATGCAGGGTGCAAGGGACAAGAACATGCCCACCCTTGCAAAAAAACTCAAGGATGCAGGACTTGACGGTTTTCCTGTCAGGACCAGCATGAGCGTTTCCCGGCCTTCGGCAGACGGTCGCGAATCCGCTGTGGTTACCGAACTTGTCAAGGTTGAAAGGCAGGGGCTCGACGCTTCGCTTTTCAGGGTGCCTGACGGTTATGTGAAGGCTGAAATCCCTTCCATGATGAACTATGGAGCATCGCCGAATAACAAGCAGATGGAGGCGATGATGAAAAAAATGCAGGAAAGGATGAAAAATCGCGGAGAGTAATCGCTCCCGGCTTCATGCAGACGCCATGCGCTGCTTTCCGGAAAGCCCCGCATGGCGTCCCCGGTTTTTCCTGCCCTGAAGCTCGATGCTAACCTTTCTTAACACGCTAACATGATAGAGCCATGAATCTCTCCATCAATGATCAGGCTTGTGCGGCGTCGACCGGCCAGACACTCGGCAAGGCCGCTCGGCTCAACCACAGCCATGTGGGGTATGTATGCGGCGGGCACGGCGTTTGTCAGGCCTGCTATGTGACTGTCCTGGAGGGTGCGGATTGTCTGTCGCCCTTATCCGACGTCGAGAAAGCGTTCCTTTCCGATCGCCAGCAGAAGAGCGGGGGCAGGCTCGCATGCCAGGCCACCATCGAGAAGGACGGGACGGTGAAGGTTCTTTCACGACCGGAAGAGGTCAGGCGCCTGCTTTTCAGCAACCCTCCAGGACTTTTCGCCTATGGCGCGACAATGGGCCAGGATGCCGTTTCGAGGATCGTTCCCGGCATATCCAACCTCGCAGGGAGGATCGTGAAAAGGGAGGTCGGCACCCCGGGTTCCCTGGGCGACCTGCTCGAATCAGCAGGAGCGGCCGTGCAGTGCGCCGTTTCCATGCTGCCGCAGATGATCCCCTTCAGGGAGCAGGCGATGGGGCTGCTTTCCATGCTTCCTTCGATTCCTCTGCCATCGCTGCCTTTGCCGTTCAACCTTCCGTTATTCGGTTCCCGGGTTCCGACCGAGCAGATCGAGCGCGTCCAGCTTACGGTTGGAGGCAGAATGAACCCTGTCGCCACACCGTCACCTTCGTCTGCTCCGGCCAAGGTTTCAGTCTCTGTCAGGCAGACTTCTCCTGCAGCTTCCGATGTCGAGGTGTTCGAAGGTATCGGGGAAGAGCATGCCGCGAAGCTTGTCAGGGCAGGGGTGAAAAGTTTCGATAACCTTCTCGACAGAGGAAAGGACCGCAGCGGACGCAAGGAATTGGCGGGTTCGACCGGTATTGCGGAGGAAGAGGTGCTGACGCTCGTGAATCGTGCGGACCTCGCCAGGGTAAAAGGCATAGGATCGGCTTATTCCGGTCTGCTCGAAACTGCCGGGGTAGATACGGTACCCGAGCTTGCACAGCGCAACCCCGCAAACCTCCACGCGAAGATGCAGGAAGTCAATGGCGAGAAACATCTGGTGAATCAGCTTCCTTCGCTCGAACAGGTGAACTCCTGGGTCGAACAGGCAAAGCAGCTTCCGCGGGTTATCAATTATTGACCGCTTGTCAGGGTATACATCGCCCTTGTCGGAACATCGGGGAATGTATCAGTGCCGGGAATGCCATTGCTCAATGGTTCCCGGTGCTGAACATAGCCTGAAAACACCAAAGGAGGTACGCTGGATGAACATGCGAAAAAAGAAAAGCCGATATACGCCATATCCGTGTGTATTCATGGCATTATTTTTCGCAGGATGCGCGGCGCCTCTTGCATACCAGCAGCCTGTTGCGAATTTCCAGAAAGCATCGGTCATCGTCATAGAAAATGCAAGGGCCGAGTACAAGAATGCCAATAAATCCGAGAGGGATCTCGAAATCGACTCCCGTGCGGACAATCGGCAGAAAATCGACGCTGCAACCCTTGACAGCGATGATCTGGTGCTTTACAGCAGCGATGCGCTCTCCATACGGATGGCTGCACTGGATGCCATAAGCAAACACGGTCAGCTGCTGCTTGTCCTCGCCGGCAGCGATGCACCAGAACATGCCCGTAATGCTGCGGTGTCGCTTGAATCGTCTCTTGAAGGACTCGGCAAGACACTCGGCATGAGCACTTCGAAAGGGTTCAACAGCAAAGCTGAAGGGTTTGCCGCCATCGAGGGAGAAATCATCAGGCTCATCTTGAACCAGAGGATCACCGAAGCTCTCGATAAAGCGATTCTTTCATCCGACGCTCATCTCAAGCCGCTCATCTCACTGTTGAAGGACGAATATGAGATCAACGCCGAGAGGCGCAGGATACGCCTGAGCAAATCGCGGATCATGGCCATCGACAGGTATAACGATAAACTTTCGCATAAGCATGTTTCCGCGGAAAAACTGAAAAATGCGGCCGAAGAGATAAAAAAAGCCCAGGATGCATGGGAAAATTTCGCACTGGTCAACAGAGCGGAAATCGAAGGTTTTTCCGCGATGCTCAAAGCGCACCAGGAACTGGTCGATTACGCGAAAAGTGCGAAAGGACCCGGAGATTTTTCAGCACTGGTTGAATCTACCGAAACGTTCGCTGCCGATGCCCGCGCTGTAGCCGAAGCCATCAGGAAATTCAGCAAGTAAAACCGGACAGGGAGGATCGAGGCATGAGGGCCAATGATCTTATAAAAACAATCGGAAATGTCATCGTCGAAGTGGATGTCATTCGTTCATCCCTCGGCCGAAACACTTCCGATCGGGTTCATCTGGACAATGTTCGGGATGAACTCGATACCTGTCAGAGGAAGATAGTGCGGAGCTTCATCGATGAGAATACTGAAGACTTCAAAAAACATGCCGCAGCTCTTAAAGAGGTCGATAAAGAGCTGTGCAGGACCATCGATGATATGAAGAAGCTGACGGAAACACTGGCGAATCTTGACAGGTTTGTTTCAGCAGTCGGTAAAATCGTCGCATTGATTGTCTGAATTTTCACGAGATCGGTGAACTGTTCCGCATGAATTGGCAGGAGACCCGGTTTTCCGGATGGCTTCCATCAGATATTGGCGCAGGATAAGCGGTTTCGCTCCTGCCGCACATTCAATGCAGAATGTTTTCCCGGTAGTAGCGGACGAGTGTTTCCTGGTCCGCTCCGAGCGTATAGAGCAGATGGATGGTCCCGAAAATCATCTGGAGCCTGATGATGCCGTTCGTGCGGTATTTGCGTGCCGAAGTTACCACAACCCGGTCAAGTATGCGGAAAGTGGTCTCCTTTTCTATGCGCGAGATGATCTCGATATCCTCCATCACCTGCATGGATTCGTCGAAACCCCCGATTTTCCTGAAGAGCTTCCGCGTAATGAAAAGCGACTGGTCGCCCCCGCGGCACACCGGTAACGGGAAACGGGTAAACCAGCCGTAAAGCCCCATGATCAGGTCCGGATCGTCGAAACGCATCTGGAAACATCCCGCCTCGCTTCCGTTTTCCAGAGCTTCGAAGAGATCATCCACGAAACTTTCAGGAGGAATCGTGTCGGCATGAAGGAAATAGAGGAGAGGGTGTTTCGCTGCGCGTGCACCTCTGTTCATCTGTTTTGCACGGCCTTTTTCTGTCCGGAGGAGAACAACCGGGTAGCGGGAAACGATTTCTGCGGTGCGGTCCGTACTCGAATCGCAAATGATGATTTCGATGTTCGGGTACCGTTTCGCAATGGAGAGCAGGTGATCGAGAGTGGCGGCCATACCTTCTTCTTCGTTGAAGGCAGGGATGATGATGCTGATTCCGGGTAAGGACATATGCGGAACGGTTGCAAGGAGTTTCAGTTCAGTAAGGGTTATTTGTTATGACAGAGCCAGCAGGATGGTCAGCCTGGCGGCGAGTGATCGATGCCATCCAGCCGGAAACGGCTCTGCTGCAGATCTTCGAAGGTGTCGATGTCCTGCAGTTCGGACAGCAGGCTGAACGATGCCCTGCAGGATTCGAGACGATCGATGGTTTCTCCGAGCACGGCACCGTTGCTCCATGTCCTTTCGAGGAAGAGTTCGGGGAAGCATCGTTTCAGCCCGATAAGGTAAAAACCGCCATCTTTTGCCGGTCCGAGGACCGCGTCATGATTTTCAAGCAGCTCGAAGGCCTGTTCGATGACGGTTGCGCTGATGTCGGGACAATCCGTTCCGATCAGTACGATATTTCGGGCCCCGGAGGAGAGACCTTCACAGAATGCGGTATGCATGCGTTCACCGAGGTCTTTGCCCTGCTGCTGCCGGGCTTCCGCATCCCCGACAAGCAGGATATCGGATTCCGGGATGAAATCAGCATAAAAGATCATACACGTTGCGTGTACACCCGAAATGGCTTCTGCCGTATGTCTGCGGAGCATTTCGTAGACTTCCAGTGCTTTTTCGTTGCCGATGGAGCTGGCGAGCCTTGTTTTAACGTTGCCCGCCGCAGGGTTTTTTGAAAAGACCGCGAGCAGCCTGTTTTCGTGCATACACATGGCAGGCCGGGGATGACTCTCGAAGCGGTTATCCGGTGGTGTAACCGGGAAGCGACCGTTATTCAAAGGAGGCTTCCCTGGCAGCTCGAGCCAGCACCTGCCGTACAACCGAAGCAGTGCTGACCTGTCGTGATCCGGCGCGACCCGAGAAGGTTTTTGTCGAAATCGCGGATATGGCGAGGCGCAGGCGCGGAGAGGGGCAGTTGGAGCATCTGGTTGAAATCGCAGTCGTAGAGCGTACCGTCCCATCCCACCGAGAGGGTAGTCCGGCACATGAGGTTCTTCGTGGCGCATGGATTGAAGTGGTCCGCAAGGAGTTTCATATACTCGCAGAACCGTCCCTCCTCGACAAGCGAAGAGAGGAACCTGCTGACAGGCATGTTGGTGATGGTGTACAGGCCGTTGAACGCGATCCCGTATTGTTCCGACAGCTGTTTTCTGTAGTCCGCTTCGAGTGCCTGCTGCTGGCCGGGGAGCGCGGGGCCTCCCGGATTGTAGACAAGGTTGAGCTTCAGTCCGCTGCCTTCGGTGCCATACCCGATGGAGTTCAGGAGTTTGAGGGCCTCGATGGAGCGGTCGAATATTCCTTCGCCTCGCTGTGCGTCAACATTATCGCGGGTATAGCAGGGGAGGGAGGCGATAATGGTCACCCCGGTTTCTCTGTAGAGTTCAGGGAACATCCCGTACTGTTTTCCGGAAAGCAGGATTACGAGGTTGGTCCTGACGAGGATCTCACCTTCGGGCACTGTTTTTCGCGCTTCCCGTATAAACCAGGGCAGATCAGGGTTCATTTCCGGTGCTCCGCCTGTGATATCGAGCGTTCCGAAGCTTCCCTCATGAAGCGCGTCGAGGCAGTGGCGCATGGTTTCGCGGCTCATCGATTCCGTTCTGTCCGGTCCTCCGTCGACGTGGCAGTGCCTGCAGACGAGATTGCACCGGTAGCCGGTGTTGACCTGCAGGATTTCCGGAGTTTCTGCAAGAAGCGGCGAACAGTTGCATTCTGCAAGTTTTGTTCCGAAAGAAGGTATGCTGCAGTCGGTTTTTTCAAGTATTCTGATCTGTTCCCGGGCGTCGGCAAGCGGATTCTGCCTGTTATGGAGCGATTGTTCCGTCTTCATGGGCCTGCTGGTTTTTCGTTTTTTCGTTTACTCTGCAACCTGTCAAATTCCGGAACTCATTCATCCGGAGCTTGAGAGAGTACAAGTCTCAGGGACGATGAGGAACGAATTTCCGCATGGCTTCATCCCGGCGGTGGTCAGTTGCAGAGCTTCGAAACGAGCTTTTCGGCGGCGAGTTTTCCACTGAGCGCAGCACCCTCCATGGATGCGAGGTAGTGCTGGTCGGTATAGTCACCGGCAAGGAAAAAGTTGCCGATCGGGCTTGTCTGGTCCGGGCGGTATTTATCGACGTCAGGAACTGCCTTGTACACCGACTGAGGAATTTTCACGATGGTCGATTTCAGGAGTTTCGCATCACGGGAAAGAGGGAACCTGTCATGGATATCCTTCATGACGAGCCGTATGATAACATCGTTCGGCAGGTCCAACAGCTGATGGGCAGGTGCAAGCACGAGGCTCATGACGCTGCCGCCGTTTGCCGTGCCGTCACCTTTCTGGAAATCGTCCGGGCAGGTTATTGAGACATCGGCGAAGGTGGCGAAAACGGTTCCCTGCGAGAACATGAGGTTATCGGTGTCCGTTATTTTCCTGTCGAACCAGAGCTGACAGTTTGCCACGGGGCTGCCCGTGAACTGATGGAGGTTCAGGAAATAATCGTGCGAAAGCCATGAAGCGGGAAGCACTTTTTTCAGGCTGTGGACAGGCAGTGCGGAAATATAGGCATCTGCCTCGATTTTCTGGCCGTCGCTGAACATTGCCGACTTGACGGAGCCGTCGCTTTCGAGTTCGAGTCTCGAGAGCCTGGCGTCCACGAAGATCCTGCCACCATGGCTCTGGATGTAGTGGCGCATGGGCTCGATCATTGACTCACCGGGATTTTTACGGAAGAAGCCGAATTTCGTGGCCGCGTAATCGGTGCCGAAATACTTGAAGATGGTGATCATCGGGCGGGCGCTGATGACATTCGGTTCGATGAAGTTCATGGCAAGCGCGATTGCCCTCCACAGTTTTTCGAGCGAATGTTCCGATGCGCCCATCAATCTGTGCCATTCGGCATAGGTCATGTTGTCCTGGCTGCGGAAATACTCTTCGTTACCCGCGAGGGCCGGGTAGAGGCCTTTGATGAGGGATATCTTGTCCCACATGGTGAGGAAATCGGCCTGCAGCCCGCCGACCACTTCGGCCCACGGACTCGGCAGGTTGGCTTTCCTGAAAAACGACTGTTTTCCATCAGGTTCTGCATAGATGAGCGCATGGTCTTTCCACAGGTAGTTGTTTTCCGCTCCGATTTTCGTGAGGTATTTCTGCAGTTGCGCATAACCTCCGAACACAATATGCAGGCCCGATTCAATGGAATCGCCGTCACTGTCCTTCCAGACGGAGACCTTTCCGCCGAGGATCTTCCTTTTTTCGTATATCTCCACCGAGTGTCCCCGGTCCACAAGTTCTATCGCTGCGCTGAGCCCGGCAACACCGGCGCCGAAAATCGCTACTTTCATATATACGTGGGGCTTATGGTATCTGTAAAGAGTTTGAAAAAATATCGATAAAAGATTTTAGCGTTTAAAGATACCTGTTAACTTCACAAAATATTTACAAAACAGAACTTTGGCGTTTTTTTCACTCAACCAGGCTGAAGAGCCGGAAACACAAGATATTGAAATATTTTCATTTTTGAGATCTCACCAGATACACTGTTGTCCATGCAAGCAGCAGAATTTCTCACAATCCGTTTTTCCAGTCCATCATACCCGGCGTAATGGATGGAATACGGGACTGCACAACCCTGCAGCCCCAGGTTTGAATAGAGGCTTCTTCCGGAACTCATTCCCGTTCTATGCTTTCAAAATTCGATCAACTCTCCGTTTTACGGCTTTCACCGGCATAAGATAATGACCACACCAGAGTGATTATCCAGCCGATGACTGTCCAGCCCAGCATGAAATTGAGAACGAATATACCCCATTTACTTCGATGCTTTCTTGCAAAAGCGACTATGGACGGGATAAGGTTGATCAGGCAGAAAAGCAGAAAAATAAGAGTGACGGTTACTGGTGATTGATCGTGGTACGACCAGGTGCGGATCCATTCGTGCATCATGTTGTGTGAAATTATGTAAGCGTTCAATGGGTAAAAAGAGCAGCCTCCTGAAAATGGAAGAGTGAAGCGGATAGTCTGACTCGGCTACCGCTGTGCCGAACCGTATTCCATGTTATTGACGCTGTTCTGCCGTTAATTCTTTCACGTAAATTTCATGCAATCATGCCGGACTGTCTTGATCCCTGCAGTGAATGACGGGTTTCTCATAACCAGTTCACTGCAGCAATTCCCTGTGTGTCAGGAGCAAACCGGGAATCATCGGACACCGGAGAGTGAACTCCCGTAACACCCGTAACAGAGAAGTGTGGCTGTCAGTGCAGTTTCTGCCGGTATTCCCCTGCATTGCCAGAAGTCCGGTGCAGGTCGTTTCGAAGGAACCCGGACCCGGCGGAATGAGGCTCAGCATCAGGCCAAACCGAAACACGGAAAAGTTTTCTCCAGGTGCTTGCAGCATTGCCCGGAGAGGAGCTGTATCGAGGAAGAAACTAAGTGCCTGGAATAATGTGGCGTGAAAGAGAAGACCCGGATTTCTGGTCATGTTTTTCGGCGTCTGCAGATAGAACTCAAGCATATCGGGAATCAGCGGCAGTCGTTTCAGTCAGCAGGGAAATTCTTTTTCCGATGATCTGCTATGCCTGAAGAGTTATTAAGGGTCTAAGCGTTTACTATTTATAGAGTTGTAAGATTTTTTCACTGATTGAATCAGTTATTGACAGGAACTTTTCGGTTCTGTGATAATTTTATGATGCATATCACTGGTAAGCATCTCAATACGTGTCGTCAGATCCCTGACAAGTTCAGTCAACTGCGTATTCTGTTCCAACAACTGTATCAGTTTTTCATTTTGCTTTGCCGCAAACATTTCGCGCTGTTCGCTGGCCATTGCAAGGGCTTCGCGATGTTGCGCATCAGCTTCGGAATGTGCTTTGTCCCTGTCGGCCTGACGCGTCTGTGCCAGCAGGATCAGTGGAGCCGCATATGCTGCCTGAAGGCTGAACGCAAGATTGAGAAGAATAAAAGGATATGCATCAAACCCTGTCCACCCGATCACATTGAGGACAATCCATATTGCAACGACAATTGTCTGTGAGAACAGAAAAAGAGGTGTCCCGAAAAAACGGGCAAACGTTTCTGCTTTCAATGCAAGCCAATCGTTGCCAAAGACCGGTCCAAGGTGTTGGTGTTGCTCATGAAATCGAAAATAATTACTTGGAATATTCGAATTCGGTTTGGAATTCATATCCCCGGATTGAGTAGTCATTACGGTTCCTTCTGTAAAATTATCGGATAAAGCCTGTGGGTGTATATCCAGCCAACAGATTTCTAATGATCTGTTCGCTTATTTCCAAAACATTTTGACATACAAGCATGATTTCCATTTCCGTTTGAGTATTCCGGAGCATGCAAGGTCGAGGTCCGGTTTGTTAAAGTCCCTTCCTCACATTTCTTCACAGATTTTTCAGGGGAGAAGCGGATCCGGGAGACAGGTGCGGAGAGCGGATTGGCAGTGAAAACAGAAAACAACCGGTCGAGATGAACCTGCGTTGAAAATGTTACGCACCGGTGAATTTTTGTTCCTGCGTATTAAATCAGGATAAATGACGGAAATTATCCTTTCAACTGAATAGTTTATTTGATACATTATGCCGCTTAACTATACCCCCTAATTAACGTTACACTTGTTATCACCGTGAAGACCCCGTGGGTATCCTGTCAGGTTCAGGTTGACGAGGGCATCTATCTCTGCAGGGCAGGAAAGGCCTTTATTGAGCCTGCCCGGGGAGGCGATTTCCGAACGTGTAACTTCAAACAATTGTAAACATGGGCAAATGTATCGGCACCGTCTATCACCCTTATGGTAAAAGCCCGGAAAAACAGCTGTATTCAGGTTTCTCCTGGCCATGCCTGTTTTTCGGCTTTTTCTGGTTTGCCATCAAGGAAATGTGGATATGGTGCCTCGTCTCGGCAGTGTTGACCTATTTCACGATGGGCCTGAGCTGGCTTGTTTTTCCATTTTTTGCAAATTCACTCTACCTGAAGCACCTGATGAACAGAGGCTTCAGATTTATGTAAATTTCTGCAGTCAGGTTTTCAGGAGCGACTGCAGATCTTCCCCATCTGCTTCCTGCGCTTTTCCCGTACCTTTCCATCCGTGTTTTATCTCTGTGCTGCGGCAGTCAGGCATGCCTTGCAATGCCGGAGGTGCCAGGTGTTCCGAAGGACGAAGGAGCTATCAGCCATCCCTGAACTTTTTCAACATGTTTTCGATCTCGGTAAGGATGTTCATGCTGAGCCGAAGTGATTCCCGGTAAATGAAACGCAGTTCTTCGACAGCCGGACGGATGCCGGGCAGAGGAAACCCGGTTTTCTCGACGGGTTTATCGGGATTCAGCCGAGGCTCTGTGTCCTTGTTCGTTCCTTCTGGCATGGCGGCAGGCAAGAATTGAGTGAATGAAGTGCGGTTTGTTCTCTATACCTCTCTACAGGGAAATAAAAAAAAACCGTAACAACCGGCAAATCCTGTCAATAGTGCACGTAATGCGGTTAATAGTGTGGTTATTCCTAAAATATTTAAGAAAAACTCAATTTACTTTTTGATTATTAAGAAAATAAATGTTTATTTCTTACAATTAAGTAATAATCAATAAAAATCGAATCAAAAACAAGCCCGATATGTCCGGACATCTTGACCTGATCGATCTTAAAATCATCGAATCTCTCGGAGAAAACGGAAGGATCCGTCTCAGCGAGCTTGCAGAGATCGTCGGTCTTTCCATTCCGTCAGTCAGCGAACGCCTCGACAAGCTCCAGAAGAGCGGAATCATCAAGGGGTTTACCATGGAGGTGGACGAGCGGCAGCTTGGTTTTGATATACAGGCGTTTATCAGGGTCAGGGTAGATTCCTCGAAGCATTACAAATCTTTCATGGAACATGTCATGAAGGAGGACGAGATCATGGAGTGTTATTCCGTTACGGGAGAAGGTTCCCATATACTCAAGGTCATGACCCACAATACCTCTTCACTTGAAAGTTTCCTTTCCAGGATACAGAGCTGGCCGGGTGTTCTCGGGACCAACACCAGTTTCGTGCTCTCGCAGCTGAAAAAGAAAAACAAGATCAGTGCAGAAATCGTCCGGAGCAATCTCCAGGACCGTCAGGTACTGTTGACCTTCGATGAGAAGCGATCAAGGAAATAAAAAATACCAGGTATTCAGAACATTTTTCGTTGTCATAACACCACATCATGCATAAAAACAAGGAGGTTCACTTGAGCAGTGAAAGTAAAGTTCCGGTTTCCGCCTACTACGGGTCATTGACCTTTGACCATAAGGCCATGCGCGCCAGGCTTCCGAAAGAAGTTTTCGCGGCATTGCAGGATACTATCAAAGCCGGGAAGAAGATTCCTGAATCGATCGCCGGCGTTGTAGCCCACGGTATGAAAGAATGGGCCATGGAAAAAGGCGCGACCCACTACACCCACTGGTTCCAGCCGATGACCGGTTCAACGGCAGAGAAACACGATGCGTTCCTTTCAATCGACCGCGACGGTACGCCGATCGAGCGTTTTTCAGGCGAGCAGCTCATCCAGGGTGAGCCGGACGCATCGAGCTTTCCGTCAGGCGGCATGCGCACCACTTTCGAAGCCCGCGGATATACCGCGTGGGACCCGTCCAGCCCGGCGTTTCTCATGAAAGGCGGCAACAACCTTACGCTTTGTATCCCTACGGTCTTCATCTCCTATCACGGTGAAGCCCTCGACTCAAAGACCCCGCTTCTTCGTTCGATGGACGCAGTCAGCAAGTCGGCCATCAGGCTTCTCGAAATTCTCGGCGTCAACGGCGTTACCCGCGTCAAGACTTTCGCCGGTTGCGAGCAGGAATATTTCCTTATCGACAAGAAATTCTATATCCAGCGCCCTGATCTCGTGATGACCGGCCGTACCCTTCTCGGAGCTCTTCCGCCGAAAGGCCAGCAGCTTGAAGACCACTATTTCGGTTCAATTCCGGACCGCGTGCTCGAGTTCATGCAGGATGTGGAGCAGGAGCTTTACCTTCTCGGTATTCCAGCCAAGACTCGTCACAACGAAGTCGCCCCTCACCAGTTCGAAATCGCCCCGATCTTCGAAGAGGCCAACGTTGCGGCCGATCACAACCTGCTGACCATGGAGGTCATGCGCAAGGTTGCCGACAAGAAAGGTTTCGCCCTGCTTCTCTTTGAAAAACCATTCGCGGGCATCAACGGCTCGGGCAAGCACAACAACTGGTCGATCGGCACCAACACCGGGATCAACCTTCTCGATCCGGGCGATACTCCGGAAGAGAACATCCAGTTTCTCGTTTTCCTCGTCGCTGTCCTCAAGGGTGTCCTGAAGAGGTCTGACGTTCTGAGGATGTCCATCGCCAGCATCGGCAACGACCACCGACTCGGAGCCAACGAAGCTCCACCGGCTGTCGTGACCGTATTCCTTGGCGAGCTGCTTGAAAACGTTCTCGATGCCATCGAAAGCGGCAAGACCGATCTGAAAACCGAAAAGCAGTTCCTCGACCTCGGGCTTTCTCAGGTTCCATCGCTCAACAAGGATTACACCGACCGCAACAGGACATCGCCGTTCGCATTCACCGGCAACAAGTTCGAGTTCCGCGCCGTCGGCTCATCACAGTCGCCTTCCGTCCCGAACATGGTGCTCAATACCCTTATGGCTGAAGCGATTGACGATGTCGCCGATGCGATCGAAGCGAAAATCGCTGCCGGCAAGGACAGGAGCTCGGCGATTCTCGAAGCCATCCGCGAAGGCATCACGGCAACCAAAGCTATCCGCTATCCTGGCGACAACTACAGCGAAGCATTGCAGATCGCCGCGAAGGAGAGGGGTCTGCCGAACATGAAAAATACGCCCCAGGCTCTCCGTACCCTGGAGAAAGCCGATGTGAGGGCCATGTTCGTCAAATATGGCGTACTCAGCGAAGAGGAGATCCATTCACGCCTTCATATCCGTCTTGAGCGTTACATCAAGGGTATCGACATCGAAGCACGCACCCTGCAGCTCATGCTGAAAACCATCGTTATTCCTGACGTGTCCGAGTATCAGGGCGATATCGGCAGTTCGTTCAACAACCTGCTTGCGGCAGCCGAATCCATCGGCTTGTCCGATGCGGCCATAGGCAGCCAGGCAAAGTACCTGAAGGATCTTGCCGAGGGACTTTCCGAGCTTATCGATCTTGCTGCCGAGCTTGATGAACTTGTCGAGAAAATCGAAAGTTTCGCTACCGAGTTCGAGAAGGCCGACTTCTGCGTCGAGACTCTGCTTCCTCACATGGTCAAGGTCCGTGAGGTTGCCGACAAGCTCGAACTGCTCGTCGACCGCAGCCGCTGGCAGCTTCCCACCTATCTGGAAATGCTGTTCGAGCACTGATCTGTTGGAGAGAGAGCGAAAAGGCCTGCAATTGCGGGCCTTTTCGCTTTTAAGGAAGCGGTTTCACTCGCCGATTATCTTGACAAGCACCCTTTTTTTTCGGTTTCCATCGAATTCGCCGTAGAAAATCTGTTCCCAGGTGCCGAAATGCAGTTTGCCTTTCGTTACGGCGATGACAACCTCCCGTCCCATGATCTGCCGTTTTTGGTGCGCGTCGCCGTTATCCTCACCGGTCCTGTTGTGGAGGTAACGGCTGACAGGTGCATGTGGGGCGAGTTCCTCGAGCCAGCGTTTGTAGTCCTGGTGAAGCCCGGATTCGTCATCGTTGATGAATACCGATGCGGTGATATGCATGGCGTTCACAAGACAGAGTCCTTCCTGTATTCCGCTTTCGGCGAGCGCTTCTTCCACGTCGCGGGTGATGTTGACAAACCCCATTCTCGAAGGCACATGCATCCAGAGTTCCCTGCTGTACGATTTCATTGTTTTTTGTTGGTGTTGATTCTTGTTTTTTCGAAGATGAAACGGAAATAAATAGAGAAATCGGATTAATCGTCAATCGGTTGGTTACGATTCTACAAAAATGGTGTTTTGCATTCAGTCAAGTTTTTTCCCGACAAGCAGGATTATAGTATTTTATCATTGCATTGATCCGATTGTCGCTGAAGAAATGCATTACGGGCAGTTTTGTTTATTTTCTTACGAAGTCCGATTTGCTCGGGTTGCACCTGACGAGTCGGGATCGAACTCCTCAAGTACTCCGTGTACGCTCAGGTTTTTCAGGCTCCGTTCGCCTTGAACCAGAGACTTCTGACGACAATGCGCAGGGGTGCCCTTATGAAACTTCCTCAAATCAGCCTTATGCGATGTTCTCCCCGTTCGTTTCTTCTGAATGCTTCGAGGATATTGCTTCCTGTGGCTGTCGCCGTCTCGCTCTATCAGGCCACGAGTCGTTCGCCGCTCGGCATTACGGCTGATAACGGCGATAAAGCCGTTCATGTCCTCGCTTTTTTCATCCTTGCGGTTCTCGACGATTTCGCGTTTCCCGGAAAGGGATTCGGAGTGAGCAAGATTCTTCCTCTTGTTTTATTCGGAATCCTTATCGAGTACATACAGTCTTTTCTTCCTTACAGGAGCACTGATATATATGATCTCCTTGCCGATTGTGCAGGTCTTGCCCTTTATGTCCTTCTTGTTCCCCTGCTGAAACGTATTCCCCTGGTCCGTGAACGGTGGAAGGCTTGACGGACCATCGGGACCACTCGCAGAAACCCTGGCGTACAGCATGAATTTTGTATAAACAGGCAAATATGATATAGCTGAAAATATATCTATATTATCAATTGTAGTCATGGATTCCCCTCCCTGCAAAAAACATGGCAACCAATCATTCGTGAAACATGTCTTCCTCAGAAGAGAAAGCTACAGTACTTGTCGTTGACGATAGTGACATTATCCGGCTTTCTACTTCCAGGATAGTAGAGAAACTGGGATATCATTCCATTGTTGCCCCCGACGGGGAGAGCTGTCTGGAAATTCTCGATTCCCGGCATGTGGATATCCTGCTTCTCGATATTCACATGCCGAAAAAAAACGGGCTGGAAGTTCTTGCCTATCTCCGTGAACATCAGTTCACTCTTCCGGTGATCATGATTTCCGGTTCGAGCGATATCGAACAGGCTCTGGAATCGCTGAAAAAGGGAGCTTATGAATTTCTGCTGAAACCGGTCGAGCCCGACCGGCTTGCCATCACCATAAAAAACGCGCTCAGCGAACAGGGTCTCAGGGAGCAGGTGAAGCTGCTTTCCGCCGCAATGACCCAGAGCCTCTTTTCCGTTATCATCACCGATCCCGATGGCATAATAGAATATGTAAACCCTGCCTTCATCGCTGTTTCCGGTTACAGCGAAACGGAAGTGAAGGGCAAGAAAACCAATATCATCTCTTCCGGACAGCATTCGCGGAAATTTTACAGCAAGCTGTGGAAGACCATTGCATCGGGAAGGATCTGGGAGGGAGAGTTTGTCAACAGGCGAAAAAACGGTGAGCTTTTCTGGGAGTATGCCACGATCAGCCCGGTTGCCGACCAGGCAGGCAAGATTTCCCATTACGTGTCGATACGACAGGACATTACCGAGCGCAAAAGGGAAAAGGAGGCGCTCGCCGAAAGCGAGAGGCGTTTCCAGGAGCTTGCGGACCTGCTTCCGCAGCCGGTTTTCGAATGCGATACCACGGGATTGATCACCTATACCAACCGTCTCGGGTTCGAATTGTTCGGTTATACGAAAGAGGAACTCGAAAACGGGGTTTCCACACTCTTACTCTATGCGCCTGAAGACAGGGAAAGAATCCGGAGGAATATCGAATGCCGTCTGAAAGGGGTGCCTTTTGAAAACCATGAATATACCGGACTGAAAAAAGACGGTACCAGATTTCCGATACTTGTCTATTCCGCAAACATTTTCAGGGAAGGAAAACCGGTAGGTATCCGGGGTATCGTTCTCGATATCACTGCTCGGCGGCAGATCGAGGAAAAATTGCAGCAGTTGAACCAGACGCTCGAACAGAGGGTCGAAGAACGGACGAGTGAGCTCGAGAAAACACACCGGCAGATGATCCTTCAGGAGAAGCTCGCTTCGATCGGTCAGCTTGCCGCCGGGTTGGCCCATGAGCTGAACAATCCGATCAACTTCGTGCGGATGAATTTCGCTTCGCTGAAAGATGATATCGACGACCTGCAGGATATCCTCGCGAGTTACCGCGAATTTATCGGGAAAATGAGTGAAAGAATGGAACCGAGCGACGAGTTGCTCGCTCTCCGGCAGAAAGAGGATGATCTTGCTGTCGATTCGCTGCTTGCAGATATTCCGGAAATCTTTTCCGAGTCCAAGAACGGGTTCGACAGGATTACGACCATTATTGAAAGCATGCGGAACTTTTCGTTCAGGCATGCTGAAAACAGAAAAGTTTCGTTCGATGTCAACAAAGGAATCCGTGACACGATGGTCATCGCAAGGAACGAATACCGATACGTGGCGGAAATCGAGACCAGCCTCGAGGCATTGCCTCCTGTACCCTGTAACCCCGAGCAGCTCAACCAGGTGTTCCTGAATCTTATCATCAACAGCGCTCATGCCATCGCATCGCAGAAGAGAAGTACTAAAGGAAAAATCGTTATTCATACCTGGTATGATGAGAGGGAGGTATTCTGTTCGATTGCGGATGATGGGCCGGGTATTTCCCCGGAGGTGATGCGACATGTTTTCGAGCCTTTTTTCACGACCAAGGACCCGGGGAAGGGCACCGGGCTCGGGCTCAGCATTTCGTACGATATCATTGTCCAGAAACACCAGGGTTCGCTCGATGTGCACTCTCCCCCTGAAGGTGGCACGGTCTTCACGATCGGGCTTCCGCTGAACAAACCCAGGAAAACAGATGAAAGAGCGCAGTGAACTCACCATCCTGTTCGTTGATGACGAGCAGGATATTCTCAATTCCATGAAACGTTTCCTTCGCAGGGAGCCATATCGGAAACTCTTTGCTGAAAATGGCATGAAAGCCCTGGAATTGTTTGCTGGAAACGATATTTCGGCCATTGTGTCCGATCTTCGCATGCCCGAAATGAACGGGCTCGCATTGATCAGCGAAGTCAAAAAACGAAATCCGGATGCAATGCGCCTTATCCTGAGCGGAACACAGGATTTCGATCAGATCATCGATTCGATCAACAAGGGCGAGGTATTCCGGTTTATTCCGAAACCGGTTGACCCGGAGTCGTTCAGGACGATCCTGAATGACGCACTGGACTATCACTGTCTGAAAACAGAACGGGAAGAGCTGTTCAACGAGCTTTCGATAAAGAACACTGAGCTTACGCATGCAAATGAAGCGCTCAACCTGATGGCTCAGGAGCTGCAGCGAAGCGAGGAGAAATTCCGTTCCATGACAGATGCCGCCCAGGATGCCGTTTTCATGATCAACCACGAGGGAAGAATCGTCTACAGGAACAACGCGGCTGAACTGGTTTTCGGCTTCAACCGTCATGAAAATCACGACCAGCGGTTCCTCGACATCGTTTCTCCGGAATTTCAGGATTTGCAATTCCTCGATCTCGGCGGGTACCGGTCAGAACGGGTAAATGGCGAAGAGAGTGTGATGCAGGTCCGGGGTCTGAGAAAAGACGGCTCCAGCGTGCCGATCGAGATATCGAAAGGGTGTGTCTCCATCGATTCTGTACCCCACATGGTACTTGTTGCCCGTGATATCACCGCCCGGGTAGAAGCTGAACGCAGCAGGCTGCGATATGAAGGCATGCAGCGCGAACTCGAGGCCGATATCGAGAAAAAACTCCTGCAGAGCCCTTTTCCTTCGCTGTTGCACGGGGTTTCGACAAGCCGCATGATGATGCCATCAGGACATCTTGATGGTGATTTTACTGAGTTTGTTGTCTATAACGATCATCAGGTCGATATCCTTATCGGTGATGTTATGGGACACGGCATTCAGTCTGCACTGATCGGTGCAGGGATCAAATCGCTTTTCCTGAAAGTGCTCGCACAAAAAAAATATGCCCAGGAAGAACCGCCCCTGTTGCAGGACATTGTTACCGGTGTCCATGAACTCTGTATCTCTGAACTCATGGATATCGGTTCTTTTGTGACCTTGCTTTTTCTGCGCCTCGATCTCGAATCGGGAGTGTGCTCGATGGTTGACTGCGGTCATCCTCCCCTGATTCATTACAAGGTATCGACAGGCAGATGTTCGATGATAAAGGGAGAGAACCTGCCCATGGGCATGACGGGGGAGAAGGATTACCGGGATGTTCCGCTGTCTATTGGGAAAGGCGATATCCTTGTCCTCTATTCGGACGGCATAACCGAAAGCGGCGCCGACGAGATGTTCGGGGACCGGCGTCTTGCCGGGCTGATCGAGCATCATTACGACCGTTCTCCCGACGAACTCATTGAAATCCTTACATCGGCACTGGTATCATTTTCCGGAAAGGCTGATTTCAATGACGATGCCACCTGTATCATCATTCGTATCGATACACTTGCCGAACGTCTGGAACATGCATCGAACACGGTGCCGAAAGGAAAAAAGAAAGAGCAGTAGATACAATGCCGGATACCTTGTTCACCCCCAGAAACAATCAGGATCATGTGTTTTACTCTGTTAATTGAAAGCGCCGGAAAGCAGACCCCTGCAAGGAAAGTGACCGGGTGCGGTCACCGGGATGTCAGGACTTTGTTTGCCTCCAGCCGGACAGAAGCGGAACAGATGCTGCGGAACGAAAAAGTCGATCTTTTGCTCTATTCCCTTGATTCCGGGGACCCTGGAGTGCTCGGGCAGATTGCCGGTTCCGCAAAAAATATGCGGGGAACAAAAATTGTCGTATTCAGCACCCGGGATGAATTGACAGATACCCTCCGCTCATTTGAAAACCATTCCACCGAAGAACTGAAGCGGCTTTTTTCATCCGATTCTCAACAAACAGCACTTCCTGCAAGCCTGAACAGCAGCATCGAAGATTTCACCTTTCAGGGCCTTATCGGAAGTTCCAGCGAAACGCAGAAGGTAAAAGATCTGGTCGTAAAGATAGCGCCAACGGGGACGACGGTTTTAATCCAGGGTGAAAGCGGTACCGGGAAGGAAGTTATCGCGAGGGCCATCCATTATCACAGTGCGCGGCGGAAGCAGGTTTTCATGCCTGTCGATTGCGCGGCGATAAATGAGAGCGTCATCGAAAGTGAATTGTTCGGTCATACCAAAGGTGCCTTCACGGGAGCGGACTGGAACACTCTCGGCCTGATCCGTTCAGCGGACGGAGGAACGCTTTTCCTGGACGAAATTGCCGAGCTGCCTCTGCATCTTCAGGCAAAACTCCTCAGGACGCTGCAGGAGAAGGTCGTGAAACCTGTCGGCTCTTCGAAGATTCACCCGGTCGATATCAGAATTGTTTCCGCCACGAACCGGAACCTTGCTGAAGCGGTAAAACAGGGGTTATTCCGGCAGGACCTTTACTATCGTCTCAGTACGGTCACCATTTATTCGCCGCCGTTACGGGAAAGGATTTCCGATCTGCCTCTGCTGTGCGATCATTTTCTGAAACAGCTCGGAAGGGAAGGTTTTCCGGAAAAACAGCTGAGCGGAAGCGCACTTGCCGCTCTCTGCGCATACGAATGGCCGGGAAACATCAGGGAACTTGAAAATGTGATCCGCAGTGCCGTAGCATTCTCGGCGGGGGACACCATACGGTCAGGTGAGCTTTCCATACCGGTAACCAGTTCGGCCGGTACCCTTTGTGCCGGTCCTGCCGCGACATCGACCATAGCATTCCATGAAAAGGAAGCGATTCGAAAAGCCCTCGAAAAAACCATCGGCAACAGGAGGGCGGCTGCAAAGCTTCTCGGGATCAGCGAAGCGACATTGTACAGGCGTCTCAAGCTGTATTGCATCTGAGTCTCACGGTGCATTATCAGGTTTGAGAGTCAATGTGTCGAACGTCTTTCAGAATGAGAGACAAAGCAGGGGGAACATCTGTTGGCCGGATTGAATGCATGCCTTCAAATCATGGTATGCGGGGACTTATGCTGTTTCTGGCACTGTTTTTGCTTAAAAATGAGATGAAGGAAAACACAGGCTGATAACAGGCCTCTCTGTTGCGGCGGTTTCTGTCCATTGCATGCGGTTGGCAGCTCTGGTTTTTCTCAACGCAGGTTTCTTTGCCGAACGGCTGATACGGGGATAGAACCGGTTTTTTCAACAGTGTCAGCCTGAATAACAAGCCGAAGGAGTTGCAAAGGTGTCAACAGCGGTCATACTGGGAAGAAAAGAAGAGACCGGCCGTCTTTTTCGCTTGCTTGAGAAAACGTATCAGCAGGTCACGCTTGCTGAAACAGTTTCAGAACTCGACAAGCTGCGACGGCAGAAACAGTCACCGGGGCTTGCGGTCATAACGGACAGTTTTCCTGAAAACCTCAGTATCGAACTGGTAAATCGCGTCAGACAGAATCTCAACCCTGAAAACCTGATCTGCCTGTCGAATGATGAAAACCAGGAAAAAGAGAGGGTGCTCAGGTCTGCGGGGTTGATATTTTTCGGCAGTTACAGAAATTTTTTCGCATTTGCAGAAAAAATAATCAAACAGA
Source organism: Chlorobiaceae bacterium (assembly GCA_013335405.1). Classification (GTDB taxonomy): domain Bacteria; phylum Bacteroidota; class Chlorobiia; order Chlorobiales; family Chlorobiaceae; genus Chlorobium. The sequence continues at coordinate 26,325 of JAAXVR010000014.1, forward strand.
CACTGAAGGGTCGAAACGGTAATCCGGCAAAGTCCATGGATGAAAGAAAAGAAAGGGCGAATGCTCTCGAAAAACGTCTTTCGGGCAATTCTCGGGGATTGACAAGGTTTATCAGGGTGATGCTTGTCACTTCGACCTCATTTGTATCCGAAGCGATCGCAAGGGTCATTGAACTGGCTGTATCGTTCTTCATCCTGCTGTTTCTGGCTTTTCCCGTCTCTTTTGCGCTGATCTTCAGAAAACTATTCACAGGGACGCCTGTATTCACCTCCGAGGTCATTACCGGTGCATCTTCAAAACCCGTTACGATTCATCGTTTCAATGATATCGGCGGTCCGCTGCGTAATATTCCCCTCTTTTTCGACCTGCTCTCCGGGCGCATCGCCCTGGCAGGAGTCGCTATGAAACCATGGGGGGAAAGTATCCCCGCTCCTGAAAACTCCTATATCGGCATGATGAAACCGGGTATCGTTTCCTTGTGGGATATAAGGAAAACGAGCAAGACGGCGCACGAAGGCCTGCAGGCGACCGAATGGGAATACACGTTCAGGAAAGGGTTCATCTATGATCTGCTGCTTGTGCTTCGTGCATTGCCGGTGCTGCTCTATTCCGAAACATCCGGAGAAGTGCCCGGATTATTTTCCATCATGGGTCTCCAGCTCGATAACCTGACCATGGAGGAAGCGATCTCGGTAATCGAAACACAGCTCGAGGAAAAAAAACAGACAAGCATATTTTTCGTCAATCCGGACTGCCTGAACAAAACGGTCTCCGACAGAGAGTATTTCGATATTCTCACATCCGGCGATTTCATTTTCCCGGACGGCATCGGGCTGATCATTGCCGGAAAAATGCTGAAAACCCCACTCAGGGAAAATATCAATGGTACGGATATGCTGCCCTATCTTTGCAGAATGGCTGCTGCAAAGGGAGAGAGGCTTTTTCTTCTTGGCGGAAAACCCGGTGTTGCGGAAACGGCTGGCCGGAAAATAAGCGAACAGTATGGTGTTGCCGTTGCCGGGACCAGCCATGGATATTTCGACCACCAGTCCGAAAGTGCCGGTGTCGTTGAAAAAATAAACAAATCCGGGGCTTCGATTCTTCTTGTGGCCTTCGGGGCTCCTCTCCAGGAAAAATGGATATACGACAACCGTTATGCCCTCAAGCCTTCAGTACTGATGGGCGTCGGCGGCCTGTTCGATTTTTTTTCCGGCAATATAAGGAGGGCGCCCAGGTGGATGCGTGAAATCGGCATCGAATGGGTTTACCGGATCCTCCAGGAGCCGGGACGGATGTGGAAAAGGTATGTCATAGGTAATCCTCTTTTCCTGTACAGGGTGATGAAATGGAAAATCTTCAATCAATGAAAAAGCCGGCACTGCCATGGAGCTCGATCCGACGGTACGCAAAGAGCTGATCCGCAAAGTCAGCAGTTCGATAAACCCCAGGGCTCGGTTCGGGCGCACTTTGAAGGTTATGTCGTGGGAGGGTACGGTAGCCGTCTCTTACTTCATGAAAAGGGCGCTCGACATAGCAGCATCTCTTGCGGCGATTGCGGCACTGTCGCCGGTATTCATCCTGACAGCCCTTGCGATCTGGCTGGAAGATCCCGGCCCGGTGTTTTATGTGTCGATACGCGTCGGACGCAACGGGAGGCATTTCAGGTTCTATAAATTCCGTTCAATGGTCGTCAATGCAGAAAAGATCAAAAAACAGCTCGAAAAGCAGAACGAGTCGTCCGCCGGCGTGATTTTCAAGATGAAGAAAGACCCGAGGATCACGAAAGTCGGAAGCATCATCAGGAGGTTCAGCATCGATGAGCTTCCCCAGCTGCTGAACGTCCTCAAGGGCGATATGAGCCTGGTGGGCCCCAGGCCTCCGGTTCCTCCTGAAGTTGCCCAGTATACCCTCGAACAGCGCAAAAGACTGCATGTCATACCCGGGATCACCTGCCTCTGGCAGGTCAGCGGCAGAAGCGATATTCCGTTTACCGACCAGGTGCGGCTCGATCTGGAATACATCAGGAGCGCCAGTTTCCTGAACGATATCCGCCTCTTACTAAAAACCATACCAGCAGTGCTTTCCGGAAGGGGAGCCTATTAAAAGGAGCGTAACATGAAATTTCAAATCGATTCATCTTCCGGTCCTCATATCGGCATCGTTACGCTGACGGGCCGAGTCGATGCCAGAAACTGCACTGAATTGCAGAATTCGTTCATGTCATGGCTTATGGATACCTCACGCTTTGTTTTTGACTGTTCCGGACTGGAGTTTATCGACAGCAGCGGTCTTGGGACGATCGTATCATGCCTGCGCAAAGCGCTCGATCATAATGGTGACCTCAAGCTTGCGGCACTGAGTCCCAAAGTGAGCATGGTGTTGGAGCTGACGAAGGCCAGCAAGCTTTTTTCCATTTTTCCCGATGCATCCGAAGCCGTGAACTCTTATGTGACTGGCACAAAGGAATAAATAGCGTCTCCCATGAAAACACTCATCGTTATCAGAGAGAAGGATTACGGCTGGATGTCCTCGTTTTTTCCCGGCGTCCATCCCCTTGTCGTTCCGATATGCAACAAACCATTCATCGAGTTTCTCCTCGATTTTGCGATTCTTGCCGGCAGCACGGCCGTAAGGATTGTGAGCGACGGCTCTCTGAACAGCGTCGAAGCGTATTGTGAAACAGGTGACAGGTGGGGTATCGAACTTGGTTACGGGAGCATCAGGCAGAACGACAGCGATGAAACTGTCATGGAAAAGAACCGCCTGTTTTGTTCGGAAGACAGGGTTCTGGTCATAAACGGTTTCATTTTCATACGCTATGCGGACAAGGCCGGATTGAAGTCTTTTTTTGCCGAGACCTCTTCCGGCTCTCTGTCTCGGTGCTCTTCAGGGAGCATTGAACTCACCGGCATTCCGGAGGATGTTTCTGCCGCTCCGGGAACCCTTCCGTTCTCTTTGACCGATCTTCACTCGATTGACAGCTATTACCGGCTCAATGCGGAAATACTGACAGACTATCCGTCACCCTATGTCCTTCCCGGATACAGCAATGAACCGGACTGCCATATGGGCAGGAATGTGGTGATAAGCAAAGGCGCGGAAGTCATCAAACCCGTTGTCATCGGCAACAACGTCCAGATAATGAAAGGGGCCATAGTCGGGCCGTCTGCGGTCATCGGAAGCAATGTTATCGTCGACAGGGAGAGCACCGTATCCCGGAGCATCGTTCTCGATAACACCTACATCGGCGAACAGCTTGATATCGTCGGCAGGATCGCTTCCGGCAATACCCTTGTCGATCCTGAAACCGCTTTCCTGGTTTCCATGGAAGATCCGCATCTTCTGGCGGGTATGAATAAAGCTGCCCGCCGCCAGGGACTCGTGCTTATCCGTTACCTCGCCCATGCGGCCATTGCCTTGTTGCTTATACTTCTCCTGATCCTCCCGTATCTCTTTTTCCGGATTTTGCTGAGCGTTACGGCGAAGTGGCAAACCCGCGCCGTTACCTTTTACGGCGCAAACGAGGGTAAAAGCTTTACCAGCGCTCTTCCATCGATATCCTGCGGCGGGACGACGTGTTCCCTGTTTACCAGGCTCTCCCTGGACCGGTTTCCGATGTTTTTCCACGTCCTTGCGGGGAAAATAGGAGTCATAGGCAGTTTTCCGCTTGAAGTGAAGGAATCCGGACACGGAGAAACGGAAATTTTTTCCGGTTACCGCCCTGCCGTTTTCAGCTATGCCGAAGCTGAGGACTGGCCTGCGGATGCAGGGGAGAGCGCGATCGTTGAACGCTATTATGCCGTTCACGGCACACCGGCACAGGATATTGTTCTAACCGTAAAAGCATTCCTGAACAGAATGCATCCAGGGGAGCAGGAATGATGATCAGGGAAAGAAATCACAACGGCGTAACAATAGTTATGCCGGTCGGCAGGCTCGATTCTTCGTCTGCCTCACAGTTCATGAGCGGTTCTCCGTCATTCAGCGGCAACGGGAAGATCGTGATCGACCTGTCGGAAGTCGATTTTATCGACAGCACAGGGCTCGGCTCACTGGTTGGAATTGCAAGGAAAAAAAGAGAGCAGGGAGGCGATGTCAGGCTTGCCTGCCTGAACGAAAAGTTGCGCAAGGTATTCGAGATTACACAGGCCTTCAGACTTTTCGATATTTATGACGATGCGGAAACCGCGGCAGGACGGCAAGGTTAAAAAAAATAATTATCCGATGAGTGCATCCATCACCATGAATCTGCCTTCAGATATCCGTTATGTCCGTATTGCATCGAATACGGCGCGGAGTGTTGCCGAATTGTTTTCAGGAGAGAATGGAGGCGAAGAGGGAAAATATGAGGAATTCCGCAATGCTTTCGAGCTTGCAGTTACGGAAGCTTTTTCAAATTCGGTCCGTCATGGGAACTCTCCGGACAAGGGCAGGCAGATCTTCATTACCTTCAGCCCCGAAAATGAGGGGCTGACGGCCAGTGTAGCCGATACGAATCCCGCATTCAACCCCGAAATTCCGCCACCGGACATCTTCAGTTATCCCGAAAGTGGCTACGGGCTTTTAATGATCCGCCAACTCATGGACGAAATCAGGTATTCGAGAAAAGACGGAAACAATACGCTGACCATGCATAAAAAGCTGAAAAATCCCCATAACCAATAATCCCGAAGTCCATGGTATCAGTTGTTATTGTCAGCTACAACACAAGGGATATCCTCAGACGCTGCCTTGAATTGCTTTACGAAAACAGCGGAGGTCTCGATATGGAAGTTTTTGTCGTCGACAACGATTCGCACGACGGCTCCGCTTCGATGGTGAAGGATGAATTCCCGCAGGTGCAGCTTGTCGCAAACCATGAAAACCTGGGATTTGCCGCGGCAAACAACCAGGCGTTCAAGCTTGCCGGAGGAAACTACCTCGTACTGCTCAACCCTGATGCCTATGTGGAGCCGGCGTCTCTCGGGAATGCCGTTTCTTTCATGGAGAGAACCCCTGATTGCGGGCTTTGCGGAGGAAAGGTGCTGTCGCCGGAAGGAAGGCTCGAACCCTCGGCAAGACGCTTTCCGTCGCCGCTTTCCAAGCTCTTCACCTTGACCGGCCTCGGCGCGAAATTTCCCGGGCCGACGATTTTCAACCGGCACGAATTCGGCGGTTTTGCTCACGACACCCCACTTGAAGTCGACTGGGTGCCAGGAACGTTCAGTATCATACGCAAAGAGATGCTCGATGCCATTGGCGTTTTCGATGAACGGTTTTACATCTATTACGAGGAAACCGATCTCTGCCTGAGGGCGAAAAAGGCCGGCTGGAAAATATATTTCATTCCCGATGCGGGGGTTGTCCATATCGGAGGTGCCTGCAGCAAAACGAGAAAAGACAGGACGTTCGACAATAAAGCCTCCCAGGTGCTCGCTTTCAGGATGCGCAGCGAATGGCTCTATTACCGCAAGAACAGCGGTTTGGCAGGAGTGTTTGCCAGCGCCGGCGTTGAATTGCTGTGGTACTCGCTCCGTTTTTTGAAAAACCTGGTGTTCAGGTCCGTCGATGCGTCGGCAAAACGATCTGCGGCCGGCTCGACCATGAAGCAGATCCTCCAGTCCCTGCGCGACACGAAGTTTGGGCTTGTTTCACCCGCAATTCCATGGTAACTGCCCATGAAACCATTTCGAAATATCAGGGCGGATCTCGCGACCTATGAAGGCAAGTGGAGCAGCCAGGGGTTCTGGGTCATGGTCGTCTACCGTTTCGGTCGCTGGAGGTATACCATTCGTAGCGGTCTGCTCCGTAAACCGTTTTCGCTTCTGTATAAAACATTCTATAAAATCGTCCAGATTCTCACCGGCATAGAGCTTCCCTGCGAAGTTCCGCTCGGCGAGAACTTCCGTATCGAACATTTCGGGGATATCATTGTCAGCGGTTATGCGAGTTTCGGTGATAACTGCATTATCCGGAACGGTGTTACTGTCGGCCTGAAGAACATCGAAGAGAAAACGGCCCCCAGGATTGGAGACCGAGTCAATATCGGTGCAGGTGCAAAAATTCTCGGGAATATCACCATCGGCAGCGATGTCGATATCGGAGCCAATGCCGTTGTCATATCGTCTGTGCCTGACCACAGCATCGCGGTGGGTGTCCCAGCGAAAATCATCCCGAAAAGAGATAAACGTGACGGGATTCCCAGGTAAACCCCGATCACTCTCAACTTGAGAGATTTCGGGAAGGGGACTTTCTTTATGACAGCAGACGACCGTTGTCTTGAGTTATAAAGTCAGGTGATAAAATGAGTTACTTGTAGTTTTCCGGGTTGGCATATTTATTGCTGATCTTGTTTGCGGGAATAGTTCAACAATTTGAAGGAAAGAAATGACGGAAAGCGGTTTCTCCATGCATCCGCATGAGTTATCAAGGGGCGGAAAAAGGTTGCCGGAGTGGCTGATGCTGCTCATTATTTCCATATGCCTTTTCATGCTTCTCTGTTCCTGTTCAAGTATCGAACCGAAGGAAAGCAGGACAATGGCGGCAAGCCCTGACAAGGAATTCAAAACGGAGATACCGAAGAAAGTCCAGGAATATGCCACACCCGGGAAAATCGACGCATTGACTCCCCATGAAAGCTTTCAGTACAGGATTGGTCCCGGAGATATTGTCGGTGTTAATGTCTGGCACAGACCTGAACTGACACAGGACAACATCGTTGTATCTCCGGACGGTTTCATCGCCGTTCCGAGGCTGGGAAGCATCAATGTCATGAACCGGACCCAGATAGAAGTCCAGGACATGATAACGAAAAAACTGGAAGTGCTTTACATTAAACCGGAGGTTTCCGTAAAGGTCCAGGAATTTCACAACAACAAGGCATTTATCCTTGGAAGGGTCAGCAAGCCGGGGGTTATCAATTTTCCGGGGAAAGGAACACTTCTCGAAGCGCTTGCACTTGCTGGCGGAATTCCCGACAACTCAAAAGAGACTTCACTGACGAAATGTTCTATCATCAGAGGTAATGATACCGTTATCTGGATCAACCTCCAGGACCTGCTGAATAATGGAAATATGGCCCTCAATGCAAGGATCGTCAATAATGATATCATTTATATTCCTGAAGCGGCGGACGAACTGGTTTATGTGATGGGAGAAGTCGCTTCACCCGGAGCTATTCAGCTGAAAAGCGGGATGAACGTAGTCAAAGCTATCATGCTTGCAGGAGGAATGAACAAGTTTGCCAATCCGGAAAAAGTTTTCGTTATCAGACAGCAGAATCTCAAGGGCGATGTCATAAAAATCGATATGAAGAATCTTATAGAGCGGGGTGATTTTACCCGGAACTTTGCTCTGATGTCTAATGATATTGTTTTTGTGAGCTCATCCGGTCTGGCAAAATTCAATTATACCCTTGAAAAGCTGTTGCCCTCATTGCAGATTTTCAGCACGGCAACGACGACGACCCTTCTTTATAAGAACATCAAATAAGTTCAATAAACCGGCATCGAAGTAGTTAAATAATAATAAAAGAAGTTTCAAAAAGATGGATTCATAATAATAAAGTGTATAACTCTTATAAATAACGTCAGAAAACGAATGAATGGTCAATAAAACTCAAAATTATCATTTGATTATTATACCATCAGTTCCAGTATGGAAAAATCGGGATTTTCTGGTTTTTGATCGAAAGTTTTATGACGGTATAATGCAGTATATCCAAAAATGGCCTGGTAAAATAACCTGTGTTTTCAATGTAAGCAGTTCTTCACTTTCGGATTTCGGTTTTATTCAGGTTGCTGAAAATGATCTTCCATTCCAATGCATTCTTTTGGGAGGAGGTGAGCAGATTACCGCTGAACATTTACGTAATGCATCGATTGTTCTTGCATCTGCTGATGCTCACGACCAGCTTCATCTCAGCTTGCTGTGCCGGGAAGCGGGAATACAATGTGTCTATGTGATCGAATACATCCCTGAAACCAGGTATCAGATAGCGGCTCTTGAAACAAAAAATCCGCTCCTGCGACTTCGCCGCTTACTCTATCTCCGGCAGCAGGAAAAAAAGAGGCTTGCGGCATTCGATATTTCCGAAGGACTTCAGTCAAACGGTACACCTGCATATTATCATTACAGAAAATACAGGAACCACCTGCTTTATTTCGATACCCGTGTTTTCCGTAAACACATGATTTCCGAAACTGATCTTGTCGGCAGGCTTGATGAACTTTCTCGGGGCAATCCGATCCGCCTTGCTTTTTCCGGCAGACTGATTCGAATGAAAGGAGCCGATCACCTTGTAAAGCTTGCCTTGAAGCTTAAAAAAAGGAGCGTGCTTTTTTCGCTTGTCATCTATGGGGCAGGAGAACAGGAAAAGGAGATGAAGCGTTTTATCGCCCAGCATGGCCTTGGCAGTGAAGTCAGTATGCCCGGCGCAGTGGATTTTTACGGGAAACTCTTGCCTGAAATTCAGAAAAACGTGGATCTTTTTGTCTGCCTGCACCGCCAGAGCGATCCTTCATGCACCTATCTGGAAACGTTATCCTGTGGAGTACCCATCGTCGGTTACAAAAACAGGGCTTTTGCCGGAATACTTGATCTTGCGGATATTGGCTGGGGTGCAGAGATGAATGATATAGATGGTATTGTCTGTATCATAGAACGTTTGAGCATGAATCGGGCAGAAATAGCTGAAAAATCGAGAAAAAGTATTGATTTCGCATGTAAGCATGATTTTGAAACGACATTTCAAAAAAGGATTGATCATCTGCGTTCACTTGTCTGATGAACGTGGTCAGCTATTACTGTAAATTTTTTCAAATTATCCCCCTTTCAAGATGAATGAAAAAGTGAATATCGTTTTTGCAATAGACAACAACTATGTGCAGCATTTATCTGTTGCATTGGTATCGTTACTGGATAATAACAAGGATTTGTTGTTCAGGATATATGTTATCAGTAGTGGTTTATCGAAAAAAAATATAGATAAAATACATGAAATTTCAGGAAGATATGATTGTGAGGTGAAAAATATAACGGTTTCAGATGATCTTTTTGTCGCTTTGGCAACAGCGCATCCATTTTATCCCAAAGGAACCTATTATCGTTTGCTTATCCCCGAACTGATAGATGAAGAAAAGGTTTTGTACCTTGATTCCGATATTGTTGTAAATGGTTCGATAAAGGGACTGTATTATCAGAATATCGGAGAAAATTACGTTTGCGCCATCGAGGATCCCGGCTTTGATCGTCATCAGCAGCTGAAGATGGATCCGGAGTCAGTCTATTTCAACTCTGGAATGATGCTGATAAACCTGAAAAAATGGAAAAGTGACGGAATCCAGAAAAAAGTCATAGATTTTATTGAAAACAATCAGGATGTCATTTATTTTCCGGATCAATGCGGTTTGAATGCAATAATCAATGGTCGATGGAAAAAAGTTCCGTTGAAATACAATCAGCAGTCCTCGATATTCAGTAAAGATTTTGAAAAGAAATTTAACTGTTTCAGCCCCGAGGAACTCGCTGAAGCGAAAGAAAATCCGATCATAATCCATTATACCTCAGGTTCGAAACCCTGGCATTATAAAAACAGTCATCCCTTTAAAAGAAGATATTGGGATTATATAAAAATGACACCGTACAGACATGCTGTCTATTCTGACCTTATGCCCCTGTATCTGTTGAAATCGATGATACCTGCTGATATCAGGAAAACGATCAAGAAGTTCCTTAAATAAACGGATGAAACCGGAAGAGAGCTTCATGCATGATTGCCGAAACTTGTAAACATTGATGGATCAGACAGCGAAAGCACAAAAAAAACTTGCCGGCAATGCGCTCTCGGGCATGATTGCAACCATAATCTACATGGTCAGCCGGCTGCTGCTCACACCATTCATTCTTCATTACATCTCTCTTGCAGAGTTCGGTCTCTGGTCTCTCTGTTTCATTATTCTCTCCTATGCGGGCATGGGAGGGTTCGGCGTCAACAGCACCTATATCCGCTATGCAGCAAGATACCTCGCTGAAGGCCGGGAAAAGGATATCAGCAAACTGTTGTCCACCGGTATAGCCTATATGCTCTCGTTCAGTATCCTGTTTTGTACCGGACTTTACCTGATCATGCCATTCATTCTTGAACGATTTCATATCGACAAAACACAGCAGGAGCTCGCCACAACAATATTTCTTGGCACAGCGGCTGTCTTCGGTCTCGAACTCACTCTGGGCGGGCTTCGGTTCATCATCAACGGGATGCATGAATTCGCAAGGGAAAAAATCGTCACAACTGCTGCCGGACTGGCTGAAATCGTTGCCATGATCGCTTTTCTTTATTTTGGCGCAGGTATCAAAGGTCTGTTGTATGCCTTTGCGTTCAAACTTGTTCTTGAAACTGCGAGCTGCTGGACTATTGCGCGATCGCTTCTTCCGTCACTCCGAATTTCCTGGAAGCTGGTCAGCAGGGAGCATTTCCGCCTCTTTTTGGGTTTTGGCGGCAAGGTGCAGGTTCTCGGCATTCTCGGTATTTTTCTTACCGTACTCGACAGGATGTTTATAACTGCGATATCAGGCCTTGCCGCCGGCGGCATGTTTGAAATCGGACGAAAGTTTCCCTCTTCAGCCGGAGGTATCTCCACATCGGCTTTCGGACCTTTTCTCTCTACAGCTGCGCATCTTGAGGGGAACTGGACCGGTAACAGAACCAATCCGGTTTCCGAGAGGATTACAACCTATCTTCATATTGCGTTAACTGCAGCAGCCCTTGCAATTGTTCCGATCGTTTTTCTTCCACAGGTACAGCATTGGCTTCCGATCTCAACGATACCGTTGGCCGTAGTGGTTTCAGTCGCCGCGATCTTTCTTTTTTTCCTCCTGCATCAAAAAATCAGGAATGATAACCAGCTTGACAGCAAGGAGTTGAAAGAACTCTATCTCAACGGCATACGCTTTACCAACATGATCAGCTCCACGCTGTTCTTTTTCCTGATTGCCATTGCCCACCCGCTTATTGATGCCTGGGTAGGCAAAGACTATGCGGCAGCGGCGGATGTCATGATTTTTCTTTCCATCGCTTATCCGATACAGCTCGGAACAGGACCGGTGACAATGATTTTCAGGGGTATAAATCGTAATGGCCGGGAATTGGAGTACATGCTCATACAGCTCATTCTCATGGTGATCTGGATTCCTTCAGCAACCATGGAGTGGGGTTTGACAGGAGCAGCCGCATCAATTGCCCTGAGCTCCATTGTCAGCACGTCATATTTTTACTGGCGGAGCAATGCTACTTTTCTCATTCGTTTCAGGGAGTTTATTCCCCACACCATTTTTCCGGTATTTGTTCCTGTGGTGCCAGCTCTTTTGGTTTTTGCCGTAACATGCCTCTTCCCCGTTTCAGGCCGGGTTCCGCTTATTCTCGAGGTTCTCCTGTGCGGTTGCGGTTATGTCCTGCTCGCCCTGGCACTGTTCTGGGCCATGGTGCTCGACACGGAGGAAAAGAAAAAAGCGCTCGAACTGCTGCCTTTTGCGAAGCAACGTAATCCGTTATGCTGAAAGAGAACGCCCCAAGAGAAGCTCTTCCATTCGGAAAGCCTTCAAAACCATTCGATGTCGCCGGCTTCGCAAGGCGCTACGGGCTGATTGTCGTCGTTATAGCGTCGTTCATTTTCACGATGCTGGTTCCGGTTGTGCTTTTCATCAGCAAACCGAATTATGAGGTCCACGCCCTCATGAGAATAGACCCGGTTATTCCTTCCCTGATCACGAAATCGGACGATCCTTCGATTATCAATTATTATGGGGACTATGCCAATACCCAGGCCCGGCGCATGATGGGTTTCGAGATTCTGAAAAAAACCGTTGAAAAGCTCACACCCGATGAGAAAGCCTCCATTCTACCGGCTGCTCTGCCGGCAGACAAATGTGCCGGCATTCTTCCGTTTATCATCAAAGTCACTCCCGTTCCCGGCACGCACCTGATAGACGTGACAGCATCGAGTCCCCGCAAGGAAGGCCTTGCACCGCTGATCAACAATTTCATGCAGGTTTTTCTCGACAAGGTGCGGCAGGGGAATGAAATGCAGGACAGGGAACGTCTGGCATACCTCTATCACGAGAAACAATCACTGGATAACGATATCGCGCTCATAGAGGACAAGCTGAACATCCTCACAAAAGATATTTCCACATCCGATTTTTCTGAAACCTACAATCTTGCCGGTAAAAAGGCGGAAACACTCCAGACGGTTTATGTCACTGCTTTCGCTGAAAAAATAGCTTCGGAAAACAATTTTCTGCAGACAGAAAAAGCAGGTCGTGAACTGAAATCCCTTTCATTGACTCCGGTGGTCGAAGAGCGAGTCATGAACGATCTGTCGCTTAATTCCACAACATCCTGGACCTACCAGCAGCAGCAGCAGATGAGGAGTACGACGGACGGACTCACGGCACAGAATCCCGACCGAATCTATGTGGAACAGCGCATGAAAGCCATGCAGAGCTATGAAAAAAAGCTGGAGAATCAGATCAGAAGTTCGGCCAAACAGATCATTTACGGAAAGAGGGATTACGAACTGAAAAAAGAGCTCATTGAAGTCAGGAACAAGACGGAAAAAGCAAGGAAAATAGAGGAAGAATTACTTAAGCAGCTCCAGTCAAGCAAAGAAGAGGCAGTCAGGATTTCCCTCGGGATTCGTATCGGCGAATCGCTCACTGCCCGGCTGAAACACAACCGTGACCTGCTCGATCGAATCGATACAAGAGTTCACGAGCTTGAGGTCGAGGCGAAGGCTCCTCTCAGGATATCCATAGAGTCGGCGGCCAGGCGGCCTGACAAGCCGAAAGGTTCGAACACGCAGAAGCTTCTGATGGCTGTTTTCGCTTTCGCGTTCGGAGGAATAGGGTTTGTCTTTTTAGCGTTCGAGTTTTTTGACAACCGCATCCGCCGGCCGGAAGAAATCCGCAGTGCCCTTGGTTATCCGCCGCTCGAACCGGTACTTGCGGCACCGCCCGAAATCCCGTTCCATCAGGTGCTTCATCTTGCGCCTCAAAGTCCCTCGTCGAAGTCAATAAACAGTCTTGCGGTAAAACTGGGTCTCGAAAAAAAGAAAAACGATGCAAGGGTTATTCTGTTTACCGGTGTCGACAGGGAAAACGGCACCACCATGGTCGCTTTCAACTGTGCCGGGGCACTTTCCGGAATTGCCCCGAAGGTACTTTTTATCGAGGCCAATCTCGTTACTCCGTCGATGGGTATGCTTCAGGGTGAGCATGCCGGCAGGAGTGGTCTGGGGGAGTGTCTCGAGGGAACGGGAGCGTTCGCTGATTATGTCGTTCATTCACCGGAATTCGGTTTCGATCTTATCGCTGCCGGGCAAAAAACCGATGGGCAGGTATCAAAACTTCGCATTCCGGACCTGATCGCATGGGCCAGGAACGGCTATGACTTTGTCTGTATCGATACATTTCCGCTGCTTGAAAGCGACCTGACGGAGTTTTTTTCGCTCTCTGCCGATATCGCGGTTCTGTTGTGCCAGGAAGAAAGCACCATGTACAAAGATCTCAGGCGTGCTGCCGAGCGGCTGGTGAGGCTCGAAGTGCCTGCAATTGCACCGCTTCTGAACAAGGGAGGGGTCAAACGCATTCTGTCGATCGACCGGTTTCTGGCGAACCAGCCCGGTTTTCTCGGCAAAATCAATACGAAAAATCTCGAGGAGTTCATCCGTGATCTGCCTCCGGCCGCAGAAGTACTGCAGAAGGTCCAGAAAATCATAACAGGCTTCGGTGAACGGGTGAACAAAAGGGCAGAAAGCGTCAGGGAGAAACGTCGGAAGAAAACAAGTAAAACGAAAGGGAAATGATCCGGTTATTGTTACCGTTCGGCTCTCACGAATCAAATCCGGGCAAACGCCATGTCCCGCTTTCGCTCTGCCGCTTCCGGAATGAAAGCGGCAGAGCTTCCAGGCTTTTCGTGCCGGTCGTGGATGATGCCATGGCATACCCATGGCTTGAAATGGCAATGACAGAAACTGAGAAATCGCCCGTATGCAGGACGGGAAACCGTGAAAAACCGAGACGCCTTCTCAAACAGTTCTTTATCAGGAAAGAGCGTTCAGCATCGCCGGTCGGTCTGTGGGTGGGGCGTTCCCTTGCACTATTGCAGCGTTTCGGACAAAATGGAGCTTCGATCATTATCGAAAGAAGAGACTTCGCTGTCGAACTCTTGAATTAACCGGCCATGAATACAATATCGGCGACACAGCCCGACTGGGCCAGGGAAAAAGTCATCAGAGGTCGGTATGAACCTGCCAAATATCTTCTTGCCTCGATCCGCAGGTATCAGCAGCTGAAAACACGGGGAGGCATCACATCAAAACTGATGCTTCCCCTGACCGTCCTTTTCCACCGCTTCTGGAGCGCTGTAAGCGGGGCCGACATCCCGCTCGATTCAAAAATAGGCGGAGGGATGATGATGCCACACCCGAATGGCATCGTGATCCACCCGGATGCCGAGATCGGTCCGAACTGCCTCTTTTTTCAGCAGGTGACCATCGGGACCGGGCCAATTCCGGGTACACCGGTTATCCATGGGCACGTCGATATCGGGGCAGGAGCGAGAGTGCTCGGGGGTGTGAAGATCGGGGCACATGCCAAAGTCGGAGCCAATGCCGTCGTCATCGGAGACATCCCTGAACACGCTACGGCTGTAGGGATCCCTGCCAGGGTAATACGTCAAGGGCAGGAAGCGTGAGAAACGGGCGAAGAGGGGAAGAAAACAAATTTCGTCATAAAAGGAAGCATTTCAATGGAGAACCCTGAACGATGACCATCCCGGGAAATTTCATGGTCCCCATAGCCATGTTCGGCTGGATCCCGGCGGTAATCTTTCTTTTCAAGAAGCTCGAACCGCGTCTTGCAGCTGTGGTGGCATTCGTCGCCGGCTGGATGTTCCTGCCCATTGCCGCGATCAACCTGCCCGGTCTGCCGGATTATACGAAAACCACGGCTGTCTGTGTCGGGATCCTTGCCGGAGCATATTTTTTCGACAGGGAGCGTTTTTCGAAATACACCTTCAATTTGGCCGATCTGCCTATGCTTCTCTGGTGCACCGCCCCGTTTTTCTCGTCGGTCTCCAACGGGCTCGGGCCATACGACGGTCTGTCGCAAACCATGTACCAGAGTATTACCTGGGGCATGCCTTATTACATTGCGCGGATCTATTTCAGCGATTTCAGTTCGATGAAGCTGCTCGCCACGGCAATATTCATCGGTACGCTGGTCTATATTCCTTTCTGCTGGTTCGAACTGATCATGAGTCCCCAGCTTCACCGGCTGACATACGGGTACCATCAGTGCAATATCCTGCAGACATTCAGGGACGGTGGCGGTTTCAGGCCTATGGTATATATGGATCACGGTCTCATGACCTCCATGTGGATGGTTCTCGGAATTTTTTTCGCCGTATGGCTTCTCCACTGTGGTGAATTTCCCAGAAAAATCCTTTTCGTACCAAGCAGCTGGCTTCTCCTGCTGCTGATCATTACCACCGTCATGATGAAATCGGTAGGCGCTCTCATTCTGCTCATCATCGGTCTTGCGGTTCTCTATCTCTCCCGGAAAATGAAGTCGTCCGTGCTTGTCTTCATCATCCTTCTTGTTCCTTTGCTCTATATCTATACAAGAACAACAGGTATCTGGGACGGGAGAAACCTCTCCGGTTACGTTGCCGAAAAATTCAGTGCGACCCGGGCGCAATCCCTGCAGTTTCGTTTTGACAACGAAACGATTCTTATCGACAGGGCGCTCGAGGGTACGTTCTTCGGATGGGGAGGTTACGGGCGGTCAAGGGTGCATACCGAAAAAGGCAAGGATATAAGCGTGACCGACGGTCTGTGGATCATCACGCTCGGGCAGAACGGTATTTACGGACTTGCGATGATGTTCGTCGCCATCCAGTTGCCGCTTTTCCTTTTCATCACGCGCATCAGTCCGGACCGCTGGGGCAGCGGGGGATTGGCCGCACCAGCGGTCATGGCACTTTTCATGGGCATCTATATGATCGACAATCTTCTGAATGGCATGATCAATCCAATTTATATGCTTTTCAACGGAGGCCTTATCGGCATGCTCCTCGAACCCGGATCTCTCGAAGCCAGGTCTCCGGTTCCCAACAGTACTATCCAGGAGGACGAAAGGATGGCCTTGTTGCCTGTTTCCCGTTTCATTACTGCATCGGGAGAATATCAATCGCGTTTCATAAGCTGATCGGCCATGTCGACCCTTATACCGGAAAGGATGCTTCTTGCATCGGAATGGATGAACACAAGGACACTGCTGAGCTACTGGCTCATCTGTCTCGGTTTGCTGACAGTGGGGAGTTTCGTGCCCTTTTCCGGAATTATCCACAACTTTTTCATGATCGATACGATAATGCATTTTTTTCTCAGCGGTTCTGTTTCCCTTATTTCAATGATTCTGTTTAAAAGCAGGAAAACGTCGTTTCTGATTTCTTTTGCCATAACGCCCTTCGGCTATCTGCTCGAGATAGTGCATTCGTCACTGAGCGGCGAAGGGTTCAGTGCGCTCAATGCCATGGCCAACAACGCCGGAGTTCTGGCCGGAATTGCATCCGGCTTCGTGCTCAGGCTGAAAAACCATTATATCCGGTCTCAGAACACTCAGCAGGAATGACATGAAAACAGGTGAAAAACATGCATGACGTGCGGTCAGGTGCAGAGGAACAGATGCCTGATCAGGCTGATTGTTTTTCTTCCGGAGTATCAATCGCATGGGCAGGGCGGCCGTTTATGAAAAGGGAGATTAATGCAATAATGTTCGGGTCAGATTCAGGCAGGTCCAGGAACGATGCATTTGCCTGGAGATGCTTCCCCAAAAACTCAAGGAAAACAATATGAAACTCGGTGAACTTGCTGTCGTAGGACTGAAGCATACGCGCAATGCGGTTGCGGAAACATTGTATCTGAAATCCGGTATCGACATTACCAGGCCGGTAACATTTCATGCTCTTGTCAACGAGCGATGCAACTGCAAATGCCGTCACTGTGAATACTGGCGCCAGGAAGAGTACATACCCGAGATGACGGTGGAAGAGTGGAAGAAGACTCTGCTCAGCATCAGGGAATTCACCGGTCCCTTCGCCATCAACTTCAGCGGAGGGGAACCGTTCATCAAGAAGGGGTTTATCGAGCTGCTGCAGTTCTGCAGGGCAGAGAACATCCATGCAGGCGTCACCACGAACGGCGCATTGCTCAATGAAAGGAACGTTTCCGCCATTGTCGCCGCGAAACCTTTCAATCTCAACATTTCCTGCGATTCGCATGAAGCCGCGGTTCATGATTACATCAGGGGGATGAACGGTCTTTTTTCGAAAATAACCCGGGGCATGGCACTTCTGCAGGAAGAGCAGGCAAAACAGGGAGTTGTCTTTCCTGTCATCATCAAGCCAACCGTCATGTCGCTCAATTTCAGGTCGCTTCCCGACATCATCGACTGGGCTGTCAAAACTGGTGCCACGGCAGTGAATTTCCAGCCGCTCGGCAGATGGACGCCCGAAACATACGATGAGCTCTGGATCGAGGAAAAAGACATACCGGAACTCGACAGCGTCATGGAAACAGTGATTGCCATGAAACGCAATGGAGCTCCTGTCATGAACAGCGAAGAGGTGCTTCGCCTCATGTCGGCAAGTTTTCGCGAGGAGAAAGCCTCTCCGGAAAACCTGCCCTGCAGGATTGCCCTGCAGGAACTCTACATCCGGCCGGACGGCGAGGCCAAGCTCTGTTTTCACTTTCCGTCAGTCGGCAACACCCAAAAGCAATCTGCAAAAGAGATCTGGACCGGGGAACAAGCGCAGAAAATCCGGAAAGCGACCCTGACCTGCGATAAACTGTGCCTTCTGACATGTCTTTCCCATAAATCATTGATTCATAAAGTAAATCAGGCAGTAACCATTCTGCGCCGCCAGAGAAAAAAGAAATCGTAACACTTGAACCTTGCCATGCAAGCTTTTGATAACCGAAACGGAATCGTTTTTCCTGATATCGACTGTGTGCTTATCGGGGTAAACTGCGCCAGGACACTCGGCAGGTGCATCGAATCTGTTTTTTCGAGCTTCTATCCCCGTGAAAAACTCCATCTGTACTATGTCGATGGCGGTTCGGGAGACAACAGCATCGAAATTGCGGAAAACCTGGAAGGTGTGAAGGTCATTGGTCTCGACCCGGAATTTCCCGCGCCGGGATTGCAGAGGAACCATGGATGGAAAGCCGGCAGTTCTTCGTTCGTCCAGTTTCTCGATTCCGATACGATTCTCGATCCTCGCTGGTTGCAGCAAGCCGTCGATACCATGCAGGACGGCACCATCGGGGCCGTAAACGGTTTCCGCAGGGAGCTGCACCCCGACCGTTCGGTGTACAACTGGATCGGGGATCTCGAATGGAACGGCCTTCCCGGCGAAAGCGACTGCTTTGGAGGGGATGTCCTTGTCAGACGCTCAGCCCTCGAAAAAACGGGAGGATACGATGAAGTCCTTGTCGGCGGCGAGGACCCGGAACTCAGCCGGAGGATCATCAGGGCCGGATGGAAAATCATGAGGCTCGATGCGCTCATGACAAGCCACGATCTTGCCATGACGACAGTGAGACAGTATCTGAAGAGGGCATACCGTTCCGGTTACGGTTTTGCTGCGGTAAGGGCACGGGAGGCGAAAGCCGGAAGCCCCTTCTGGAAATACGACAGCGATAAAATAACGATAAAGGCGGGTGGCTTTTTTCTGCTGCAGGTTTCCGCAATCCTGCTTGTAACGCTTGGGAATTTGCCTGTACTGAAATTTGCCGCTGCGCTCTGTTCTCTTTCCGCACTGGGATTGCTTTTTTCACCGAGACTGTTCAGGATAGAGAAATTCATGCGGGCATACCATCTCGAGAAAGCTGAAGCCATCACGTATTCCTGGCATTGTTCGCTGGTCGTTGTCCCCCAGTTTGCGGGAATGAGCAGATTTTATGCAGGCAGGATTTTCAACATGCCCCTGAGAAACAGGCGCAGAACACTTAAAACAGCCCTATCAATCCCCCATTCATGAAACAGAATACGATCGCATATCTCTGCAGCGAATACCCGGCGATCTCCCACACGTTTATTTTCAGGGAGATCGAATCGCTCAGGAAGGCCGGAGTGAAGGTACATACGGCATCCATCAGAAGACCTTCCAACGTCCAGGTTATGACGGCAGCCGAACAGGAGGAGGCGCGAAACACCCTGATGGTGCTGTCCACTCCTTTTCCTTCCATTGTCGGAGCACATCTCGGCTGTATCGCGAAAAACCCGGCAGGATACCTGAAGATGATCGGGGCGGCAGTCAGACTCTGCGTGACTGGACCGAAAAACCCGGTCAAGGCGCTGGCCTATTTCCTGGAATCAGGTATCCTGATCCAGTGGTTGCAGCGTCATGGAATTACCCATGTGCACGAGCATTTCGGAAACCCGACAGCCATTGTCGCGATGCTCATGAAAACCTATGGAGGGTTTACCTACAGCATATCCGTACATGGGCCGGATATCTTTTACACGGTCGATTCGGCAATGCTTCCGGAAAAAATCAGGGAAGCGGCTTTCGTCCGCTGCATCAGCCATTACTGCAGGAGCCAGATCATGCGAATAAGCGATCCTTCGACCTGGCACAAGCACCACATTGTCCGTTGCGGGGTCGATCCCGATCTCTATGCCGTCAGGAAGGAGCCGGAAAACGAGACCGTAAACCTGCTTTGCGTCGGGAGGCTCGTTCCGGCAAAAGGCCAGCATATTCTCATTGAAGCCTGTGTCCGGCTGAAAAAGGAAGGTTTCCGTTTCATGCTCACTGTCGTCGGCGAGGGACCCGACCGGGAATCCCTTGAGCAGAGCGCCGCGGCCGGCGACCTGGACGGCTTCGTGACCTTTACCGGAGTGCTCGGGCAGGACAAGGTGCGCGAATATTATGACAAGGCGGACCTGTTTGTTCTCGCCAGTTTTGCCGAGGGGGTTCCTGTTGTGCTGATGGAAGCCATGGCCAAGGAAATTCCGGTCATATCAACCAGAATAACCGGCATTCCGGAACTTATCGAGCACGAAAAGGATGGTTTGCTCGCCACTCCCGGAGATATTGAAGATCTGGCTGCCCAGATAAAAAAATTGATCCTCGAGCCCGACTTGCGCAGCGAATTTGGTAAAGCAGGACGAAGGAAAGTGCTTTCGCTTTACAACCAGCATGTCAACAACCTCGGAATGGCTGCTCTTTTCAATTCAGAAGGGATTGCGATATGATGCTGATCGAATTCATATCCAGGGCGTTTATCGTCCTGCTTTCGCTGCCGGCTGCCTATCTGTTCCTGAGCACCGTCGCTGCATATTTTTTCAGAAAGGAATGTGCGTCGGAAAACCGGTTTCTCAATATCGGGGTGCTCATATCGGCACACAATGAGGAAGACGGCATCGGCGGGACCATCGGACATGTGCTTGCCAGCGATTATCCTGCCAACAGGTTCGAGGTGTTCGTCATCGCCGACAACTGCACGGACCATACCGCCCGGAACGCTTCAGCTGCCGGAGCGAAGGTTTTCGAGCGCTCCGATCCCGTCCACCGGGGAAAAGGACAGGCTTTGGACTGGTTCCTGAAAAACCGTCAGGATCACTACAGGCATATGGACGCCATTGCCATTATCGACGCCGATGTCGTTCCTGACAAGAATTTTCTCAGGGAAACGAGCCTTTCCCTGAGTCAGCCCCGGATTGATGTTGTGCAGGCCTACAACGGCGTCAGCAATTTCGAGGCCGGATGGCGCCCCGCACTCATCGATGCGGCTTTCAATGTCTTCAATCACCTGCGGATGGCCGGTTCAGCCGTACTTTCAGGCACATGCGTCCTGAAAGGCAACGGCATGGCATTCCGCACAAGCCTTCTTCAGTCGCATGGGTGGCCATGCCATTCCATAGTCGAAGATATGGAATTCACCCTGCAGCTGCTCGATGAGGGAATTGACGTCCACTACAATCCGGATGCTTCGGTTCGCAGCGAAATGGTCACTTCAGGGAAAAACGCCTCGAGCCAGAGAAGCCGCTGGGAGAGTGGCCGGTTCATGCTTGTCGGCAGCATGGGCGGTATCCTGTTAAAAAAATTCATTGCTTCGGGTAAACCCAGATACCTCTATGCTTTCGCGGAACTTGCGGTCCCGCCGCTCTCGCTTCTGGTCCTGTTATTTTCCATCGCGACAGCAGGATCCTTCGTACTTCCTGATAACGTTTGGCTGTTTCCTGTCATCGGCTTCTGGGTGATCCTCGTATTTTATGTCTTTTCCGGGCAGGTTCTGCGTCGCGCACCGCTTTCAACCTGGCTTTACCTGTTGACAGCCCCGTTTTATGTCGCCTGGAAAATCCCGCTCTATGCGGGAATGATGGTGAAGAAACGAAGTACGGCCTGGGTCAGAACGACGAGAGAATCAGAAAAAAACGATAAAAACAACACATTACACAGGCATTGATAATCCCGGGTCAGCCCTGTCTCAATTTCCTTTTATCCCTTGCGAGATATGAAAACATCCATACTGTATGCCGGACTTGCGTCACCTCATGTAGGCTGGTTGCCTATTGATGAACTGGCCGAACTGCTTGCGCGGTATTTTCAGGCTGAAATCCTCTCGCCCAGACCATTTCAGGGTAAATTTCCGGGCAGTTTCCTTCGTTTCCGACAACAGGGATTTGAACCTCTGCCGAAAACTTCCGGAGGTGATGTTCTGATCGTTGTAGCAAGAGGACCAAACGATTTGAGTATGATAAATGCCATACCGGACTGTCGAAAGAAATTCGGTAAAATTTACGGGTTTGTTACCGATTCATATTTCCAGCTGGGGTTTGTCAGGGAAACATTTCTTTTTGATGCTATAACGGTTACCGCCCATGAAGACGTGGATTATCCGAAAACCCGTTTTGGCATTCCCGTTCACCAATTGTACCAGGGTGCCGACTGCCTGACCTGGGCACCACGTGAACCCAGGAAACGGGAGATAGATCTGATCAGCTTCGGGCGAACACCGCCAAGCTATCAGAACTGTTTTTCGGAACGTTTCCATCCGCCAGGTTCACCATATCTCTATCTTCACTCTCCCCTTGGCAACATAACAGGGCCCGGTGTGCATCTGGAACGCGGCATGTTGATGAAATTGCTGCACCGTACCCGCATTTCGCTTGCTTTCCATCTTTTTGTGGAGCCGCAAGGTGACAGGCCGCGTTCGATGATGGTGACAAGCAGGTGGCTGGAGTCCCTGCTGTCGGGCTGTATTGTCGCCGGCAGGCGTCCCGTTTCGCGCATGGCGGACGATATGCTTTTCTGGCCCGGATCAACACTCGAGCTGTCCGAGGATCCGGAGACAGCAGCTGACGAACTCGTTGCCCTTCTCAGAGACAATGATAACCTTGAGCAACAGCGATACACCAATATTTTCCAGACAATCAGCCACCATGATTGGCGTTACCGGATAGATGACTTCTGTCGAATAATGAATTTGCCGGTTCCCGGGGCAATTCCCGAAGACCTGCAGCGCTTGCGGGAGCTTGGGGCATTGTTCAGGCAACCTGTTTGATTCGAAAAATTCCGGATGACAACTGCCGAAGGTCACGCTTTCTGACCGATTGGCCAGCAGCTTTCATGTGCTTTACGAATAACCGTTCGAACAGGAGGATAATCAGACGATGAAAATAGTCCATGCGAACAGGAATATACCGGTTGACACGCTCCGCGGCATTGCCTGCATTTTTCTTGTCGCTTACCATGTCATCGGTACCTCTCCTGAAAACGGTCTCCGGCTCCATGAAGGATTCCTCAAGGATGCCAACCAGCTTCTCGCATATGTCCGCATGCCCCTGTTCACCTTTCTTTCAGGTTATGTCTATGCGTGGCGGCCATACAAATCCGACTGGAAAAAATTCATGCAGGGCAAAATCCGCCGCCTCATCGTTCCCATGCTGTTTGTCGGGACTGTTTTCGCTCTCTTCCAGGCACTGACTCCGGGAACGAACGCTTCGGTTACGGACTGGCGTTTTCTGCATCTTCTGCCTGTCGCCCATTACTGGTTCATCGAATCCCTTTTCCTGATTTTCATCATCCTGCTGCCACTCGAACATTTCAGGCTTCTGGACAGCAGAGCCGGACTTGGCATTGCTTTTCTCATTGCAGCCATCCTGAATGTATCCAATATCGGGACTCCGTGGTTTTCCATTGCAGGTGCTTTTTACCTGCTTCCGTATTTTCTCTTCGGCCTCTTCTGCTTCCGCTTTCCTCTGAATGTTAAATACAGCAGGTATGCCGGGTATTTCATTCTTGTGCTGGTCATTCTCTTCCTCGTGTTTTACGGCCAGCAGTACGGAGGGGGAAGGCGCTCCTTCAACTCGCTCGTGATCGGGATCTTGTCCTGCGGATCGCTGCTTTTTATCGGTTTTGAATCGAGGTCTCTTGCCGCTGTCGGTTTTTACTCCTATACGATTTACCTCTTTCATGTTTTTTTCACCGCAGCTTCGAGGATATTTTTCAGGGCAGCGGGAGTGTCGGATATCTGGGTGCTTTTCCTGCTTGGAACCGTTATCGGCCTTGCAGGACCCATCCTTGTCGATATTGTCGCTTCGAAGTATGATGTTTCCAGGCTTCTCATGCTTGGAAAAGGCCCCCGGAAAAAACGGACAATTCCTCCGAACAAGTAATTCCGCCTGAATCCATTGCAAGTAAACAGGGAGGCGTTATGGCTCCTCGTGATGCAATTGCAATCAGGTTCTTGTGTACGCCCGGAATCAACCAGGGGCAGTTGCTCTGCTTTCCTGCCCGACGAAGTTATGAGCCGAAGCTATGAATTCCAATCTGTTACGGGGGCTTGAAAAAATCAATTTGTGTGGCAGCCGGGAAATTTCAGGAAATCCATTTTTCTGAAATGAACTTATCGTCTTCCTGCTTTGTTTTATAAAGTATATGGTAATAAGAGATAAAGCCGAAAGGCGGTTGACAAAACCGTAATTCTCTTCAAAACAAATGGAGAAAGGTCATGCTGGAAACCATCGCAATCATTCTTCTGATCCTCTGGCTTCTCGGCCTTGTGAGTTCATACACTTTAGGAGGATTGATTCATATTCTTCTGGTCATCGCTCTTGTTGTCATTGTCATCCGGGTCATTCAGGGGCGGCGGATTTAAGATTGGCAGAGGGATACAATTGACAGAACTATGGAAAAGAAACGGATAACTCCGGAATAAAAAGTGCGAGACTGGTGAGCTTTTGAAGTTCGACAGCCCCAATGTGATCTCAACACGATGAATAACATGTTAACAGGAGAATTATGAAAAAAAAACAAATCTGGCTGGCAGCCGGAATTGCAGGTTTGCTTCTTGGAAATCCACTTGCCGATGCCGGGGCTGAAGTAAACGTGCAGATAAGCACATCGAGCAGTCCGTCTTTTATGATCGATACGGTACCGAGTTTCATCTATCTTCGAGCCCAGGGGTTTTCGATTTCGATCGGCAGTCCCTATGACATTGTCTACTACGGTAACTACTACTACATCTACTATAACGGCCGCTGGTACCGCGCTTCCAACTATCATGGACCGTGGTTCGTCATTGTGAACAACAGGCTTCCTTACCATATAAGAAGGCATCGCTGGGAGGATATACGCAGGTACCGCGACATCGAGTTCCGCAGGCCGGACAGCAGGAACAACCGTTATCAGCGTAATGACGACAACAGGAGAAGAATTCTGGATGAACGTAATGAAGCAAAAAGCAGAAAGCTCCGGGATTTGCAGAACAAGACCTTCAACGACAGGAAGATCCGGGAGCAGCATAAGAGTGAGGTAAAACGTATAAAGATGCAGGAGCATAAGAAGACGGAAGTCAGGGATATCAAGCGTCAGACTCCGCAGAACAGGGAGATCCGGAGCATAAATGTCCAGGATCGGAATAAGACGGAGGTCAAAAGCTTCAAGGTTCAGGAAGGGCTGAAGCAGGGTCCCAAAACCATGAAGCATGAGGAGCTGCAGAACATGGAGACCAAAGGCAATGACAGAAACAACAATAAAGACAATCGTCATGATAATGGCGACAAGAGAAACTGACTGATTTATTTTTCATGACAAGGCAAGCGGAGACCAAGTCTTATTTCTTCTCTTTTTGCCAATTGATTTATTCCATCAACAACAAGAACAGGAGCCGATTATGAAGAACTATGCGTTAGTATTTCTGATGCTGGCAGCAATGGCAGGTTGTTCGTCATCCTACAAAGGTAGTATCAGCGGATCCAACACGCCGGATCCATCGAAAAACGGTAATAATCCGGTGAGTTATTCCGTTGCAAGTCACTCCCATGCGCTCATTAATAAATGATGAATGCCCTGGATCTGCAACAAGCCCCGAGAAACTGTCGGGGCTTGTTTTTTGCAACAGTCCAATCAAACACGCTTTTGTGTCTTTCAGGATGAGTTCCTGCCTCTGAGAGCCGGATTCCCGGCAACAGCACCTGAATACTGCAGTCGCAACGGATAACAATCTGCCGGAAAAAAAGAGGCGGAGGGAACAAGCGGAAAGTGAGGAACGGTTCCGCGTTCTGAACAACAGGGATTGTCTTCCTTCGCGTAATCCGTCGCTGTTGATCTTTACGGCCGGACCAATGATTCTCGGATACCGGTCGGAGTGAAGTTTTTCCTGAACTTCATCGGGAATGAAACTTCTTGATCTTTGGCTTTGTTTTATAAAGTATATAAGGGATAAAGTACAGGGAAAAATAAGATCAGTTTCTCTGAATGAGAGTTTCGTAAATCAAATGGAGATAGGAGATGCTTGAAACCATCGCGATCATTCTGCTGATTCTCTGGCTGCTTGGACTTGTAAGTTCATATTCCATGGGAGGGCTTATTCATATTCTTCTGGTTATTGCCCTCGTTGTTATCGTCATTCGTGTCATTCAGGGACGACGCATTTAACTCCACGCAATCAGGTTGGTCAGATACGATATTGCGGCTTGAACCGTTTTTCGGGTGGGAATCACCGGGGCGTGTATAAAGAGCCGTCACCAGGGTTCTGGAGATTGAATTCAGGATCGGGCTGAAAAGATTTTTTTACTGAACCCGGATACACCGGAAAAAACGGTATGAGACTGTTGTGCTCTCGTAACTCGGCAGCCGAACAGGGATCTCATCGCTCAGAACAACATGTTAACAGGAGAATGACGATGAAAAAATCCATCTGGCTTGCTGCAGGTGTTGCGTGTATGCTACTCGGTAATCCCGCTATTGAAGCTCAGGGAGCTGTCCGCATACAAATCGGGCACTCGTTTACAATGGAGTCGCGCCCGAGTTTTATCATGCTGCCTGAACAAGGGTTTTCAGTGGCAGTTGGAAGTCCTTACGATATCGTTTTCTACGATAACCGTTACTACATCTTCCAGGACGGATCATGGTACCGATCTTCAAAATACCAAGGTCCCTGGAACTACATCCGTACAAAAAATCTTCCGTCCAGGATCAGGAGACATCGTTTGAATGATATCAGAAGGTATCGTGACACCGAGTATAACAGGCGCAACTATGGTAATAGTATGATGGATCAGCAGCGCAGTGACGAAAACAACAGGAGACTTCTCGACCAGCAGCATCGTGACGATAATCGGAAATAACAACGAAAAGTCAAGGGAAGGCTGTTTTAATGCAGGCCGGTTGAATCACAGGATTTGATTGCAACTGAGGGGGCTGGAGATTTTCAGCTCCTTTTTCCCCGATGATACAGGAGAAAGAGAGGGCTCATTCAAGGTTGGGAAGTTGGGAGCTCTTGTTACCCCAGGGACAATAACGCAACGAAACATTGGAAATTCATGATGAGCATCAGAGACGCATACAAAAAGAAAGCAGAGGCCGAGTTGGAGCTTGCCCAGGCAAGATTGGCTGAATTCAAGGCAAAAGGAAAAACAATGGCGGAGGAATTGCATGTCAAATATACTGAACAGATACATACCCTGGAGCGCGGGATAGAATCGGCAAGGGTGAACCTGAAAGAGATCGGCGAGGCCGGCGAGGATGCATGGGAGCACCTCAAGGACGGAATAGAGAACGCATTGCGTTCATTGAGCTCGGGAATTCATGATCTTGCTGACAGGATGAAATAACATTTCCCCTGTTTGTGCGGGTACGAGGGAGAGAACAGAATCGTATCCGCAAGATTTTTTCAGCAAAAGATACGGAAAAAACTAACAGGATGGATGTTTGATCACTGGTCTGATTGGGACCGCAGCTGCAAAGATGAAGGATATTCTGAAACTATCCTGCTGCAGGACAAGAGATTCCTGAACATGTTCAAAGCGAGAGACACTGCTTCGATATTTACTTGCCAACCGGGGTTGTTGTGACCTTCAACCCGATACGAGGAGCTGAAATGATCAGGATTAAAAGAACACCGATTGCTATGATGGATGATATCTACAGCCTTGCATTATGGATGACCGGTTCTGAAAAGTCAGCCAATGAGCTTGTTCGCAGCACCTATCTGAAAGTTCAGAGAAATGCTCCTGAACGAGAGGTATTCAAAACATTCAGGGAGTGCTTTTTCCGGAGTATTGACGAGAATATTTCAGGTCGAGAGCCGGAATCATCGGTTACAGGGGAAGACAGTAAGGTGGTGTCGTTACGTCAGCGGTTTGCGGATATAAAACTCTCTGTTCTGCTCTCGGAGATTCCCGGACTGAAACACCGTGATATCTCGAAAATAATCGGCAAGCCTCTTGAAACCATAAGGTTATGGCTGTCCTCAGGACGTCAGTCACTTGCCCACAGCGTGATTTCGCTTGACGGCACTCTGTCTGCCGGTCATTTCAATTGAAAGCCGCAGCGCACCATGAAAAAACCGGGAATTGCACGGATCGCACCACAGGGAGAGCTTGTCATGCCGAAAAAATACGGAAGGACGGAACGGGTTGTCTCCTGTTTGACTGAAGGGCTCATTGCGAAAGGACATGAAGTCACCCTGTGTGCTCCGGGAGATTCCATTACCAGTGCAACCCATGAACGCAAATACCGGGATAACCAGTTCCGGCTGGATCGTCAACGCTTTGTCGGCCCGGGAAGAAACGATTCCGGCCAGGGTCCGAATGGACCATCGTCACCACTGAGCCATGCAGGGCCTTCCGCTCAACCGCCTCTGCAGATATACGAAGACCCGGGACCGAACACGTCAACCCTCCGGCTCCTCCGCCGAGCGGGAATGGCACATCCCCGCCGCCGGGAAGAAAAGGGAATGGCGGGAACCAGCAGAACTCCGCCAGCCCATGAAAATCGGAATGATGATAATCATCCGGGAAATGGCCGAAGATAAACAGGTAAACAATCAGGATTGAGCTGAAGATCATGCATTCGGGAACCTGACCTTGCAGGGGCTCCCGGATGACCGCTGCTGACGAAACAAATATGGATGGTTGTATGAAAAAAGATATGAAGATTCTTATCGGAGTGACTGTATTGGTTTCGGGCTCTTATTTTGCCCTCGCCTTATTTTTTCGGAGGAAAAAGACAAATACCTTCAGCAATGGGTTCAGATCACCTGCCTATTAAGAAAATGTAATGAGCGGAATAACGATGTCTACGAGAACATACTATTGCGACGGATCTGATTAAAGGCGTATGAATGGGTCCACTGATAACACATGACACTGACCTGGTGACCGGAAGGATTGCTTTTATCGGCTGTTTATAGGCTTTTTGTGTAATGAAAGAGCGCCGGGCTGACAACAAAGAGAAGCCGGGAGATCTTCAGGATCGGTAATGGGCACCAGGCAGTATGCCTCTATCGGTAAAATTGAATGTTACGATGATTTGCCCTGTGCCGAATCGTTTTGTTTTCCTGGTGTTTTTCCTTTTTGGTTGATAAGAAATTTTTTATCAGGACGGTACAGTTTCACGGAGCGGTATCTATCGCTCAGAACGTAATAAACGGGGATTTTTATGAAAAAAATATTTGCGTTGATGATGCTGATTTCAATGATCAGTTGTGCTCCCTACGACAGGAATCACGATGACCACAGAGGCCCGGGATATCATGACGGAAGAACCGGCAATCCGCCACCACCTCATTCAGGGGAACATGGTGGGCCTCCTCCTCCGCCAGCTCATTAGAGTTTACCAGACCAGAGAGCCCGGCAGACAGCCGGGTTTTTTATTCAATACCCGGCTTGAAGATGCATGCTTATTCACCCTGATACGCTATCAGGTCTAAATCGGCGAGGGTGGTCATCATGCATTCAAGATTCCACTGAGAAACGCAATGGAGCAATTGCGTGAAGCAAACTTTCGGTAAAAAAGTATCGATATGAACAACCATTCTGCCAATCAAACCATGCAAAGGATCGTTATAAAATGAAAAAAATGTTCACGTGGAGAATTTTTATAAGCTTCGGGCTTTTCATCTCTTTTTTCATGCTCCTGATATCAGGAGTGATCCTCTATCTCGGACCTTCCGGCAGAGGCCCCGGCGCAATTGTCTGGCTCATAATAGGACTGACGAAACCGGAGTGGCAAAACCAGCACATTATTTTCGGGTTTATTTTTTCCCTGTTTGCTCTGTTCCATCTTTTTGCCATCAACTGGAAAGCGTTCTTTTCGTACCTGCAATCAAAAACAAAAGAAGGACTTAAAAGCCCCGTGGAGCTTCTTTGCATCATCGTTTTTTCTCTGATCTTCGGTATAGGCACCTACTACAAACTTCAACCGTTTTCAGGGATACTGGATTTCGGCAAAAACATATCAAAATTATGGGATGGCAAAAAACAGCAACAGCCGGGAGGTCCGGAGAGGCCGGGAGTTATCCTGAAAGAGCCCGGAAACCCGCGCTGAACTCAAGGTAGTCCGGAAGGTCAGGAGCTGACAGGAAAGTCAACTCATCGATAAAGCAACATCCTTACAGTCTCGACACCGTAAGGGCGGGTCATTGATAAAACAAGCTCCCGGAAAAAGTTATTAGCTCAATAAATTTGACAGGCTTTTTTATCTTGAATGATTGTTTTTTAGCTTTCCTGCTGCGTTGTTGAAAATAGCGGGAGGGGAAGAGTATGATTTTGATCATCCCTGTCAACGATTCTGAAAACAAACCATATCGATATGCCCGAGGTTTTTCATTACCCGATGCCCTATCCCTCCTGGTGGCTCGATTACTATTACCTGGTTACGTGGAGCCTCGGCATGCTGCTTCTCGGGCTGGGCTGGGCCGTATTTTTCCGGTACGGGAAGTTTTCCTACGGTATCGATCTCGGCTGTTTCTGGAAAACTGCGGTGCTCATACTGCTCACGACCGCTTCGCTTGGCGGGCCTCAGTATTACAATACCCGTTTCGTGGGCGAGCACGGGCAGGACGGCGACTCGGTGAAAATTTCGGGAGACAGCTTCCTGTACCTCGACCGCAAGGGGAACCAGAAACAATTCGCGCTCAAGGATATCAGAGCGATCTACCAGGAGGAGATCACCTACAACCCACCTCCGAAAATCTATATCGTGGCGGGAAAAGCAGCCGCGAAGGATTCAATGTTCGTAACCAGAAACCTGCAGGATTTCAGGCGTTTTATCGATGAGCTCTCGAAAGCGGCCGGCGTAGAGGCAAAACTGAAATGACAGGACTGTGGTTCACAAACGAAATGTTCAGAGCGAGGGCGGCCGGCATTGCTTCTTGTCGTTGAAATAGGCAATACCACGACGGCCTTTGCGCTCTTCGGCAACGGGGAGTGCCACAAGGTTTTCAAGGTGCCGACTTCATCGCTGTCAGCGGCTGGGGCGATCGACAGCCTGCTCGAACCTCTTCTTTCAGCATACCCCGATATCAGGAACGCAGCGTTCTGCAGTGTTGTTCCCGGACTGGACAGCATTGTGCTCGAAGCGCTCGGCAGGCTCGCCGGGTTGAGAGCCATGCAGGTTTCCGAATCCCTGAAACTTCCGTTTGCACTTCACTACAACGCTCC
Organism: Chlorobiaceae bacterium; assembly: GCA_013335405.1. Lineage (GTDB taxonomy): Bacteria > Bacteroidota > Chlorobiia > Chlorobiales > Chlorobiaceae > Chlorobium. The sequence continues at coordinate 57,321 of JAAXVR010000014.1, forward strand.
CGAATCGTTCGGTCCGGACAGGATCGCGCTCTGCGCCTACAGCCGTAGTCGCTATCCCGGGGAGGCAGTTATCGCTCTCGATATAGGAACGGCTATAACGTTCGATGTCCTGGGCTCCGGAGGTGATTACCTTGGCGGGCTTATCGTGCCCGGCCTCGACATCATGGCGAAAGCCCTGCATGAATATACCGCCAGGCTCCCTCTTGTCCTTGTCGCAGACCCGGCTCCCGTCACGGGATTTTCCACGGAAGAGTGCATCAGGAACGGAATCGCATGGAGCTGTGCAGCCGGAATCGAAGGTATTGTCGGAACTATCGGGCAGAAGCTGCGCCGGGAAAATCTCCAGGAGCGGGTAAGGGTTATCGCAACGGGAGGGAATGCCGCACTTCTTTGCGGAATGACCGGTTTGTCTCCAGATCTCGATGAACTTGCCGTACTCAGGGGCACACAAAGCCTGTTCGAGCTCAATTGCCTTTGAGCTTTCTGAAGAATTCCTTTCCATTCGCGATTGACTCGAGTACTGTCGCATCATCGACGTCCTTCGTGAAAAGAAAAGCCTCCCCGAGATTTTTCAAAAGGACGAAGCGAAGTTTTCTGTCGAACTTTTTCTTGTCGACGAGCATGCTCTCAAGCAGGGCAGTGTCCCCTGTATCGAGGAAACGGCGTTTGACGATACCCCTCGGGAAACGGAATTTGCCGAGTATCGCAAGGCCTTTCTGCAAGGAGTTTTCGTCGAGGAACCCGAGGTTGCGGGAAAGGAAAAGGGCGCAAACCATGCCGATAGTCACAGCTTCACCGTGCCTGAGGAACCGGTAATCCGCGAGTTTTTCCAGCCCGTGGGCAAAAGTATGCCCGAAATTCAGGGTTGCCCGCAGGCCTGTGGTTTCCCTGAAATCCTTTTTTACGACGTCGGCTTTTATACCTGCGCTCTTCCGGATCGCTTCGCTCAGCCAGGGTTCCCTCAGTGCGACGATATCGTCGAAATGCCGTTCGAGGAAGAACAGGAAGCCCTCATCGGAGATAAAACCGTATTTGACGACTTCTGCCATGCCGGCGAAGATTTCCCGTTCGGGCAGGGTCCTCAGGAAAGCGGGATCGATGAGGACAAGTTCGGGCATATGGAAAAACCCGATAAGATTCTTGCCGAGAGGGTGGTTTATGGCGACTTTGCCCCCGATGGCGCTGTCGGTCATTGCAAGGAGTGTGGTAGGGAGCTGGATGATCGGAATACCCCTGAAATAGCTTGCCGCCATGAAACCGCCAAGGTCTCCCACGACCCCGCCTCCGCAGGCAAGCAGGTTCCATGTCCTGTCCACATCCTCCTCGATCATGCTGCCGTAGAGCCTGTAAGCCACCGAGAAACTTTTTGAGGCCTCTCTGGCCGGTATGACGAGCACACGGTACTGGAACCCTTCTTTGCGAAGCGTATCGAGGAGGAGGTCGCCGAAAAGATCGTGCGTATGTTCGTCGAACAGCACGACGGTTTTCAGTGAAAGCCCATGCTTGCTGAAGAGTTTTCCAAGTCCCGCGGTGACCGGGGTATCTACAATGATCGTGCTCACAATCCTGATGGTTTATTGTTGATTTCCACCTTCGGCCGCTTTCCTTACATGCCGTTCGATTTTTCTGGTAAGTTCCTCGACGGTGGAGCCAATACGCTTCGAGTCTGTCTGTACGCATATTTCTGCACTTTCGTACCTGGGGGCCCTTTTTGAGATAATCGTCTCGATTTTATTTTCAAGCTCTTCCCTCCCGAGCTTATTGCCTTTTTCACCCTTCAGCAGGGGTCGATCGGTTTTGTTGCAGAGTCTCCTGGCAAGGATGGCGGGTGAAGAGTGCAGGTACACAAGCGTTCCGTTTTCGCTGATGACCGCAAAAGAACTGTCATTTTCGAGAACGCCTCCGCCGAGCGAAACCACCAGTTTGTCCCTGTCCGCAAGGTTTTTCAGTACGCTGCATTCCAGCTCCCTGAAGCTCGGTTCACCATCTTCTGCAAAGATCCTCGTGATCGGTTTTCCTGCGAGCTTTTCAATGAGATGGTCGAGATCGATGAATTCGTAACCGAGCGAATTGGCAAGCAGAGGCCCAATCGTGGATTTTCCCGATCCGCTGAAACCTGTAAGAAAGATAAGCGAAGGATGTTTTTTCACGGTGTTTCCCCAAACCCTGCAGATTCAGATAAGTCGGACAGTTAATGGCAGTATTCCGTACCCCGGTTGCTGTTGTTCAGTGCCGCCAATATATGAAAAAAGCCGAAAAAAGCCCCGATCACCGCTCTTCATACCCGGTAATGGTGCCCGGAGAGAGCTTCGGGAGCAGAAGGTGTTGCCGGATTGCCGGGAAAACCATAGTTTCAGGCTTTGATCAATGCAAGTTCCCGGATGAATTGAAGTTACCAGCCATGAAAAAGCTACGGATCATAAAAGCCGGAACGACGTTTTCATCAACCCTTGCAGCATTCGGCGATTTCGAGGACTGGATACTGGCAGGGCTCGGTAAAGCTGCGTTGCCGATTGAGGTATTCGATGTAACGAAGGGAGTTTCACTTCCCCGCACAGCCGACTGTCTGGGCATCATCGTGACGGGCTCGCACGCCATGGTTACCGAGGAACTGCCATGGAGCCTCGGGATCGAACGGTGGATACCTGACCTTGTCGGATCGGAAACGCCTTTTCTCGGTATCTGCTACGGACACCAGCTTCTCGGGCGCGCCATGGGCGGACAGGTCGGTTACCATCCCCTCGGCAGGGAGCTCGGAACGGTGGAAATCCGGCTTGAGCCGGACGCTGACGGAGATCCGCTCTTCGCCGGCATTCCCGAACGATTCCTCGGCCACTCCGCACATTCGCAAAGCGTTCTTCTCCTGCCTCCGGGAGCGAAACTTCTCGCCTCGGGCGTCCATGAGCCGCACATGTCGTTCCGCATCGGCAAAGCAGCCTGGGGAGTCCAGTTCCATCCGGAATATACCGCCGCGGTCATGAACGCGGATGTCAGCGAAGATGCGAATAATGCAGGGTGCAGGAATGAGGGCTGTAACGGCAGTGTTGAAACGCCGTTTGCCGCGATGGTACTTTCCAATTTTGCGGGTATCGTTTCCCGGCGGTTGGCTGACTCAGCCGGGTGATTGTGTTTCCGTTGAGCCGGAGCTTCGTCCGAAGTTCCTGTAACACCCGATAGTTACCCCTTCGGTTTTTATTATTGACTTCCGATATGGTATTTTCCCAGGACAGTACCGTCTGCGAATTTTTCCCGGATATTTAACAAAAGGAGCTGTCAGCCCTTGTCGTACATCGCGCTTCCCAGGAATACCCCAGTCATGATTGCAGACAAGGCAATCAGCATCCTTGCGATTCTTTCCCTCAATTTCAGCTTCATCCGGGCTGATTTCATGATCATCAGCGTCTATCTTTTCCTGTTTCCCTATCTCTTTTTTACCGGGCGCAGCCAGGCGATCTTCCATCTGCTGATTGCTTCGGCAATTGCCTGCGGTTACCTGTGCATAGCTCACGCACACTACGGGTACAACCGTGAACTTCTCGTCATTTCCGGTTACAACATCTATCCCCTTTTTGCCTGGGCTGTCGGCCTTTTCGGGGTTTACCTCATGTATGCGCACTGGGTGCCTTCGTTCCGTACCATGGCCCCGTTCAAGAAAATGGTCTTTTTTTCGGTACTCTACTGGTCCCTCCTTTTTGTATCCGAGATTCTCGCATACCACTATTTCAATTTCCGCAATACAGCCACTTCGGCCTATTCCGGATTGCCCATGCTCGACTGTATCCATGTTCCCGACTGGATGAAAGCATTCTACCTTCTCAATGGCCCGACCTATTTCCTTGTCTGCGAATTGCTCCGGCTGCCTGACCCGAATACCGGGAGCAGGTTATTCTGGCGGACTGTCGAAGCCTGACGATCAGGAATGAACGTATAAAAAAATATCACTGCAAAGAGTTCACTTCCTGTGCGAATCCGCACGTTTCTTCCTGTAGCTGCCTGCATCATGTTCTTTACCCTTTTTGCGTCGGCCTGCAGCGGCGGCAATCCGGATACGCCGGAGGGAAATAAACGGTCTTCAGCAGTTCCGGCAACTGCTCCGTTTTCGTATGTCATGAAAAGCTTTGAAAAACGCTATAACGGAGGCAGGAATCCCGGTGAGGGGCACTCTTGCTGCAAATGCCGTTTCCCTGTGTTTTCAGGAGGCGCGCATGCGGAATTCGTAACCCGTGGCCTTCCGGAACGCAAGCCTTCCTGAAGGTTTTTCACGCTCGAAAGGGAGTCGCGTCAGCATGGCGCAATCCATGTCCCGATTTTTCTTGCGGCGGTGAAGCTGCTCCAGGCAAGGGCCGAAAGGAGGTTCTCATTGCCGGGAAAGCGTGACGAGTAGGAAGAGACAAGCTCATCGTTTACCCTGTAAGGTGCGAGTGCGGCCAGAAGCGAGAGCTTTCCTGCGGCTTTGTCCGGCTCGTTCAGCTTCTTCAATGTTGCATCCATCCATGCGCTCCCTGTTCCGGGATCGCTTCCGTCCCATGCATCAATGGCTTCCTTTATGGCGGCCCTCACTTTTTCCGGAATCGCAGTTTCTCCGGCCTTTTCGATTTCCCGGGAGAATGCGGCGAATGCGCCTGCTACCTCAGCGGATGGTTTTGCCCATGCGAGGTCTTCGGGGAGCGGTGCTTCCGGGAGCATTCCCAGCGATGTGCCGGCCTTTTTTTCGAGGCGGATTGCCCCGCCGAAAAACCATGCGGCCATCTGCATCGACACCTTTTTCGGGAAGCCTTCGGTGAAGGGAAGCGGGGAAGCTCCCAAAAGAATGGTGACCATGCGGTTGATGTAGTGGAAAAAGACTGCTGTCCCGATGAATGCCGGCGCTTCGCCTGCAGAGAATGGCGGGGCAGCAAGCAGCGGGGAGACCGGAGAGAGGGTGGCGGCCGCCCATTGTGAAACGGCGCTCAGATAAGAATCCTTTATCAGTTCAGGTTTTCCGTCTGAAATGGCCTTCGAGTGATCGACGCCGGAAGCTTCCAGCAGCATGATGCTGTGCGCGTCGACGCAGTAGGGGCAGCGGTTGATGAAGGAAACCGTTGCTGCTACAGCTTCCTTCGCATCCCTGCGGCCTTTGCCCGCAAGCAGGGTTTCGCGGCAGACCATCCACGCCCCCGCAAGCAGTTCAGGAACCGGCAGGTGGAGGGTGAACGGTTCGACTTCGGCACCGAACTCCCGGCGAACCGCGGTGAGAACCTTTCCGGAAAGGCTTTCAGCCGGTACAGAAGGAGGGGGTTTAAAATATCGTATGCTCATGATGATAGTTTATCGGGTTTGATACCATCGGCGACAATGATGTGGCGTCAAAAGTTTTAATATGAATTTTCGATGCATAGAGGACAAATTAATATGATCTGGCC
>JAAXVR010000015.1:0-9623 GCA_013335405.1 Chlorobiaceae bacterium
CGGAACAATTCGCGAAGAGGCTTGCCTCCCGTTTTTCACTTTCGGAAGCGTTCGGTTTCAGGGAGCTGTTCCGCATGCTCATGACCGCATCTGGCAGGTCGATCCAGGGATATTCTTCCAAAATCACCCTTCACCTCGACCCGGACGCCCCTGTTCATGAAAGTGCCCGGAAACTCCTGTTTTCGTCGTTTTCGGTCATGAAAGCCAACGAAGGCGGACTGAAAAAAAACATCGACACGGAGTTCCTTCACGATTTTCGCGTCTCCGTGAGAAGAAGCCGCTCGCTCCTCAGGCAGCTCAGTGGGGTTTTCAGCCCCGAAGATACCGAACGGTTTCTCCGGGGGTTCTCCGCACTTGGTAAAAAAAGCAACAGCCTGCGGGACTGCGATGTCTACCTGCTGCGCAAGGACGCCTATTTCAGGTGCCTTCCCGGTTTTCTCCAGCCGCACCTCGATCGTTTTTTCATCGAACTGGAGACTTCGCGAAAAAGGTTCCACCGGCAATTCTGCCGTTACCTCGATTCGGAGGATTACAGGGACTTTTGCGTCGGATTGGAGGGGTTCCTCGCAAGCCATGAACTACCGGATCCTGAAAAGGCCCCTGAGGCACGATTGCCTACCATCGACGTCGCTTCCCGCGGCATCGGGAAAGCATGGAAAAAAGTCGTCAGGCGCGGACGCCTTGCCTGCGACGACACGACGGACGAAGAACTGCACGAACTCCGGATCAGCTGCAAGAAGCTGAGGTACCTTCTTGAATTCTTCTCTTCCGTTTACCCCCACGATACGATCACGCCGGTCGTGCGCATGCTCAGGGAACTGCAGGAAAATCTCGGTACATTCGTAGATTATTCAGTTCAGGTCCGGTTTCTGCAGGAACGCCTCGATTCGATCGTGGCGGCTCAAGACAGCCATCTGTTCGCGGCATCGATAGGAGGCCTCATCACAAACCTCGATATGAAAAAAGAGGAAACAAGGGCGGCTTTCCACAAGGCATTCAGGTCTTTCGATCATGAAGAAACCCGACAGCGGTTCAGAAAACTACTCGAAAAAGAGCAATGAGATGAAAACGTTGGCATTGTACAGCATCAAGGGAGGGGTCGGAAAAACAGCTGCAGCAGTCAACCTCTCGTGGCTTTCCTCCGGGCCGGATTCGCCCGTGCTCCTCTGTGATCTCGACCCCCAGGGCGCCAGTTCCTATTATTTCAGGGTCAGGGCTTCGAAAAAATTCACCGGCGAAAAATTCCTCAGAGGCCATAAAAAAATTTATGATAACATCAGGGCCACGGATTTCGAAAACCTCGACCTGTTGCCGTCGGATTTCTCATTCAGAAACCTCGATATCGAACTTTCCGAAGAAAAAAAGCCTCTCCGAAAGCTCAGGAAAAACCTCCTCGAAATCGGTGAAAACTACCGGCACCTTATTTTCGATTGCCCCCCCAACCTGACGCTGCTGTCCGAAAGCGTATTCAGTGCATCCGACATCATTCTCGTTCCTGTTATTCCGACAACCCTGTCGATACGGACCTATAACCAGCTCACCGGCTTTTTCGAATCGAACGGGCTGGAATCGTCGAAAATCCTCGCGTTCTTTTCCATGGTCGAAATGAAAAAGAAAATGCACCGGGACATCGTCACGGAACTCCAGGGAACACCGGGATTCCTGCGCTCGATGATCCCTTACAGCTCCGATATCGAAAAGATGGGTATCTACCGCTCCCCTCTCACCGCCTTGCGCCCGGCATCGCCATCATCGAAGGCATACCTTGCCCTGTGGGAGGAACTGCGTTCTCGAATGGAGTAAAACGAACATCGGCAACGGATTTCGGTCACCGTTCCTGCCCGGCCATGACGGCCGAAAGCATGGAAATCATGAACGGAAGAAACGGCATGAAGCTCACCTTGCGGTTGCAGCCGGAAATGGAACGTATTTTCGGGACAAGAACTGCCGCGACCTCTTCCGGTTCACGGGCAACTTTCCTGAGAAAACGGAGCGTCTGCTGAGGAACATCACGGGTAAGAAGCGGGGTAAGCACAAGCCCGGGGCTGATCTCATGCACTCCAACGGAGGTGATCCCGGTCCGTTTCAGCTCATTCGATAGAAACCCCGTAAGCAGAGTGACAGCGCGTTTCGAAACTTTGTGCGGTATATTCGAGCGGGAAAACCTGGCCCCTGTAAGGGAGAACCCCATGTTGAATATATGGTAGGCCGGCTCTCGTGTCACCGGCTGGCGCTCCATGATCCTGAGCGCTTCCGCACAGAGAAGCATGGATCCCGCAAGGTTGGTCGAGCAGGTTTCACTGATATCTTCCGGAGTCAGTCCGCTCAGCGGCCGCTTCAATGCACCGGCTGTTCCCGCGTTGTTGATCCAGCGATCCACACGGCCAAGCGAATCCGAAGCGAAACGGGCAAATTCGGCCACCATCGACGGATCGCTTACATCGCATACCATACCCGAGACATGGGCACCGGGACAGGAACGGCCAAGGGAAGCAAGGGCCTTTTCGAGCCTGACCTTCTGCCTCGAACAGATCACAACCCTGTCGCCTGCGGCAAGAAATTCCCGGGCAAGAGCATAGCCGATACCGGAACTGCCTCCGGTTATGACGACACCAAGCGCGGCTCGCGGGCACGCCGTGTCAGTCTTCACAACCCCCTGTCTTCTTCATCGGAAAATCGGAAACCGGGTACTCTTCCCATCCCGGGGCATCGAAATGCCACCACTCCGCAGGAAACGGTTCGAACCCTTCGGCCTTCATCGCAGTTTCGAGTATCGCACTGTTTTTCAAAGCTTCAGGTGAAGCCCCTTTCCAGTCGCGGTGCGCTTTTTCGGAAAAATCGTCATATCCGGTTGGCATGGCCAGCAGCCTTCCTGCCGAATCGGCAAGACTCACATCGACAGCGGCGCCCCTGTTGTGGCGCGAGCCTTTGGAGGGATCGGCAACGTAACGTTCATCGGGTAAAATCTCCCAGAATCGCTTCTGTACCGAGAGTGGGCGGTAGCAGTCGAAAACGACCAGCCGATAACCCTTTTCAGCGAGCTTTTCCTGGACACGGAGCAGTCGCAGTGCAGCATCCCTCCTCAGAAGGCATCGTGCTGCCGGATAGACGGCCTGTCCGGTGAAATTGTTGGGGGTTGCGTAACGGATGTCGAGAACAATGCTCCTGTCAAGCTCTCCGATATCGACAAAATCGATGTCACGGGCGGCAGAAACCGGAACCTGGACAAGAAAAAAAAGACAGAATGCGACAATACTTTTTTTCATGGTTCTCCCTTTACATCCCGGGAATGAAAAGATCCCGGAATGGCAGCCAGAACCGGTAGATATCACTGATACTCTCAGAGACCATCTTCCCCAGCCGTGCCCGCTGCTCTCCGGTAAGGCTGACGGAACGGGAGTCCCGGCCCGAAAGCAGGAGAACTGGTCCGAGCAGCATGGCAGTGCGTTCGCCCTCTTCATCGGTCATTTCAGCCATCTCGATAAGCGGCGCCCAATCGTCGTAGCGCATTTCAATGCCCACCATGAATGCCTCTGCCCAGACCTGTACCGCAGATTCTTCGTCCTCGGCACAAGGGAAGGTGCTGAGCTCGAAAAGCGGGCTGAATGCATCGGGATCGTCACGCATAATCGCAGCGATCGAGTTTCCGTAACGGATTGCGAGAGAATGGATTCTGTGAAGCATTTCTTCTGGCTGTTCTTCCCTGAAAGTGCTTCCCTCGCTTCCCAGAACTACGGGCATCCACTCTTCTGTCCCTACAGGCACAGGCCCTATTGCCAGTGATGTCAGGAAGCCGTCGAGAGCATCAAGTGTCATAGCTCCCGAAGGGAGCCATGAGGAAACAAGAAGCTCTTCGAGTTCAAGCAGTTCCTCTTCAGAGAGGGGACCGTGACCAGTCTCGAAACCGTTCATGCGGATCGGTGTTGAAAATTCAGGCTGTAGCCGGAGAGGTTGCCGGTGAATCCATGAGTTATCCTTGAATTCAAGTTACCATTCCTGATTTTAATCCGGAAAAATCCGCACCGGAAAAATTGACCGATGCCCGGAGAAGAGGATGGAAAAATGATTATACTTGAAAAATATGGACGGTTTGCCGGCCCGTAATAAACAATGATAACAACCAATCCGGAGACATGATGACAAGGGTGTTCCTGCTCCTGATCATTGCGTTTTTCCCTGTTCCTGCATCCCTGTATGCCGCAACGGAGAATCATACAGGCATCGAGGCCGGACCATCCTCGATTACGGGCCAGGAGAGCCGCTCCGATTTCGCACTCTCTCTTTACCGGTTACTGAGCGCTTCCGAAGGCAATCTTTTCCTCTCCCCTTCGAGCGTCGAAACAGCACTCTCCATGACGATGAGCGGTGCCAGGGGAAAAACACAGTCACAGATGGCCGATGCGCTGGGTATCGGATCAAAGGATATCGGTTCCGGAAAGCTGGAGATGCGGCAGTTTCTGAACAGAATGAAGGCCATTGAAAAAAAAGGGAATGTAATCCTTTCCGAAGCCAACTCCCTTTTTCCCCAGAAAGGATACAGGCTCTCACCCTCATGGCTTCGTGACATGGCGGTTTTTTACGGCACCTCCGTGATACCTGTGAACTACCTGACCGAAACCGAAAAAGCCCGTCTTGCGATCAACCGATGGGTTGAAGGCAAAACGAAAAACAGGATCAGGGAACTCGTCAAACCCGGCATACTCGATGCGCTCACAAGACTCACCCTCGTCAACGCCATCTACTTCAAGGGCGACTGGGAATCCCCTTTCAACAAGGACAACAGTTCCGAGGAGCCTTTCCTCTGTGGCAGGGGAAACACCGTCAGCACCCCAATGATGCACCAGAGAGCGACGTTCAGGTATGCAGCTCCAGGACCTGTCCAGTTGCTTGAAATGCCCTATTCCGGCCGTGATGTCGCCATGCTTGTCGTCCTGCCCGCAAGAGGAGTTCTTCTTTCTGCGGTAGAAAAAAGCCTCGATGCACGAACACTTGCCCTGTGGGATCAAGCCCTCGCCGCCAGAAAAGTCGAAGTATTCCTTCCGAGGTTCAGGGAAACCTCCTCTTTCCGCATGGACAGAACCCTGAAGGAGATGGGCATGACCGATGCGTTCAACCAGCAACTCGCCGATTTTTCAGGCATGACGGAAGGCCGCAACGAACTGTATATCGGAGCTGTCGTGCACAAGGCATTCCTTGAAGTCAATGAAAAAGGCACCGAGGCCGCTGCGGCTACCGCAGTTATCATGCAGCTCAAATCGGCCATGCCGGAGCCCGTGCCGGTATTCAGGGCAGACAGGCCGTTCCTTTTCATGATCCGCGAAAAAAGTACAGGAAGGATTCTCTTTATCGGAAGGTTGAACGATCCGTCGGAACAGGGCTGAAAAAACAGCCGGAAAATCATACGGCACGTGCGGGAAAAGCGGCTTATTTACCGTATGTTACAATAAAACTTCAAGTAACGAATTTTCTCTGGCGGCCTTGAGCCCGGCCCGGTCACTGTTCAAACCGATAACATCCCGAAGGAATCAACCGGAAACATGAGCGGCATACGATATCCGTTTTTTCTATGAAATCCTTTCTCAAATATGCCATCATTGCCCTGCTTGCCGTCACTCTCGCCTCCCTTCTCTTTTTTTTCAGCCTGGGGTTCGTGGTATCTCACTATTCCCGTTCGCCTGAAAAAGCCGATGTCATCGTCGTTCTCGGCGGCGACAACGGACTGCGTGTCCAGAAAGGAGCCGAGCTTTACAAAGCAGGTTATTCCGAGCACGTCCTTCTGACAGGGATCGACAAGCGCTTCTACCGTCCAGGCCATCCAAACTGGCGAGAGCGCATGATAGCCTCTCTCGGTGTACCGAAAAAAGCGATAAAAATCGATACTCGCTCGAGAACGACCTGGGAGGAGGCCATAAACACAGCGCATACCATGGAAAAACGGGGGTGGAAAAGCGCGCTTGTCGTAAGCGACCCACCCCATATGCTGAGGCTGCATCAGACCTGGAAGAAAGCCGTGAAAGGAACGCCGCGCAGCTTCATCCTCGTTGCGACGGAACCTCCCTGGTGGAATCCGCTCCTCTGGTGGAAAAACAGGAAGAGTTTCCAGTTCGTCATCAGCGAAATGAAAAAAAACCTGTTCTATACCGTAGTGTATTTCTGACCGCTCTGAATACAAAAGAAGCGGCAATGGAAAACAGAAAGGAACACCCGGGGCATGTCAGACGCATCTTCCGGATTCTCGGGGCCCTGTATGATCACCGTCGCAAGCGACGACGATCATACAGGCATCACCACCTTCCTCCTGATGACGATTTCCACGATTTTCCTTCTCCGGTACACACTCATCTCCTGAAGAACCTCAGTTGCAATTTTTACGGAATGGATTACTTTATCCCTTAAAATAAAAGGAGTTAATTCACGCTCTCCAGTTTTACCGCAATACCAGTCAGGAATTATTTTTATTTAATATCTATTACTAATTAAAAATTTAATATTATCTTGAAAGAAGTGAAAAAATCAAGTTTCTTCACTTAAATTTCATAAGGGAGCATACACCTATGGCATATCAGCCTGATAATGAAAATAACTGTACCGTGTCCATGCCGCTTCTCGGGGATACGTTTCCTGAACTCAGGGTACAGTCAACCCATGGACCGATGAACATTCCGGGCGACCTGAAAGGATCCTGGTTTGTCCTGTTCAGCCATCCTGCTGATTTTACCCCTGTATGTACAACCGAGTTTGTCGCATTCCAGCATCGGTTTGATGAGTTCAGCAAAATCGGGTGCCGTCTGATCGGTATGAGCGTAGACCAGGTCTTTTCACATATCAAATGGGTGGAATGGATCAAGGACAACCTCGATGTCGAGATTACGTTCCCGATCGTCGCGGCCAACGACAGCATCGCCAACAAACTCGGCATGCTCCACCCCGGCAAGGGTACCAACACGGTACGTGCCGTTTTCGTCGGCGATCCCGAAGGGAAGGTCCGCCTCGTACTTTACTACCCTCAGGAAATCGGTCGCAATATGGATGAAATCCTGCGCGCTGTAACAGCCCTGCAGATTTCAGACAGGGAGAAGGTAGCGATACCTGCCGACTGGCCAAAGAACGCGCTTCTCAAAGATCGCGTCATCATCCCTCCGGCAAACAACATAGAAGATGCAAAAAAAAGAAAGGGCCAGTACGATTGCTACGACTGGTGGTTCTGTCACAAATCTCTCTGAACGATCAGGGTTTCCTTCCCCGAAGCGCCTTTGAACCATAGTGCGGAAACTGGGAAACCTATTTGCAGTAACTTTTTTTACAACCTGTCAAATCATAATCATCATGCCCACAACGAAAGAAAATCTCAAAAATGCATTTGCCGGAGAAAGTCAGGCATTCCAGAAATACGCCGCTTTTGCCAGGAAAGCTGAAAAAGAAGGCCTGGTCAACATCGCCAAACTTTTCAGAACGACGGCAGAAGCCGAGCGAATCCATGCGGAAGGTCATCTTGCCGCTTCCGACGGCATAGGCTCCACAGCCGAAAACCTCGTAACGGCAATTGCAGGAGAGACATACGAACATAACGAGATGTATCCGCCGATGTACGAGCAGGCAGTTGCAGAAGGGCACAAGGCGAAAAGGATGTTCGGCTATGCTGTTGAAGCGGAAAAAGTGCATGCCGAATTATACAGGATCGCGCTTGAAGCGGCGAAAAACGGCAGGGATATCGACACTTCGTCTATCTGGCTCTGCCCTGTCTGCGGGCATATCGAGCTTGGAACTCCTCCTGATACCTGCCCGATCTGCAATGTCAAGGCTTCGGTATACGTTCAGGTGAATTGAAAATGAACGCAAAAAGCCTTCATCATCCGTATGAAGGCTTTTTGCTTCCGGAAGGAAACCGTTCAGCGCTCTCCTCTTTCACACCCGATCACTCGTGAGGAATCCCTCCGACTGGCACAGTATCCTTTCCTGCCACTCCGGCGCATTTTCGGCAGATCCCCCTGATGACCACCCTTGTCCCGAGTACGGTAAAACCTTCCCTCACCTGATCCGGCACCCTGATTTCATCGAGTTCCGGATCGCAGAAATCGATGATCTGACCACAGACAACACAGTGCAGATGATGATGTGGCGCTGTGTCTGTTTCGAAACGGCGGACTCCTGAATGTGATTCAACGGTCTCGATAACACCGATTTCAGCAAAGGTCAGCAGCGTTCGGTTGACGGTATCGAACGAAATGGTAGGGTACTCTTCGGCAATGGACTTATGGACCATATCAGCCGACGGGTGAATCTGCATCTTGAGAAGTTCCCGGAAAATGGCAAGCCTCTGGGGCGTGATTTTCAGTCCGTTCTTTCTGCACCGTTCGATGAAGCCGGCGACAAGATTTTTTGTATAATCGTCACTCATAGCAGTTTACCAATATCATTCTCTCTGCAGGAAAATATACCGGACAAATTTTATCCTTTTTAAGATACGAAAAAAACCGATAAAAGAATAATTCTTATTTATACAGAAAGAAGATACTCCGAACAAATTCGGAAGCGGAAATGTTCTTATGGATAGATAGCTCCAGGGGCAGCAGCAAATACAGCAGTGTCAACAAAAACAGGGGGGAAATTCCACGATGGCAAACAGGGAAAACAAACACTCGCAGAACGTAAGCGGCAGCTTCTATTGTACCGCTCCCGACGACCCGGACGGATGTACGGCATGCAGGATCTGTTATGACACCGCACCGGAATTCTTCATGTCCGACGCCGAAGGCAATGCCTACGTCTTCAACCAGCCGAAAAACGAAGAAGAGATCGCACTCTGCCAGGAACAGCTTGATATATGCCCCTCTCAATCCATCGGCAACGACGGGTAACGGAACCTGTGAAAAAGAAAAATGCGGACCCCGGCGAGCAATCACCAGAGCGATAGTGATGCATACCGCCGTCAGCCTTGGCGCGAAGGTTAACATCTTTCAGACAGAGGCGTTGGAAAACAGCCTGCAGAACGGTTGTTTTTTATGGTTCCGCCGTATCCCCCACTTCCCGCTTGCCATTACGCTGAAAATGCACGGAACAGTTGCCATCTTATCTTACAATTTTGTATATTATTAGCGTGCTGTTCCCCCAAACAGCCGGACTCCCTGCATCTACCGGACGGCTTTCCAGGCATTTCTCAACCCGAAGAAAAAACGCTATGGAGAAGAAGAACAGAACGCCGCTTCAGCTGATCGACGACATCTACAGTCTCGGTTACTGGATAACCGGTTCGAAGGAAGACGCCGTTGATCTGTTCGAAAAAACCTACCTGCTCATTGACCCGGAAGCACCGGAACTTGAGGTATTCAAAGCCTTCAGGCACTGCCTGCTCGAAAGCTACAGCGGAATGTCCTGCATACCCCAACCGTCCTGCAAGGCTATGGAAAAGCTCGGATCTTCGCTGGTTAAACAGGATGCGGAAGTGAAACTCACGGTCCTTCTTTCCGAAATATCGGGTCTCTCTGCCACCGATATCGCGGCGATAATTGGCCAATCGGTCAAAACTGTCAATCTGTGGCTCACCGCTGGACGCAAACGGTTTGCCAGCGAACTGGTCCTCCTCGACGGCAATCCGAAACGATCCCCATCCTGAAACATCAGAA
>JAAXVR010000015.1:9723-61199 GCA_013335405.1 Chlorobiaceae bacterium
TCCGGATACCGGTATAAAGAAGTCTGTGCCTCATTGCCGGCAATGAGGTATCCATTTATCACGGTCACAGGCAAACTGCTGCGTTGATTTCAAAGCGGCAACAGACATACATCCCGACCACCCGAGCCTCCCGGTTCAGGCTGTCCCGGCAGAACCGGTTGGCGAGGCCGGGTTTACAACCTCAGCTCCGAATAAACGGTCCGTAAATTTCACATACCATGCCGCCGCCTGCACCTGAACGATATAGGCCAATGCGATCAGCAGAGCGGCATCCGTTCCCTTTTCACCGAAGACACCCATTGCGATCGCAAGCGCAATCGAAAGATTCCTCATGACCGTGCCGTAAACCAGGGCAATGGCATCGTTCCTTTTGAACATATTCCTGCCGACAACTGTGCTTATGGCAAAATTGAGCGCATAAATCAGCGAAAGAGGCAGGAGCAGGTTAGGCAAAATAGCCGGTTGATGAACGATACTTGTTGCCTTGAGGGCCATCGATACAAATACGATACCGAGCACGCCAAGGGTGGAGAACGGGGGGAACTTCAGTTTAAGACGCTGATGGTATTCCTGCTCGCCAAAACTCGCCACCAGCCAGCGACGTGTCAGTGCGCCCAGCAGCAGGGGCAGGAAAACGATCAGGGCGATCTGCAGGAATACCTGCTGCAGCGGGATTTCAACCACTGTACCAAGTAGTATCTTGAGATAGAGCGGGGCGAGTAAAGAACCGGCTATCAGGCTGACAACAGTCATTTTAACGGCTGCCGGGACATTTCCCTTTGCAAAACCGGTCCAGGAGATGGTCATTCCCGAGGTCGGCAACAGTGATGTCAGCAGCAATGCAAGCCGGACCATGGGCTGATGAGCGAAAAACAGCAAGCCTGTTGCGTAACCGATGGCAGGCATCAGCAGAAAGTTTATTCCCAGAGTCACACGCTGCAGTTTGCCTCCCCCCGGTTTTAACAGTTCATTTACATCCATGGTGACCATCATGGGATAAACCATGAGAAACGTAAGCGGCAGGATGGTCCATCTGAGGAAAGACGGATTTGCCATCATTCCGAACAAGAGTCCTGCCAGCATCGAAAGGGGAATGCTCCAGATCATATATTTCTGGAGCCAGGAGAGTATTTTCCACATGGTCGAGTCCTTTACTGCAATGGTTAAATGTTACGAAGACCAAGCGCCCAGGATTGCATGGCATCGTTTGCAATCTTCACAGGCGCATCCAGAAAACTGATCACGAAATGGTCTCCGAGGTCGGCGATACCGATAGACCGGGGACGGACAGCAAGTACCTGGGGATTGGGCAGGGTGTAGCCGAAGCAGAACAGCACATTCGTTGCCGCATGGATATCTGGCGCAATGTCACCGCCGTTTGCCATCGTATGGGCATAATGATCGAAAATGCCGATATAGATGCTATTCGGCGTGCCTGAAATGCATGATTTGAAATAAACCGCGATATCGGCCACACTCTGAAACAGGGTTTCAGATTTTGCGACATCAACAACGGTAATCGGATACTTTTCCTGGAAATGCAGCTGCTTCATCGGATTATCTTTTTTCGAATACGTTCAGTTGTTTCGGAGGCGCTTTGCAAACCGACTAAACGGAGTCCGGAATCTCTTCGAACATTCCCGGACCGAATCGGCCTGTTGATGACCTTCATATCAAGATCGAAAACAGGATGAGGGCGCTCTCTTATTTATTGGCATATGCCCATAATATAGAGCAGAAACACCTCTTTGTCAAACTTTTTTGCGGAAGCATGCAGCTGCACCTGGATAGTCCTTCGATGAAATGAAGTGGCTCCTCCTGAAAAATGCAGAACCGATGCCTGTGTGGCCGTTCCTCCCGGAACAGACACCGATGGGGTGGACGGTTTGCAGGTCATCTCGGGTGGCCCCTATGCTGTCTGCGGCTTCAAGCTCGACCCTGACGATTTTACCCGTGCATGGGAGGAGGCATTCGTATGGCTCGTCAGCAGCGGCTACCCGTGCGATGACAAACCATGCTTCGAGATGTACCACAACAATGCCACGGTTTATCCCGAAGGAAAATGGAACGTCGATATCTGCATTCCCCTGAAACGCAAGAGATAAATTTCATGGTTTCCTGGCGCCTGAGGTTCCGTGATGAAAGCATACCGTTGTTCCCGACACCTCCGGCTGTTGCGGTTCATGAGTGCGTATCGCTCTCCTGGGCACGTTCTTCCCGTTTACCGTTCGCCCTTGTTGTTCCAGGGCCTGCAGACTGAGAAAAACACCGCGACGATGAGCAGCTGTCGGAACTGCAGATACCCTGGGCGGAGGAAAAAAGCACCGGCATCGGACCGAAAGAGATGCAGGCAACGCTGGACATAGTACAGCTTCTTGTGAAGAGGTTCGAGGCCTGATACCGGCCTGCAGCACATTGTACCTGAATCAACACGATTCCTCACCCATCATATGACACCGGAGATCAGGGCGAAACACCCAAGAATACCGTGAGAAAGCGATACGACATAAAGGTTCATTTCCCTGATATAGGCTGCAGCCAGAAAAATACCGGCAATGAGTGCAAAAAGGAACACCATGAAATCGTGAAAAATGATATGTGCGAAAGCAAAGGGAATGATAAGGAATAAGGCCGCTGCACGACTATCCCTGACACCGCTCCGCTTCAGGAGGGCATAGATATATCCCCGATAGATAAATTCCTGGCAGGGTGCGGAAACGAGCACATAAAACAGAAAAAAAAGAGGAGGAGGCATAACGCTTCTGCTCACAAACCCGAGTTCAGGCGCAATGGACAGAAGCAGTAAAAAAACCAGCACCAGAGGAATCTGTATTCGCAATGCCCTCAAGATATTACCGCTTTTCACGCCCAGCTCTTCGGGCGTAAACCCGTGACGATAGGCCTGGTATGCGAAAAGCACCGCTATTGAAAGAAGCGCGAAAAAGCGCCACACGAAAGGGATGAAACCGGAAAAAATCATCGAGGGGACAAAAAACAGAACAGAAAGAGAAACCGCAAGCTGTTTCCTCGCTTTCAGGACAAATTCGTCATATGGATACCTTGCCGACTCCACCGCATTTTCTTTAAAACCATGAATCTTCGGGCTACCCTGACGTCTTCGGGCCCTGAAAAAATTGTATCAGACAAAATGGTGATTCAACCCGAAGAGTTCCCGGAGGCATCAATGAACAGAAAGCAATACGATTGCCTGCCCTGATAACCCAAAATTCGGCACCCGGTCTTGTTCAAACGGTACTGCCCGCATCATCGCCATCAATTCAACCGCACTCCTTCACCCGCAAGCAACAGATTCCGGCCTGCATAAGGATCAGGCTGAAAGAGATAGTTCACGGCAGGGAAAAATCTTTGCAGAGAATTAAAATACGGACCGGCAGCGGCTGAATGCCTAAAGAAAAAGCACTCGGTTGCTGCCGGTCCGTCAGAGGGGAAAAACCGCCAAAAGCAGAGAATTCGTTATTCAGCGTTCTCCGTGTTTTCTTCTTCTTCAGAGGTTTCTGCAACTGCAGCTTCGGCCTCTTTCCAGTCCCGGGCATCCGTCCCTTCAGGCTCGCCGTTTGCTTTCCAGATAGAGTAGGCAGCAAGCCTTATCTGCTCTTCACGCTCTGCAGCCGTCATCGGATCCATTTCAACCGCTTCGTCTGACATGGTTTCTTGATGTTTTAGGGTTACCATTCATCTTTGTCTCTTTCCAACTTCACACAAGCAATCCATTACAGATTCATATTACTTTTTAATGGGACACACAACAAGGTCCGTTCCGTTACATTCATGAAAAATGTCGATCAGCGGGGCGGAAACACTGAATGCGATCTGCCGGGGAGCGGTTATCACTGAGATCGATTCGTCAAGGCAACCCGCTGCCTCGATCAACCTGCATCATTCAGTGTTTCAGATCGAAATAGGACAATTCGAAAGCTGCGGTATTGTTCCCGGGATCACACTCCTCGCCGCTCGTGTAGGGAGAGCCGTCCTGCTTGATGACGCGGAGGGTGAAAAGTCGCCTGGCGTTGGGGGCTGCACCCGCCGGGTTCCATCCCCCGAAGTCGGGAATCTGGTAAGAGGCATTGATCTTGAATGATTCGCCTGCCTTGAGAGCAGTGAAGGGCTTGCTGGCAAGGATAGCCGACACTCCGGACATCGTGTAGGAAAACTTGGGGGCATAGGCCAGGTTCATGATGACCTCGGCCACTGAAGGAATGTTGTAACTTCCTTTGCCCGCATTGGTCACCGTACCGAAAACGGTGACCTGGCCGTATGCCCCCCTGGTCAGCACGAGGGAGGCCTTGATGTCGGCACAGAGCTTGACATTGATGATCTGTACATCCTTTTGCAGGATGTTCGGACTGGCATGAACAGCGTTATTCGTTGTCAGCAGAATGAAAGCGCACAGAAATATCGACGTGACATGTTTCGAAGGTTTCATGATTTTCTCCCGGTTTGCATTGATGACAGGGTTATTACTTCACCCTGCAAATTACATAAACATATCTGTTTTTTCCTGTCGCAGCCAGACAGGGCAGTCTTTGAATCCTGAGGGCCTCATCCCGATCATGATCCTGCTTTTTCGAATTAAAAGATCAGCGGCCCGGAGAACTCCCTGTTGGAAATGTTCCTGCATTTCCTGAAACTTCAAGTCAGAGGGAATGCGAGGGCAAGACAACCCCTCTTTTCATATCACTCAACCGGCTCTGAACAGCATGGCAGACATTCTGGTTTCCATATCCGACCTGCGCATTTTCTCATACGGCACAACCATCGGTTGCGGTCTGCTGCTCTGGATGCTCGAAGGACTCAAGCCCTTTTTCTCCCCGCAGAAGAACCGCTCTGTCCATGCGAAGCTCAATCTTTCAATGGCCGGGCTCAACCTGCTGATCCTGCTCCCCTCGGGAATGCTCATGGCGTTCATGCTGGAGTGGTCGCGAAGCGTCTGGCCGGGGATCGGGATCCTGGCCCTTCCTCCATTTGCCGAAGCCATGGTGATCATCCTGCTCATCGACTTGTGGATGTATGCCTGGCATCGTCTCAATCATGAAACGGCATTGCTCTGGAAATTTCACTCCATACACCACAGCGACGCAACCCTCGACGTCACGACCAGCTGGCGGTTCCATTACATCGAGATACTGTTCTCGGAACTGCTGCGTTTTCCCCTCTTCATGCTGATCGGAGCCGGTATCGAACACCTGCTGCTCTACTCGCTCCTCATGACACCGGTCATCGAATTCCACCACAGCAACATTTCCATTCCGCCCGCCATGGATCGTCTGGCCCGGCTCATCATCCCCTCCCCCATGATGCACCGTCTTCATCACTCGAGGCAGAGGAGCGAGCATGACTCCAACTACGGCAGCATGCTCTCCCTGTGGGACCGTCTCTTCGGCAGCTTCCTGCTCAGCAACAATCTCGAAGGACTCCGCCTCGGTCTCGACAATGAAAGCGACCCCGGCAGACAGCGATTCTCTGCCCTGTTCATGAGACCGTTCCGCCCTTAGCGTTCTACCGGCGCCGTTCGACCATCATACCCCAGACCGGATCATACCCGTGGATTTCGTCTGTCAAACCCGCCGCATCGATGACAGGCTTACCCTCGTTATACCAGCGAAAGATACCGCCCCTGAGGTTGCGGAAGCTTTTCGCACCCGCATTCCTGCAGACACTCTCCACCCGATCGAGCAGTTCCGAACTGCGCTGGCCAACCGAGCAGTAGAAGACAATGTCGCGCCCCCCCACGAGGGAGGCATAGCGGGCGGCGAAGTCATCCGGGCCGGTATCAGGATCGAGACGCACAGCCGTTGCGATACGGCTCTTTTCGTACTCTTCGGGGGTCCGAATGTCGAAGAGCAATGGCGGTTCCGGTCCGGCAAGCATTTCGGCCAGTTCGTCAGTAGCCAGGTGTTCCACCCGGTGCATACGCTCGATCATCATGATTGCGGCATCGAGCAGCCAGTCAGGACCTGACATCGCTGAAAAAGGTTAAATCGGAAATCAGTCACGTATCCGGGCATCGACCTTGCCGGGAAACAAGATCCCGACCCTGGAACCGGCATCCCAACATATCGAAAATTCCCGACTGCAAAGGATACAGGCCTTCGGCAACCTTTGGAAGCCGGATTCAACTTGAGAAATGCGTTCAGATGAATCCCCCCCACTTGCTCAACCACCCCTGCCGAGGGAAGTAAGATATCGATGGGTATAGAGTTTGTCGATTCTTGACAGTTCACTCATCTGGTCGAAAAAAATCATCGGCACCCTGTACTGCTGACGAATCCGTTCGATCATCGACAACCACAGATTCGCTGTCATCTCGGCATCTGCCAGGGCACGGTGAAACATGCCGGTCTCCGGGATACCCGCATGTGACACAAGGGTCTGCAGCCTGTGGTTCGGGGAATCCTGATAAATCCTTCTCGAGACAAGCAGAGAGCAGCAGCAGGCTCCCTCATATACACGGCGCGCCCGTTTCAGCTCGAAATCCAGAAAACGCCTGTCGAATGACGCATTGTGCGCGACAATATTATGACCGGCTATAAATTCCGAAAACTCGGCCATCACTTTTTCACAGCAAGGCTGGCCTTTCAGCATCGCATTGGTAATTCCGGTATAACTCTCGATAAACGGACTGATCCGGAAACCGGGGTTCATAAGCTTCTGAAAACGCTGGACAATCACCCCTCGCTCCAGAAGCACCGCACCGATCTCTATAGCCCGGTCACCATACTCGGGCGACAAGCCGGTCGTCTCGAAATCCAGCACCACAACACTGTCCGCCAGCGTTCCCTGCATTGCATTATTATCTGTTATCATTACTTGAATTTCGGAAAATTCGGGGACAATATTCATTTCACTCAGTTTCCGACTCGAGGACGACCGTTTCATCCGACATGAAACGTATCTCTGACGGCTGTCAACTTCCTGAAATGAATGCCGTCCCACCGTTCACAGTTCACATCCCACGGCCATTGACGTTCCGCGATCATGACTGGTCAAGTAAATTTCAGACGATCAGGCCGGCATGTCCCGGAATGACCGGAACCGTAAGCCGTCGACGGAATTGCTCAGCAACCTCCGACCCTGTGCAGTGACACGGAATCATGCGGCCGATGTCGTGGCTGCCAAGTCCTTCGATGGTTCGTTCGAGCCGTTCGGGTGAGGCGGCAAACAGGTGGAACCCGCCCAGTATGGTGGCAATTCGGCGTTCGCCTGTCAATCCGATGATGTGGTCAAGGGTATTGACGATACCCGAATGACAGCATCCTGCGACAACGACAAGACCCTCGGCGGTCTCGATCCACAGCGACATGTCATCCTCTATCGGGTCGGGAATGCGGCCTTCGGTGTCAAGGTAAAACGGACCACCGGGATCTTCGAACCCGTTCAGGCGCGGGACAGTGCCTGTAACGCCGACTCCTTCGGATATCATTGACGGTTCGCCGGTCCTGATGACGCGCTCAGGAGGCAGGGCGACAAGCGCCTTTTGCGATTCGGCAGGCATCATGGCTGGTTTCGGCACTCCTGTCCGGATGCTCCAGCGATCGGTAAAGACGCCAGGATGAAGCACGACCCTTGCTGCAGATGCGAAGGCAAGCGCTTCGGCGATCCCGCCGGTATGATCATAATGGCCGTGGCTCAGCACCAGGATGGTCGTTGTCGACAGGTCAATGCCGAGCGCGTTGCAGTTGGGAATAACTGCCTCCCCCTTGCCGGTGTCGAAAAGGATCCTTTCCCTGCCCGCCTCTATCCAGACTGAAAAACCGTGTTCCCCGTAAAGCCCTTCGGGAGCGGTATTATCGACGATGATCTGAATCCGGATCTCCTTTGCGCTCAACATGTCGGAAAAACTAAGTTCAGGTTACCTTGTAAATTAAAAATACAATTGTTTCGCCAACAACCGCCGACACATCAGAAACAGCATCCCCTGGCTCAACACTGAACGCGAACAGGTCATCCCTGAAAAAGATCACTTGGCGGCAATCAGATATAACCGTTGTGGGCGACATTCATTTCATGCATTTGCCGCCCCTTTGTACAACTGTTCAAGGCTGCATAAAAAAATAGCTAACGGCCGAAAACAATTAAAGCGCACGTCTGCGGTATCGTCAGGAGAAGGAACGGCGGGCAAGGTGAACGAAGTGGAGCAGCCGGAGTGTACTCTGAGTTCTTGTGGATTTCGATCCCGACACGTCGGGACCAAACCGGGCGATCGGGCTTAAAATAACAGCAGTGACCTAATGAATGTCCTCCTTCAGCTCATTGGCGTCCGGTGATGATACTGCCGGTATGCTCATATCGATATCAAACAGATATTTTCCTGATACCTCGAATGGTCGTTCAACCAGATTTTTCTTTTCCACTGACTCCTTTTCCTGCACGAAAACGACATAATGCCCGTTTCTCAAGCTATCGATTCGATAATATCCAAAGTCATTGGTGACTCCCGATCCTGCGGGCTCTTTTTGATCATAGCCTCTCACCATCACCAAAGATCCCGGAATTCCCCTCCCTGTGCCATCAGTCAATTGCCCTGAAATTCCGTATTCGGCATGCAAAGGAATATCGACTTTCGTTATTTGACAACCCCTGACTTCAACAATTTTTGCTTTTTTGTCGGGATTGACATAGACAGGAAGCGATTCCGGATCAGCACAAACGTTATAAAGACCGGGCTTCAGATTACCGATAAAGCAACTTCCATTCCGCTTGTTCTGTGGCATTTTGTAACCATTCACCAAAATACCGATATCGCGAACCTTTTTCATCTCTACCGTCGATTCCGTTTCCGGCAGGAATGCTACTGCAATTCCGCCCCTGGTTACCATCAGCGACGACCGGTTTATTGGTTTGAAACTCTTTCCTGACCATCCGAAATCCCATGTCAGCGTGCAAAAGAACGAATGTTTTCCACCAGGATTATACTCTGCGGGCTGATCTATATCGAGCTGAAGTGTATTTGGAATATTGTATTGATAGCTGAGAGCTATATCAAATCCTGTTTGAGCAGCCCGACGAAATGAAATTGAAGCTCCTGTCTGGTTTTTGGAATGTGAGGCTACAAACTCAATGAGAGTGTTTCTTGCTCCGCCGATATACCAGTCAAGATACGCCGTGTTGATGGCGTCTTTTGTAAGAACGTAATATTGGCTGGAAAATCGGAGATTTAACTGACTGGCCGATTGCCACGAAACGGTTGTTTCCAATTTTTTCGAGTCATATGCCATGTTGGCAGTCAGCAGGTCTGAACCGAAATATGCCGCCTCATATCTGAGGTCACCATGCTGATCATAATCCGGAGTAACTGATAACCTGAATCCCGGCTTGAAAAAAATGGAGCCCCCCGGGCGAAGGTACGTAACGCTGTTTTCTATACTTTCTTCACGACGACCGATGAGCGACAGGTTGAAATTTTTAAGTGCGCTCCAGGTATAACGTAATGACTGACGAATCATTTGCGGCTGTAAATCAGACCCGAATTCCCGATCATAATGGGTGCTGCCGATCAGCAAATCCGAATTTTTTCCACGACGCTCAATATTCAGGTCAGTCCCGTATTGCTGATTGGACGAGGCGGCATACGCAGAAACGTTCCATTTTGATCCAATTGATAAAACAGCTCCGGCAAGCATGTCACAACCATTGATTTCTTTACTTGCCTGGGTGGCTGTTTCCAGCGTCAGCCATTTATTCAGACCGTACTGAACATGACCATAGGCTATCGGTTTTCCTGGACCTTCAAGGGCATGACTTCGGAGTAATGGATTTCCGGTCATGCCGATACCGCAGCTTGCAAGCACTGTATTCGGTTCAAGCGCACGACTTGAGACTGATTGGGTAAAATCAAGCACAGTGACCGGCTTTTCAAGAATGGAGCTCCTGTAAAGATAGACCTCCGTTCTGCGAAAATCCATACCCATCTGTACTTTCGGAAAGCTGAACCGACCATCTAACAGGATAGTCTGCCGTGCCGCAATCTTTCCATCAAAACGCAACTCCGCAATACCGGCCGGAGGCCCTTTTCCCTCGATGTTTCTTTGCTGGGCAGTGTTGAAGATCATGAAAGCATCTTGAGTCGAATAAAACGGCTGGTCAAAATATGGCGTGATATCGTTGTTACTCCAGCCAATCTGCATCCCGGTAAATTTCTGTGCCGCAAGCAATGAAGAACTTTCGGAATTAGCGGTACCCACCCGAAACGCCATATGACTTGTCAGTGCTGTCCAGTGATAGTGGCAAGGATCAATTCGAATATCCGGATCACCCTGCAATTCGATATCCCAGACACCTCCGGCAGCTCTGC
The DNA here is from genome assembly GCA_013335405.1 of Chlorobiaceae bacterium. GTDB lineage: Bacteria > Bacteroidota > Chlorobiia > Chlorobiales > Chlorobiaceae > Chlorobium. Next base: position 20,036 of record JAAXVR010000015.1, read on the forward strand.
CGCCGAATTGCATATCAAGATTCCTGTACGTTGAGGACCGGAAATCGTTTGAGTGCTGATATTGTGCATGGATAAATGCAAGAGATGTACCAGGCCCGGAAACATCCGGCGTCAATACCTTCGTTATCGTGGATGCAGAAGAAGCGGGTTGCCATGAAATCCTGAATTTGATGGCAAAAAGCGACTGGTCGAAGGTGGGAAAGACCCTGAATACTTCGTCAAGCATGTTGAATGACACATAAAGCTGCCCATCAAAATTGCGAAGCGTTCCTGTATCAAACAGGATGTTCCCGATTGTCGTTGCGAAAGTGACGAGGCCATCATGTTCCGCTGAAGCAGGGAAACCGGCAAGCGATAAAAACTTTTTCCAGGGCACCCAGAACTCTTCATCAACAAATTGCACGGTCGTATTGCCGCAGTATCGTTTGGCAACATATATCCCTACAAGCAAAGACTTGCCCTTCGATTGCGATGCCCGGAAACTGTTCGCCTGAAAAAGCGGAACGGCATCTTCATGGCGGTTGATGTCTGCAAGCACTGGTTGGCTGAATAGCCAAAAGAATGCCGAAACGAAAACGATATACCATTGAATCAACCTTGCCAAAATGTCATCATTGGAAAAGTTTTTCAACAGGCTTGCCATCAAGTTCTCCAATCACTGCGACAACATACGGGCCGCTATTTTTGGGAATGGCAAGCTTCAGGTTATAGCTTCTTGCTGTTTTCGGCAGTACGGGATCGCCCGGAAAGAATCCCTGGGCAAGAAACCCTGATGGTTCATGACCCTGTTCGATCATTTCAGGCAGTTTTTTCATTGATCCAGAACCGGAAAACAAACTTTTTTTCCAAATGATATAGCGGCCGCGGAAACGGGCATGCACATTGCCCTCATTCAGAAGATGCACCGACAGGGTCGTAGATGCCCGATGAAATGATAAATCAATAATTTTAGGAGAATGGACAACCGGCTGTACATAACCGTATATGCCAACACCGAGTTTTGCCGTAATGAGCACACCATTTCCGGCATTAACAGGATCCGGTTCCTCTATCACATAGAGCATTGCCCTGTATTCACCCGGTTCAGGTTTTACTCTGGGGGTAATCGAAAATCTTATTGTTTGAATCCCTCCCGGCTCGATAGTAAACCGGACCGGATTGACGACCATCCATTGATCGAGTGTTTTTGGAGACGACGGCACCAACTTGATCTGAAAGTGTTCATTATATGTCCATGAATAAAGTTCAACCCGCATTGAAACGGGTTTCTTTTTAAGGTTGGTTATTATGAGAGACTTTTCAACGGAATCGCTGCCGATTTCCACTTCGAACATTGCCGGATAAATACCAAACTGTGGTTTCAGCAACTCCTCCTCCTCAGCATTGACTTTTCCGGGGAAAACAGTGCAAAGCAGCAGCGCTGCAATGAAAAAATACTTCTTCATGTCAATAATATACTGTTGTGGTGAAAGTACTCTGATACGTGCCGCTATATCTGACATTGCTTACATCGATTTGCAGATTAAGCATCCTGATGAGGTAATGGGTAGAGCCGTTTTGATTCCACTGCTGAGCACCAGGTACGATGGTTACCGAAACCGTCGCTGTCGTTGGTGCGGTGGTATGCGCAAGCGTGCCGCCGGCGTTCCCGCTGCTCGCAAAAGCATATGTTTCATGTTCATTGGCTGTGTTATAATTGTTCCTGTCACTTGCATTCATTCGCAGGCGCCAGATATAATCGGAATATGATGTTTCAATCGTTCTTGATAGCTGGCCGCTGCTTGTCACAATTCCTCCGATAGTGACCGGTACGTTTACTGAGGCATTGCTCAACAGTACATCGAGGGGATTGAGCTGGACCGCTGTGATTCCCGTCTGAGAACTTGCACTTGCAGTAGAGGAAAGGCCGAAGTTGCTTAATGAAATGGCAACAGTATAGGTATTCGGATTTTTAAATTGACAGACAACGGCAGCATGGGAATCCGCCCCTGATGACAGCCAGAACAAACAGGAGCAGAAAAAAAGAACAGGGAAAAAGCAAACAGCACGGCACATCCGGAAGTTCCGTGCTGTCATGCGGAAAGCCATGGAAGTCATCAGTTAATTGACCGTAACGGTAATGCTGTACTGACCACCGGTATAGGTTCCAGAGAGAACTCCGGAAGAGCCCGAATTGAGGGCTGACATATCGAGAGTCATACCGACATTTCCAAGGACTGGGCTCATACCGGTTAATGGAACTGTAATTGGGGTGCCGGCTGCAACAGAACCAGATGAGACGTTCAAACCTGTAATCGGGATATTTTTACCTGAATTACTGACCGTTGTTGACGTTCCTGTCGAACCTGCAATTGAAACCGAAGCGTTTCCTGAAGCGGAAACCCCTCTGATAGCCCATACATTGGGCACAGTCAACGACTTGGCAGCAGAATACGGTCCTGTCGATGATACCGTCAGCGACGGTGTTGGATCTACATTATTTTCTGTCCAATCTACTGAAGCTGTTGGAGATTGTGTTGTACCAATGTCCGCCAGAACGATGGTCAGGGCACTTGGATAATACAATACGACATAGGGCGGGACAGTTACTCGGAGGGTTGTCGTTCCCGAAGCTGTTGCTGATTGAGCATCATAACTCGTTAAAGAAATGCTCGCGGCCGCAAAAATTGCCATACCCAAGTACTTAAGCTGTTTTTTCATTCAAGTGTAATTTTGAGGGTTGTTATGTAATTACCGAAGACAACTCGCTGTCAACAAAGATTGGAAGCATCCCCGAACAATTCCGGTAAAAGGTCTCCTGATTTTTTCCGTTTCATGTCAACCGTGTTTCAGGGGTTTGAAAAAAGCATGTCCTGATAAACCGCACAATTCGACGACTGCCTGAGAACTTCATGCGCTGCAGAGAAACAGCCGCTTGCTATTGATTCGATAAATTGCGTTATTGTTAGCATTCAGTTGTCAATCAGGCGATTTCCCCCAGGATTCTCCCTTTGAAACGTATTGGCCGTAATGGCAAACATCATACAACTACCGGCATCCGATTTCACGGGTACCGCTGCTCATATCAGGATACCGGAAAATATGCGTGATAACGCGAACGCTTTCGGGTATACGACGAATAATCACTGTGTTACAGGGACAAAACCGCTTGTTAATCACAGGAATTCATGATAATAAAAGAATTTAAGGAAAGTTCACCATTTGTGAAAAGCGATTTTCAAAATGTGAACAAAATCATTGATCGGGCAAAGGAAGCATTGGAAGTAACCCTCGATGCGGATTTTGCCAGGAAAATCGGAATTTTGCCAAGCACACTGACAAACTGGAGGAAAAGAGGTACGATCAACTACCCTCTGCTCATGTCCAAATGCCAGGACACAAGCCTCGACTGGCTTTTAACCGGTCATGGTGTGAAAAGACCGCCCGAGGGGAAAGATTATGAATATTCAGCCGCAAAAGATGAGAACTCGCGAATCTCTTATCTTGAAAACCAGATAAGGGAACTGTACCATCTCTATCATGAAAAACTCGAGCAGAATCCGTTAACCGAACAGTTGGTTGAAATCCCCCTTTTCATGCACCTTGTTGCGGACGGCTCCTATCACGATCCTGATCGGATCGACAGATACATGGTTGTATCGAAAGAGTTCGTCAGGGATAAAAACACCACATTTGCGATAAGGCTCCCGGACGACAGCATGATTGAAGAAGGGTTCATGCATAATGACCTGCTGATTGTCGATACGGCTCTTCCGATAAAAGATCATTGCCTTGCCATCGTGATGCACAAGGGGGTGCAGTCGCTTAAAAAACTGTTCCTCCGGGAAGGGAAACTCTACATCGCGCCGGACCCCGGTCCGGATGGGCTGAAACAGGTCAGCTTCGGAAAGGATTTCAGGTTACTCGGCATCATCCAGAAAGTTATCCGCGAATTGTATTGAAACTGATACACGATTTCCGTAGAGAGCGGGATTATCACCCTTACACGTTACACAAACAAAAAAAAAGCGACAACGGAACTTGCCGTAATCGCTTTATTGTCGGGGTGGCGGGACTCGAACCCACGACCTCTGCGTCCCGAACGCAGCACTCTACCAACTGAGCCACACCCCGAATATGCTCACCTTGTGCCCTTGGACAGACTCGAACTGCCGACCTTTAGTTCCGGAAACTACTGCTCTATCCACTGAGCTACAAGGGCTCGTAACCTCATTTATCGTACGTTCAACGAGGACTCTAATGTAATAATTTCCGGGGCTTCGGAGAAACGATTTTTCTCCTTTTCCGGCATTTTTTTTACAAAACCGTTACAAAATGCAGCGTTGCATCACTCCGGCATACCTTCCGCACGAAGGATTCCCTTTACGGCGAGGTTGGCACTCATGACCGCTCCACCCATCGAATCATAATACAACTGCTGAGAGAATCCTCCCGAAATGAAGAAGTTCCTCACCGGCGTTCTCTGCGTTGGTCTGAACCGCTCCATGTTGGGAATCGGCGCGTAGACCGATCGCGGAATCTTCACCACGGTTGATTTCAGGATATTCGCCCCCTGCGACGTCTCCGGGTAGCAGTTGCGCATGCTCAGATCCACCTGCCTGACAATCTCCTCCTTCGACAACCCTATCAGCTCGCGCGCCGGAGCGACGCAGAATTCGAAACGGCTCCCATCCGTGAACGGCTCGCCGCGAAGCGTACGATATTCGGGCGTCGTCCGGGCAAGATTCGCGTAGACCGGTATCACCCCGTCGGGCGAAAAGAGCACGTTGTCATCAGAGGCTATCTGACGGTCGTACCATATCTGCACCGAGATCACCGGTACCCCTTCGAGGTTCTCAAGTCCCGCGAAGAAAAGGTCCTTCGTCTTCAGCGATACAGGCAGCACGTTGACGAGATTGTGGACCGGAAGGGCCGAAAGGTAGTAGTCCGCGGTGAGGATCTCGCCGTTGCGGAGCAGCACTCCTTTAATCTCCCTGCCATCGAAAAGCAGTTCGTCAACCGTTGTCCTGCTTCTGAATTGCGCGCCTTTCAAGGCTGAAGCCTGAATGAGGGGCTGGTGCAGATACTCCTGCGGAGCGCCTTTCAGGAAGCCCATGCATGAGGAGTCAGGCACCCGGTAGAAAGTCTCGGTGACATCGAGGATGATCTTCGCCGATATCTCTTCAGGCGGAATGAATTTCAGGGCGAGGGCCATCGGGCGGAACATTTTCTCCATAAGCCGTTTGCCGAATTTCTTCTCTTCAGCCCACTCGGCAAAAGTGAGGTGGTCCTGTGTCGGCGGGTAGAGGTTCTTCTGCAGCGCAAGCGGGATGAGCGAGCGGGAGAAAGCCGCCATCTCTGCGATGGTGAAATAGCCGTTCCTGACGATTGCCGGCAGGAGATGCAGCGGACTCGGCATGTCCCAGGTACCGAAAGTGAATCGTTCCCCGCCCGAAAGCGTATAGGTGAGCTGGTGCTCCTTCCACGATACCGCGTGATAGGTACCGATCTCCTTCATCAGGTCATAGAGAACGCCGTATGCACCGAAGAAACAGTGGGTGCCGGATTCAATCCAGTCTCCTTCTTCGTCTTTCCACGAGGAGACTTTTCCCCCGTAGATATCCCTTTTCTCAAGGACCTTTACCTGAAATCCCCTGTCAGCGAGCCGCTTTGCGGCAGTGAGGCCCGCGAGGCCGCCACCGAGGATCAGAACCGACTTGTTATCACTCGCCATCGTTCAAGTTGAAATACCCTTTATTACGGTCTTGTTGTTCCAATAAACACACGCACGGACACCTCTGTTTCCTGTCGAGGGAAGCCCGGATACAAGGCGGAAAGAGCCGGAAAAACCGGATTGTACGTGAAAGTACCTGAGGATTTCGATCCCGGCAAGTCCGGATAACGCTGCAATCGGGTTTCGAAATAAAGAAAGAGTGGTGCTCATATTCATCCTATATAGCTGACCGACCTTCGAGCGCCCTTGAAAGCGTGGCTTCATCGACGAACTCCAGCTCGGCGCCCACCGGGATGCCTCTCGCGATCCTGGTAACGGATATGCCGAGGGGCTTGAGGAGTCTGCCGAGATAGAGGGCCGTCGTTTCCCCCTCCACAGTCGGGTTCAGGGCCAGCACGATTTCGCGGACGTCCTTATGCTCCAGGTCGCCGAGGCGCACGAGCAGTTCACGGATCTTGATATCGTCGGGCCCGATGCCGTCGAGCGGAGAAATCACCCCGTGGAGCACATGGTAGAGGCCTTTGTAATAACCTGTTTTTTCGAACGCCAGCATGTCAACCGGCGATTCGACCACGCAGATGACCGAACGGTCACGCATCCGGCTGGAACATACGGTGCAGGGATCTGTATCGCGATCGGTCACGTTCTGGCATACCGAGCATCGGACCACCTTATCCTTGACGTCGACAAGTGCCTGTGCGAGCTTTTCCGCTTCGTCCCTGGGCTCCTGAAGGATATGCATGGCAAGTCGCTGCGCTGTCTTGCGGCCGATGCCCGGAAGCTTCGCCAGCTCGTCGACGAGGGACTCGATTGCTGCCGAGGTATAGCGCATGGAGGGCTATTTGCCGAGGTTGAGGTTCTTGAGCAGGTCGGTCGGGTTGATCATTCCTCCCGCCGCCCTGGAGATTTCTTCCTGCGCGAGCCTGGCCGACTCGTCAAGGGCGCTGTTCACCGCAGCGAGCACGAGGTCCTGAACCATTTCAACGTCATCCATGATGTCCGGGTCGATCGAAATCGAAAGCAGCTTCTGCTTGCCGCTCACGCTCGTCTTCACCATGCCGCCGCCGGCCTCTCCGTGAACGACGATTTTTTCGAGCTGCTTCTGGACATCCTGCATCTTTTCGCCTGCCTGCTGGATCTGCTTCATCATGTCGCCTAAATTGGGCATTCCCATACTCTCTCCTGGTATTGATGATTCGTTTTGTTCTCTCTTCCTGTCCGTTCAGTTCTTCCTGCGGAGCGCGAGATAGATCTTTTCGAGGATATCTTCGGTCGTGAGCTTGTATTTCCTGAGAAGCTCATCCGGCTTGCCCGATTCGCCGAACTGGTCCTCGACACCGACCATTTCGACCGGCACGGGAATGTTCATTGCACAGACGTGCGCAACGGCATCACCGAGACCGTTGTAGAACTGGTGCTCCTCGCAGGTGACAATGGCGCCGGTATCGTTCGCGGCGCGCACGATCGCGAGCGTATCGATCGGCTTGATGGTGTGCATGTTGATCACCCTCACGCCTACCCCTTCCTTCTCGAGGATGAGGGCTGCCTCGAGGGCTTTCCAGACCATGATGCCGCAGGCTATGACGGTCACGTCCTTTCCGGGATGGAGTTCTATTGATTTGCCGATTTCAAATCCGTCTTCGTCGAGCGTGAAATCCGGGACGTTCGGCCTTCCGAAGCGCAGATAGACCGGTCCCGCGTGCCTGAGGACCGCATTTGTCGCGCGGACGGTTTCGCTGTAATCGCACGGAACGACCACGGTCATCCTCGGCAGGCCCCGCATGAGGCCGATATCCTCGAGTATCTGGTGAGTGGCGCCATCCTCTCCGAGCGTGAGGCCGGCGTGGGATGCGCAGATCTTCACATTCAGGTTCGAATAGCAGACCGACTGGCGGATCTGGTCGTACACCCTGCCGGTAGCGAACACCGCGAAGCTGGCGGCGACGGGAAGCTTGCCTGTCGTGGCGAGGCCTGCGGCCATGGAAATCATGTTCGCTTCGGCGATGCCTGTCTGGAAGAAACGATCGGGAAAAGCGTCGCGGAAGAGGTTCATATTGAGCGAGCCGGTCAGATCGGCGCAGAGAGCCACAATATCAGGGTTTTCCCTGCCCGCCGCGAGAAGGGCTTCGCCGAATCCGGTGCGGGTTGCCCTGTTACCCCGCGAAACATATTGCTTGCCAGCGGCAACGATAGTATTTTCTCCCATTACTTCCAGAATAACTTGAATTGAAAAAAGCAATTCCGCCCGGATGCAGCGCTGAAGGAAACCCCGGACATTATGACAAAGGTTGAATATAAGCATACAGAGATAGCGGCGAAAAAAAATTTGGGGCAGAATTTTCTGCTCGACCGCAACATCACGAAAAAAATCACGGCGGCTTCGGAAGCTGCCGAAGGGGACAACGTTCTCGAAATCGGCCCGGGCTTCGGGGCACTCACCAGGGAGATCGCGGAAAAATGCACATCCTTCACCGCCGTGGAGAAAGACCCTGTCCTCGTCGAATTTATCCGCAGGGAGTACCCGCAGGTCCGGGTCATCGAAGCGGACTTCCTCAAGGTCGATCTCGAACCCCTGGCATCGATGAAGCCCCTGAAGGTGCTCGGCAACATACCCTACTCCATCACCTCGCCCATCCTCTTCAGGCTGCTCGACAATCGCAGGCACATCGAATCGGCCACCCTCATGATGCAGCTCGAGGTCGCAGAAAGAATCGTTGCCCGGCCGGGCACCAGGGAATACGGCATCCTCGCGGTGCAGCTCCAGGCGTTCTTCGATATCGCATTCCTTTTCAGGGTCGGTCGAAAGGTTTTCCGCCCCCAGCCCAAAGTCGACAGCGCGGTCATCCGCATCGTGCCGAAAGCCTCCGACCCCGCATCAGATCCTGACGGGTTCCGGCTTTTCGTGCGCACAGCCTTCCGGCAGCGGCGCAAAACACTGCATAACAACCTCAGAGGAAAGTACGACACCGGTGCAGTTGCCGGCGACCTCCTGAAGCTCAGGGCCGAAGCCCTTTCGGTAGGGGAACTGATTCTGCTTTTCGAGCGGCTCGTACCCCTCGGCTGACGGGAACCGCTCAAAACCCCCCTGTTTCTCTCCGCCGAAAACAAGTGCACCTCGCTCAGTGGAATGCAATCCGCTTTCCGAAGCGCCCTGCCTTACCCCGGGCCCGCAGCAAGAGATAAATGTTTCATTGCGCCAGTCTGTATTTTTTCTTAACATAGGCTTTTACAAAAAAACGTTCTGTTCTTTCTTATACGCTGCAAAACCACCTGTTCTTGTATTCCATCTGATTGAATTTCCCTAATACTTATCAACTCATTCCAGGGGATCACTCGCATGCCGCAATCCTTCAAATCCGTTTACGAGCAATCCATCCAGAATCCCGAACAATTCTGGGCAGAGGCCGCAGAAAACCTTCACTGGTACAAAAAATGGAACCAGGTGCTCGACAAGAGCAACCCGCCATTCTACCGCTGGTTTGCCGGTGGTGTGACCAACACCTGCTACAACGCTCTTGACCGGCATGTCGACGAAGGAAGGGGTAATCAGACGGCACTCATTTACGACAGTCCCGTGACCGGCACGAAAACTCGCTATACCTACCGCGAGTTCCGCGACATCGTTGCGCTCTTTGCCGGTGCCCTGCAGTCGAGGGGTGTGCGCAAGGGAGACAGGATCATCATCTATATGCCGATGATTCCCGAAGCGGTGATCGCCATGCTCGCCTGTGCAAGGCTCGGCGCCATCCACTCGGTGGTTTTCGGGGGCTTCGCATCTCACGAACTTGCCGTGAGGATCGACGACTGCAAACCCAAAATCATTATCTCGGCATCCTGCGGCATCGAGCACAACAAGGTCATCGACTACAAGAGACTGCTCGACTTCGCCATCGAACTCGCGCACTTCAAGCCGGAAATCTGTATCATCAAGCAGCGTGACCAGCTCAAGGCCGAGCTGAACGAAGAGCGCGACCTCACCTGGAACCAGTCGCTTCTCGGCGCCGAACCCGTACAGTGCGTCCCGGTCGAATCGTCCGACCCCCTCTATATCCTTTATACCTCGGGAACAACCGGACAGCCGAAAGGCATCGTCCGCGACAACGGCGGGCACATGGTCGCCCTGCAGTGGTCCATGAAGAACGTCTACAATATCGAACCCGGCGAAGTTTTCTGGGCGGCCAGCGACGTCGGCTGGGTCGTCGGCCACTCCTATATCGTCTACGCCCCGCTGCTCCACGGTTGCACGACACTGCTATTCGAAGGCAAGCCTGTCGGAACACCCGACCCCGGCACGTACTGGAGAATCATCAGCGAATACAACGTCTCTGCCCTCTTCACCGCCCCTACAGCTTTCAGGGCCATCAAAAAGGAGGACCCGAACGGCAACTATATCAAACATTACGACCTCTCGAACTTCCGCACCCTCTTCCTCGCCGGTGAACGGGCAGACCCCGACACGGTGAAGTGGGCCGAACAGAATCTCAAGGTTCCGGTCATCGACCACTGGTGGCAGACCGAGACCGGCTGGGCGATCGCCGCAAACTGTCAGGGCATCGAACCGGGTCCGATCAAGTACGGATCCGCATCGAGGGCCGTCCCCGGCTATAACGTGCAGGTCGTCAATTCCGAGCTCCAGGAGCTTCCTCCGGGCCAGATGGGCGACATCGTCATCAAACTGCCCCTGCCGCCGGCAACCATGCTCACGCTCTGGAAAGCCGACAAACGCTTTGAGGAGAGCTACATGACGCAGTTCCCCGGCTACTACCAGACCAGCGACGCGGGATATATCGACGAGGACGGATATATCTACATCATGTCGCGCACCGACGATGTCATCAACGTGGCGGGCCACAGGCTCTCGACCGGAGCGATCGAAGGCGCGCTATGCGAGCACCCGGACGTAGCAGAAAGCGCCGTCATCGGTGTGCACGACGATCTGAAAGGCCAGGTGCCGCTCGGCTTCCTTGTGCTGAAGTTCAACGTCGACACGCCGCACAGCCAGATCATCAAGCACGTCATCGAATACGTTCGCGAGAACATCGGGCCCGTCGCCTCTTTCAAGCATGCCGTCATCGTCAATCGCCTGCCGAAAACCCGTTCGGGCAAGATCCTGCGGGGAACCATGCGGAAGATCGCCAACGGAGAGGAGTACACGATGCCCGCTACCATCGACGATCCTGCGATCCTCGACGAAATAGCGGAGGCATTGAAAACGATCGGTTACGCAAAATGAACGACGAAACAAGAATAACGACAGCATGATCAAAAAAATAGACCATATCGCCATTGCCGTGCAGAATCTCGAAACCGCACTCGAGACGTTCGTCAACGTTCTCGGGTGCGACCCGGGCTCGATCCGGATCGAGGAGGTACCGACTGAAAATGTCCGGGTGGCGTTCATCCCCGTCGGCGAATCGAAAATCGAACTTCTCGAGCCGATGAGCGAGGAGAGCCCGATATCGAAATTCCTATCGAAAAACGGCGACGGCATGCACCATATTGCGCTCGAGACCGATGACGTGGCAAACGAGGTGAAACGCATTGAACCTCTCGGCGTGCAGACGCTCGGACAGCCGAAAGAGGGAGCGGGCGGAAAAACTATTGTCTTCCTCCACCCCAGACAGACAAACAGGGTACTCCTTGAATTCTGTCAGAAAAAGCATTAAGTAAATCGAGACAAAGCAACTTCAGCCAGTGAAACACTTTTATCTTCCCTTCGAGAAAAAAGAAGGCTTCAGTTACTCCCGGGAAAGCATCGAACAGCTTTCCGAATACGAAAAATACCAGCTCTCCTTCCACCCCGAACGCCCCAAACATCTCGACTACCTCACCGTTTTCGACAACGTGAAGGAGTGCCTCAGGAACGACAGGCACGGGAGCTGCATCATCCAGACACACCGGGCCACGCTGCGCCAGGGGGACAAGGAGTTCCCCGTCATGCTCATCGGACAGCAGTCCGCACCGACGTCCAATTTCAAGGAGCTGCACCAGCTCATGAAAAATCCCGAGCTGATCAGAAAATGGAACCAGGGCATGCCGACACCGGCGGCATTCGAAAAGGCAATCAAGGCAATAACGCTGGCTGAAAAGGAAAATCGCACCATCATCACGGTCATCGATACAGCCGGTGCCGACCCCACCGAAGAGTCTGAAGGCGGAGGTATCGCCTGGAAGATCGGGCGCTGCATGCAGCTGCTTGCGGAATCGAGCGTTCCGACCGTTTCGGTGATCATCAACAGGGGATGCAGCGGCGGAGCGATCGCACTGACCGGTTGCGATGCGGTGCTCGCGATGGAGTACTCCACCTATCTGGTAATTTCTCCCGAAGCATGCTCTTCCATCCTTTTCCGTACGAGGGATAAAGCCAGTCTCGCCGCCGAAATATCACAGATAACCGCACGGGAAGCCCTGAAAAACGGCATCGTCGACGATCTCATCCTCGAAAACGAAGGGCCTGCCCATCAGTTCCCCGAAGCCGCGAAGCAATCGTTCAAGGACACCCTGTTCCTCTGGATCGACAAATTGAACCAGACTCCGAAAAACGATATTTTCCGGAAACGATTGGAACGGTGGTCGAAAACAGGCCAATGGGAAACCATTACCGAAGAGAAGATACGCTCGTTCGAAAAGCATGTCTCCCTTTTCATTCCGAAACCGAAGAAAGTGCTTTTCGTCGCCCGTCACAAGAACTGCATCGACGGGGCCGGCAAGAAAAAGCTCGATCCGGTGCTCTATTCGAAGCTGTTTGCCGACAATTTCGTCTGCGAAACCTGTGGACACCGCTATGTGAGGCTCTCGGCGCACGATTACATCACCTTCATCCTCGACGAAGGCTCATTCACGGAACATCCCGAAACGCGCTACATCGTCGATAAAGACATCCTCAACTTCCCCGACTACGCGGACAAAATCCTCGAAGCCCGGCAGAAGACCGGAGCTGCATCATCGTTCCTGACCGGTGACGGAGCAATTCATGGAGAGCCGGTGGTTTTCTGTGCAACGAATTTCAATTTCCTCGGTGGCTCGTTCTGCATGTCAACAGCGGAAAAAATCTTCCGTGCTTGCCGTATCGCGATCGAACGGCAGACACCGCTCATCATCCAGGCCACAGGCGGTGGAGCGAGGATGCATGAAGGATGCTCTTCCATGGTCGGTCTGCCGAAAATGCACGTCGCGCTCTCGAGCGTGGAAAAAGCCGGTCTGCCGGTCATCACGATCATCACCGACCCGACCCTCGGAGGCGTCGCAATCGGCATGGGTTCGAGAGGCATCAAACTTTTCGAACACAATGCCGGCAATATCGGATTTTCCGGTAAACGCGTGATCGAACAGTATACCGGCAAACCGACAACAAAGGATTTCCAGACGACATGGTGGCTTCAGCAGAAAGGATTTGTCGAAAACACCGCTCGACCCTGGGAGATGCGCGAGGAGATCCTCGGCATCATCCAGATGCACAAAACAAAACTCGACCTGCAGGAAGCTTAATCATGCAGCAAGAACAACAGAGAAAACAATCATGACCAACTCCCTTCCTGATTCACTTTTTCAGGAATTTCCGGCAGTGAGCCGGGCCGAATGGAAAACGAAGGCAACAGCAGAACTCAAGGAAACGCCCTACGAAAAAATCGTATGGAAAACGCCGGACGGGTTCGAGCTCGAACCCTGGTACTCCTCTGAAGAACGAGACTCATTCCTCAAGGTACCCGCCGACAAACCTGTAAATTCCTGGACAAACTGCCGCCTCATCTCCGTAACGGATCCGCCGGAAGCGAACAGTAGAGCGATGAACAGCTTCGTTGCGGACGTTTCAGCGATCGAATTCCGCATCACCGACCCGATTTTCTGCTCTCCGGAAAACCTCTCGACCCTTCTGTCCGGCATCGAAGCAACCGCACTGCCCGTCTATTTTTCGGGCAATCTGCCTCCGGCAGCCGAACTGCTTCCGGCACTCGCCTCACTTCCGGGGTTCAGAGGAAACAAAGGCGGTCTTCTGGCCTCACCGCCATTCGTTTCAAAGGAGGCGGATGCCGCATATGGCAAATGGGTGGATTCATTGCCCGGCTTCCGGCTTTTTCCGGTCGATATGGTACCCTACCATGAAAGAGGCGCGACGCCCGCACGGGAAATTGCCCTTGCCCTTGCCGGAGCGAGCGATTTGCTCTGTCGCTTCACCGAAGCCGGCATTCCTGCCGACAGGGTCGCCGCAGCCATGGAAATCATCCTCCCGGTCGGAACCAGCCATTTCGCCGAACTTGCCAAACCACGTGCACTGCGCTACCTTCTCGGACACCTTCTGAACGCTTATGGAGCCGACGCAGCCCTGCTGCCCCGCCTTTTCGCGAAAACCTCCGGCCGCACGATCTCGCTTCTCGATCCGTATACCAACGTACTGCGTCTGACCACCGAGGCGGTTTCAGCCATCCTCGGGGGATACGATACCCTGCAGATCGGAACCTTCGACAACGGGCTGTCGGTTGAAAACGACATAACCGAACGCATCACCGGCAACATCCATCTGATCCTGCGAAGCGAAGCCGCACTCGAGAGGGTTGTCGATCCGGCATCGGGTTCCAACTATATCGAAACGCTCACACGCAAGCTCGCCGGATCGGCCTGGGAGACGTTCAAACAGATCGAAGCCGCCGGAGGACTGAGAGCCGCTGAGGAAACCGGCGTGATCAGTTCCATGCTTGCCGGTTCCGCTGCCTCCGAGAAAAAAGAGCTCGGCAACCGGAAAAAGACCCTGATCGGCGTGAACCGCTACCCATGGCCTCTCACACCGGAACAGGAAGAGAATATGACCGCCATCGAAACAGCAATTGAAGCCGGTCTGGAAAAAAGCACAGCCGCGTCCTGGGAACTCCTGCGCCTGAAAACGCTTGCACATGCGAAGAAGAGCGGACACGCTCCTTCACTCTTCATCTGGACCATCGGCGATCCGGCGATCAGCTTCAGGCAGGCGGCTTTCTGCGAAGACTTTTTCAAATGCGGAGGGTTCCGCATTGAAGGAACGGCCTCCCTTCCCGTCGAAGAAGAATCCTGTCAATCCCTGCTGCAGACCAAACCCGATATCGTTGTGCTCTGCATCGCGGACAAAGACCCGGTACCGGTCGCCGAACCGCTCTGCAGCGCGCTGCGTCAGCGACAGCCGGGCATCCTTGTGGTCATGGCCGGCAAACCTCCGCTTGGTCATGAAAAGCTCCTCGAGGCGGGCCTCGACAGCTTCGTCTATACCGGCGTGAATGTCCGGGATATGCTCGAAACCTACCAACGTAAAACCGGAGTGCAATGAGACCCGACTTTTCAGCCATCGATATTTTTTCTCCTGCAGCAGCTTCGGGATATGACGTACAACCGTCAGTCTGGACAACCTCCGAAGGCATCGATATCCAATCGCGCTACGGCGAGAAGGACGTCGCCGGAGCGCACCACCTTGATTTCGCTCCCGGATTCGCTCCATTCATCGGAGGCCCGTATACTACGATGTATGCCACCCGTCCCTGGACCATCCGACAGTATGCGGGTTTTTCGACAGCGGAAGAATCAAACCGTTTCTACAGGCAGAACCTCGCCGCCGGTCAGAAGGGCCTTTCAGTGGCGTTCGACCTTCCTACCCACCGCGGCTACGACTCCGACCACCCGAGGGTTATCGGCGACGTCGGCAAGGCAGGCGTGGCGATCGATTCGGTCGAGGACATGAAAATCCTCTTCGACCAGATACCGCTCGGCGACATCTCGGTCTCCATGACCATGAACGGCGCGGTCCTTCCCATCATGGCCTTCTACATCGTGGCGGCCGAAGAACAGGGCGTGACACCCGACCGGCTCAGCGGCACGATCCAGAATGACATACTCAAGGAGTTCATGGTGCGGAACACCTACATCTATCCGCCGGAACCTTCTATGAGAATCATCGCCGACATCTTCCGCTACACCAGCGAAAAGATGCCGAAGTTCAACTCCATCAGCATATCGGGTTACCACATGCAGGAAGCGGGCGCCACGGCCGACCTGGAGCTTGCCTTCACCCTCGCCGACGGGCTCGAATACATCCGGACGGGATTGAAAGCCGGCCTCGACATCGACGCTTTCGCGCCCCGGCTCTCGTTCTTCTGGGCTATCGGCATGAACTATTTCATGGAAATCGCGAAACTGCGGGCTGCAAGGATGCTCTGGGCGAAAATCGTAAAGCAGTTCAACCCCGTGAGCCCGAAATCCCTCATGCTCCGTTCACACTGTCAGACTTCCGGCTGGAGCCTGACCGAACAGGATCCTTTCAACAACATCAGCCGTACCTGCCTCGAAGCACTCGCGGCGGCGCTCGGCCATACCCAGTCGCTGCACACGAACGCGCTCGACGAGGCAATCGCCCTTCCGACGGAATTTTCCGCGAGAATCGCCCGCAACACCCAGCTCTACCTGCAGGAAGAGACCGATATCACGAAAAGTATCGATCCCTGGGCTGGTTCATATTATGTTGAATCCCTGACACGTGAACTCGCAGCAAAAGCATGGAAGATCATCTGCGATATCGAAGAGGCCGGCGGCATGGTGAAAGCGATCGAACAGGGCATTCCGAAACTGCAGATCGAGGAAGCCGCAACCCGCAAGCAGGCCCGGATCGACAGCGGGGACGATATCATCGTCGGCATCAACGGTTATCGGACCGAAAGCAGGACCGATATCGAGCTGCTCGAGGTCGACAACACGAAAGTGCTCCATCAGCAGATCCGGAGGCTCGAATCCATCAAGGCAGAGCGCAACGGCGCGGAAACGGAACGCGCCATCAAGGCAATCGAAGCGTGTGCGGCTTCAGGCGAAGGCAATCTGCTCGAACTGGCTGTGGACGCTGCCAGGAAAAGAGCTACCTTGGGAGAGATCTCATCGGCCTGCGAGAAAACCTTCGGACGCTACAAGGCTACGCTCAGGCTCAACACCAGTGTCTACATGTCCCAGATGCAGAACAACACACTCTTCAAAAAAGCACAGCGGCTCGCCGACGATTTCGCATCCATCGAAGGCCGCCGTCCGAGAATCATGGTCTCGAAAGTCGGCCAGGACGGCCACGACCGCGGTGCCAAAGTGATCGCCGCGGCATTTGCGGACATCGGCTTCGACGTCGATATCAGCCCGCTCTTCCAGACCCCTGAAGAGGTCGTGCAGCAGGCGCTCGACAACGACGTGCATCTGGTCGGCATATCGAGCCTCGCCGCAGGGCACAAGACCCTGATCCCGAAAATCGTCGAGGGGCTGAAATCCCACGGGAGGGAGGATATCCTGGTCATAGCTGGAGGCGTCATCCCCGAGAGGGACTATGAATTCCTCTATGAAAACGGGGTGGCAGGTGTTTTCGGTCCCGGCACGGTCATCGCGGAAGCCGCGATTACTATCCTTGAGAAGCTCATCGCGCGCCAGCAGCAATGAGCACCGGAAAAATGCCGCCGGATGGTGCTCCCCGCCGACACGAACCGGACGCAGACACCATTGTCGGCGGCATCCTCGGGGGCGACAGGCACATGCTGAGCCGGGCCATCACGCTCATTGAGTCGCAGAAGCCGGAGCACCGGCAGAAAGCCCACGAGATACTCGACCGCTGCCTGAAACACAAATCGGTTTCCATCCGCATCGGCATCACCGGTTCTCCGGGAGCCGGCAAAAGCACCTTCATCGAGGCTCTGGGTGAAGTTATCATCCGGAGCGGCCTCTCGCTCGCCGTCCTCGCCATTGACCCGAGCAGCCGCCAGACAAAAGGCAGCATTCTCGGCGACAAGGCACGCATGGAAAAGCTCTCGGGCAGGAAAGAGGCATTCATCCGCCCATCTGCCTCTTCAGGGCACCTCGGCGGCCTCTCGCCGAAAACGCATGAAACCATCGTGCTCTGCGAAGCGGCTGGCTACGACGTGATCCTGGTTGAAACCGTCGGTGTCGGCCAGTCCGAAGTGGAGGTGGACACCATGGTCGATTTCATCCTCCTGCTGATGCTGCCCGGCTCGGGGGACGAACTGCAGGGCATCAAGAGGGGCATCATGGAGATTGCCGACGCCATCGCGATAACGAAAAGCGACGGAGCCCAGGAAGGGATCGCGCAGTTGTCGAAAGCCGAATTCGAGGCCGCCTTGAGGATGCTGCCGGCGAAATACCCGTTCTGGCAGCGGAGCGTGTTCCTCACATCGGCCCTTGGAGGGAGAGGAATTGACGAAGTCTGGGGGAACATCACCACATTCATCGAAGAAATCCGCCGTAACGGACTCCTCGCTGAAAACCGCCGCGAACAGCTCCGAAACCTGCTTTACGGCATCCTTGAAGGTATGCTGAAAAAAGAGTTCTTCTCCTGTCCCGATGTGACGAAGCTCCGGGAAGGGATCGAACGTCAGGTCGTATCGGCGGAGCTCAGCCCTTTCACCGGTGCGAACCGGCTGATGGAAGCGTTCACTCGTCGGCGATAAACTCCCTCTCCTCCGCTTTTACGGTTAGCACCGGACAATTCGCCTTGCGAACCACCGTTTCGGCAACACTGCCCATAATCAGTCGGCTGAGCCCTTTCTTGCCGTGCGAGCCCATGATGACGAGATTGGCATCAAGCCTGTCGATGGCATCGAGAATGCTATCGGAAGGATTGCCGATCTGGACGCCGCATTCGGCCTTGATGCCTTCAGCCGAGAACTCCCCGAGGATTTCACGCAGATCGTCGCTTGCGGCTTTTTCGAGCTCTTCCTCGACGGGTACGTAATTGAGCGAAATATCGACCGCCATCGGTCTGGGCTCCACGATGTTGAGCAGATAGACCGAAGCATGCATGTTCCTGGCAAACTCCTTCGCATATCGCAAAGCGTTCCGGGAAGCGTCGGAAAAATCGACGGGACAGAGGATGGTCTGTATCCTGATCATGGCTGCAATGGTTTAGGTTGCCTTGGATGAAGACGACTGCATGTGATCGAAAAACGGCTTGAACAGGTCCATCGGAATCGGGAAAACCGTGGTCGAGTTGTTCTCTGCGGCTATCTCCTTGAGCGTCTGCAGATAGCGCAGCTGCAGCGCTGCCGGGGTTCCCGATATGATCGCCGCCGCATCGGCGAGTTTCTGCGCTGCCTGGAATTCCCCTTCCGCATTGATGATCGCCGAGCGGCGTTCCCTTTCGGCTTCAGCCTGTTTCGCCATGGCGCGCCGCATCCCTTCCGGAAGGTCGATCTCTTTCACTTCGACCTTGCTGACCTTGACGCCCCACGGCTCGGTCTCCTTGTCGAGGATCCCCTGGATTCGTTCGTTGACCGCGTCACGCTCCGCAAGCAGCTGGTCGAGCTCACCCTGCCCGCAGACGCTCCGCAACGTGGTCTGGGCAAGCTGGGATGTGGCGAAATGGAAATCGGCCACGTCGATGATCGCCCTGTTGGGGTCGAGGACCCTGAAATAAACGACAGCGCTCACCTTTACAGAAACATTGTCCCTCGTGATGATATCCTGTGAAGGAACATCGAGCGTGACCGTCCTGAGATCCACCTTGACCATCCTGTCGATGAGCGGAAGCAGGATGATCATACCGGGCCCTTTTGCGCTGATGACCCTGCCGAGCCGGAAAATGACACCTCTCTCGTATTCGCGCAGTATCTTGATTGAATAGAAGAGAAATAACGCAATGAAGATGAACAGCGTAATCAGATTGAATCCAAGCATTTGCATCGTTATTGTAGTAATTGGAAGATCGCCCTTTGCCCATCAAACAGGCATCATATGAATAATACGTTTACCTCCGCAGATTCTCAAGACAAATACGATCTCGGGTCGAAATGCCGCGCAGGTGTTTCCCCTTGCCTGTTTTTCACGAAGTAACTATTTTAAAGCCTGAAACTTATGATGTTCATACATTGTTTTCTGTTTGCGTAACGATCACTGAGACGAAGTCACTAACAAAAAACCAGAACGCAACCATGTTTTTCGATCCGGCATATTTCGTATTTGCCCTTCCGCCAATGCTTCTCGGCTTATGGGCACAGTTCAAGGTCAAATCCGCTTTCAATAAATATTCACAGGTGCGGACCCAGTCCGGCATAAACGGTGCTGAAGCCGCACGCCGCATCCTCGAACGGGGAGGGATCGGCAACGTAACGATAGAACCCTCAAAGGGAATGCTTTCAGACCATTACGATCCGCGAAGCAAGGCGCTCCGGCTCAGCGAGGAGGTTTACGGCCTGCCGAGCATCGCGGCTGTCGGTGTTGCCGCACACGAAGCCGGCCACGCCCTCCAGGACAAAACGGGCTATATGCCGCTCCAGCTCCGCTCGGTGATGGTCCCGGCAGTCTCCTTCGGGAGCAACCTCGGCCCCATCATCTTCATGGTCGGCATTTTCATGGCCGGCACCCTCGGAACCACGCTCGCATGGGCGGGGATCATGCTTTTCGGCGCGACCGCCCTCTTCGCACTGATCACGCTTCCCGTCGAATTCAACGCGAGCAGCCGTGCAAAGGAACTCCTTGTATCGCAGGGCATTGTCTCGAGCTCTGAAATGAAAGGCGTCAATGCCGTACTCGACGCCGCAGCCCTTACCTATGTGGCTGCCGCAGCCCAGGCAATCATGCAGCTTCTCTATTTCCTTAACGTTATGAACAGGCGGGACTGACCGCCGCTTTCGAGGGCATCTTCCGGGATGCCCTTTCATTACCGGCACCGGGATTTTCCACAGGGCCCGACACTCCCCTGCAACACTGAAGGCCCCTGAGCGTCCAGCGTTTTTTTGATGCCCTTTTCAATTAACAAACCCGCTCATAACCTTGAAAAACAGTTTCAGAAAAAAACCGCTGGCACTTCTCATGGAAGAGCTGAAAAGCGAGCACAGGCTCAACAGGGTGCTCGGACCTGTTGCCCTGACAAGCCTCGGAATCGGTGCAATCATCGGTACCGGGATATTCGTGCTCATCGGAGTGGCCGCACACGACAAGGCGGGCCCCGCAGTGACGCTCTCCTTCGCCCTTGCAGGCATAGCCTGCATCTTCGCCGCGCTCTGTTATGCCGAATTCGCCTCGATGGTTCCGGTGGCGGGTTCTGCCTACACTTACGCCTATGCGACGCTCGGGGAGCTGTTCGCCTGGATCATCGGCTGGGACCTCATTCTCGAATACGGGGTTGCATCGGCCACGGTCGCCCATGGATGGTCGCACTATTTTCAGGACTTCATCGGAATTTTCGGACTTTCCATACCCGAAATCTTCACCAAGGCACCGATCGACTTCGATCCGGCAACAGGTGTCATGAGTATGACCGGCGCTTGGTTCGACCTCCCTGCGGTGCTCATCACCGCCGTCGTAACCATTGTGCTTATCAAGGGTATAAAAGAGAGTGCCGGTTTCAACGCCGGCATGGTGATCGTTAAAATCGCCATCGTGCTGCTGGTGATTATTCTCGGGGCAATGTATGTCAATCCTTCCAACTGGCAGCCTTTCGCTCCTTTCGGGTATTCCGGCCTGAGCATGTTCGGCCAGACCCTGCTTGGTGAAACCGGGACCGGAGGGGCCCCTGTCGGGGTTCTTGCCGGCGCGGCCATGATCTTTTTCGCCTACATCGGATTCGATTCCATCTCCACCCACGCGGAAGAAGCGAAAAACCCGAGCAGGGATGTCCCCCTGGCGCTCATCTCTTCCCTGCTCATCTGCACCGTACTCTACATCGCCGTCGCGGCGGTCATCACAGGCATGGTTCCCTATGACCGGATCAATATCGATGCTCCGGTATCGAGCGCATTCAAGCAGGTCGGCATCGGCTGGGCGCAGTTCGTCGTCTCGCTCGGCGCAATAACAGGCATCACCTCCGTACTGCTCGTGATGATGCTCAGCCAGCCGAGAATTTTCCTTGCCATGGCGCGAGACGGCCTGCTTCCGAAATCGTTTTTCGGAGCTGTCCACCCGAAGTTCAGGACGCCCTGGAAATCGACCATCCTGACCGGTGTTTTCGTCGCCGTGCTCGGAGCGGCTCTCCCGCTCAGACTGCTTGCCGAACTCGTCAACATAGGCACCCTCTTCGCCTTCGTTATCGTGTGCGCTGCCGTGCTCATCATGCGCAGAACGAATCCGCAGGCGGAACGCCCATTCCGGGCTCCGCTGGTGCCCTTCGTGCCGATCATGGGCATCATTACCTGCCTTGTACTCATGTTCTCCCTGCCTGCCGAAAACTGGCTCAGGCTTGTGGTCTGGCTCGGCATCGGACTGCTGATTTATGTGCTTTACGGCCAGAGGCACAGCGTCCTCAACAATCCGAAGCAGTAACCCGGAAGAAATGGAGGGAAAGGTCTTCATCATCACCGGTGCCTCGACAGGCATCGGTGAAGCTACGGCAAGGCGCGCCGTGGAAGCGGGTTTCAGGGTCGTGCTGGCTGCCCGTTCAACAGGGAAGCTGGAATGCCTCGAAAGGGAACTCGGGCCTGAAAAAGCCATTGCCGTCACCTGCGATGTCTCGGACTGGCAGTCGCAGCGGAACCTGGTACAAAAGGCTCTTGGGCATTACGGAAAAATCGATGCGGTATTCGCCAACGCCGGCTTTTCCAACGGCTCTCCCTTTCTCGGGGGAAGCGACAAACCGGACGAGTGGAAGGAAATGGTGCTGGTCAACGTCTACGGCGCATTCGCGACCGCCCGCCTCACCCTGCCCGAACTCGTGAAAACATCCGGCCATTTTCTCCTGACCGGATCGGTCGTAGGACATGTCACCTCGATCAGGAACTTCTATTCGGCGACGAAATGGGCAGTCACCGGCATGGCCCACGCCATAAGAAACGAAGTGGCCGGCAAGGGCGTACGAGTCACCCTTGTCGAACCCGGAGTGGTCGATACGCCTTTCTGGCAGAACCTTCAGAAACCAGGCACGCCCGAACTGCAGCCCGACGATATCGCCCGTGCCGTCATGTTCGCCCTGAGCCAGCCGCCCCACGTCGATGTGAACGATATCCTCATCCGCCCGGCAGGCCAGCCCAACTGAACTGAATGAAGAAAACGGAGACCGCTTTGCGCAAAACCGTCGTATATTGACTGAACAGGAAGCAAGCGATTCATCATGGCAGTACAGGACAAGTATATAACGCTCGGCGGTCACAGGCACCGTTTTATCGAAAAGGGCAGTTCTGAACACACCATGCTGCTCGTCCACGGCATTTCCTCTTCGCTCGATTTCTATGAACAGGTCATCCCTCACCTCTCCCGCTCCTTCAGGGTGATCGCGTTCGACCTGCTGGGGTTCGGGCTCTCCGAAAAACCGCGCGGCAAGGTCTACTCTCTCGAACTGTACGCTTCACTCATCCGCGAATTCCTCATAAAAACCGGAAGCCTCGACGACAAGCTGTCCGCGATCGGCCATTCGATGGGAGGGAAATACCTTATCGCCTCGGAGCTGATCGACCCGGGAACCTACAGCAGCCTTGTACTGAGCAATACGGACGGGTTCATCCACGTCCCGTTCTTCGCGAGAGGGATCAGCCTGCCCGGCGTCCGCAGGGTGCTGAAAAAAATCATAACATCGGAAAACGTCTCCGAAAAAATGTTCGCATCGGCCTTCCACGACACGAAAAAGGTCAACGAGGATTCTTACAAAAAAAACCTCGGCATTGCCAGGGATCCCGAAGCATTCGATACGGTCATGGCACTGAACCGCAACCTCCCGAAGCTTGATCTGAACCGAACCGGCCTGCGCAGGAGAATCGGCGAGATCAAGGTGCCGGTGCTGGTCATCTGGGGCGATAACGATCGGTTTTTCTCACCATCAGTGGCTGAGTCTGTCCGTAATGAAATTCCGTTGTCGACATTGGTAATGTTCGAAGAGTGCGGCCACGCCCCTATGCTTGAATACCCTGAAAAATTCACCCGTACCGTGACCGATTTCATCCTCTCCGATCCATATTCCAGGCGGGACCATGCTGATAACCTTTGAAGGCATCGACGGTGCGGGAAAGTCAACCCAGATCAAGAAGCTGACAGGGTACCTCTCCGGAAGGGGCATCGAATCCCTCTCCCTGAGAGAGCCGGGAGGCACAGAGACCGCTGAAAAAATCCGTCGGCTGCTTCTTGACAGCAGCGACGAGATAACCCCTCTCGGAGAGCTTCTGCTCTTTTCCGCCAGCCGTGCCGAACTTGTCCAGCGGATCATCATACCTGCTCTCGCAGAGGGAAAAACCGTGATCCTCGACCGTTTTTTCGATTCGACGACGGCATACCAGGGATACGGCCGGGGACTTGATCTCGAAATGCTGCGTTCCGTCATCGCCATATCGACCTGCGGCCTTCAGCCGGACATCACCTTCTTTCTCGATCTCGATCCGGAAACAGCCCTGAAAAGGAAATTCTCGGAAAAATCCATCCCGATAGCGTTCGACCCGAACGAGCTCGACCGGATGGAACGCTCCGGCCTGGACTTCTACCGAAAGGTCCGCTCGGGCTATATCGAAACCATTCGACACGAAACGGGCCGGTTCGCATGCATCGACGCATTGGAAGCGCCCGATGAAATCCACCGGCGGATCACCGGAGTCCTTGAAAACCGTTTCAACCTGTGAACATGATCTGTCCGGACATGGTATCCGGTATTGCATCCGGCTCAGCTTACAGGAGTAAAACCCTTCATTCTGACCCTGTTTTTAAACAACTTGTTAATTTTTCAGTTTCCTGAAGCTTTTGGAAAGATTTTGCTTAAATTAAAGGTCATATTACATCACCGTCACTTCCCGGCAGGCCACGCATGCATGAAACAATTCTGAAAGAACGTGAACTGAACACTTGCACGAACCCGATAACGCTTCAGGACATCAGGACGTTGAAGGAGCTCTACCAGCTCAAGGCCGAAACGCGGGAACTGAGGGAGCCTGTCGTCAAGAACATCATCAAGCAGCGCACTGTCGGCCAGTCGGTAATCGAGTCCCTGAAAAACGCATTGTATTCCCTGGAAACGATTTACATTGATGACGACACAGGCCACCGACTGCTTCGCCTCGACGGGAAGAAACAGATCGAGGTGGATCTCACCTACGAAATCCGCGAACTGCAGAAGGACATCTACTACCTCGAATACGGCGAAGACAAGTTCATCGATTACCTGGCAAAGTTCATCCCCGATTTTCGCGTTTATGTGAACCAGGGGTTCAGATTGCTGAGGGGAAAACAATTCAATGCGTTCATCACGGACCGGGACGGGACGACCAATAATTACTGCGGACGGTACCGCTCATCGGTGCAGCCGATCTACAATTCGGTTTTCCTGACACGCTTCGCAAAAAACTGCTGCAGGTCCCCGATCATCATCACATCGGCGCCCCTGAAGGACTTCGGCATCCTCAACGTCTCGATCAACCCGAGCAACACCTTCGTTTACGCCGGATCGAAGGGAAGAGAGTTTATCGACCTCGACGGCGAGTTCAACAGTTTTCCCATAGACGAGAACAAGCAGAAACTGATCCGCCTCCTGAACAGCCGCATGCTGGTGCTTCTGCAGGACCCGAACTTCGAGAAATTCAACTTCATCGGTTCTGCACTGCAGATCAAGTTCGGCCAGACCACCGTCGCACGCCAGGATATCAGCCGCTCCATCAAGGACGAGGAATCCCGGGCATTCCTCGAAAAGGTCAAGAGTATCGTGCGCGAGATCGACCCGAGCGGACGCAATTTCCGGATCGAAGATACCGGGCTCGACATCGAAATCATCCTCACCATCGACATGAAATCCGGTGAATCGGTCATCAAGGATTTCGACAAGGGTGACGGACTCTCCTTCATCTGCAGCAAACTCGACCTGGACAGTCATCCCGGGCCATGTCTCGTCTGCGGCGATACCCCTTCGGATATTCCCATGCTGAAAAAAGCCATGGAAATGTTCGACGATGTCTGGACCATTTTCGTCACAAGGGACGAGAAGCTGAAAAAGCAGGTACAGGATATCTGCCCGAACAGCTACACGGTTCCCTACCCCGACATCCTGCTGACGATCCTCGGCCTCCTGTCGCTGTAAACCTGTTTTAACCATGAAAATCCATTAATTACCCACATGAGCTATCTCTTCAAAGGCGCGATTTTCGATCTTGACGGAGTCATCACAGGAACGGCTAAAGTGCACAGCCTTGCCTGGGAATCGATGTTCAACTATTTCCTGAAAAATTACGCGGAAGTCAACAACGAGCCTTTCGTGCCTTTCGATCCGGCTCATGACTACCACAAGTATGTCGACGGAAAACCCAGGATGGAAGGGGTAAAAAGCTTCCTCGAGTCCCGCGATATCGAGCTCCCTTTCGGCGAACTCGACGACATTCCTGAAAAAGAGACCATCTGCGGACTCGGCAACCGCAAGAACATCCTCTTCACCGAAATACTCATCAAGGAAGGTCCGGAAGTTTACCACTCTTCGGTCAACCTCATCAAGGAACTCATCGCGAAAGGCATCCGGATCGGCATAGCATCTTCGAGTCGCAACTGCAAGATCATCCTGAAGCTCGCCGAGCTCGAGCACCTCTTCGAAACCCGCGTCGACGGGGAGGTCTCCATTGAACTCGGGCTGAAAGGCAAACCAAATCCCGACATCTTCGTGACCGCTGCGCAGAACCTCGGCCTCGAACCCCATGAATGCATGGTCGTCGAAGACGCAATATCGGGCGTGCAGGCAGGATCACGGGGAAACTTCGGCCTTGTGCTCGGCATCGCCCGAGAAATCGAGGGGGAAAAACTCCGCGAACAGGGTGCCGACATCGTCGTCAGGGACCTCGGCGAAATCACCATCGACGAGATAGAAAAGTGGTTCTCCGACGGCCTGGAATTCGAAGGATGGAATCTCACCTATACCGATTTTTCACCCAAAGACGAGAAGCTGCGCGAAACGCTTACGGCCATCGGCAATGGCTATCTGGGCGTCCGGGGCGCCTACGAAGGTTCGCGGAGTTCCCAGCACCATTACCCCGGAACTTACATCGCGGGCATCTTCAACAGGGTACCGTCCGATGTTCACGGCCAGACCATCTTCAACAACGATTTTGTCAACACACCGAACTGGCTGCCCATTGAGTTCAGGATCGGAGGTGGAGAGTTTATCGACCCATTCGAACAGAAAATCCTCAGCTACCGCCATAACCTCTGTTTCCGCAACGGCCTGATGGAAAGGGAGATCGTCATCCAGGACAACCTCGGCAGGATATCGAGGATCGGAAGCCGCAGGTTCGCGAGCATGGACGATCCGCATATCTGCGCCATGAAATTCACCCTGAGGCCTGTCAACTGGAGCGCCACGGTCGAGTTTCGCACCGCTGTCGACGGCAGGATACAGAACAAGGGCGTTGCACGCTACAGCGAACTTACCAGCGACCACCTCGTCCACCGGGAAAGCATGAGCGAAGGAGGCACGATGATGCTGCATGTCAGCACCAGCGTTTCGAATTACGATATCGTGGCTGTCGCGAAAACCAGGATTCTGTCCCACGGCAAGCCGGAAGAGGCCGAGCGCACGCCAATCAGCGAAGATCGCTATGTCGGCGAGCTGTTCCGTGTCGCGCTCACGCCCGACAAGAGCTGCACCATCGAAAAAATCGTCGCCACCCACACCTCGCACGACCTCGGCAGTACAGGTTGTATGAATGATGCGCGAGTCTCGATAGAACAGGCGGAATCGTTCGAAACGCTTTTCACGGCGAACGAGACG
The DNA here is from genome assembly GCA_013335405.1 of Chlorobiaceae bacterium. Taxonomy (GTDB): domain Bacteria; phylum Bacteroidota; class Chlorobiia; order Chlorobiales; family Chlorobiaceae; genus Chlorobium. The sequence continues at coordinate 47,401 of JAAXVR010000015.1, forward strand.
GCATGGGCAAAGATCTGGGCAAAAGCCGATATCATCGTCGAAGGCGACCGTTTCAGCCAGAAGGTGCTCAGGCTGCACAGCTATCACCTGCTCTGCACGGCTTCACCACACAATCCGCGTATCGACGCAGGCATGCCCGCAAGGGGCCTGAACGGCGAATCGTACCGCGGCCACATTTTCTGGGACGAGATCTTCATCCTGCCGTTTTTCAATCGCCACTTCCCCGACATTTCCAGGGCGCTGCTCATGTACCGCTATAACAGGCTCGACGCAGCAAGGGAATACGCGAGGGAGCACGGCTACAAAGGTGCGATGTTCCCGTGGCAGACTGCCGATGACGGCAAGGAGGACACCCAGATCATCCACTACAACCCGAAGAGCGGCAGCTGGGGGCCGGACCTCAGCTGTCTGCAGCGACACGTTTCGATCGCGGTCTTTTACAACGTCTGGCGCTATATTTACGACACGGACGACACCGAGTTCCTGAACGACTACGGAGCTGAATTGATGTTCGAAATCGCGAGGTTCTGGGCATCGATCGCGAGCCACGAGAACGGCACGGGAAAATACCATATCGAAGGCGTCATGGGCCCGGACGAATTTCATGAGACCCTTCCCGGAAGCGGCAAGGAGGGTATCAAGGACAACGCCTACACCAACATCATGGCAGTCTGGCTTTTCGAAAAAGCTTCCGAGATCGGTGAAAAAATCGATCCGGCCGTTCTGCGCCACCTGATCTCCAAAATCCATCTCGGGTTCGACGAACTGAACCACTGGAAGGACATCAGCAGGAACATGAACATTCTTGTCGACGGCGACGGAATCATCGAGCAGTTCGACGGCTACATGAAGCTCAAAGAGCTCGACTGGACCCACTACCTTTCGAGGTATGGCAATATTCACCGCATGGACAGGATCCTCAAGGCAGAAGGCGATACCCCGGACAACTACAAAGTGGCCAAACAGCCGGACGTGCTGATGACCTTCTATACGCTCTCTCCCGGCGAGGTTGCCGAGATGCTGCAGAAAAACGGCTACAACGTGCCAGACGCATACACGCTCGTCAGGAAAAACTATGCGTATTATGAACCGAGGACCAGCCACGGTTCGACCCTCAGCAAGGTGGTGCACTGCATCATATCGAGTTACCTGCAGGACGGTCACGAAACCGCGTGGAAATGGTTCATGGATGCTCTGAAAAGCGACATCCAGGACACACAGGGCGGAACGACCCAGGAAGGCATTCACTGCGGGGTGATGGCCGGGACAATCGATACGGTCATGAGGTATTTCGGAGGCATTTCGTTCTACAACGAACAGCTCAATGTGCATCCCAACCTTCCCGAACGCTGGAAAGAACTCAAACTGAGCGTCTGTTTCAGAAGGAACAGGTATGCCATATCGATAAAGAAAAACGACGTCACGGTAACACTCTTCGAATCGGAAGAGGAAGATGTTCCGGCATGCATTGTCGGAAAGCACATAACCCTGACGAAATCGGTGGCTTACCATTCAGCCTGACCAGTTCCGGCAATGAAGGTTTCGATAATCGAGACCTTCACTTTTTTTGCGTTTTTTGAGTTTGTGTACATTATTTTGAGATTTTACTTCATTCTGCACCTATTGAGATACTTTACATGCGCCTGTCAAACTTTAGATACACCCTGCCCAGAACCAAGATTGCGGACGAGCTTGCCTCGCCCCGTGACAAGTGCAGGCTGATGGTGCTGAACCGGCGGAAAAAAGAGATCGAGCACAAGGTTTTCGATGATATTACCTCCTACCTGAAAAAAGGCGACCTTCTCATCCTGAACAACAGCCGTGTTTTTCCGGCCAAGATATTCGGACAGAAGGAAAAGACCGATGCGAAAATCGAGGTTTTTCTGCTCAGGGTGCTCAACAGGGAAGCCGGTTTGTGGGATGTTCTGGTCGACCCGGCAAGGAAAGTGAGGGTTGGCAACAAGATCTACTTCGAAGAGGACGTCGTCGCCGAAGTGGTTGACAATACCACCTCCCGCGGCAGGACCATCAGGTTCCTCAACCCCGATATCGACGTGTTCAGCCTGGTTGAAAGAATCGGCACCGTTCCGCTGCCTCCCTACTTTTCGAGAACGGCGCGCGATGCGGACAAGGAGAACTACCAGACGGTCTATGCGAGCCAGACCGGAGCGGTCGTAGCCCCGATGGCCGGACTGCATTTCACGATGCCCCTCCTGCAGAAAATCCAGAAAATGGGTGTCAAGATATTACCGATCACCCTTCACCCCAGCCTGAGCACCTTCAACGCCATCGAGGTCGAGGACGTCTCGAAGCACAAGATGGATTCGGAATATTTCAATATTCCCTACCAGACGGCCATGGAGATCAACGAAACGAAGATGCACAAAAGCGGCAGGGTCATAGCCGTGGGGACGACCACCTGCAGGGTGCTCGAAGCGAATGCAACCGTCGACGGCAAGATCAAGTTCGGCAGGGGATGGACCGACAAGTTCATCTACCCGCCCTACCAGTTCAAGGTAACCGATGCGCTCCTCACCAATTTTCAGCAGCCCGAAACAACGCTGCTCATGGCTGTCAGTGCATTCGCCGAGCACAGGCTGCTCATGGAAGCCTACAAGACAGCGCTGAAGGGCGATTATCAGTTCCTCGCCTACGGTGACGCCATGTTCATTTATTAACCGGCAACGATATCCGGGCCCTTCATCATGAATTCCATCGCCATCATCGCGGCAAGCGGCATCGGCAAAAGGATGCAGCTCAAAGACGGCCTGAGCAAACAGCTCCTTGAAATCGGAGGCTTTCCGGTCATCTGGCATACCCTCAGGGCATTCGAACGTGCATCCTCTGTTTCGTCCGTCTATATCGCCACAAAATCTGAAAACATTGAACTCCTGAAGGAAATGGCCGCCTCGGCAGGCTTCTCCAAGGTGAAAGCGGTCATCGAAGGAGGCCGGGAACGCCAGGACTCGGTGAACAACTGCATCAAGGCTGTCGAAAGGGAGATCCGCAGTACCGGCAGTATCCCTGACGCCATTCTTGTGCATGACGGGGCCCGGCCGTTCATCCAGCCGACGGAAATCGACGAGATTTCGCGACTCTCGGCAGAATACGGTGCATGTGTTCCGGCAACGAAACCGAAAGACACGATCAAGTATATTGGCGCTGACCCCGGTTTTTTCGGCGAAACCCTCGAAAGGAACCGCCTCCTGCAGGTCCAGACCCCTCAGGGGTTCCGAAGCCCGCTGCTGATACAGGCACATGAACAGGCCCAGCTCGAAGAGTGGTACGCGACCGACGACGCAGCCCTTGTCGAACGCTTCTTCCCCGAGCAGCAGATAAAAGTTTTCGAGACCGGATACCACAACATCAAAATCACGACTCCGGAGGATATCCCGATCGCGGAGGCGATTTTCGGGCAGCTTTCCACGCTGCCCTGAACGATGCGGCGCTGAACAAATAAATCATGCGTCGGTATTGTTTATTTTTTTATGCCGTTGTATATTAGGAGCCCGAATCTGGTGAGGTAGCTCAGTTGGTTAGAGCACAGGATTCATAACCCTGAGGTCGAGGGTTCAATTCCCTCTCTCACCACTATCGAAAGCGGGTGTAACTCAGTTGGTAGAGTGTTTGCTTCCCAAGCAAAATGTCGCGAGTTCGAATCTCGTCACCCGCTCAGTAAACGTTTCCCCTTTTCTCTCCATCTTGCAAGAGCGTTCCGGACCATGGCATCTTCATCGATATTCTTCTCCCCTGTCACTCCGGATGAAATCAACGACAGCCAGATCATCGATGGCCAGATGGCGAGGCATCTCGGCATCGAGATAACCGAGGTCGGACCCGATTTCATGACCGCAAGGATGCCCGTCGATCACAGAACCATTCAGCGCATCGGCATTCTGCACGGCGGGGCGTCGCTGGCACTTGCCGAAACCGTCGGAAGCATCGCCGCGTCCTGCTGCGTGGACAGTGAATCCTTCTATATCGTCGGACAGGAAATCAACGCGAACCACCTCCGTCCCGTGAGGAGCGGTTACGTCCATGCTACCGCACGTCCGCTGCACCTCGGCAGGAGCTCGCAGGTCTGGGACATCCGCATCTGCAACGATGAAGGCAAACTCACCTGCGTAAGTCGGTTCACGGTTGCGGTCCTGAAAAAATAGCCCCCCCGGGAAAGCTTCTCCCCCGCTGATTTTTTCAGAAGCCGTCCCGTTTTTTGAAAAAGTTTTCATACCTTGTTCCTTGTTGTAAAGGATTTTCACACTCATTGCCGTTTTCCGGGTATGCCGACAAAACCAACAGTATCTGTCGTAACACCGCTCAGACCTTCCTCCGGGGATCACATCAAACAGCTTGCCGCACAGCAGAAATCGCGAAAGAAGTGGCTGCTTGTCCAGCCCAAGAGCAGCACCAGCATGATGGTCGATTCCGGCACGGTCAGCATGCCCCTCAATCTCATCATGGTGGCGACCATCGTCGGGGAACTCTTCGATGTCACCTTCATCGACGAACGCCTCGGCGACAAGATCCCCGAGGATTTTTCAGGCTATGACATCGTGGCGATCACGTCGAGAACACTCAACGCGACGAAGGCATACAAGATAGGCGACGCAGCGCGGGCACAGGGCCGGACCGTCATTCTCGGCGGTGTCCACCCGACCATGCTGCACGATGAAGCATCGCTCCACTGCACGAGCGTTGTTTACGGAGAAATTGAATCGATATGGGACGAGCTGGCAGCCGATGTCCTGCAGGGAACCATGAAACGCGTCTACCGGGCTTCTGCGCTCAAGCCGATGCATGAGATGCTCCGCCCGGACTTCAGCTACGCGATCACTTCGAAAAACGCGAAAAAGTACAGTTCACTCATTCCCATCCTTGCCACGAAAGGATGCCCTGTCGGCTGCAACTTCTGCACAACACCAACCATCTACGGCAAGAACTACCGGTACCGCGAGATGGATCTGGTTCTCGACGAGATGCGCTACCACCAGCAGCGCCTCGGAAAGCAGAAAGTCAGTTTCTCGTTCATGGACGACAACATCAGCTTCCGTCCGCAGTATTTCACCTCCCTGCTCGAAGAGATGGCGAAGCTCGGCGTCCGCTGGAACGCGAACATTTCGATGAACTTCCTCGACAAGCCCGAAATCGCCGAACTTGCCGGACGTTCCGGGTGCGATCTGCTGAGCATCGGTTTCGAATCGCTCAATCCGGAAACCCTGAAAACCCTCCACAAAGGATCCAACCGCCTCGGCAACTACGAGAAAGTGGTAGGCAACCTGCACAGGAACGGCATCGCGATCCAGGGGTATTTCATGTTCGGCTTCGACAACGATACCGAGGAGAGCTTCCAGCTCACCTACGACTTCATCATGAAGAACCAGATTGAGTTTCCTGTCTTTTCGCTGGTGACGCCTTTTCCGGGAACGCCCTATTTCGACGAGATGAAACCCCGCATCCGCCATTTCGATTGGGACAAGTACGACACCTATCACTACATGTTCGAACCGAACAGGATGAGCGGCGATAAACTGCTTGAAAACTTTGTGAAGCTGCAGAAAGAGGTTTACAAGGCAAGCTCGATCATGAAACGCATGAAGGGAAAACCGTTCAACTGGGTCTGGTTCGTGAACTACGCCATGAATCGCTTCACCAGCAAGCTGACCACGGATTATTACTATTGAAAGGGTGCTGCGATAACGCTGGCCGTATTCCAATCCCGGATCCTCTCAAAAAACAGGCTGTCGTTCCATGTCCCTGCTCCAGAATGTCATTATCCTCACAACAGGCTTTCTGCTCTCGCAGGTACTCATTGCCCGGAATACCCATTTCCGTCTTATCGCATTTCTGCTGCGGCACGGAGGAACCGGGCTCCGCTCTCTGCTGACCTCCGTTCTGCTCATCTCCTACAGCCTTTCGATATTCCTCTCCAATACCGTCGTGGTGCTTGCGATGCTCCCGGTCATCAACAGACTTATGGGATTCGTGACGGAAAAGGTATCGAAAAAAGAGATCGCAACGCTGTTCTATCTCTCCCTGACTTTCGGAGCCACAACAGGAGGGCTGGCATCCCTGATCGGCAATCCGCTCAACGCTTTCGCCGCAGGGCTTCTGGAGTTCTACCGGATAGAGAACCGCGAAGAGGTCAACTTTTTTTCCTGGCTGATGGTCGGGCTCCCTGCTTCGCTTGCGATCATTGCAGCCGCACGTCTGATTATTCTGCGTACGGCCCGGAACTGCAGCGACACGGCACTTCTCTATCCCGAAAGTCATGAAACGGCCCGTCTCCCTCATCGGGCTCTGTTGTTTTTCGCGCTCAATATGGCATTCATCACCACCCTGTCGGGAGTCCAGTTCTTTGTCAAGCCTGCGCCGCTGTTCTCCGGCCTGTCGTGGATCGATCTTTCCTTCGTTTGCTATGGAACACTCTTCGTCCTGTTCACCTTCATGTATCCGGTAAAAGAAGTTGCCGCCGCAAACATCCTGAAAAATGCGGTTTTCCTCATATTCTTTGTCGCCGCATTTCCGTTGCTCCTGCTCAGCAGAGTATCGATGGAAATAGAACGCCATATGCGCATTCCGCTTTCCCCCTTTTCCCTTTCCGCGGAAAGAGCGCTGCAGAAGTGGTTCGATTCGGTCTGGAACCGCCTGTTTCATGAACCGGCCGGCAGCATTGAATCACCGAACAAACAGGCCATACTCTCCATCAACACCATCATTCTCGACATTCCCTATTTCGGATTGCTGCTCGTCACCGTTTTCGGTTCGCTGCTCTATTTCGGTCTCAATGCCGGTGACAATCCTGCAACGCCGCAAAGCGACGGGTATCTTGTCAGCGGAGTGACGGCAATGATTCTCAAGGTGCTCGAACCGCTCGAAACGCCCTTGCTCTTCATTCCGGTGCTCAATGCATCGGCAGCATTCTCTTCGGAACTGCTCAGCAATACCGCAATCGTCGTGATACTCTCTCCGCTGATGATCGCAACGGCACCGCATTCAGGTCTCAGCCCGCTGGTGCTGCTGCTCTCGCTCACAACGGCAGCCAGCGCCGCCTACATGACCCCGCTCGCTTCACCGGCAAACACGCTGGCATTCGGAGGGTTCGAACGTGTTTCCCTCAAAACAATTCTTGCTGCCGGCATGTTCATGAACATCATCGCGGCAGGAATTATTTCTCTCGTATTTCTTGGGCTGTCGGTTCTGCTGTGACGAGAAGCGTTTTCACACGTTCCGTTTACCTGAAGATCCGGGCGATTCAGACACAGGTTTTCCCGGTCCGAATCGCCCCCCGAACATCACTCCCCTGCCCGTTCCCTGTAAGGCCATGGTTCCCGGCGCCTCAAGTTGCGGCTCTCTCGGCAAAGCGCAATACCATTGATGATGTCAAAAGACAACCTCTTTAGGAAATATACAATACTGTTACCACATCCTGACTTCTTGAGCTGCATCAGCTGATCCCTGAGAACCTTTTTACCTGGACCAGTTACAGGAAACTCCAGGATGACAACGGGCATTCAGAGAAAGTGAGCTTTCGGCAAGCCATCTGCGCCCTGATGACAACCATAATCTTATGTTTTCCAGCGGAACTCCGATGACTTGTGCTATTGTGCATGGCTTCAAACCGGAAATCTCCGAGAAGAGTACCGTTAGTTTGACATCGGCTTCCTGCTGAATTATTACCTCCCCTAAATGCGCGATCGTTTTACAGGATGGCTGAGGAATACAGGCAATCTTCTCGTGAATGTAACTGTCGAAATAGGAGTCTCTGAATGATTTGCATACTTCAAGTTCGGCGGTCCAGGTGCCGACGTTCAGATAGGTCCTGTAAACAAGATGGGATGCCGCCTCTTCAGACCCGGTCATCCAATACGCTATGGTGTAAATGTCATCCAGCAACTCTGCCGACGTTTTTTTTATTGCCATAGCTATTTCCTCCGTAAATGGTTGCTCAGATGTCCTGAATACAGGTCCTGTGACTGGATCGGGGAAACAATAATACCGAAGCTGTTACTGCTTTGACTTTTCGGGGACAAGCTTTTTTTTTGTACTTTATATTTTAAAGTAATTTAACAAAAGAAAATATAGATTCTTTAATAAATCATTAACGCTCTGTGAATCGGAGACCTATGTTCAGATTCGGCTTACATGAATTGGTCGTGTTGTTCTACCTCCTCGGTGCTTATTTCTTGCCTTTCATCGTTGCTGCCGCAGGTTCTCATCCTCATAAACAGGCAATATTCGTCCTGAACCTGTTCGCCGGATGGACGTTTATTGGATGGTTGGGCGCTTTTATGTGGGCCCTGATAATTCGGCGGGCTCCTTCAACAGAGATGGAGTGAATTTGGTAATGCAAGCATGCGGAGGAAATGGCGGAGAATTAACCTCAGGCAACAATGTTCATCGGAATTGGGGGGCTACCTGCTGCAAAATTCAGCCGTTTTCGGGGATTCCGGCGACCGGAACAGCGTTTCCGGATTATGGGATGGAAAAAAAGCAAAAACCGGAGCCTGAATTACACTGTTTTATTCACCGTTCGCAAAGAACCGGAAACGGGTCGCGGTCTTTATGAGAAATACTTTGAGAGCATCATTGAGGAGAGCAGGAATCTATACAGTTCCTCTGTTACTGAACCTCTTCTTTTTTATTTCGCTGCAAGCAACAGAGACCCTTACATGGCAACAGTGTCTCGATGAAGCGAAAAAGGCCCATCCGGACTTGTATTCAGCGCTTGCATCCATTCAGCAATCGGAGGCTGACAAACGCATAACCAGAGGCGCTCTTCTGCCTCGCCTCACCTCCAGTCTCAGTGCTCAGGAGAGCGGATCCACGGAAAAAGGGGGCAGCTCTGCCCCGGTGTATTCCTATTCGCTTTCCGCACAGCAGCTCCTCTTCGACGGCCATAAAACGTCGAACATGATTTCCAGCAATGAAGAGGCCGTCAAGGCTGCCAGGCAGAACTATATTGCTGTCTCCGGAGATGTTCGTTACGCGCTTCGTGCGGCATTCACGGAACTGCTCAAGGCACAGGACCTTCTTGGCCTTACCAGGGAGATAGCAGACAGAAGGCGAATGAATGTCAGGCTGATCAACCTTCGCTACAATGGCGGCAGGGAGCATGTCGGGTCGCTCGGGCAGGCTCGGGCAGATCTTGCTGAGGCGGAATTTGAAGTCTCCCGGGCCCAGCGCGGTCTTGTTCTGGCCCGGTCGAAACTTGCTTCGGCGCTCGGGCGCGATGCCCATACGCCCTTGAGTGTTCGGGGCACCTACAGTACCGCCCGGATGCCGCCCGGAATACCTTCCTTTGAACTGCTTGCAAAAAACAATCCTCTGTTTCAACAGCTCGATCTGCAGCGCAAAGCTGCTCGTTACGATCTCAAGGCAGCCAGAAGCGACTGTGTGCCGGAACTCTATCTGACCTCTTCAATCGGAAGAGGGGCTGTTGACAGGGTACCGTTCGACGCACTCGACTGGAATGCCGGGGTGACCCTCAGTGTTCCAATCTACGAAGGAGGGATCGGTCGGGCTAAAGTATCGCGGGCCATTGCGGTTGTCAGCCAGAGAAACGCCGAAGAAAAGAGCGGATATCTTCGGATTCTTGATACCCTTGAAGAGAAGTGGAAAAATTTTCTGGATGCATTCCAGATGGTGAGCGTCAGGAAAAAAAATCTTGCAGCTGCGATTGAACGTTCGACAATCGCCAATGCACAGTATTCGAACGGGCTTGTTTCGTTCAATGAATGGGTGATTATCGAAAACAACCTTGTCAGCGCAAAAAAGGATTTTCTCAATGCCGAGGCTGATCTGCTGATTGCCGAGGCACAATGGATACAGGCAAAAGGAGAATGGCTCGATGGATAAGAGGAATAAACTGCTGATATGGGGTATTGCAATAGTCGTGACGGCATGCGGAGTCGGAGGGTTCTTGTACCTGAAGAGTACCCGTGCGCCAGAGCAGCGGTACACGGAAATCCGTCCGTCAAGAGGCCGTATAAGTTCATCCGTCTCGACGACCGGAGCCGTGGAACCCCGGAACCGTCTGAAAATAAAGTCCGCCGTCGGAGGCAGGATTGAGGAAATACGTGTCGGGGAAGGGGAGCTTGTCACGAAAGGACAGATTCTTGCCCTCCTCAGCTCTACCGAACGTGCTGCACTGCTCGACGCCGCGAAACTGCAGGGAAAGAGTGAACAGGCCTACTGGCAGAACGTCTACAAGGAGACTGCGGTGATTTCACCCATGACGGGCCAGGTGATCGTGCGAAGCATCGATCCCGGCCAGACCGTGACGACAAGCGATTCGCTTTTCGTATTGTCCGACCGTCTGATTGTCAAGGCATACGTCGATGAAACCGATATCGGACGGGTGAAACTGGGCCAGACGGCCCGGATCGGTCTTGATGCCTATCCGGATATCAGGGTGAACGGTATTGTCGCCCATATTTACTATGAGTCACACCTCCAGAACAACGTCAATATCTACTATGTCGATGTAATACCGGAGCGGGTTCCCGATGTGTTCCGTTCAGGCATGAGCGCCAATATCGATATCATTGTCGAGCAAAAGGAGAATGCCCTTCTTCTTCCGCTCAATGCCGTTCAGAGCCGGAACGGAGCTGCGGTTGTCATGCAGAAAAGGGGTGACTCACAGCAGGAGGTAAGCTATAAACCGGTCAGGACCGGCATGCAGGATGCCTCCAACATCGAAATTCTTGATGGGCTGACGGTTAACTCGGTCGTGCTGCTTGCCGATACGACATTCGTGCTTCCGGGCAAAAAGGGTGGTTCGAACCCCTTTATGCCCCAGAGAAACAGGTCGAAAAAATGAGACCCATGCTTGAACTTCAGGATGTCCACCGGACATACCGGATAGGTGAAAGCACGGTGCAGGCGTTGCGAGGTGTTTCCGTCTGTATCGAACAGGGCGAGTTCGTTGCGATCATGGGCGCTTCCGGATCAGGCAAATCCTCTCTGCTTCAGATACTCGGTCTTCTTGACAATCCCGACAAGGGGGAGTACCTGCTGTTCGGCAGGAACGTCAACACGCTCTCCGAGGATGAACAGTCGGGCCTTCGCAACAACCTGGCAGGCTTTGTTTTTCAGCAGTTTCATCTGCTCAAGCGGATGAGCATCGTAGAAAATGTCCGTCTTCCCCATATTTACAGCGGCCTGAAAGGAGATTTTCGCAAAGAGGCCATAGCATGCCTTGCCCTTGTGGGTCTTGAACAGCGGATCGATCACACGCCGAACCAGCTGTCGGGGGGCGAGCAGCAGCGGGTGGCTATTGCCAGGGCTCTGATCCGCAATCCCCTGATCATTTTTGCCGATGAGCCGACAGGAAACCTCGATACGAAAAATTCCATCGAGATCATGAAGATTCTCAAAGGTCTCAACGATCAGGGAAAGACGGTTATCATGGTAACCCATGAAAATGATATCGCCGCATTTGCCGGAAGGGTGATTACGATGCGGGATGGCGTCATTATAAACGATGACCTCAGGGGAAACGTTAAACCGGCAGGGGAAAAAATCCTGGAAGAGAGCGGTTTTGACCTTCATGCTGCCGGTCAGGGCAGCTCCATATTGCTGAACGGCAGGTTTGTCGGGTTTATGGCACAGGCATTCCAGTCCATTCTTGCCAACAAGATGCGCTCTTTTCTCTCGGTTCTCGGTATTCTTGTAGGGGTTGCATCGGTGATTGCCATGATGGCGCTCGGTGAGGGCGCAAAAGGTGCGATGCAGGAACAGTTGAAATCCATGGGTTCGAACCTGCTCTCGATCAGAGGGGGGTCGGCCTCATTTCATGGTGCTGCCCAGGGGTCCGGTGCCGTTGCGCGTTTTACCTTTTCTGATGTCGATGATATCGCTTCACTCCGGACGCTCGTGAAAAATGCATCGGGTGTGGTAACCGGAAATGCCCGTATAGTTTACGGCAATAACAACTGGAGTTCGAGTCTTACCGGAACCGGTTATGACTACGGAGTCATGCGTTCGGCTGTGCCGGTATTGGGCAGGTGGTTTACCCTCGGGGAGATCGAGCGGCGGGAAAAAGTAGCCATCATCGGCGTCACGGTTGTCAAGGAGCTTTTCGGTGGCAGCAACCCTCTCGGCAAGACCGTGAAGATCAACAGGATAAATTTTCAGGTTATCGGTATCGCTCCCGCAAAAGGTTTTTCCGGACCGCAAGACGAGGATGACGTGGTGATCATTCCGGCAACCACCGCCATGTATCGTGTGCTCGGCAAGGATTATCTGAGCGGGATTTTTGTCGAAGTCACCTCTCAGGCCCTCATTGAAAAGGCAAAATCCGAGATCGCCGCCCTTATCATCAAAAAGCACCGGCTCAAAGAAAACGATGAATCGTTCAACATCAGGGATATGACCGAAATGCAGAAGATGCTCAGCAGCACGACGCAGACAATGAGCCTTCTGCTGGGTTCCATCGCAGCCATCTCGCTTCTTGTGGGCGGCATCGGCATCATGAATATCATGCTGGTATCCGTTACTGAACGTACCCGTGAGATCGGCCTGCGAAAGGCCATAGGAGCAAGAAAAAACGATATCATGATGCAGTTTCTGGTTGAATCTGTAGGGCTCACCGTCTGCGGAGGATTTATCGGGGTCCTTGCCGGGATCGGAATTTCTCTTGTTCTCTCCTTCTTTGCCGGGTGGGCAGTTAAAACATCCCTTCTCTCGGTCGTTCTGGCGGCTGCATTTTCAGCACTTATCGGCATGTTTTTCGGCCTGTGGCCAGCCAGAAAAGCCGCGGAACTCAAACCGCTGGAAGCGCTTCGGTACGAATAGAAATGCAGGAATAAGAGTAAGAAAGAAAAAAAAGCATTGTACAGGTTAAACTCAACAGGATGTGTGTTATGAAATGGACAGGTCTGTATCTTTTCGGCTATGTGGTTTTGATGGGTGGTATTATTGCCGGGCTGTGGCAATCGGGTATTCTGCAGAACATCAGTACGGTATGGATTGCAATCGGAGTCGTTATCGCGATCGGTATCGGGATCATGCTTGCAGTATCAAAAAGCGGCGTCAAAGAAAATATTGAAATCGATAAAAAATGATGTGATCAATCTTCTGCAGGAAAGGCCGCACTGAATTGAGCGGAATCTGTTCTCATGGAGCCGGGGAGTCGGTTTGCCCGATTCTTGAAGGACGCAGCCTGACAACTCAATCATCGATCCTTCAGCATGTAATTAACAGCATTCGCTCTCACGCCGAGCCGCTTTGCCGTTTCGGCCAGCGGGAGGCCGTACTCGAACACCGATTTCCTGGCAAGCTTTTTGCGCAGTTTCGGGAGCATTCCTATCCTGCTGCCGGACTGGAGAAACGCAAGGGTTACTCCTTCAGCTTCGCAAAGCCGAACGATTTCCTCATCCAGCTTCCGCAAACGGTCGGTCAATGGCAAAAGCGCATCCGCACGCTCTTCTGCCTCTTTCAGCACTTCCCTGACAAAGTCGCCGCCACCGAGAATCCTTTCGTCACCGAGCGCCTTTTCACCTCTTTTCCGCATGGTTTGAACGTTCGTCCATCCGCCTTGCGAACGCACCAGCCCGCCGCCAGACAGCTCCTGTTCACGGTCGATCCCAAGTTCTGATTGGAGAAAAAAGAGATAGGCCTTTCTTGCCGCACCCTCCGTTCTTCCGAAAAACTGCAGCACGTAATCCCTGTCCAGCCATTCATAATGAAGCTTGTTCATCAGCACCGCATGCCCGCTCCAGGGATAGACTGCAAGCTGTTCAAACGATTCGACCAGTCCTGCCCGCAACGGATTGAGATGGATGTAAGCCACAAGCTTG
>JAAXVR010000045.1 GCA_013335405.1 Chlorobiaceae bacterium
TACGTGGCAGAACCTGAGAGAAAATACCGGCATCTCGCCGTGCTGGGAACCGGGTCGGATGTCGGCAAGAGCGTGGTCGCTACCGCGCTCTGCCGCATTTTCAGCGATGCAGGCATCGATGTGGCTCCCTACAAGGCGCAGAACATGTCGAACAATTCGGGGGTAACCCCGGACGGCTCAGAAATCGGCCGGGCGCAGATAGCCCAGGCCGAGGCTGCGCGCGTCGTGCCGACGGCAGACATGAATCCGGTGCTCCTGAAGCCGAATTCCGACAAGGGCGCGCAGGTTGTCCTGCAGGGAAAGGTATGCTGCAATGAGACAGCAAAGGGGTATTTCAGGGACACTTCGGTTTGGGCCGCAGCTGCAGTGGAAAGCCTCGACCGCCTGATGCGGCGCCATGAACTGCTTGTTATCGAGGGGGCGGGATCCTGTGCGGAAATGAACCTGTATTCCCGTGACTTCGTGAACTTCAGGACCGCGAGGGCAGCCGGTGCCGCAGTCCTGTTGGTAGCCGATATCGATCGCGGGGGAGTGTTCGCCCAGGTTGCCGGAACCCTTGCGGTCATTCCTCCGGAAGACCGTGCCCTGGTGAAGGGGGTGATCATCAACCGTTTCCGGGGCGATATTGCGCTGTTCCGCGACGGCGTAAGGATCATCGAGGAGATGACCGGTATTCCGGTGATCGGCGTCATACCGTATTTCCGGGGGTTCTCGATCGATGCGGAGGATGCAGTACCGCTCGCCTCCAAAGTCGATCCACAGGGGGAACCGCAGCAGGGAAAGACCGGCGTGGCGGCGATTTACTTTCCGCATATTTCGAATTTTACCGATCTCTCGCCGTTTGAATGTGATCCGGGCGTCGATCTGCATTACCTGCATTATCCGCGTTCATTGGCCGGATACCGGATGCTTGTGCTTCCAGGCTCGAAAAATGTCAGGGGCGATCTCCAGTGGCTTCGGTCGAACGGCTGGGAAGAGCGGATACGGGAGTTCAGGGCACAGGGAGGCATCGTTGTCGGCGTGTGCGGCGGTTTCCAGATGCTGGGCGCTACCATTGCCGATCCATCCGGTATCGAGGGCGATGCGGGGGAGAGCTGCGGGCTTGGTATGCTCGATATCGTGACTGTCCTCGAAAAGGAAAAGATCCTTTCGAATGCTGGCGGCGAGACTGAAAACGAAGCACTGAAATGCCGGGGCTATGAAATCCATATGGGCCGAACGGAGCTTTACGGTGGCTGCAGGCCTTTCCTGAAGGTTCTTCAGCGCAACGGCAAACCCGCCATCGATTCAGACGGAGCGGTGAGCCCTGACGGCAGGATTATCGGGACCTATTTTCATGGCATTTTCGATGAACCTGCCGTTCGGCACCACTTTCTCGGCCTCGCCGATCCTGAATACCGGCCATCCCGAAAGGAATTCAGTCCGGAAGAAGGGTATGTCGAGCTGGCAAGGCATGTTTCAGCCCACCTGGATTGTGAAAAACTGTTTTCATTGATAGAAATAAAAGGCGAGGGGCAATGACGGCTCTTTTTTCCCATCGTCACGGAGGGGTGGATCATTACCCGGGAGTACTGGATTTCAGTGTCAGCATCAGCCCGATTTTTCCTTTAGCGTCATCCCGATGCATCGACAGGGAAAATATGCAGGCATATCCATCGATCGATGGCAGGGGGATACAGGAGTTCTACAGAAGGCGGTTCGGGCTCGAACAAGATTCGGTTATCGCATTGAACGGAGCGATCGAGGGTATATACCTGCTTCCTCGGGCTATTCCCCTGAAAAGCATGCTGCTTCTTTCGCCCTCTTTTTACGATTACGGACGTGCTGCGGGGATTGCCGGTGTGGAAACAGGTTTCATCGGTCTCGATGCCGGCAACGCATTCGCTCTGCCTTCTTTTTCCGAACTTGCCGCCGTCCTCTCCTGTCACGACGCGTTTTTTGCCGGCAATCCGAACAATCCTACCGGAACATTGTTTTCCCCGGAACTCGTCATGGCGCTTGCAAGCCGCTTCCCGGACAAATGGTTTTTTGTGGATGAAGCCTTTCTGCAGTTCCTGCCCGGTTTTGAAGAGCTGACATTGATGAACCATAGCAGAGCATTCCGCAATATTGTCGTCGTGCACTCCCTGACGAAATTCTACGCAGTGCCCGGCCTTCGACTCGGTGCTCTCATCGCGCATCCGGATACTATCAGGAGGCTGTACGACTACAAGGAACCATGGACAGTGAACGCATGTGCCGAGAGCGCTGCACGTGAGCTTGCCGGGTGCAGGGTTTACGAGGATACCCTGGTCTCGCTGATTTCCGGGGAACGTGCGAGGATATCGAAGGCGCTTTCAGAGATGCCCGGCCTGCAGGGAGCCGGAGGTGCGGCGAATTTCTTTCTCGTGCAGTGCTGCGGCGGCTCTCTTGACGGGTTGCTCGCCCATCTGCACAGCTACGGCATTCACGTGCGTGATTGCAGGAATTTCAAGGGCCTCGAGGATGGTTTCTTCCGATTTTCCGTCAGGACACCGGAAGAGAACGGCTTTCTGCTTGAAGCGCTCCGCGCTTTCAGCTTCGCTCAAACGGATGGATGAACGATATGTCGCAAGCTGAATACCTGCTTGTCGCAGCACTGCTGCTCGATCTGCTCTTCGGGGATCCTCGGTGGATGCCGCATCCGGTAAAAGGTATCGGATGGTTTGCATTTGCCGTCGAAAAATACCTGAGACGCTCATCCCTGACGCCAGTGATCGCCGGGGTGTTCTGTGTCGCTTCCGTTGTTGGCGTTTCCGCAGGTACGGCATGGCTTGTCTCTGCGGCGGCAGCGAAGCTGCATCCGCTTGCAGGCATGGCGGTTTCCGTTCTTCTCCTCTATACGACTCTGGCGGTGAAAGATCTCGGCGATCACGCCCTCGCGGTGAAGCGTGCACTTGAAAAAGGTGATGCAGGACTCGCCCGACGGAGAGTTTCAATGATGGTCGGACGCGATACGGAAAATCTGGATCAGGGCGGCATTGCCCTTGCCGCTGTCGAGAGCGTTGCGGAAAATACGGTGGACGGAGTGACGGCTCCGCTCTTTTATGCCATCCTTTTCGGACCGGCAGGCGCTGTGGCTTACAAAGCCGTCAATACGCTCGATTCCCTCTTCGGGCATCTCGACGACCGCTATCGTGAATTCGGCCGGGCTTCGGCAAAACTCGACGATCTTGCAAACTGGTTGCCGGCCAGACTGACTGTCTTTGCAATAGCGCTTGCGTCCATCGTGCGGAAAAGCAGGTTTTTTGATATCTTCAAAGCCGTACAGAGAGGAGCGAAGCTGCATGCCAGCCCGAATGCCGGCTATCCCGAAGCCGCATTTGCCGGAGCGCTCGGTGTTGCCCTCGGAGGAAAGAGGAGTTATGGGGGCGTGCTGCACGAAACGCACACGCTTGGCATCCGGCGGGACTCTTGCCGACCGGAAACCATCCAGAGGAGTGTCGATCTCATGCGGTCGACGACCGTCGTTTTTCTTGCTGCAGGAATTCTGATGAAGTTTTTGGTAATGCAGCTGTTATGACAGCAGACAGAAATAAAACATGACAGAGATGAATAAAAGAAGAATTCTCCTTTTTACAGGGAATGCCAAGGGAAAAAGCACCGCTGCTTTCGGTATGCTTGCGAGGGCTTTGGGTCATGGTATGCGTGCACGGGTGATACAGTTTGTCAAATCGGATGACTCCGTCGGCGAACAGCACTATTTCGGAAAAGATGAAGGAGTGACCTGGGATCACTACGGAAAGGGATTCCTTCCACGCGACACCGCCTCTCCTGCAATGGAGGAGCACAGAGAAGCTGCCGCAGAAGGATTGAATGCGGCACTCGATGCTCTGGCTTCGGATCTTTTTGATTTTGTCCTGCTCGATGAGATCTGTTTCGCCCTCGGCGCGGGCCTCGTACCTCTCGGGCCTCTTCTGGAAGCCCTCAATGCCCGCCAGGACGGGAAAATCGTCGTCCTTACCGGCAGGAATGCGCCGGAGGCCCTTATCGATATCGCAGACACCGTCACGGAAATGACGATGATCAAACATGCCTACGAAACAGGCATTCCTGCGCAGAAGGGTGTAGAATATTGAAAACCATGGACAGAGAGAGTGTTTGCGCCGACAATCGCTTCACCGGCAGAGTCCGCTTGAAGGAACGTTTCCGGATGTTTATGTTTCTTGGCGCAGTTCCGCTTCTTCTCCTGCTCTCCCTGATGCTTGGCCCTTCGGGAATCGGTATTCCCGATCTGCAGAGCGGTGCCGGCCGGGCGATAATTTCACTCCGCACAGGAAGGATGTTCATGGGACTGATAACCGGGGCCGCCCTGGCGGCATCGGGTGTGGTGTTCCAGGCAATTCTGCGCAACCCGCTCGCTGAACCCTATGTGCTCGGGGTGAGCGGCGGAGCCGGGCTGGGTGCTACGCTTGCCATCCTCTACGGATCCGGGGTTTTTCTCTCATCAGGAGTTCCTGTCGTCGCCTTCGTTTCAGCAATTGTCACCCTCCTTGCCGTCTATCTCATTGCAAGCCAGGGTTCCGGAGGCCAGCCGTCGGTTTACAGCCTGATCCTGAGCGGGGTGATCGTGAGCTCCATCTGTTCGAGCATCATCATGTTCCTTGTTTCCACGGCCAGTATTGAAGGGCTCCACAACGTCATCTGGTGGATGCTCGGAAGCCTTCAGCCCGCCGATCGGGATCAGCAGGTTCTGTCTGGATTGCTGGTTGCCGCCGCATTGTCCGGAATCTGGCTGATCGCTCCACGCCTCAATGCGCTGTCACTTGGAAGGGAGATGGCCCATTACCAGGGAATGAACGCAGATCTTGTCATCGTTTCGGGCCTGCTCATGGCGACCCTGCTTGCCGCAACGGCCGTATCCCTTTCCGGTATGATCGGTTTTGTAGGCCTTATCGTTCCTCACGTCACGAGGGCTCTTTTCGGGCCTGATCATCGCAGGCTCATTCCCCTCGCATCGATTGGCGGAGGAACGTTTCTCGTGCTTTGCGATGCAGCGGCCAGGACATTGCTTGCCCCGCTTGAAATACCCGTCGGGGTGATCACCGCCCTTGCAGGAGGCCCATTTTTTCTCTTGATCCTTCAAAACAGGATGAAACAGGCATGGATATCGTAACATGGCAGCCGATGCGTTGAAATTCATCGATGTATGTTCCGGGTACAAACACCGGAACGTACTTGAAAACGTTTCCTTCTCCATAAAGGCAGGTGAGTTCGTTTCACTTATCGGCCCGAACGGCTGCGGCAAGAGTACGCTGCTGAAAACAGCCGCTGCGCTGCTGAAGCCGCTTTCCGGAAAAATCGAGCTTTTCGGCAGTGATGTTCTTCAGATCAGGCCATCTGCCAGAGCTTCGCTGCTCGGTGTGGTTCCCCAGAAAATCGAATCGCCGATGGCATTCACCGTTTACGAAACCGTCATGAACGGCAGGATCGGATCAACAGGATTCTGGGGAAGGTATTCCTCTTCTGATCGTGACATTGTCGAGCGGTCGATGATCTATACCGATGTTTCCGTACTCAGGGACCGCTATTTCACCGAGCTGAGCGGTGGCGAGCAGCAGCGGGTGGCACTGGCGATGGTGCTTGCCCAGGAACCGAAAATGATCATGCTCGACGAATCGATATCCCATCTCGATATCAATCATCGCCAGGAGGTGCTTCAGATACTGCTGAACCTGAATCGTGAAAAAGAAATTGCCATTGTGCTTGTCAGCCATGACCTGACCCTTTCAGCCAGTGTCTCCGACAGATTCCTGCTCATGGAAGCCGGGATGATCGCCAAAACCGGAACTCCGCAGGAGGTTCTGCAGCCAGAGCTGCTGAGCAGGGTCTATAAATGCGATCTTCACGTCCAGCAGGATCCCGTCTCCGGCTTTCTGCAGGTATCTGGTTCCATGGATACGCTGAGGGCGAGGAAGCGTATTGGCAAGGTTGTCCATGTCATTGCCGGGGGAGGAAGTGGAACAGAGCTTTACCGCAGGCTTCTCATCGAAGGGTTCGAAGTGACGACGGGGGTACTCAACCGTCTTGATTCCGATGCGGAGGCAGCAAGGGCTCTGAGTATTCCTGCTGTTCTCGAACAACCGTTTTCACCTGTCGGCAATGAAGCCTATGAAAAAGCTCTCGCAATGGTGGATGGATGCAGTTTCCTTGTATTGAGCCATGTACCGTTCGGTTCCGGGAACCTCATCAATCTTCGTCTTGCCGAAGCAGCCCTTGAAAAGGGTAAAAAAGTTTTTCTTTCATCCGGCATCGGGGAAAGGGATTATACCGCAGGAAAGGCAGCCCTCCTCTTGACGCGGGAGCTCCTCGGCCATGGTGCCCGATGTTGGGAAAGCGTTCACGACCTCGCAGCCATGCTTCATGAAAACTTCGATTGACCGAATGACTTCAATGCTCTGCAAACAACGTTTTCCGTTCAGGTTCGGTACCACATCCTATATCATTCCCGCCGATATCCTGCCGAACGTCGAGTACCTGAAGGACAAGGTGGACGATATCGAACTGGTGCTGTTCGAATCGGACGAGTACAGCAACCTTCCTCCGGCAGAGGATATCAGGAAACTTGCATCGCTTGCCGCCGATGCCGGACTGACCTATTCTGTCCACCTTCCTCTCGATGTTTATTTCGGCAATGAAGACCGAAAAGAGCGGGATCGATCGGTCCGGAAGTGCCTGAGAGTGATCGAGCTTTGCAGAACCCTGCCGAAATCGGCTTACGTGATGCACTTCGAAGACGGACCGGGCATCGATATCAATAAATTCGGAAGCTCCGACCGTCTCCGGTTTGTGAACAATATTGCGGCATCGGTCACGATGCTCCTCAGGGAAAGCGGGGAAGAGTCACGGATGTTCTGTGCAGAGAACCTGAACTACCCGTTTGAACTTGTCTGGCCGATGGTCGAAGAACTCGGGCTTTCGGTTACCCTCGATGTCGGGCATCTCGAGTTTTACGGATTTCCCGTCGAGAGTCATCTGGACCGCTATCTGTCGAGTACCCGCGTGCTGCACATGCATGGTACCCTTGACGGGAAGGACCACAATTCCCTTGCTCACATGAATCCTGAAACGCTTGGTATGGTGATCCGCTCCCTTGAACAGGATCCGGTCGGGGATAAAGTTTTCACGATGGAAATATTCTCCGAAGATGATTTCCTCTCCTCGTGCGAAGTCATGGGAGCGTGGCTGTGAATAAAAGCATCTAAAGGCGAGTCAGATGCATTTGTCACGGAATGACGACATTGACGTCGAAAATGAAGTCGTTCGTGATGACAAATGTTTTTTCCGATGTTATTCCCGATCCGGCCGGCCTGACGGAATACGTCCCCGGCCGCAGACCGTCGAACCTGTAATATCCGAACTGATCGGTCGTCACCTCTCCGGTCGGCTTTCCGTCTTTTCCGGTGATTTCGAGTACCCTGCCGGGCAGCGGATTGCCAGCACGATCGCTGAGGCATCCGGCAACACCGTATTCCGCATAGACCGGAATATTGACCTCGGTCACGGCACCGTTCCGGACCTCAGCTTTTACGGAACTTTTCGTGACATTCAGTTCGAGAGGGAGTTTTTCGGTATCGATGTCAACCATATAGATGCCCGGGCGCAGGTTTCCTACGAAAAAAGTCCCGTCAATCTGTCGCTGGCTCAGTTTTCTGCCGTTCACGAGGATATCGACGTTGTTGATATCGGATGAACCCAGACGGGTCTCGTTCATGATGTCGAGCGAACCGGCAAGCCCTCCTCTGGTAGTACTTATTGCCGAACGATTTATCGGGTAAGATTTCTTTTTTGAAAAGCCCATGTCCCAGGTCATCGTAAACCCGATGTATTGCATGGCATTCTGGACAATTCCCGTTTCCGTAAAATTTTCCTGGGATTCTATCTGCTGGGCGTTGTTCATGTTATAGCTGTACTGCAGGGTAAAACGGAGACCGGCGTTCATGTATTTGCTCCATGCGCCGGAAAAGCCGTACTCTCCATCCGATCTTGAAGCGCCGACCCGTATGACATCGTAGCGTGAAGCTGCAGGGTACCAGTCGAGATAGAGACTGGTGAGATTGCTGTGCGTATCGATGGAATAGGTGTTCAGCAGCCTTCCGATCAGGGATTCGCTGATATCGGTGCGAAGATCGCCGGTAACCATCCGGTTCTGGTAAACCACAGACATGTCGCTCGTGCTCCCGAGCTTCAGGTCCGCCTCGTATCGGTATTGCTCGTCGTCATTCGGGATTGCGGAAAGCGTCAGCCAGTTGAAGATCGACCAGTACGCTCCAGGCAGGAGGAACCGTTTGGCGGTTGTATCCCCTTTCTTCTCAAGGTTCCCGTAGAGCAGCAGATCGAATGGCCTGAGCAACGATGTGGAAAGCCTCAGGGAGTGGCTTTCTTCCCGTTCTGCTCCGTCGCCGGAAAAATCCGCTTCTCTCCAGCTTGAGATTCCTGAAAGGTCCCAGTTCCTTCCGTGTCCTTCAAAACGAGCATCGGTACCGAAATGGCCGTTCACGTCGGCGGTGTAGATCGCGGTGGCCCAGTGTTTCCCTATGGACATTGACGTGCCGGCCATGAAGTCGCTGGAAAAGGTGGCTGGATTGTACTGGTAGGCAGCTTCGACGGTTATCCTGTTGCCGAGGCCGTACTGGATATGCGCGAAACCTGTCTGCTGGCGTTTTATGCCGGTTTTGTCAAGTGGATTGCCGACCACGCCGGTTCCGCCCCTGATCAGCAGCTCATGTGCAGGCATGCTTCGGTTCAGGATTGATATCGTATAATTGAGAACGGCGAGCGGTTTTTCCCGGAGAGAGCGTTCAAAGATGAATACTTCGGTTTTCCTGAGGTCTGTGGTCATCCTGACGTTGCTGAAAACGAACCTGCCGTCCAACCCGATCCTCTGCCTTGCCACGACGACCCCGTCGAGCCTGAGTTCGGCTATGGCAGCCGGAGGTCCTTTTCCTTCGATCGTACGTTGCTGCGTGCGGTCCAGGGTGAGGAAGATATCCGAATCACTGTACCTCTCGAAATCGAGCTGGTTGAGGATGTTATGGTTGTTCCAGCCGAACTGTATGCCGGTAAAGGGAGTGTCATCAAGGAGGGACTGGACATCACCCGAACCGGTCCCGAGCCTCACTGCCAGATGTCTGTTATAGGTTGTCCAGTGATAACGGGTCGGGATCATGTGTTTTTCCGGATCCCCTTCGAACGTGACATCCCATACTCCGTTCAAGATCCTGCCGCCAGCTTCTGCAAAGAGGTTTTTTTCCGGGTCATGGTTGAAATCCCAGGTGGCGGTCGGCTCTATGCGAAGAAATGAAAGCGAGCTGGATGGAGCAGTGATGTCCGGTTTGACGGCAGCCCTTTCGGCTTTTTTCAGCATGGGGCTGCCTGCCTGCCAGGGGATATCGAGCACGAACGCGAAATTCGACATATCAAATCTGCCGTTGACCAGAAATGTTTTTTTCAGTACCCCCAGGGAAATACAGGTAGTCTGGTCAATGGCTTTCAGGGATCCGGTATTGAACGTAATCGTACCGAGAGAAGTCTCGTAGGGGAGCGTTACCATTCCCGGTTCAGGCATTTTCAGCCCGCTTTTTTCAATAAAAAGGGAAAAAGGAATCCAGTATTCTCCATCCTGTCTGAAACAGACAACGCTGCCCGCTGATCGGCCGTTTATGAATATTTCTGCAAGCAGAGTCTCTGTTTCCGATATTGCGGTACCCTGTGAAGCCTGAATCGGCAGGGGCGTACCGGTTTTTTCCTCCGCAAGAAGAGGATTCTGCATGAAGTGCTGGCAGACAAGCACTGCCAGCACTGTTCCAATGCGTCCGGAAATCTGCATGAAGCGGCAGATGCGGCTTTATTGTGTTACCGCAAAGGATCTTTCTACCGATTTGCCGTCCATATCGGCATTTACCGCGATAATATAGCTGCCGGGCCCTTTCGGTAACAGTAACTGAGTCCTGATAATCCGGCGGGAGCCAGGCAGGACCGGAGACTGGTTGATCTGGCCGGAAAGAACAAGTCCTTTGGGATTGTTTTCCGGTTTCAGCTGATCCGTCAGTTTCCCTGCTGCGGAGAGACCGGGAAATGCGTCTTTTTTCCACACAGAATAGTTCCCTTTCATGCGTGTATGGACATTGCCCGCATTGGAAATATCGGCTGTGAGCGATGATGTGGTTTTATCGAATGAAAACTGGTTCAGGCTTCCGGCGCGTTTTACCGGGTCAGCTTGTCCGTAGACGCCTACGCCGAGCTTGAAGAGAATTTCAAGTGCTTTGGCTGAATCGGCTATTGCTGCGGAAGGTTGTTCGATGAAATAGATCATGGCCCTGTGTTCACCGGGTTCGGGCTTGACCGTCGGGCGGATCGAGAACCGGACGACCTGGCTCTTTCCCGGTTCAACCGTGAAGGAGAGCGGGTTGATGAGTATCCAGCGGTCGAGGGACTGCTTGTCGGGAGGAAGAAGCTTCACCTCTTCCTTTTCGTCGAGTGTCCAGTTGTATACCTCCACCTTTACCGTGGTCGGTGTTTTTTTCAGGTTGAAAATCCGTACCGATTCATTGACAGGTTTCTGGCCAATAGGAATTTCAAACATGGAAGGCGCCACACCGATCTGGCCGGGAGGAGGTTCTTCTGCCCGGCAAAACGGAGTGTCGGCAATCGTGAGAAGCAGCGCCAGGAAAAGCGTAAAAAAATTTTTCATCGTTCCAGGTTGATTGTGTCAGTTGGATAAATTTCACCATATCCGGAAAATGCTGACTGCCGGACAGGCATGGACTGCGAAAATCGACAACGCGGGGAACATTCGAATGTTCCTTCATTCAGGCATCATTGCGTCGTGGCTGTGATCAGGTATTGACCGCCGGTATGCAAGCCCGATTTTTTTGTCTGGTCGAAATTCATATCCATGACCACGTTGCCGATCGTCGCCCTGCTTCTCGTTATTCCGTTCAGTCCGGCCGTGATCGTCGAGCCGGTGTTGCCGTTATTGCTTACGCGGACATTCGACATGATGATTTTCGATGTGCCGTCCGATGAAGCCAGCACTCCTTTTTCGGCGGGAACCGAAACAGTCACGGTCGCTGTTCCTGATTTGGAAAAACCGCGTATTGCCCATACGCTCGGGATTGTCACCGTCTTGGTTGCTCCGTCGAGTTCGAGGTTTGCAGACATGAGACTGCCGGTTGCAAGCTGTGAACCGGAACTCTCTCCTTTCCATGTCACATCCAGGTTGCTTGTCCCCTCGTTGAGTGCTTCGGAGGTTGGGGTGGCAAAATTAAGGTTGAGGCTGGAATAGTAATGCAGGATAATGAAATCAGGTACTGAAGCTGAAATATCAGCACTGCCGCTGCTGCTCTGGCCTGCGACAGCCGCGAAAACGGACACGGCCGGCGACAAGAGAGAGAGCGCTGAGCAGATCAGGATGGCGGGGAGTGTCTTTCGTACATGCATGATCTCTTCATTGGTTAGGGGTTGACCAAAAAAGGAGAGGGAATCGATTGTTTTGCAGTATCAATATACGGTAGTGCAGGTTGAGAAGGAAGCGGCATTTCTATTCTTCTTCCATGTGTATGAACCCTTGTAACAAAGAAGAATTGCCTGAACGTGTGCAGCTCCTTGAAAGGCAGAAACCGCAGCCTCCCGGCATAAGAGGGGACACTGCGGTTTCGTTGTATTTCCGGGCGTTGTTCGGGTATTGGTATGTACGACCGATCAGATTGTCGTTGCGGTAATCATATACCTCCCGCCTGTATGCGCTCCTGAAAGGGTGGTCTTCGAGAAATCGAGGTCCATCCTTACGCCGCCGACCGTTGCATTCGCTTTTGTAATGCCGTTGAGTTTCGTTGTGATGGTGGAACTCATGTTTGTTCCGTCGGTGACCTTGGCGTTTGAAATTTCTATTTCAGAAGAGCCGAGTGTCATCCTGTCGCCGGGAAGCGTTATTGATACCGAGGCATTGCCGCTCTTTGAAAACCCCCTGACAGCCCAGACATTGTTCAGCGTGACGGTGGTTTTCGTGCCGTCAAGCTCGATATTCGCGGTCATGAGATTTGCCGATGCGAGGCTCGATCCGTTCGAGGTCGTTCCATCCCATGCGGCATCCATGCTGTTTTCACCTTGGTCGAGAGCTTCGGTGTCCGGTGTTGCGAAATTCAGAGCGATGCTGGAATAATAATGGAGTATGACGAATTCAGGTACGGTGACGGTTACGTTTGTTGTGCCACTGGTGCTTGCTGCCATGAGAGGGGTGGAAAGTGCTGTCATGAGAGCTGCGACGAAAAGCAGGTTCTTTATCTTTCTGATGGTTGTCATGATGACATCTCCGGGTTCATTCGTTGCTGTTTCTGGTTGTAAGTCATCAATATTCGTGCCAGAAGGAGAATGTGATCGCCGACAATGCCTTTAAGTATTTATATTACAATATATTAGATTTGTATAAAGATGTTTCTTGCCTGGCGGAAAGAACCGCCGGAGATGATGTTGATGAGTTGTTTGTTGTGTCAGGATGAATCAATATAAATAGAGGTAAATAGGGATACAGTTGTGTCATTGTTTTCGTGTGTCAGCAAGGGTGGCATGCATGGCTGTCAGGAGGAAAAAAGGTTAGGGGGGACAGGAATCCGTGATGTGTCAGGAGGAGAGCGTGA
>JAAXVR010000016.1 GCA_013335405.1 Chlorobiaceae bacterium
ATGCTTGAAAAGAAGGTTTTCGCCGGTTACGATCTTTCACCGCACGGCGAAAACGGGTTGCTCATAGCCGTTACCGAAAAGCGCACGAAAGAGGAGATGGACGCATTTGCATCATCCCTGGCCGCTCCGGTTTAAGTTTTGGGGGTTGTTTTACCGGGCGATCCGATTCAAAGGGGGATATTCCTGAAGCCCTCTCCAAGGTGCACTATGCAGATTGGAGAGGGCTTTGCCGTTTTCAGACGAGGCCGAGGGCTTCGAGTTCGATGTCGAGCAGTGCCTTGTTTTCGGGCGAGAGGGGTACCAGGGGAAGACGGTAGATTTCCCTGATCATGCCCATGCGCGCAAGTGCATACTTGACGGGTCCGGGGTTGCTTTCGATAAAATTCAGTTTGAACAGTTTCCTGAGGCTGCTGTTTATCGAGCGGGCGGCATCGAGGTTTCCTCTGCCGAGAGCGTCGACAAGCTGTTTGACTTGTGTCGGTACCTGGTTGGCCGCAACGGAGATCACGCCGTCTCCACCCATGGCCATGAATGGAAGGATCAGCGAGTCCTCTCCTGTGAGCACCGAAAAATGCGCAGGCCGCTCTTCGAGAAGCTCCGATATCTGGCTGATATTCTCCGATGCCTCCTTGACGGCTCCGATGTTGCCGAAATCCCTTGCGAGCCGGAGGATGGTCGATGCCGCGACGTTGCAGCCGGTCCTGCCCGGGACGTTGTAGATGATCACCGGTACCGATACGGCTTCGGCTATATGCCGGTAATGCTGGTAGATCCCTTCCTGCGAAGGCTTGTTGTAATAGGGCGCTACGGAAAGGATTGCCGCTGCGCCGGCTTTTTCGGCGTTCACGGCAAGTTCGACAGCCTCACCGGTAGCGTTTGTGCCAGCACCCGCAGCGACCAGTATTTTATCTCCGGCCTCTTCCCTGACGATTCGGATGATTTCCGTCTGTTCCCTGCCGGTGAGTGTCGGTGACTCTCCTGTTGTGCCGCACGGAATGATAATATCGGTTCCGGCCCCGATATGGAAATGCACCAGCTTCCTCAATGCCTCAGTATCGACCGTGCGGTCCTCGTTGAAAGGGGTTACCAGCGCTACGGCCGATCCTGAAAGATATCGTGTGGACATGGTTGCTGTCGCTATTTAATGGTATTTCCGGTTTGTTTACAGTTCAGACGGCTGCAGATCATGTTTTCAGCAGTGCCGCATACTTCTATTCGTGGTGCATGCCGGTATGGTTCACCTGTAAGCAAAAGTACTGAAACAGAGAGGATAAATAGTGAAAATGAAAAACAAAACGGAAAAATATTTTATCGGGATACGAGAAAATCGTTTCCGCTTATGCGGATGTGAAAAAGCAGCCGGGGAAGCGTCCCGATGTATTCGGTCAGTTCATCTTTGACGGTTTCGTGAGGAGCCCCGCGAAGCGGTTCCTGATTGCTGAATGACCATTGTCCGAACCACGATGATCCTTTGTGCACGTTCATACAGAGACTCCCATTATCCGACTCACCCGGGCGGGTTGCGCGGCAGGTATCGGCAACAGGAGAGAGGAAAACGGGCTCCGGGATTTCAGGAATCAGGCGGTACTCTCTTTTTTTTGTTGTTTTTCGGAATGTTCGATTTGCCCCTTTGCAGTTTACTTGTTCGCTTGTATTGCATCGGCACGTGCTGTTTCGTGCAGGGGTCGTTTGTATGGCAGGGTGAATATGAACCGGCTTCCCCGTTTTTCATTGGATTCGACATGAATGTCGCCGCCAAGCAGTTCAACGAATCCCTTTACGATGCTGAGTCCGAGTCCTGCTCCTTCCTGATTTCGTGAAAGCGAATTGTCCGCCTGCATGAAGCGTTCGAAAATCCTATCTTTTATTTCGGAAGAAATGCCGATACCGGTATCGGCGACATAGAACTCGAGATTTCCCTGCGTTTTTCTGTACCCGAAATCGATATATCCGTGGCTTGTGAATTTCAGGGCGTTCTGGACGAGGTTCGTTACGATCTGTTCGAGTTTCCTCGCATCGGTCAGGATAATGGATTCTTCATCCGCCAATCCTGCATACAGGTAAAGATCCAGCATTTTCATTCTCGCCTGGGGCAGGAAAAAGGCGTTGAGTTTTTGCAGAATCGCGTTGACGGATGTTTCTGCGATGTTGAGTGTCGTTTTTTTTGCATCGAGGAGAGAAATATCCAGAAGGTCATTGATCAGTGCCATCATACGCTCTCCGCTCTGCTGGATGAGGTCGATATATTCCTGCTGCTCCGTTTCTGACAGATCGGGTTCTTTAAGCAGTTCAGTCAGCCCCATTATCCCGTTCATCGGTGTGCGGATTTCATGGCTCATGTTGGCGAGGAAAGCGGTTTTCAATTGATCGCTTTCTTCAGCCTTTTCCTTGGCGGCAACAAGTTCGGTCCAGAGTTTTTTCTTTTCGGTGATATCTTCCTTGACCGATACGAAATTTGTTATGGCGCCTATGTTATTCCGCAGGGGGGCAATGAAGGCATTTTCCCAGTAGAGCTCGCCGTTTTTTTTCCTGTTCTGAAATTCACCATGCCATAAGGTGCCTGATCGAATTGTTTTCCAGAGTCTTTCGTACACTTCCTCCTGAGTCATTCCCGATTGCAGGATGCGCGGGTTTTTTCCCTCAACCTCTTCGAACGTATAGCCTGTGACCCTGGTGAACATCGGGTTGGTATACTCGATGTTCCCAGCAGGGTCGGTTATCATGACGACATTGGGCCCCTGTTCGATGGCGATGCTGAGCTTTTTCAGTTTTTCTTCGGCTAACAGGCGTTCCGTGATATCGTAGAGGCTGAGATGCAGGAGTTCCAGTCCATCGATGTCCAGTATGTTGGTATGCACTTCCACATCCCTTGATGTTTTGTCGGCCGTGCGATGGCGGCACCGGAAAACCTTTTTTTCACCGCTCCTGGCCTTATTGAATACCACACGTGATTCCTTTTCGGCAAGCAGGTTGATTTCGTTCATGCAGCTATTCCGGAGTTCGCCGATGGACCAGCCGTAGAAATCCGCGGCAGCCCTGTTCGCATCCATGATTTTTCCGGTCTCCGGATCGAGCAGGAGGTTGATCAGCGAGTTCTCGTCAAACAGTTTTCTGAAACGCTCTTCGCTTTTCCTCAGTGTTGTGATGTCGGCATTTTTCCTGTCATCGATATCGATTCCTATACCGATGATGAAGGGTATTTCATCGATGATTATGCGTTTTCCCGATATCTGGAACCAGCGGAATCCGGGACCTCCATGGATCATAACCCGGGCCTCAAGAGTCTTTTCTCCTCCGTCTGCAAGAACAGTTGCCATCAGTTTTTCAACCAGGAGTCTGTCATCGGGATGGATGGTATCAATGGCAGCGCTGGATGGCATCTCGCTGTCCGGTTTACCGACAACAACATCCCGTTCATAGTCATTCCAGATAACGAAAAGGCCCAGCGCATCGAACATATAGAAAGCTCCCGGGATTGCTTCTATCAGTGCATCGCTGAAGATTTTCCGGTTTTTTGCCGTTTTCTCGACCATCTTCAGCTCGTTTTCCGCCTTTTTCAGGTCGGTGATATCCTGTGCGACGATAAAGATGCAGTATACGTTTCCATCTTCCCCTGAGACCGGATAGACCGAATGCCGGAAATAACGCCCGAGATGCTCGTCTTCGAAAAACAGGCGTTCACCTGTAGTGAACACTTTTTCCGCATGGACTTTTCTCACTTCGCCCATTTCCGGCGGCATGATCTCATACATATTAACGTTCAGGGTTTCCTCCACTGTTCTGCCGAAGAGCGCGGCAAGCGATCTGTTGCATTCAAGGATTTTTCCGGAGCGCTCCATCACAAAAGAAGGGTCCCCAAAGTTCCGGAAAACCTTGAATATCATGTTCTCTGCCTGTACACCGGGATTTCCGGATTTCAATGTCTTGTTTTCAGAGGTCATCATATCGGGCATAAAATATATTGTACACCAAAACGCTTTTTATAATCTGTTGATTGATGCTGTAAGGGTAATTGGCGGGATGACAATCAAGCGATTGTAATGTTTTTTAATCTTGCGATGAATAAGGAAAAAAGCGGATCATGAAATGATCGATAGTGCGAATTGAAAAATAAACAGAGCAGACTGGCACCTGCTCTGTTTATAAGAAGGTGGTACCCCCGTAGCCACCTTTTTTTTAGCCGAGCGGCTAAATTTCTGCCGATCGGGCATGCAAAGTCGGATACGGTTTTCATCGTTGTAACATTATCCGTCATCAGCAAAAACAGAGCTGAGGGGGTAGCTCTGTTTTTGGCGCAGGCAGCCGCCCGTTGCTGCCTGTGTTTTTTTGCTATGTTTTTCAGGGTGATTTCGTGAATCAGTATTACGTACTGAAAACATATGCCGGTATTCAAAAAAGGGGGTTGTCATCTGTTCACGAGTAATAATAAGATTGTTGTTTGGATTAAAAAAAATAATGAGTGAATATCATGGCTCATGCCGTTGGTTTGATATAAGTATTATATATATACACGCTTTTGTATAGAGGTATTGTATAGGTCAGGATGAAGGTATTTATCCCTTTATTTCCTGTTTATATGCTGGAATATCAATAGCGGCTTAATCAGGGATGATGATCAATTGGCAGTATTTTCAATGATTGAAACCGGAAAGCGTTTTTTCTGCAAGTATTGTAAAGAGAATTCCTGAAAGGAATCTTTCATAAGGATAGATCAAGCCATCACAATGGTCAATCTGCAAATACTTGTAAAGCGTTGCAGAGTATTGTGGGTCATGAACCGGTGCATGCTGCCGGATATTCATGCGTGACATGATTTACTTATGTTGTTGCGGAGGGAATATGATTATCTGAATTTGCCATGTTTTTCGGAAGCATTGTACTGTTTTACAATGCTCATGAATATGTTAACTTTTCCCGTATTGCTATTTAAGCTTATGAAGGGAATATTATGGATGAACGAGATAAAGGTCTGATTGTTGAAAACTTCTCCTGCCCGGACCTTGAGATGAGCGCTCTGAAAGCGTCGCTGCAGGAAAAAGAGGCGAGACTCGATGCTTTGGAAAAACAGATGGAAAGCCTTGGGATGGTTGTTGACGGCACCCGGGCAGGGTCCTGGGACTGGGACCTGCGGACCGGTCAGGTAGCTATCAACGACCGCTGGGCGGAAATGGCCGGTTATGCGAAAGAGGAGCTCGAACCGGTCACGATTGAAACATTGGCGAGCTTGTGCCACCCTGAGGATTTCAGGCAATCCGGCGAACTTCTTGAAAAGCATTTCAGGGGTGACTCGGATTTCTATGAAATCGAACTCAGGATTCGGCATAAAGACGGCCATTGGATTTGGGTGATTGACCGGGGAATGGTTTTCGAGCGTGACCGGGAGGGCAAGCCTGTCAGAATGGTCGGTTCCCATCTCGATGTCACCAAGAGGAAACATGCCGAGGAAAGGCTTCGCAATGAACGCAACATATTCATGGGTGGTCCGGTTTCGGTTTTCCGGCTGAAAAACACTCCGGGCTGGCCTGTCCTCGATGTGTCACAGAATGTCGAAACACTGCTCGGATACAACCCTGCGGAGCTGACCGGCAATTTGGTCTGCTTTTCCGAACTTCTCCATCCTGACGACAGGCTGCGTGTCATGGGGGAAGCCGAAGCGTTCTCGGCAGACAGCCACCGGGAATCGTTCGAACTCGAGTACCGGCTGCTCGGCAAAGACGGCTCCGAAATCCAGGTCTATGATTTCAGGTTCATCCATCGCGATGAAAACGGCGTGGTCACCCACTACGACTCATTTATCCTCGACGCGGCTTCTCACAGCGGCAGTGAGCCATCCCTTTCCTACAACCGAAGGTTCGAGCGCCTGGTCACAACCCTTGCCAACCAGTTCATCAACATTCCTCTCAGCAGGATCGACGAGATGGTCAACGAAGCCCTCGAAACCATCGGGAGGCATGTAGAGGCAGACAGAAGCTATATTTTCCAGTATTACGACAACCAGCGCCTCATGGACAACACCCACGAGTGGTGTGCCGAAGGCGTCGAGCCGCAGAAAGAGATACTGCAAAACCTTCCGACCGATATGTTCTCCTGGTCGACCGCGAAAATCCATGAGAACGAGCTGATTATCGTACCGAGGGTATCGGAATTGCCGGACGAGGCTGCGGTTGAACGGGAAATCCTGCAGCAGCAGGATATCCAGTCTCTCATTCTCATCCCCCTTGCTTCGGGAAGCGTGCCGTTCGGCTATATCGGTTTCGATGCGGTGACAAAGGAGCGTCAGTGGCCCATCGAAACCGTATCGGTGCTGAAGCTTGCCGGCGGGATCATCGCCAACGCCCTCCAGCGCAAACATGTTGAGCGGCTTATCCAGTGCGAGCTCGATCTTGCGGTGAAACTCGGCACATGCACCTCATTCGAAGAAACACTGAAAATCTGTCTGCAGAGCGCACTCGATATTTCAGGTATGGACTGTGGCGGGATCTACCTGGTGGACGAATCCGACAGGAGCCTCAACCTTGCCTATGCAACAGGTCTTTCGGAATCATTTGTCAGGAGGAAAGCACATTACTGCAATGACAGCTGCCAGAGCCGTATCGTTTTAAAGGGAGCCCCCCTTTTCGCC
Organism: Chlorobiaceae bacterium; assembly: GCA_013335405.1. Classification (GTDB taxonomy): domain Bacteria; phylum Bacteroidota; class Chlorobiia; order Chlorobiales; family Chlorobiaceae; genus Chlorobium. The sequence continues at coordinate 6,623 of JAAXVR010000016.1, forward strand.
AGTTATGCAGAAATCGAACGCAATGACCATGCCGCTGATCAGGAAGAAGGCCTGAAGGCGCTCGCAGTCGTTCCTGTGATCAACAAGGGCAAGGTTGTCGCATGTCTGAACATTGCATCGCACTCGCTCGGTCAGGTCCCGGAATTTTCACGAAAGGCGCTTGAGACCGTGGCGTCGCAGATCGGAGCTGCCATCGTTCAGGCAAAACATGAGCAGAAAATATATGCGGCGAACAAAAACCTCGAAGCACTGTTCAACACGATAGATGACATGCTTTTCATTGTCGGAGCCGACGGGATGGTCAGGCAGACAAACTCATCCGTCCTTTCACATCTCGGTTATTCAGCAGAAGAAATGAACAGGATGCATGTCCTGGATTTTCATCCTCCCGAACAGAGGGATGAAGCGAAGCGGAATGTCGAAGGAATGCTTGCAGGGACTGAAACTGTCTGCCTCGTTCCCCTGATGACGAAAACCGGGTCGCTGATTCCGGTGGAAACGATTGTCACCCATGGAACCTGGGACGGTCAGCCTGTGATATTCGGCATTTCGAGGGATATTTCCGAGCGGCTGAAACACGAGTCCGCCATCAAGGAAAGCGAACGACGTTTCAGGGATCTGACGGAGTTTCTTCCTCTTCCGGCCATCGAAACCGACAGGCATGGAGTGATTACCTACTGCAATATACAGACATCGGTTTTTTTTGGCTATAAAGCGAGTGAAATGCAGTGTATGTCGATATACAGGATGATCAATCCTTCAGATATGTCCCGGGTGAGGAATCTCTTGCAGTCCATATTTGAAGGGAACCGGGATAGCATCGAAATCACTGCTCTCAGGAAGGACGGCAGAGAATTCCAGGCGCTGGTTTATGTTGCCCCTGTTTTCGAGAACGGCCTTATCACCGGCGGGAGGGGTGTCGTGGTTGACCTGACGGAAATGAAGAAAACCGAGGCGGCTCTTGCTGCCTGCACATTGCAGACAAGACTCCGGGAAGAGCTGCGATCCATCATCGACAATATTCCCGGTGCTGTTTACAGGCTTTCCTCCGATGGGGTCATCAAGTTCATCAGCAGTTCGATCCGCTCGGGTTCCGGCGATCTCTTTCCGGACATGGCCGGAACCATGGATGAAGCGATGGCCTGCATCCATCCCGAAGACCGCAAAACGGTGGAGGAGACAAACAGGGAGCTCATGAGCAGAAAAAATTCCATGGTCATCGTCTACAGGATAATTACCGCGGACAATACCGTGAAATGGGTTGAAGACCGGAAAACATCGACCTTTTCGGAAGACGGTACGTTTTCCTTTATTGACGGCATTCTTTTCGACATCACGGAAAGGGTCAATGTGCAGAACAGCCAGAAAGAACTTGAAAGCCGCCTGGGAAAAACACAGAGGCTTGAAACCATCGGGACGCTCGCCGGAGGGATAGCCCACGATTTCAACAATATCCTTACGCCGATTCTCGGGTATGCCGAAATGGGATTGCTGACCCTTTCGCAGGAAGATCCGCTGCATGAATATTTTTCCGAAATTGTCAGCGCGGCGGAGCGGGCACAGAACCTCGTTTCACAGATCCTTACCTTCAGCAGGGCCCAGGAGAGCACCCCTGTGGTTGTTTCCGTCCAGTCAATCCTGACGGAAGCGCTTAAACTGCTCCGCCCGTCCATTCCTGCAACAATCGGTATCCGGCAGCATATTCAGCAGAACTGCAGGAATGTTCTCGCCGATCCTTCAAAAATTCACCAGGTCATCGTCAACCTCTGCACCAATGCTTTCCAGGCTATGGAGGAAACCGGGGGGGAACTGAGTATCGAACTGAATGAAATCATTCCTCAAGATCCTGAACTGAAAGAACTGACCGCGAAATGCAGCGGAACTCTTGTAAAGCTGACCGTTTCGGATAACGGTTGCGGTATGGATGAAGCGACCATTGAACGTATTTTCGAGCCGTTCTTCACGACGAAACCGGTCAACAGGGGGACTGGGCTCGGCCTTTCGGTAGTTCACGGCATCATTGCAAGTTGCGGAGGTGAAATAACGGTGAAGAGCAGACCTGGTGAAGGGAGTTCGTTCAGTGTCTTCCTGCCGGTCATCGAAGAACAGCAGCATAAGGGTGAGCATACAGAAACACCTCGCAATGGCAGTTGCAGTCTGCTTTTTATTGATGATGAGGAAACCACCCTGAAAATGATCTCGACCATGCTGACGAAACTCGGTTTCAGGGTACAGGTCAGCAATTCTCCCCGAAAGGCTCTTGAGCTTTTTCGTCGGGATCCCTTTTCATTCGACCTGGTTATCACCGATCTCACCATGCCGGAACAGAACGGTATCGAACTTGCCTCTTCGCTTCATGAAATTCGTGAAGACATTCCGGTTATTCTCATGACAGGTTACGGCAAGGATATCGAAAACAGTTTCGCCTTCGGCCGGTACGGTATCAGCAGGCTTCTCAGGAAACCGGTAAAGCTTGCCCATCTGACATCGGCGATCAATGAAGTTATTGCGGAACATAACGTGTAAACCGATTATTTATGAAAATTCTTGTTATCGACGATGACGCCGCCGTAAGGAAGTTTATCGGCTTGACCCTTAAACAGGCAGGGTATGATGTCCTTGAAGGGGAAAATGGCAGGGAAGGCATGAAAACGCTGCAGGAGCACCGGGATATCTCACTGATGATAACCGATATCATCATGCCGGAAAAAGAAGGGATCGAGACGATCATGGAAGTGAAAAAGCTCTATCCTTCTTTGAAAATCATCGCCATATCGGGAGGCGGAAAGGCCGGCCCACAGAGTTACCTTGTCCTTGCAGACGCTTTCGGGGTCAATGCAACACTCGCGAAACCATTCAGCGGCAAGGAACTGCTACTCTGCATGGAACAGATCAGGTAAGCTTTTCTTCACTGTTCCGTTTCCGGCAGATGACCGCGAACTCTATATTCTGCGACATCGGAACCTCGCCGGCAAACAGGCTCCATTCAATCCGGGCATATTTTCCGTCTGCCCGGAGCATGCGGTTATTGAAGCAGAAGACGTCTCCGGCCTGAGGGTTCCTGCGGATCTCTTTTTCGGTCTTCTCCCTGTCGGTATTGTGAAGAAGATCGAGGAAGTTACGGCCGGCGAGCCTGTTGCCGGGGTATCCCAGCAGTTTTTCAATCGAATGACCGAACCGTTCTATTTTCAGTTCATGGTCGAGAATGGCATAGGCATCGATTTCGACCTGAACACCTTCGTTGAGCCTGTCGGTTATGTCCCTGGCTTTTCTCAGCAGGTTTTCAAGTTCGGTGCGGTAGTGCGAAATGCTCAGTTTCCTGGCGAAATCGGAGGTGCTTTCCCTGCTCTTTCCGTGCAGTATCCAGTCGATATCCGCACCGTCCTCTTCGAGCCTCTTCAGCATTTTCCTGCCTGGTATGCTGGTGCCGTTCAGGTAAGGGGTCATCTGTGCCGGGTACCTGATGCCGACAGCCCTGCAGAAAGCGTTGACTGAACCATGTCTTGAAACAATGTACTCCCGGAGCCGGATATTGGCGCCGGTAAAAGCCGGGCTGCCGGGCAACCTGTTGGTTTTCATGTTTGGGGTCATCATGCAGGGGGATTATCAGGTCCGTAACGAGCTATAATACAAATTTTCTGTCATTATTTTATTCAGGATTGCCCGGCTCTTTCAAGCAGTTCCCGCGCCAGGGTGATCGATGCCGGAGTTATGTTCCTGCCGCTGATAAGGCCCGCGATGGCCTGCAGCCTGCTTTCCCGGTCGAGGACGGTCACTTCCGTCTCCGTCCTCTCATCTTTTACGGATTTCCACACCGAAAGGTGCAGGTCGCCCATTGCGGCGATCTGAGGCAGATGGGTGATGGCGATGATCTGGTGGAGTTTTGACAGGTTCCTGAGGCATTTGCCAACGGCATCCGCGATACGGCCGCTGATGCCGGTGTCGATTTCATCGAAAATCAGGATGGGCAGTCGTGCCGATGCGGCCAGGGCGTTTTTCATGGCGAGCATGACTCTTGAAATCTCACCACCTGAAGCGATTTTTGCAAGCGGTTTGGGCTTTTCGCCGGGGTTTGCCGAAATCAGGAATTCGATCCGGTCGTAACCGGTATCGAAAGATGCGTAGTCTTTTCCACCGATGCAGATTTCCCCGTCCGGCCGTTCTTCATTGGTGATGCTGACGATGAACGATGCCCGTGGTATGCCGAGTTCTGACAGATGGCGCAATATCTCCCGTTCAAGCCCTGCAGCCGCTTTCCGGCGTTTGAGGGAGAGCTCCCCGGCGAGCCGGGAGAGCATTGCTTTCCGGTGCGCTATCTGTTCTTCGAGCCGGGATATTTTTTCCTCAAGATTTCCTTCGATGTCGAGTTTCTCTTCGAGTTCTTTTCTCAGTCCGATCAGGCCTGTCAGCGAAAGAGCGTATTTTTTGCAGGTGCGCTGCAGCAGAAGCATGCGTTCGCGGAGTTCGTCGAGCCTCGAAGGGTTGAAATCGATATCCGAAACATACCTGCGGTTGAATCGGTGGAGTTCGTCGACGTTGCTTTTTGCGTTCCTGATTTCCTCGATGAACGGCTCGAAGCGTTTATCGATGGCGGCAAGTTTTTCCAGGGTTTGGAGTGCGGAAGAGAGGGTCTGGTAGATGGAGGTATCGCCCTCGTAGAGCTGTTCGCCGAGGGCGGAGCCCAGGCTGAAGAGAGTCTCGGCATTTTCGAGCAGGGTGATCTCTTCACCCAGGGCGACGTCTTCATCCTCTCCGGGATCGAGAGCCGAAAGCTCTTCAAACTGGTACTCGAGCATTCCTTTTCTTTCGCGGACTTCAAGTGATTCTTTCTCGAGCGCCTTCAGCTGCTGCCGGAGTATGCCCAGTCCGCTGCGGGCGTTCCGGTATGCCGCGGCATCCCCGGTGGTGCCGGCATAATCATCCAGCATGCTCTCGTGCGTACCCTGGTGAAGGAGCTGCTGGTGCTCGTGCTGGCCGTGCAGGTCGATAAGCTGTTCGCCAAGCTGTTTGAGCAGGGCTGCCGTGCAGGGTGTGTCGTTGACGAAACAGCGGGATTGCCCGGATGAGGAAATTTCTCTTCGGATAATCAGTTCCGGAGCGGTTTCGATTTCAGCTGAACCGAGGATCGGACCGATTCTTTCCGCGTCAATATTCCTGAGCACGGCTTCGATAACAGCTTTGCCGGATTCGGAACGGACCAGTTCGCTGCTTGCACGCTCTCCAAGGATCAACCCCAGCGCTCCCAGCAGGATCGACTTTCCGGCGCCGGTCTCTCCCGTAATGATCGTGAGGCCGGGTTTGAATTCCAGCGAAAGTTCACGGATCAGCGCGAAATTTCTGATGTAGAGGCTGAAAAGCATTGGCGCCTGTGCTTGAATGCGCTTTTTTCAGAATAAAGCAACGCGTCTTTGCCTGAAATTCCGCGCGTTGTTCGTTACCGGCAGGGAGGAGCCGAAAAAACGGACTCCTGCTGTGTGAAAGAGGCCTTTCCTGGAGATCAGGACTTTTCCTTTTTCGAGGTTTCATCGGAGGGTTTCCTGAACTCTTCCTCCATTTCGTTCTGGGCTTTTTTGAACTCTTTCATGCCTTTTCCAAGGCCCTTTGCAAGCTCGGGCAGCTTGTTCGCCCCGAAAAGCAGTACAATTATCAGGAGAATGAGCAGCAGTTCCTGTCCACCTAAACCGAACATCGATATTCCTCCGGGAATTTGAAATGATGAAACAACTCTCTGGAATTATTACTCTATATAAACAATATGCAATGCTAAACCAATACTTCCGGGAAAAATCGGGACCACCCGGGATGTTCAGAACCGTGCAAGGAGCGTCTCTCCAGCTCTGGTTTTCTGGCCTTCCCGGACCATCACGGATGCCTCCGGCGGCATGATGACGTCAACCCTCGAACCGAACCTGATCATGCCGAACCTGGTGCCCGCTTTCACCCTCACCCCTTCTTCGAGCGTGCAGACGATCCTTCTGGCAAGGAATCCGGATACCTGGGAAAAAAGAAGGCGTGCAGTACCGGTGTCGATACCGATTTCCATACTTTCGTTGCTTTCCAGGCTGCGTATGTCGAAAGCCATCAGGAACTTTCCGGGACGGTACCGAAGAAGGGTGACCCTGCCGCTGACCGGTATCCGGTTGACATGGACGTCGAACGGGGACATGAAGATACTTACGAGTGTCGATCCGTTTCCCGTATAGCTGTTGTCGCACTTCCTGACAAGGATGATCCTTCCGTCCGCCGGAGACAGGAGTGCCTTGCCGTCTTCGGGAACTGTCCTTTCAGGATCCCTGAAAAACCAGAAGGTGACCCCGAGCAGAATGGTGCTCATGAGCAACAGCACCATTTTCTGGCCATCCGGGAAAAACATCGAAACTGCATCGATCAGCAGGCATGCGAGAAAAATTTTGCGGATGCTGCCGTAACCATAGGGTGTGATCATGTCGTTGTGCGGGGCTGGTTTTTTATGAGAAGCGCCATAATGATAAATATTTATCTTGTACATGAAAAACAGAGTCCGCCTTTTTTATCGATGCCGCAGCGTATCTTCAGGTGCTCATGATGAACCGGTTTGAAAAAAAATTTCTCGGCCAGATCAGGCGAAGAGGGCTTGTCACAAGGGGAGACAAGGTTCTTGCCGCCGTATCCGGCGGACCGGATTCCCTTGCCATGCTCCTTCTCCTCCATTCGGTGCGGCAGGTATTGCATTGCGATCTTGCAGCCGCACACTGCAATTTCAGTCTTCGCGGTGACGAAAGCGATGCCGACGAGCGTTTTGTAGCGGAATTCTGCAGCAGGCTCGGACTCGAATGTTTTACCATACAGTTCGACACCCGGCTTGCGGCATCGGAATTGAAAAAATCGATTGAAGAGTCGGCAAGGCACCTGCGTTACGGTTTTTTTGCAACCCTTGCCGAAGAAAGAGGGTTTACGAGGATCGCAACCGGTCACCATGTCAACGACAACGCCGAAACGATGCTTTTCAACCTCTTCAGGGGTGTTTCCCTTCCGGGTCTCGCGGGCATCCGGGAGCGTAACGGCATGATCATCAGGCCGATGCTCCTTTTCCGGAGGGAAGAGATCGAGGGTTATCTGCAAGAAAAAGGGGTCACCGCCCGCCTGGACAGCAGCAATTACCTTGACGAGTACGACCGGAATTTCATCCGGAATCGCGTGATTCCGCTTATCGAGGAGCGCTTCGCGCACAAGCTCCTTCCATCACTCCGGCGGTTGTCGGAGCAGGCCGGCGAACTGGAGGAGTTCCTGGTACTCTATTTCGAGGAGCTGGTATCGAGGGAACCCGGTCTGGTCCTTCACCAGGGGGAACTGGATGTTCCCGCGCTGAAGAGGCTCTCTGTTTTCGAACAGAAAGAGGTTTTCAAGCGGGCGTTGAAGGATTTCGGCGCACCGGTCGATGCGGAAACTCTCCGGAAGCTGGCCGAACTGCTGCGTTCCAGGCCCGGAAAAACCGTTCAGGCCGCCGGAAAAATTTCGGTGCGATGGCAGGGGAGCAGGCTTCGTTTCACGACAGATTATTCCTGAAAAGAGCAAGACCCGATGATTACTTCCCGTTCGACATGCCCGGGGCCGCATGACGGAAGAGATCGATGGGAATATCCGCAGTTATGACGACCGACTCGAGGTTCTGCCGGACCCTGATTTTTCCGAGCAGCTGTTTAATTTCCGGGCTGGTCCTCGTGCCGGAGATTTCCGAAAGCTGTAAGGCTCCCCAGAGAAAACTCGAAGCGAAAAATGCCGCCCGGCGGGTCGGGTAGATCCATTCGCTTTCAGCTTCGATACCGTCGTTCAACTTCAGGGAAAGAGCAAGGTGTTCGATGCTGTTGACGTTTCCGACTGTTTTCACATCACTGTTTGCCGATGTCAGGCTCTGAAGGGCTCCCTCGGTCCAGACGGCGGAAGGAAGGGCGAACCAGAGGTGCGATTTGTAGACGGCTTTGTCAATCAGTGCCGTCGTGAGGGAGTCCCGCCGGTAAAAGCTGCCGGAAGGCAGAAGAAAACCTTCGAGCATTTTCCTGCTGCTGGAAAATGCAATTTTCCGGGGCCCGACAGAAGCAAGCCAGAGATTCCTGCCGAGCTCGAAACATTCCGAACCCCCGATTGTTTCCACGCTTCTGCTGTTTTTGATCAGAAATGGCCGTGAGAGTTTATTCCGGAATGGGCCCCAGGCCAGGCAGATGAAGTTCTGTTCCTTGTAGCCGGTTCTCCTGAAGCTGAGAAGCAGGGTGTCGAGATCTTCGGAAGGGTTGATCGCGGCGGCTTTCATGAGTGTGTCGAGTCGGCCCTGCGCCCTGAAAAGCGGGGCTTTTTTCAGCGAGTCGGGGATTACCTCCTTCCACAGCCGGCTTTCCCTGATATCCTTGAGCCCGATGTAAATAAGCGCATCCGATTTTCCCGGAAGATTGCCGATGACGGTTTTCAGTTCAGGGCTCAGCGGTTCCGCATGTATTTTCGGTTTTGACCAGTTAACCCACAGAACGATGCCGAGGAAACAGAGAAACCCGATGATGCTTATTGCGATGAGCAGCCCGGGGCCTTTCCTGAAGGAACGTTTTCGCTGTACTGCCTCCTGTTCGGTTCTGCTCTCCATTTCCATGGTCCGTTATGAATTTTTTTTGATGGCTTCCCTGGCAAGGGCGTCACAGCGGTTGTTGTAAGGGTTGTCGCTATGGCCTTTCACTTTGTGGAAAGTTACATCATGGAGCGTTATCAACTTCAGAATATTTTTCCAGAGATCGATATTTTCCACGTTTTTCTTTGCCGCCGTTTTCCAGTTGTTTGCGGTCCAGCGCTTCAGCCATCCCTCGTTCATTGCATTGACAAGGTAGCTCGAATCGCTGTAGAGCTTTACCCTGCAGGGTTCCTTCAGAGCCTCGAGCGCTTCGATGGCTGCACTGAGCTCCATGCGGTTGTTGGTGGTGGCAGGGGAGTAACCCGACAGTTCCCTTGTCGAATTGCCGTACATCAGGAGCGCTCCCCAGCCCCCTTTTCCGGGATTGCCGCTGCAGGCGCCGTCGGTATAGATGATGATGTTTTTCTTTTCCATCGAAAAAAAAGGCCCAACCATATGATTGAGCCTTTATGCCGGATATTGAATCGGTTGCGGTTTGCTTTCGGCAGGGATTACCTGGCGAGCTTCGCCAGTTTGGCTGTGCCGGTCTTGGCGATAATTTTCATGGCTTTCGCTGAAAGCTTCACTTTCACGAACCTTTTTTCCTCCTCGATCCAGATTCTCTTGGTGTGGAGGTTCGGCTCGAAACGGGTCCTTACATGGTTGTTCGCATGGGATACCGTATTGCCGTACTTTGGCCTTTTGCCGGTCAGTACACAAACTTTGGACATGGTGCAATCAATTGGTGTTGAAAAAACGAAACGGAATATAACAATAGTTTTGTAATCCGGAAACGTATTGTTTCATGGACGAATGCCGACGGCGCATACCATCATGGAGAGCACGTAGAGCAGGGTGCCGAAAGAGTTGTACCAGACAGCCTTTTCCTTGGGGTCGGCAATAAGGATTTTCTGCATGGGAAGTTGCGCCAGGAGGAGAAGCAGGGCCAGGCCGATAGTGATGGCCGAGGCTCCTTTCAGCAGCAGGATGACGATGGCCGCAATCTGGGCGAGGTCCATGATGACTGATGCGAGGAGAGCGGCTTTTTTCTCTCCGAGTTTAACCGGTATCGAAGCCACCTGCCTGATATGGTCCCCGACGATCGACTTGAAATCGTTGAGCGTCATGATGCCGTGTGCGCCGAGGGAGAAAATAACGGCAAGGGCTATCGTTTCCCCGGACGGAATGCCCTGGGTTATCGAAAAACTTCCGGTCAGCCAGGCGACGCCTTCATAGGCAAGGCCGACGATAAGATTGCCGAACCAGCCGTTTCTCTTTGCCCTGATCGGCGGTCCGGAATAGGCATGCGACATGAGCACCCCGACAAAAGCGATCACCACGACGTAGGGGTGGATGGAAAGCGCGACGAGGAAGCCGCTCAGAATGAGGCCGAAGGTTATGAGCCAGCTTGCCGATTTGGATATTTTTCCGGCGGGAATCGGGCGATCGGGCTCGTTGATGGCATCGACCTCGCGATCGAAATAATCGTTCATGGTCTGCGACATGGCGCACATGAGCGGTCCGGCGAGGAGTATGCCCCTGAGAAGCACCGACCAGTTCTCCGCGACGTTTTCGCCTGTCGAAACCACACCGCAGGCGAATGCCCACATGGGCGGGAACCAGGTCACCGGTTTCATGAGGGGCACGATCGCGGAAGGTTCGATCCTGAAGCCGGGCTTGTTGACGTTTTCAAGGGCCTGGTGTATCGCTTTCTGCCTGGCATCGCTCATCCCCGTCTGGCGGATCTTTTCACTGATGCTCTGCTGTAACTCAGGATTGAGCGAATTGCTTCCGTTCATTGGTGTAATAAGTTCCTGCGTCGGCTGAAAAACAAGAAAAACAGTATACAGGTTTTTTCTGGTATTTAGCAAGAAATTAGTTGACTGCGGGTTTGTACTTGCTGGCAATATCGGCGTTTGCCTGCAGGATTTCGTTGAATTTTCTCTGTGCGCTGCCGCTTTCGAGTGCCTCCATCGACATGGTGAACCCGTCATCGACGCATCCCACCCTTCCCGATATATAACAGGCCATGGCCGAGGTGTAGAGAGCGGCATCGATGTATGCCCGGGAAGCGCTTCCGTCGAGGATTTTCCGGATAATAACCGCGTTTTCGTGTTTGTCCCCGCCCTGGATTTCGGAGAGCGCATGCCGTTCAAGACCGAAATTTTCGGGGTATACCGTATGGCGCACGGCGGTACCGCCGAAGAGTTCGATGATATGGGTAGGTCCGTTGGGGCTCGGCTCGTCGAGGGGGGCGCCTTCTTCGGTCATGGAGTGAACGATCATGGCATGACGGACGCCGGTTTCGAGCAGTACTTCGGCATAGAGCTCCATGAGGTCCATGTTGAATACCCCGACGAGCTGACGTTTCGAGCGGGCCGGATTGATCAGTGGCCCCAGAATGTTGAAGATGGTTCTGATGCCGAGCTCCTTGCGAATCGGTGCCACCCGTTTCATTGAAGGATGGTAGAGAGGGGCGAAAAGGAACGCGAACCCGGTGCGGTCGAACAGTTCTTTCGTGGCCTGCATGGGCAGATCGATCGTGAATCCGAGAGCTTCGAGAACGTCCGCGCTTCCGCAACTGCTCGTTATCGAACGGTTTCCGTGCTTGGCGACCGGCACTCCGGCTCCGTTGGCGATGATCGATGCCGTCGTGGAGATGTTGAAGGTACCCGCATGGTCGCCGCCGGTACCGCAGGTATCGATGACGTTGGGATGGAGATCGATGATCGAGGCCCTTTCCATCAGACTGCGGCATGCCCCGACTGCCTCGCTTGCGGTTATGCCGTTTTTCTGCTGCAGGGAGAGCAGCGCGGCGATGAATACGTCGGAGAATACACCGTCCATGATCCTGTTCATGCAGAGCGCCATCTCTTCATGAGTGAAATGTCCGCCATCGAGCAGTTTCTGCAGCAAATCCTTCTGGGGCATAAAAAAATGGTTCGCAAATGAAGAGGAATATTTGTAAATGTAAATGATAAGAAGAAATGGTCGCATTTCAAGAGCCCCTGCCCAGTCGGGGCATCTTTTTTGTCACGCGAAGAGCTGCACATGCGGATGGATGAAGGGAAAACCCTCAGGGAAGAGTCGCGGCGGATGGTCCTGGGAAAAATGATGAGCATGTCGCTGGATGCCCTTGTCGTCACGGACCTCCCTGTTATCCGCTGGCTGACAGGCTTCAGCGGTTCCAGCGCCCGTCTGCTCGTGACCAGACGGAAAAGCTGGCTTTTCACCGATTTCAGGTACATGGAACAAGCCGCAGGCGAGGTCGATGCTGCGGAAGTGGTCATTACCGCACGCGGGTTCATGGCCGAGATCGATTCGGGGCTTTATCCGCTCGGTGAAACCGTAGCGCTGCAGGCTGACAGCGTCACGTGGCATGAAGCCGCCAGGCTGGTAGCCCTGCTCGACGGAAAGCAGCGCGTTATTCCGGTCGATACCTTTTTCGAAGAATTCAGGATGCTCAAGAACCGCATCGAGCTTCAGAAGATGCGCCGTGCAGCCGAAATCAGCGAGAAGGTGCTTGAAGAAGTCCTTCCCCTGATCTCTCCCTCCGTCACGGAACTCGATATCGCTGCGGAGATATCCTACCTGCACAGGAAGTTCGGCGCAGAGAAGGACTCGTTCGACCCCATCGTTGCGGGCGGCCTGCGATCGTCCATGCCGCACGCAAAGCCCACCAGGGAAAAGATCGTTGCCGGTTCATTCGTCATTCTCGATTTCGGATGCATTGTCGACGGGTACGCTTCGGACCAGACCAGGACGATAGCGCTGGGTCGGGTCCCGGATGAAGCCCGTCAGGTCTACCGTATCGTCCAGGAAGCGCAGTCGCTTGGTATCCGTTCGGTCCGTTGCGGCATGAGCGGTTCCGAGCTCGACGCCGTCGTCAGGGGATTCATCGCGGACAGAGGTTTCGGAGCCGGGTTCGGCCACGGGCTCGGGCATGGTGTCGGCCTCGATGTGCATGAAGCACCGAGAATCAGCCAGACAGGCACGCATCTGTTGAGGGAAAACATGGTATTCACCATCGAACCCGGTGTTTACCTTCCCGGCAGATTCGGGGTGCGCATCGAGGACACGGTACTGCTCGGACCGGAAGGAGCCGTACCGTTCCAGCGTTTTTCGAAAGAGCTCCTGGAGTTGTAGTATCTTTAAAAAAAGAGATCCTGATGGGCAGTTATTGCATGGTGATCACAACGCTTCCCACGAGAGGGGAGGCTGAAAGCCTGGCGGAGGGAATCCTTGAAAACCGTCTTGCCGCTTGTGTTCAGATGATGGAGATCAGAAGCTTTTTCCTCTGGGACGGTACGCTGCAGCGGGAGGAGGAGGTCGCCCTGCATATCAAGACGACCGATGCGAGTTACGGCGGGCTGGAATCCTACATTCTCGAATACCATCCGTACGATGTCCCGGAAATCATCAGGCTGCCGATAAGCGGAGGCCTTTCCGGTTACCTGGGGTGGCTCGATACGTCGACAGCCTTGCCCGGACCGGGTTAGGCGGTACACTGCAGTGTTGTTTCAGGCAGTTTTCTCTCCCCTGGAAGTTTTCATGGAGCGAGTTCATGCCCGCCGGAAAAGCGGACTGATTTCGGAAGTGAAGGAACTCATGACAAGCAGGGGATTGGCATTGCGCTCGAGTGACCGTATCGCTTCTTCAGCGATGGTGGAGATACGGAAGAAATCGGGAGGTGCGAAGTTTTTTGCGAAACGGTCGATCGCATCGGCGATGTCCGGGTTGTTCAGGAGCCGGAACTGAGGATCGATCCGCCGGTGGTTGACATCCTGGAAGAAGAGCAGCAGAGAAGCGAGGTAAAGCGTGAGTTCGCTGCGGTTGAGAGTTTTCGCGTTCTGTTCGCACATGGCGAGTGCTTCGTGGAACTTGCCCGGCGTAAGGAGACGTCGAAGGTAGTCGAGTGCCTGATTGCGGATTGCGATGGTACGGGTTTCTTCCCCCAGGGTGCTGCGGCTGTTGATGAGCTCCCATGCGAGCCTGAGGTTGCCGCGCGAAAAGTTCACGATGAAGCTCAGTTCGGGTTCGAGGATATCGGGGCGGTTTATTTCGAGCCAGGAGCGGAGGTCGCCCGGAGAAACTCGTGAAAACCAGAGCGCCTGGCAGCGTGAACGGATGGTCGGCAGCAGGGCTTCGGGCCTTGACGACACAAGGATGAAGACGATATGGGACGGAGCCTCTTCAAGAAGCTTCAGGAGCTTGTTTGCTGCCGATGGATGGAGCCTTTCCGCCTGTGAGATGATGAAGATCTTCCTGTCACCCGATTTCGGCATGAACGTGGCCTTGTGCTGCAGTGAGAGAACCTGTTCGGTCAGGATACCCATGGAGCGCTCCATCGCCGGAGAGAAATAAGGGTTCAGTTTTTTCTCCTCGAGCAGTGCCTCGTAACGTTCTCTCGCTTCTGCGAACCGTTTGTTTTCCCTGCCGCCGGTTTCTCCGGTCTCCAGAAGGGCAGATTCCACGGGGAAAACATATTCGACGTTTTCGTGCATGAACTCCCTGACCTTGCGGCAGTCGGGGCATGTTCCGCACGCGCCTTTTTCAGGGAGGGTTTCCCTGTTGCGGCAGTTGAAGATGGATGCGATTTCGAAGGCAAGCGACTCCTTGCCGGAGCCTTCCGGTCCGGCAAAGAGGTATGCATGAGCGAAACGACCGGTTTCGAGGGCTTTTTTAAGTACCCTCTGCTGCTGCTTCTGCCCGATGATGTCGTTCCAGCTCATGCCCTTTCCGCATGGTTCATATGAAGGTCAGCCAATTGTAGGGGTCTTCTCCGGTCTGTACAATTTTCAGGTAGTGGTGCTGCAGGGCTTCGGTAATCGGACCGCGTTTTTCGCTGCCGACCGGATATTTGTCGATGCTTCTGACCGGCGTGATTTCCGCTGCGGTGCCGGTAAGGAAAACCTCGTCGGCAAGGTAGAGCGCTTCGCGCGGGATCATCGTTTCCTGGACCTCGTAGCCGAGTTCCTTTGCGATATACATCACCGCTTTGCGGGTGATGCCGGGAAGGATCGACTGGGCAGGGGTCGGTGTATAGATGATGCCGTCGCGGATCACGAAAATGTTTTCTCCGCTGCCTTCGGCGACATAGCCATTGATGTCGAGAGCGATGCCTTCGGCGTAACCGTCGGAGAGCGCCTCCATCTTGATGAGCTGTGAGTTCAGGTAGTTCCCGCCGGCTTTCGCCCAGGACGGCATGGTGTTCGGTGCGGGCCGGTACCACGAGGAGACCCGGACATCGACGCCGGTTTCAAGAACGTCTTCACCAAGGTAGGTGCCCCACTCCCAGGTTGCGATGGCTGTCTCGATTGATGCCCGGTGAGGGTTCACTCCGAAAGCCCCCAGACCGCGGAATACGATGGGGCGGACATAGCACGACTTGTGGCTGTTGGCATGTATGGTGCTGATGACCGCGTCTTTCAGCTCTTTTTCGGAAAAAGGGATTTCGATACGGTAGATTTTCGACGAATCCCTGAGGCGCCTGATGTGTTCGTCGAGGAACAGCAGGGCGGAGCCTTTCAGGGTTTCATAACAGCGGATTCCTTCGAAAGTGGTTGAGCCGTAATGGACAGCGTGTGACATGACGTGGATTTTCGCGTCGATCCAGTCGACGAGCTCACCGTTCATCCAGATTTTGGCGGACTTGTTCATGGTGTTGGATATTGTTGCATTACAGGTATAGACTTACAAGATATATTGTTTTGGATTTTTTAAAAGGAGATCGTGGAGATTTTCTCGGCTCTGTGCGCGGGTGCCGCTTTTCTGCCGGGGTACAATCGGGGGGAATCCGTGCGGGATAAAAAACGTTTTGCGGCTTTCCGTCTGGAGGCGGCCCGTCCGGCAGTTCGGAAAGGGCCGCCTTTTTGGCGGGAAGTCTCAGTAGATCCTTTCGTATACGCCGTCCACTTCGCGGAGGATAGGTTCGTAAGGCACCGAAGCACGGCCGAAGCAGATACCCATCGATTCGTATATCGCAGCGTGATCGAGGTCTACGTAACGCTGGGCTATCGCCTTGCCTGATTCGATGAACTCGATTTTGCGTCCCTTCACTTTGGAGACGGTCACACCGGTCTTGCCGTCGAGCAGCAGGAGAACCGCAGCGCCGCCGGCCTCGAATCCGAAATTGATGTCGTAAGCAGATGAGTTGCCGGCACGGACAAGGTGTCCGGGATGGATTTCACGGACTTCCGGAATTTCATAGATACCTTCGACGAACATGCCCGTTTCTTTCATGAACTGCGGCATGGACGGGTCAGCCTTCAGCCTTTTCTGAATCTGCTGGCAGGTGTATTTTCCTGCACCTGCGAGTTTTTTGTGCCCGAATGCGTCGATACCTGCAGATTCGTCGACGATATCGCTTCCGTCGGCATTTTTCAGGCCTTCGGCGACAACGACGGTATAGGTGCCGCTGTTGACGTCGCTTTCCCTGATCCGGCGGGTGAAGCGCTCTTTAAGGTGTTCATAGACAACATCCCAGTCTGCCGGTATTTCCGGGATCAGAATGCAGTCGGCTTCAGCCGCGATGCCGCTTCGGAATGCGGTATGCCCGGCATAACGCCCGAATACTTCGGTGACCAGGATTCTGTTATGGGTCTTGCCCGTCGTTTTCAGGTCATGGACGAACTGGGCGATACGGTTGATGGTCGAGTCTCCGCCGACGGAGTATGTCTGCAGGTCGAGATCCATGGTTTTCGGGCAGTGGATGCACTGGATACCGTTCTGGTTGAGGTCGACCATGACGCTTCCCGAATCGTCCCCGCCGCTGATGATAAGGGCGTCGAGCTCGAATTTTTTCATACCGGCCTTGATGCGGCTGTATTTTTCAGGGTTGCTGATGGCTTTGATCTTGACCCTCGAATGTCCTGCTTCGGAACCCGCGAAACTGGCGTCGAAACGATCGAGTCTGGCCGGGTCGAGCCTGACGATTTGCTCCTGGTCGAGCAGGTTGTACAGCCCGGCGTAGCCGTTCGGGATGATATAGAGTTCAAGGTCTCTGGAAAGAGCCATCAAAGCGGCTCCTTTAAGTACGGCGTTCAGTCCGCCGCAGTCTCCGCCGCTGGTGAGGATCCCTATTTTTTTCACGATAACGCTCTCCTTCGATGCACTGGTTAGTTTTTGATGGCCGAATTTGTTTATTTGCAGAAAAATAAAAGTTTTCCGCTTTACGGGAGTCAAGATAGAGTATTTGTGTGATTTTTCATCGGCAGCCTGTAAAAAAAAATAGGGATCCGTGTATTTCTATAATTTCTGAACTTCTTTTATTTCAATGAATTACATGGATGAGGCAAGGTTTGCCTTTGTTCATCTCCGCGAAAGAAAACGCCAGGTTTTCCTGACGGCGCTCGGCGTGGCTGTAGGGTCCGCCATGCTCGTGACAACTATTTCCGTAGCGAAGGGTTCTTCGGCAAATGTTGTCTCGAAAGTTATCGATACGTCGCCTCACGTTCTCGTGAAGGCCGAACGGGTTGTCCCTGCGGTTCCCGACAACCTCGTCGAAACAAACGGGGGCAGGATCGCCATGGTCACGAAAAACGTAACGCCCGAGAAGAAGGACGTCATCAAGAACTATGCGGAGGTTGTCGAAAGCATCCGCCAGATACAGGAACTGCAGAGCATCTCGCCTTTCGTGCTCAGCAAGGTTATCGCCCGCAACAGGACGCGTTCCTCTCCCTGCCTTGTCAGGGGTGTCATGCCTGCGCTCGAGGCGAACATTGCAGGCCTCAGGAAGAACCTTGTCGAAAAAAATGCTCTCGATGAGCTTGCCTACACATCGAACGGCATCGTTCTCGGTGATCTGCTCGCCAAAAAACTCAATGCCGGATATCGTGACCAGATCGTTCTCGTGACCAAGAAAAGCGAAGAGTTTCCCGTGACCGTCGTTGGAAGATTCAGCAGCGGGTTCAATGCCAAAGACGAACGAGAGGCCTTCGTGAATCTTGCGCTTGCCCAGAAAATGGAGGATGTCGTTTCCAACTCGGTGAGCGGTATCGGGATGAGGACGGAGCATGTCGAGCGTGCTCGCGAAACCGCCGCAAAGGTGCAGGAACGGAGCGGATACATCAGTGAAAGCTGGGATGAAACCAACCGCAACGTCATCGAATTCTATAACAGAAATGCCGTCATCACGCTTGTTCTGGTAGGGTTCGTCTTTATTGTCGCAGGTCTCGGCGTTTCGTCGGTCATGACCACTGTCGTGCTCCAGAAGGTCAAGGATATCGCGATCCTCAGGTCCATGGGTGTTCAGCGGGGAAGCATCACCAGGATATTCATGCTCGAAGGGTTCATGATAGGGGTGATCGGCGTGCTTTTCGGAAGTCCTGTGGGACACGTGATCTGCCATTTCGTTTCGTCGATCCGGTTCGTGGCCAGTACGGCAGGCGTGCTGAAAAGCGACAGGATCAATCTTGTCGAAACGCCTGGCGTTCACCTCATCGTGATAGGATTCGGCATACTCATTTCTGTCATCTCGTCACTGAACCCTGCAAGGAAGGCGACGCGCTATCTGCCCGTCAGGATACTGCGGGGCGAAGTCGGCGGTTAAGTTTTCCGGATGATGCAGACAGCGTGCGCAGCCGCGCCTTCTTCCCTGCCGATGTACCCCAGTTTTTCGTTGGTTGTCGCCTTGACGGAGACCTCTTCGATTTCGATGCCGAGGCAACGCGCGATGTTTTTGCGCATTTCGGTGATGTACGGCGCTATTTTCGGTGCTTCGAGCAGAAGCATGGCATCGACGTTGACCGTCGCATAGCCGTGTTTTTCGAGCAGCCTGCCGACCTGTTTGAGGAGGATCATGCTGTCGATGTCCTTGTATGCGGCGCTCGTATTCGGGAAATGGAGGCCGATGTCTCCGAGTGCGGCGGCCCCGAGGAGCGCGTCACTTACGGCATGCAGGAGGACATCGGCGTCGCTGTGGCCGTCGAGTCCCTTGCCGCCGGGAATCTGAACGCCTCCGATGACCAGTTTCCTTCCTTCGGCAAAAGGGTGTACGTCGATACCGATTCCAATGCGCATGTTCAGTTCAGTTTATGTTGTGTTTCATTGCTGCAAGGCCGAAAGATAGCAACAATCGGCCAAAATCGGAACCCTGCCTGGCAAGTGCGGGACAAAAACAGTTTTCCTCCGGTTCGGTGAAGCGCCGGGGAAGCGCCGGCTTTTCGGGAAGGGGTATTCAGACAACGGCGAGGCTTCCGCAGTATTCCGCCATGGTTGGCGTTCCGGGAAGGGAGAAGTGCTCCTCCAGGGCGATGGCGACTTTTTCGCCGATCTCCGGGTAGACGAAGTTCATGGTGCCGATCTGGACCGCACTGGCCCCGACGAGCAGGAATTCCATCGCATCCTCGAAGCCGGCGATGCCGCCCATACCGACGATGGGGATTTTCACGCTGTTGTAAACTTCCCAGACTTTTGCGAGCGCGATGGGCTTGATGGCCGGGCCGGACAGGCCGCCCGTCACGTTTTTCAGGAGCGGTCTGCGGGTTTTCCAGTTCACAGCCATTCCCACTACCGTGTTGATGAGCGAAAGGGAGTCGGCACCGGCTTCTTCGGCCGCCCGGGCGATAGCCGCGATGGATGTGACGTTCGGAGTAAGCTTGATCATGAGGTGGCGCCGTGTGACTGCGCGCAGTTTCGAGACGATTTCGGAGGTCGCGTCGCTGCTGACGCCCATGATCATGCACTCTCCCTTGACGTTCGGGCAGGAAAGGTTTATTTCGTAGGCGTCGATTCCTTCCTCGCCGTCAAGAACCGAGACCACTTCGCAGTAATCGTCGATAGAGCGTCCTGCAATATTGACGATCACCGAAGTATCGAGGTTGCGGAGAAACGGCATTTTGTCGGATACGAACCGCTCGAGTCCCACGTTGGCGAGCCCTATGGCGTTGATCATCCCCGACGGGGTTTCGGCGATGCGCCGGGGAGGATTGCCTGGCCTCGGTTCTACCGAGATGGCCTTGGTGACGATTCCGCCCAGCCTGGAGAGGTCGCACAGGGTGTCAAGCTCCTCGCCGTAGGAAACTGTTCCCGAAGCGAGGAGGACTGGTGATTTCAGTTCGAGCCCCCTGCCGAGAGAGACCGATGTGCAGGCCCGTGATCCTGTTTTTGCCGGCTGGTTCATTTCGAAGCGGGCTTCTCTTCAGTTTTCCTTGTTCTGCAGATAATAAAGCGTCGCGTAATCGCGAACCATCCTGTGCGTATTGTATTCAGGCGCGATGGTTGCGATGGCGTTCCTGATTTTTCTGATCCACTTGGTGGGTATGTTGAATTCGTTGCGATCGTAAAATGTCGGGA
This sequence comes from Chlorobiaceae bacterium, assembly GCA_013335405.1. GTDB lineage: Bacteria > Bacteroidota > Chlorobiia > Chlorobiales > Chlorobiaceae > Chlorobium. The sequence continues at coordinate 26,550 of JAAXVR010000016.1, forward strand.
TGATCTGGTTTTCAAGCACGGTATAGAGGTTTTCCGCATCGAAGCGGTCCTGCGCCTGATGGTTTTCCAGCACTTCTCCGTGACTGATCGACCAGCCGTTGTCGCCGTTGTACGCTTCAGGCCACCATCCGTCGAGCACGCTGAAGTTCAGGCCTCCGTGCAGCACGGTTTTTTCTCCAGACGTACCGCTTGCCTCCATGGGGCGTACCGGGGTGTTAAGCCAGACATCGACCCCGGATACCATGCGTTTGGCGACACCGAGGTTGTAGTTCTCGAGGAAGATGATTTTCCCGTTGAACTGCGGCCTGCGGGAAAATTCGACGATCTGGCGGATGTAGTCTTTTCCGGCATCGTCATGCGGATGGGCTTTTCCGGCAAAAATGATCTGCACCGGTCTTTTCGGGTTGTTGATGATCCTGTTCAGGCGGTCGAGGTCACTGAAGATCAGCGGAGCACGCTTGTAGGTTGCAAACCGCCGGGCGAAGCCGATCGTGAGGATATCAGGCGAAAGCGTGTTCTTTTCGGAACGCATCATGTCGTACTCGCTGGAGAGCGGATGGGCATGCTGGTGATAAAGCTGGTTTGCGAGGTAGCGGTAGATGAAGTCTATGAGGTTGCGTTTCAGGCTGTAGCGCAGTGACCAGATCTCTTCGTCGGAGACTTTCGCGAGCACGGCTTCCGCAGCTTCCCGCGACGAAGTCATTTCATCGATGCTGCCGGTGTAGTTTCTCCAGAAGGTGTCGGTGTAACCGCATGCCCAGCTGCTTGCATGCACGCCGTTGGTTATATGGCCGATCGGGACTTCCGAAACCGGAACGTCGGGGTAGAGGTGCTGCCACATCGCCCTGGAAACATCCCCGTGGAGCTTGGATACGCCGTTTGCCGACCGTGAAAGCTTCAGCGCGAGCACGGTCATGGTGAAAAGACCGTTGTGATTCGCAGGGTCCTCGGAACCGAGCTTCATGAGATCGTCGAGGCTTATACCGATCAGGGAGAGGTACTTGCCGAACGAGTAGTTCATCATGTCTCGCGAGAATCGGTCGTGGCCCGCAGGCACAGGGGTGTGCGTGGTGAAGACGCAGCGCGAACGGACCTTTGCCATCGCTTCCACCTCGGGAATCCCTTTCGAGAGCTCTTTCGAAAGCAGTTCGAGCGTCAGGAATGCGGAATGTCCTTCGTTCATGTGGTAGACAGCCGGTTCGATACCGAGTTTTTCGAGCAGCTTGACACCACCGATGCCGAGGAGTATTTCCTGGTTGATGCGCATGTTCTGGTCGCCGCCGTATACCCGGCAGCAGATGTCGCGGTAGTGCGATTCGTTTGCCGGTATGTTGGTGTCGAGCAGGTAGAGCGTGGCCCTTCCTACCTTGAGGCTCCAGGCCTGGGCAAGGACTTCGCTCTGTGCGATATTGACCGATATGATCAGGTCTTTTCCGTCGGGGCCGGTGACTTTTTCGATAGGCAGGCTTTCAGGGTACTGCAACGGGTAGTCTTCCATCTGCCAGCCATCGTGGTTGAGGTACTGGCGGAAGTACCCTTCCTTGTAGAACAGGGTGATGCCTACGAAGTTGATGCCCAGATCGCTTGCCGATTTGAGATGGTCGCCGGCGAGCACGCCGAGACCACCGGAGTAGATCCTCACGCTTTCATGGATGCCGAACTCCGCGCTGAAATAGGCGACCGGGTTTTTCACGAGTTCCGGAGCGTTTTTGGCGGCCCAGGTTTCTTTCTCATTGATGTAGGAGGTGAACCGGCTGTATACCTGGTCAATTTTACCGCGGTATTTGCAATGGCAGCGTGCCGCCAGCTCGTCGTTCGAAATGTGACGCAGGAGTTCGACCGGATTGTGGTTGTTTCTTTCCCACAGAAGGGGGGAGAGTTCCTCGAAAATCTGTTTCGCTTCGGTATCCCAGGACCACCACAGATTTTTCGTGAGTTCTTTAAGGGAAATTATTTTTTTTTGCATAATTCGATGGAATGGTGAATGCTTCAGTGCATAAAATTGAAAAAATGCCGTAGTTAATGGCTATTCCGGCAATACAGTGAAAAGACGGAACAAAAAGAATGGCTTAATTTACTCTTTTAGTGACAAAAACCGCAAAACTTGAAAATTTGAACCCGGTCGCCGTCAAAATAGCGCATATTTCGGACCTCCATCTTTCAGGATGGCTGGACCGGCGCCAGATATCGGCCTTCGACCGCCTCCTTGAACATTTCACCATCGAGGGATTCGACCATATCGTCATTTCCGGCGACCTGAGCAACGGGGCCAGCACCGCTGACTGGAAGATCGTGAAGGATGCACTCGCAAGACACGGGCTCTATCACTGGGAAAAAGCAACCGTGGTCGCTGGAAACCATGACCTGACAAATCTCGAGGAGGAGATGCGTTTCTATAACGCACTCAATCCGTTTCCGGCGTTCAGGATGACGACTTTCCGGAAAAAGCTCGCTGAATTCTGCAGTTTCTTCAGCGAGCTCATCACAGGGAATGGCAGTCCGTCCTTTCCCTTCATCAAGGTTCTGAATTACCCTCCCCTCTCCCTGGCGATCGTTGCCGTCAACTCGGTTCATCCCTGGTTTCCGGCAGACAATCCTCTCGGTGCCAGGGGGGAAATCTCCTCCGGGCAGCTGCGCGCGCTGGTCCAGCCGGATGTGCTTGATTCCCTGAAAGAGCGTTTCGTCATCGGGCTCTGTCATCATGCGTACAGGGTTTACGGTACGGACGCCCTTATCGACCAGGCGTTCGACTGGACCATGGAACTGAAGAACCGCGACGAGTTTCTGAATACGATGAAGCTCATCTCCGCACAGTTGGTGCTGCATGGTCATTTCCACCGGTTCCAGACATACATGGCAGACGGGATACCCTTCGTAAACGGCGGAAGCTTCCGTTACGATGTCAGAAGGTACTGCAGGCTCGATATTGAGGGGAAGGGAAACTTTTCACAGAAGTTCGCGTTCCTGCCGGAAAAAGAAAAAGGCGGGAGGTCCCGGCTTACAGCCTGAAGACCTCCCGCCTGCAGCTTCAGCATGTTGCCAGCCGTTCAGTTCTGGCCTCTGCGGGCGAGCTGGCGGTCCATCATGATCAGTGCATGTCCTTTTTCACCGGCCATTTTCAGCGTTTCGAGTATCTCTGATGCTGCAGCCTCTTCCTCTACCTGTTCCTGGATGAACCAGTGCAGAACCACCTGGGAGGCGTAATCCCTCTCATCAAGTGCCGCCTCGTAAAGTTTGTTGATGAAAGCTGTTATCTTTCTCTCGTGCTTCAGCACCTCTTCGAAGAGGGCTATGGGGGAGCTGAATTCAACGGGTGGCTGTTCCAGAGCCTGCAGTTCAATTCTGCCGCCCCTCTCTGCGACATAGTTATAGAGTTTCATCGCGTGGCCTTTCTCTTCTGCAGTCTGCATTTTCAGCCAGTGCGCAAAGCCGGGAAGGTTCTGAGACAAGGCGTAAGCCGCCATTGAAAGATACAGGTAGGACGATGAAAATTCGTGGTTGATCTGGTCGTTGAACGCTTTCTGCAATTTTTTACTCAACATGTGAAATTCTCCTTTCTGATGCCGTATTATTTGTCTTACTTCATTGAACTGTAAGTACTTATCAAAAGATTGAACGCCCGCACCATCCTATTCGTTTCCGTTGCGGATATTATTTTCCTTCATATAGCTGCGTATTCTCCGGGCATGATCGCGGTCTTCCTGGTTCAGCTGCTTGAAGAGGTTTGACGAGTAGGAGCTGTCAGGGCTGTCGAGAAACTCCTGGTAATGTGCTTCTCCCGCCGAGAGTTCGAGTTCGAGGGCGGTATTGAAAGCAGCAAACCTCGAAGGTGTTTTTTCCGAGAATACCGCGATAAGGTCCGTAACTTTCGCATTCGCATCCTGAAGGAGTCCGAGGTCGCGGGCAAGCAGATTTTCAGGGAAGAACTGCATTGGCTGCGGCTGTTTTTTTTCCTGCTGAAGCAGGGAGGCGTGTCCCCGTTCTTCCATGGCGAGCTGCCACCAGAAGTCTTCATCTTCGGGGAAGCTGTCGTTAAAGATGGTATAGAGAGAGGCAAGGTTCAGTTCGAGCCTTATCGATTCCTCGAGATGCTGCTGGAGTGTGGCGGACATGATCGTGTACCTTTTGTTGTATTTTTCCTTGTCCATGGCCGTCCGTCCTGTGACGGGGTCATCGACCAGGTTGAATATATAACCGTCCGGGCATTTTCCATCAGTCTCTGCCGTTCTCCGCTGTTTTTCTCAATCTTGCTTTCATGCTTTGCAATGGAATGCTGCGACGATACCATTTCATCGGCTGATTTTTCCGGGACGCCAACATGCTGAAAAAAATCATTTCCGGCGGGCAGAGCGGAGTCGATCGCGCGGCGCTCGATGCCGCGATATCTGCCGGTCTGGAACATGGCGGCTGGTGTCCACGGGGGCGACGGGCGGAGGACGGGCCAATACCGGAGCGTTACATGCTCACGGAAACTCCGAGGAAAGAATATCGCCAGAGAACGGCCTGGAATGTGAGGGATTCGGACGGGACACTGCTTCTTGTCCGGAAATGCATCCGGGGAGGAACGCGCTATACGCTCCAGTGCGCCGACGACGCAGGGCGTCCCTCGCTGGTCGTCAATCCCGACGATTCAGCAGCAGCAGCCGTTGCGCAGCGATGGCTGGAAAGCAATTCGATCGTGGTGCTGAATATAGCGGGTCCGAGAGCAAGCTCGGACCCGGGTGTGTATCTTTCGGCGGGGAAGTTTCTTGGACTCCTTTTTGATTCCCTGTTCCGGCGGGAGCGATGAAGCCCGGTGGAGCGGGACTCTTCAGTTGCCGCGGTATGCGGCATACTCCTGCAGGCTTTTCACCCCGAACTCCTGGTGACGGATGCAGTCGATTGCCTGGACCGAGGCTTCCGCAGCCTCGATGGTGGTTACGAATGGCACGTTGCTCAGCACCGAAGCGGCGCCGATGGCTTCTTCGTCGTGCAGGGCTTTTTCGCCCCTCGGCGTATTGATGACAAAGTCGATCTTGCCGTGCTTGATGATGTCGAAGATGTTTGGTCTGCCTTCTTCGCCGACCTTGTAGACCTTTTTGCACTCGATGCCGTTTTCCGTGAGGAACCGGTGGGTTCCCGCCGTGGCTGTGAGGTCGAAATCCATGCGGTAGAGTGCCCTGGCTATGGCGATGATGCGCTGGTTCTTGTCCTGGTCGTTCACGCTGATGAAGACGGAGCCGGAAAGAGGCAGCTCCATGTTGGCGGCCTGGTAGGCTTTTGCAAAAGCTTCGGGAAATTCGTTGGCGAGACTCATCGCTTCGCCGGTCGAGCGCATTTCCGGTCCCAGGTAGACTCCGGATTTGATGAATTTCGAGAAGGGGAAGACCGGTTCCTTGATCGCCATGTGTTTCATGCCGAGCTCGTCGCAGTCTTTGAGGTCGAATTCCCTGCGCAGCATGCTCAGTTTTTCACCAAGCATGACGCGGGTGGCTATTTTCACAACGGGAATTGCGGTCGCCTTGCCCACGAAAGGAACGGTCCGGCTTGCCCTCGGGTTCACCTCGATGACGTAGACCGTTTCATTCTGGACGGCATACTGAACATTCATCAGTCCCACGACCTCGATGCTCGCTGCGAGTTTCCGGGTATACTCCTTCATGGAGGCGATCGCCTTCGGGCTGATGTTGTGGTAGGGCAGGATCGATGTCGAATCGCCGCTGTGGATGCCTGCCGCCTCGACATGCTGCATGATGCCGCTGATGACGCAGTCTGTCCCGTCAGCGATAGCGTCGATATCGAATTCGACGGCCGTTTCGAGGAAGCGGTCAATCAGGAGCGGATACTTTTCCGAAATGAAGAGTGCCTGGTCGACATACTCCCTGAGGGAATCGTCGTTGTAGATGATTTTCATCGCCCGGCCACCGAGAACGTAGCTCGGCCTTACGAGGGCCGGATAGCCGATCCGGCGGGTTATGACCTGAGCCTCTTCGAAACTGATGGCCGTGCCGTAGTCGGGGTGCGGAATTTCGAGTTTTTCGAGAAGAGCGCCGAATTTTTTCCGGTCTTCGGCAAGGTCAATGCCTTTCGAGGAGGTGCCGAGGATGGTGACGCCCGCATCGTGAAGTTTCGTGGAAAGTTTGAGCGGTGTCTGACCGCCGAAGCTCACGATGACACCGAGGGGTTTCTCGTGCTCGATGATGCGCAGGGTGTCTTCAATGGTGAGCGGTTCGAAGTAGAGCTTGTCGGCGATATCGTAGTCGGTCGAAACGGTTTCGGGATTGCAGTTGACCATGATGGTTTCATAGCCGGCTTCCTTCAGTGCGAAGACAGCCTGCACACAGCAGTAGTCGAACTCGATTCCCTGGCCGATACGGTTCGGGCCTCCGCCGAGGATGATGACTTTTTTGCGATCGCTTGAGACCGATTCGTTTTCCTCGCCATACGTGGAGTAATGGTAGGGTGTTCTGGCGTCGAATTCGGCGGCGCAGGTATCGACGGTCTTGAAGACGGATTCGACGCCGTAGTGCGTTCTGAGGGCGCGTATGACCGGTTCCGTGGTTTTGAAGATGTTGGCGAGCTGAAAATCGGAAAAGCCGAATTGTTTCGCTTTGAGCAGCTTATCTTTCGGAAATGCCAGGGAAAGGTCGTTAACCTCCTGTGAAAGGTCGGAAGCTTTTGTGGTCATGCAGTCGCGATAGAGTTAGAAAACGTCAGGATACAGACTCGTGTTAAAGGTAATAATTCACCCGGTCATATAAAACCGGTGCATAATACAAAAAAGCAGGTGCTTCTCAAAGCAGCCGGGCTTCCCCTCTGGTCATCTCTTCCGGACATCCGCGCTCTTTTCCAGCCGCACCTGATACAAAAAAGCACGACGCTGAAAATTATGGCAGGAGCTTCTCCGGCCAAGGGGAAAAGCATGGGTATTTTTTCTTACATTTGATTACATTTTTCTCGGGTACTATCGGGTTACAGACAAACAGGCGCAGTGGATATGGACAAAAAGCTTTTCGACAGTATAGAATCCGCTCTCGACGATATACGAGCGGGCAGGCTGGTGATCGTTATCGATGACGAGGATCGTGAGGACGAGGGTGATTTCATCACCGCAGCGGAGATGGTGACAACCGAAATGGTGAACTTCATAACGAAAGAGGCCCGTGGCCTGCTCTGCGTGGCTGTCACCATGGACCGTGCGAAGGTGCTCCAGCTCGATCCGATGGTACAGCGGAACACTTCACAGCATGAAACCAATTTCACGGTTTCGGTCGATGCCATAGCAGATGGCGTCACGACAGGCATTTCCGTTTACGACCGGACCATGACCATAAAGATGCTCGGTGATCCGGCAACGAATGCCGACGATTTTTCACGCCCCGGTCACATTTTCCCGCTGCGGGCGATGGACGGAGGGGTGCTCAGGCGCGTGGGGCACACCGAAGCAGCAGTCGATCTTGCCAGGCTTGCGGGCTTCACTCCTGTCGGCCTTCTCTGCGAGATCCTCCATGACGACGGGAGCATGGCAAGGCTTCCCGACCTGGTAAAGCTCAAGGAAAAATTCGGTCTGAAGCTCATTACCATCAAATCCCTCGTAGCCTACCAGATGCAGCGCAGCAAGCTCGTGCAGCGGGCTGTCGAATCGAGGCTGCCGACCGTTTACGGCGAATTCAGGCTTATCGCCTACGAGTCGTTTACCGACCACCAGAACCATATCGCTTTTGTCAAGGGGGAAGTCGATACCGGAGAACCTGTCCTGGTCAGGGTGCACTCCCAGTGCGCAACCGGCGACACCTTTGCCTCCCTTCGATGCGATTGCGGCAACCAGCTCGCTTCGGCGCTCTCCATGATCGAAAAGGAAGGAAGGGGTGTCCTGGTTTACCTCATGCAGGAAGGAAGGGGCATAGGCCTTATCAACAAGCTCAAGGCATACAACCTCCAGGATGAGGGGCTCGATACGGTCGAGGCCAACGAAAAGCTCGGTTTCAAGGCCGATCTCAGGGATTACGGCATCGGAGCGCAGATTTTGGAGGACCTCGGCGTGAGGAAGATGAAGCTTTTGACGAACAACCCGAAAAAAGTGGTAGGTCTGGAAGGATACGGCCTCGAAATTGTGGAAAGGATCGGACTGGAGATCACTCCAAACCCGATGAACCAGGGTTATCTCGACACGAAACGCGACAAACTCGGCCATATGATCGGCCACGCATGCGGCAACGAAAGCCATTATTTCGAAACGCTCGCAGAAAAACAGTTGAAGAAAAAAACGTAACAACCCGTAAACTTCCGAAAGGAAAAGGACAGTGAAAATGGACACCGACATCCTCAAGCTGCAGGATAAAGAGGTTTTTGATTCGATTGCCAACGAGGCGAAGAGGCAGAACGAGACGCTGGAGCTGATCGCATCCGAAAATTTCACGAGCCTTGCCGTCATGCAGGCCTGCGGTTCCGTCATGACCAACAAGTATGCGGAAGGGTATCCTGGCAAGCGATATTACGGCGGCTGCGAATATGTCGATGTGGCTGAGAATCTTGCCCGTGAGCGCGCGAAGAAACTTTTCAACTGCGATTATGTCAATGTGCAGCCTCACTCGGGATCGAGCGCTAACATGGCTGTCCTGTTCTCGGTGCTGAAACCGGGCGACCCGATCATGGGCCTCGATCTTTCGCACGGAGGCCACCTTACCCACGGCAGTCCCGTGAATTTTTCCGGGCAGCTTTTCAATGCCCACTCCTACGGTGTCGATCGCGAAACCGGCTGCATCGACATGAACAAGGTCGAGGAGATGGCCATCCAGGTCAGGCCGAAGCTCATGATCACCGGAGCGAGCGCCTATTCCCAGGGGTTCGACCTGAAAGCCTTCAGGGCTGTCGCCGACAAGGTTGGCGCCCTCCTGATGGCTGACATCGCCCATCCTGCCGGACTTATCGCCGCAGGCCTGCTGGGCGATCCCATGCCGCACTGCCATTTTGTCACCACCACGACCCACAAGACCCTTCGCGGTCCGAGAGGCGGCATGATCATGATGGGCAAGGATTTCGAAAATCCCCTCGGGCTGACCATCAAGACCAAAACCGGTTCCCGGGTGAAGATGATGTCGGAAGTGATGGACGCGGAAGTGATGCCCGGCATCCAGGGCGGCCCGCTCATGCACATCATCGCCGCCAAGGCGGTCGCTTTCGGTGAGGCACTGCAACCGGAATTCAGGGAGTATGCAATCCGGATCCGGAAGAACGCCGCAAAGATGTGTGAAAAGTTCCTGGAACTGGGTTACGATATCGTGAGCGGTGGAACGAAAAACCACCTCATGCTGCTCGACCTGCGCAACAAGAACGTGACAGGAAAGGTTGCCGAAAACCTTCTGCATCAGGCAGGCATCACCGTGAACAAGAATATGGTACCGTTCGACGACAAGTCGCCATTTGTGACCAGCGGCATCCGTATCGGCACTCCCGCCATGACGACGAGGGGAATGAACGAGGACGACAGCGTTCTTGTGGCGGAACTGATCGACAGGGTTATTTCATCTGCCGAAAAACCGGAAATTGAAGCGGTCTGCAGGAACACGAGGGAGGAAGTCAGGGCGCTCTGCCTGCGTTATCCCCTTGACGGCTATGCTGCAGTCTGAGATGCAGATATGCAGGATTTTCCGTTTCCGCTCTCCTTCTGAAACCTCCCTCCGGCTTTTCCGGGGGGAGGTTTCAGGTCTGGCTGCTGCACCAGATGCTGAGGGTAACTGAAACACCGCTCCGGAAGCCTTGTCAGTTCCGGCTGAGGATCTGCCCGATCATCTGCTGAAGATCTTTTGTCGTTTTTTTTATTCTTTCGTCAAGCCGTTTTTTTTCCCGCATCAATTCCATTTCACGGTTCGTATCGCTTTCCCGCCGGATATTTTCCCTGATGGAGTTCTCTTCACGGACAAGAGGTTCGAGGATGAGGTTCCTGAACGCATCGAGAAACATGGTGAGGCATATTCTCGCTTTTTCGGCGTCGGCATTCCTTTTTTCCAGCCATCGTTCGCTTACCGGCTGCTCCATGAGCAGACCGGTGGCAAGGTTCCCGGCCGCCTGGCTGCCGAAGTGCGACAGTTCGGTCGAGATGTCGATGCGTTCGTCGGGATCGGCCGCCATGTCATGATATCTGCGGATCAGGTGGCTGAAAATTTCCTGTGCATCGCTGTTCGGCAGTGTCAGCATCTCTTCGTGCGAAGCGGCGAATTCAAGTACCGTGTTGCCGTAACGGGTGCTTTCGAGCAACGCCTTGAGGAAGGTTTTTTCAAGCACGGATATTTCTTCCTGCCGTGCCGGTGCAAATGATGTATCGCGGCGGTTTTCGTCAGGTGCTTTTTTCTTCTTCAGCTGGTTATTTTCGATATCGAGGATCTCCTGGAGCGCCTGGATTCCGATGGAAAGTTTTTCGGAAAGCTCCTGCAGGTAGAGTTCCTGCGCAATGCGGTCGGGTATGAGCGACAGAGAGCGGACAATTCTTCTCACCGCTTTCGATTTGTCTTCCGTACGGTCAAGAAAACCGGTTTGCCTTAAAATGCCTATCTGGAAATCGAGAAAAGCAGTGCGGTGCTCCGAAGTGTACTGCAGAAAATTTTCCCTGCCTTCCCGGCTGACGAAGCTGTCAGGGTCGTCCCCTTCGGGGAGCGTTACCACGAAAGGGGTAATCCCGTGGGCAAGCAGGATATCGATGCCGGTCATCATTGACTTCTGGCCGGCAGGGTCGGCATCGTAGATAAACAGCACTTTTCCGGCGTAGCGGTGCAGGATTTTCGCCTGGTGATGCGTCAGGGACGTGCCGCATGATGCGATCGCACTGGTGATGCCCGCCTGATGCAGCGCCAGGACGTCCATGTAGCCTTCGACAAGGATCGCCGTTTCCTCGCGGCGGATTTCGCTTTTTGCGGCATGCAGGCCGTAGAGCAGTTTCGATTTTTCGAAAATTCTGCTTTCGGGCGAGTTGAGGTATTTCGGTGTCTCGGGATCATTCCGAAGGGTTCTGCCACCGAATCCGACCACCTGGCCTCCGACGGAGAATATCGGGAAGATCACACGGTTCCGGAACGTATCGTACCAGGAGTTCCGCTGTTTGTTGTGGCTCAGGAGCCCGAGATCACAAAGTTGCTGTTTCTGGATGCCGGCTTTCCGGGCGGCGTCGAGGAGGTGTTCCCATCCTTCAGGGGCGTAGCCGAGCCCGAAACTCTTTATGGTCTTCTCGGTGAGGCCGCGTTTTTCTTTCAGGTATGATGCCCCCTTTTTCCCTTCGTTTTCCAGGAGGATGCCGTGGTAGAATCTGGCCGTCCATCGGAGCGTTTCAGTCCAGCTCTCTTCATGCCGCCCTTTTTCCTTTTTTTCCGTGAACCTGCTTATGTCGATGCCTGTCCTTTTTGCGACGAGCTCGACTGCCTCGGGAAACGATACCTTTTCCATTTCCATCACGAAAGAAAAGACGTTTCCGCCCTTGCCTGTGGAAAAGCATTTGTAGATCTGCTTGTCGGGAGAAACGACGAACGAAGGCGTCTTTTCCTTCGTGAAAGGGGAGAGGGCCTTGTAATTGCGTCCTGCAGGCTGCAGTGCCAGATAGTCTGAAATGATATCGACGATGTCCGCTGCCTGGCGGATGTCGTCGATGACGGAATGAGGGATCATTGAAGCGGTTTATAACGAGCCATTGAATAATTCTTGATACGTAATTTTAATACGTACAATTTCGCACAAAGTGTGATTAGTCTTGAAAAATCACATCCATATTTACTAAATTGGCCCCTGACAGTTTCGTTCTTTTCTTCTCTTGTCGTATTGCAATCAACTGTTCCGAGAGGAATTTATTTCTGTTGTTCATGATAATTCCTTGAATTTCTCGAAGGTTACCTGTTATTGTAAAAAATGTAAAGCAGTCTGGCAATTTTATGGAACGGGGGGTGACAATCAGATGCTCTCCGGGACAGTCTAAACCATTTATCGTCTATGAAACAGGGCTTTTTTACCGGTCTTCTCATTGTGGTCACCTATGCGATTTCTTTCGCATTCTATCTCTGGATGGGCACCACACCTCCCGATTCAATGTTTCATGCCGTCTGGAAAGGCGGACCGGTCGTTTCGGTGCTGATAGCGCTGATCCTCATGGTGATCGCCTACATCGTCGAGCGTATTATCGCCCTGAACAAGGCTTCCGGAAAAGGGAATATTCCCGGCTTTGTCCGTTCGGTCAAGGAAGATATCGATAACGGCTATATCGACCAGGCCATCGAAAAATGCGACGACCACCAGAGCTCTCTGGCAGCAGTGATCCGCACCGTGCTTGAACGGTACAAGAAATGCTCCCACCTCAATATCACCGACCGGGAGAAAAAGGTCAGCGAAATGGAGAAAGCCGTCGAGGAGGCAACCATCATGGAGATGCCTCTGCTCGAGAAAAACCTTACCGCCATATCCACCATCGCATCTATATCCACCATGGTCGGACTTCTCGGAACAACACTCGGCATGATCCGTGCATTCGCCGCCATGGCGACAAGCGGAGCTCCGGATGCGGTTCAGCTCTCACTCGGCATTTCGGAAGCGCTCTTCAACACTGCGCTCGGTATCGTCGGCGGTATCATGGGTATCGTCACCTACAATATTTTTACAAGCCGGGTCGATCATTTCAGTTACATGATCGACGAAGCTGCGTTCTATATCATCCAGACCCTCGGAACAGGTAAAACAGGTAACTGATGTCGAGAATCAAGGCCAAAAGGGTCGGATTCAGGATCGACATGACACCTATGGTTGACGTGGCGTTCCTGCTTCTGACCTTCTTCATGCTGACAACGAAATTCCGTCCGCCTGAAATCGTGAGGATCGATCTGCCTTCCTCACATTCCGAACGGAAGCTTCCCGAGTCGGACGTCCTTACGGTATCGGTAAGCAGCAACAACGATCTGTTCATGGGCGTATCGTCGCAGCCTTCGAGGGAGAAAATCTTCAATTCCGTTGTCAAACCGAAACTCAGGGCAGCCGGAATGTCCGACGGAGCGATTGCGGACTCCCTGAAACATTTCAGGCTTGCGGACAATTTTCCGGTCAACCGCGACGAACTCGACAAGTTTGTCGTGATGGCGCGTTTCGCCAACCAGAGACTCCGTCCGGTCATCAAGGCTGACGCGAATGCCGAGTTCGAAGCCGTAAACCATGTCATCAAGGTGTACAAGAAAGCGAACCTGCTGACCTTCAACCTCATTACCGTTCTTAAAAAGGAGGTCCGCTGATGGGCATCGTTGATTCACCGAACGGAAATCACAGCAGGAAAAAGGGGAAGAAGGGCTCGAAACGGATCGGGTTCCACCTCGATATGACCCCGATGGTCGATGTGGCTTTCCTTCTTCTGACGTTTTTCATGCTGACCACGACCTTTTCAAAGGCGAATACCATGGAAATCAACCTTCCTCCGGAAATGACCGAGGTCAAGGTTGCGGAAAACAACGTTCTGACGCTCAGGATTTCCGACAACGAATCGGTTTACTGTTCTCTGGGCAGTGAGGCGCCGAGTAGAATACCACTGTACGATTCCCGGGATACCAGGCAGCTCTCGCTGAGCGGACCGCTCCGCAGTCTTCTCAAGCAGCAGACCACACAGAACAGCAAGCTGGTCATCGTGGTGAAAATCAGTGACAAAGCGCGCTACAAGCATCTTGTCGATATCATCGACGAACTGAACCTCATGAAAATCGACCGCTTCAGCCTTGATGATTTCACCGATCAGGATATGGCGGAAATTCAACGGGCCGTCTGAGGTTCCAATCCGGAAAGGAGCGATTGAAAGTGTCAAAGAATATTGAGAAACTGCACGAGGATACCTTTCGGGAAAAAGCGGCCACCGCCTGGTCGTTCAGGGAGGAGTTCCTCGATACGGACAGGCTTCGGAAGCTCACGTACGGCAACCTTGTTCTTCGCCGCCAGGCCCATCTCTTCCTGAGCCATGGCGTGATACTCGCATCGGTCCTGCTTGGCGTATTCTGGATCGTATCCGCGAACTGGCAGACTATCGGGTCCCTGTTCGGACTGCTGGAAAAGGACGACCACCCGATGGTGCAGTGTTACGAAGTTGTCACCAGCGTTACCCAGCTTCCTCCTCCTCCGCCTCTCGACATTCCCGAACCTGCCCCGGTAACGCCTTCGGCAGCGCCTCCGGCTCCGAATGTCGGCAAGATCAAGCAGGTAAGCAAGGATGAAGCCCCGGTAGAACAGACGATAGCTACCCAGAAGGAGCTCAAGCAGGCGATTCAGACCCAGGGTACCGGCGCCGGAAGCGGGGTGGTCAGCGACGATGTGCCGATGTTCATCCCTTGCGAGAAAATGCCCGGGTTCCTCGATCAGAAGAAACCGCTTTATCCTGAAATGGCGCGCATAGCCGGTATCACCGGTAAAGTTTTCGTGGCCGTGCTGATAGGTGAGGACGGAAGACCGATCAAGGCAAAGGTCATGAAGCGTGTACCGGGCGACTGCGATGTATTCGATGCCTGCGCGATCAAATCGGTCATGGATTCACGGTATTACCCCGGCATGCAGAACGGCTCGCCGATCAAGGTTTGGTTCACCGTTCCCATCCGTTTTCAGCTCGACTGATTCTGCCCTTTTTTTGATGCTGACGGACGGTAGAGCAGCGCAAAAATTATCCAGGCATATGAGCCGAGCAGGGTGAACGGGCTTATGAAAAGCGCGAAAATCCCGTCGACCTCTTTTTCGAGGTACATTGCTCCGTAGCTTGTCGCGATAACCGCTGCCCCAAGGATGATCATGAGATAATTGATTTTTCCGAGGGGCATTTCCGGTTTCTGCTCAGCCTGCTTTTTCGCCTGTTTCTTCGGTGAAGATTTCATCGAGTGCTTCGATACAGAGTTGAGCTTCCTCCCGGCTGATGTTCAGGGGCGGAAGAAGCCTGATGACGTTCTGGCTGGTGGCGTTGACCACGACATGTTTGCCGAGAGCCTTTTCCACATAGTATTTCGCTTCCTTGTGCACGGTAATGCCGATCATGAGGCCGCACTGACGGATTTCAATGATCTGGGAGTGTCTGGAGGCGATTTTCCGGAGCTCTTCCGCAAGGAATTTTCCCATCGAGTCGGCATGCTCCATGAGGTTGTCGTTTTCGATCGCCTCGATCAGGGCGAGTCCTGCCGCGCAAGCTACAGGGTTTCCCCCGAACGTTGTGCCGTGGTTTCCGAAGGAGAGGACATCGGCGACTTTTTCACTGCCGAGGACTGCCGAGAGCGGCAGTCCCCCTCCCAGCGGTTTGGCGAGACAGACCAGATCCGGATCGGCATCGACGTGCATGTAGCTGAAAAATTTGCCGGTTCTGCCGCATCCTGCCTGGATTTCATCGGCAACGATGAGGAAACCGTATTGCTCCCTCAGTTCCCTGAGCTTCACAATGAATTCCTGCGATATCAGGTGAATGCCTCCCTCTCCCTGAACCGCTTCGATGAAGACAGCGGCTGTATTCCGGGATACCTGCTTTTCGAGGTCCTTGATGTCGTTGAAGGAAATCATCCCTGTCGCCGGCAGCAGCGGTTCGAACCCGTCGACATATTTCGCCTTGGCGGTCAGCGACATGGCCCCGTAGGTTCTGCCATGAAAACAGTTGCTGAGAGAAAGCACCTCTTTTTTATCAGGGTTTCCGGAGAGTGCGGCCCATTTCCGGGCGATCTTGATCGATGCCTCGATCGCTTCGGCCCCGCTGTTCGCGAAAAAAACTTTCGAAAGGCCGCTCAGTGAAAGCAGCTTTTCGGCGAGCTCGAACTGCGGCCGAATCATGAAGAGGTTCGATGCATGGATGAGCTTGGCGGCCTGAAGGCTTATAGCCCGGACCAGCCGTTCGTCACCGTATCCCAGGGCATTGACCCCGATGCCCGAAATCATGTCGAGATAACGGGTGCCGTCATTACTGTAGAGCCAGACGCCTTCGCCGTGTGAAACGGCAATGGGAAGCCTCGCGTAATTATGGAAAAAAAGCTGCTGCTCGGTTTCCGGTGTGACGGCTGTTTGTTTCATGTTTTCCGGTGCTTCAGTCTGTGGTAGAGAGTACGGTCTGGTCAAGACGATGATTATAACGATGAAAGGACTTCTCTTCAAATATTATTTTTCCGCTCTTTCCATTGCAGGAAGACCCTGATTGAACGCCATATTCCATACGACCCTGCAAGGGCGGCATAGAGCGTGAGGTCATCTTTCGAGGAAGCCGGAAAGCTTTCCCTGAACAGCAGGATGTAGAGCGATATGCCGATGAAGGCTGCCGACAGCAGCATGCCGGTTATGATCGTGACAAGGGCGGCTTTCATCATTCGCGGTCATCGGCCGGCCCCCTGTTGCGGCAGGGGTCCGGATCGGGATAGAAACGCCACTCACGGTTTACGATAAGTCTCGCACCGTAGCTGAACGTGAAATAGGACCATGCCCACTGGAGCATGACGAAAACCCTGTGGCGGAAGCTGGTGAGGAAATAGATATGTACCAGAAGCCAGGTGAACCAGGCTACGATACCGTCGAATTTGAGTCTGCCGACTTCGACGATAGCCTTGTTCTTTCCGATGGTGGCCATCTGTCCCTTGTCCCGGTAAACGAACGGTCTGCGTTCCTTTCCTTTCAGGTCCAGCTTGATATTCCTCGCTATGGCCCTGCCCTGCTGCTGCGCGACAGGTGCAAGTCCCGGCAGTGTCCTGCCGTTTTCATCCTCGAAATGGGCGAGGTCTCCCCCTACGAATATTTCCGGATGGCCCGGAATGCTCATGTCTTTCTCGACGACAATTCTCCCGATCTGGTCGGTTTCGACACCCATGTTCCTGCCTATGCCGATGGCCGTGACGCCTGCAGCCCAGAGGACCGTCGATGCCTCGATTCGTTCGTTGCCTATCTGGACACCTTCGGGATCGACATTGCTGACCATGCTGCTGGTCCAGACCTGAACGCCGAGCTTTTCGAGCGAGCGGGTCGCCTTGCTCGCAAGTTCGGGAGAGAAGGACCCAAGAATGCGGGGAGCAGCTTCGACAATGAAAATACGGGTGAGTTTCGGGTCGATGTTCCGGTAAAATTTCGAGAGCGTGTAGCGGCTCATTTCCCCGATCGATCCTGCAAGTTCAACACCGGTCGGTCCTCCTCCAACAATGACGAAGGTCAGGAGCTTTTTGCGTTCTACGGGATCGTTTGTTCGTTCAGCACGTTCGTATGCTTCCATGACCCTGCGGCGGATCTCCTTCGCCTGAGCCAGTGTTTTCAGGCCGGGAGCGTACTCTTCCCATTCATTGTGTCCGAAATAGTGATGCTGCACTCCGCAGGCGAGGACAAGATAATCGTAGGGGATGGTTTTGAAATCGGTGATGACCTCTTTGTTTCCGATATCGATTTTCTCGACGATACCTTTGAAGACCGTGATATTATGCAGGTTGGCAAGCATGTTTCTCAAGGGCGCCGCAATATCCCCTTCCCCGAGGGCAGCCATTGCCACCTGGTAGAGGAGCGGCTGGAAAAGGTGGTAATTTTTCCGGTCGATGAGCGTTATTTCCAGATCCAGGTGATTGCCCAGTGTCCTGGCGGCCTTCAGTCCTGTAAAGCCGCCACCGACAATGACAACCCTTTTTTTCTGTTCCATTTGAATCGTTCTCGTGTCTCTCAGGTAATCTGCGTTTCTTGATCCGGCAGCAAGGCCGAAGAGAGCGGTTTATTTTATCAGGTTCAGTTCATTCGATTTCTATGCAGCAATGACCGAAAACGTTTCAAGGTAAAAATAAAGAAAGAATTTCCTTCGGTTTATCAGGATTTTTCCGTAACCGGAGAGTGACGGCATGGATGTTCTGCGTGGCCTGTCGGTTTTGTCTGCAGATGAGGGCTTCGACGCTCAGGTGAGCAGTTCGATAATGCGTCGATGTTCCGGGAATTTTTCAAGCATCGGCTCCCTGCAGGCAAAGAAGAGATCGCGGAACTCGAACCCGGGCGCAACAACGCAACTGACGAGTGAATACCCCTCCCTGTCGGGATATTCAGGCAGCGCACCGAACCAGCTTCCCGCCGGAACGGTTTCCTGGAGCACCTCACCGTTGTCTGTCGCGAGGCCAAGGGTAAAGCTTGACGGTCTGCTGTTTTCCGGAAACAGATGAACTGTCAGCGGGTTGCCGGCATGGTAGAACCATAGTTCATCGGAAGGTATCCGGTGAAGCCGGGAGCGTTCCGTGTTTTTCAGCAGATAGAAGATCGATGTCGCCCAGGCGCGCTCTATGTTCGATTCCCCGTCACCGGGAAAGGTGTATGACCCGCAGCTCCTGTAGGTTTCCCGGTAATACCCTCCCTCGGGATGGCTGGTCAGTTTCAGGTTCTCTATCCAGAAGTCAGCTTTTTGCATGAAGCTTTTCGCGGATTTTTCCTGTTTTCTGGCGTGATGCATCGGCAAGTTTTTTCCTGAAGTCGATGAGAGAAGCCATGAGGCCATCATCAGCGATTGACAGGATCTGGACGGCAAGAAGCGCGGCATTGCGTGCATTGTCGATACCGACGGTCGCAACCGGGATTCCTGCCGGCATCTGGACAATGGAATAGAGAGCGTCCTGACCTCCGAGCTTGCTGCTGAAGATTGGCACTCCGATGACCGGAAGCACCGTCATGGCCGCAGTCACTCCCGGAAGGTGCGCAGCACCTCCGGCCCCGGCGATGATGACTTTCAGGCCGCGTTCCCTTGCGGACGAAGCATACTGTTCGAGGTCCTGCGGGGTCCTGTGCGCGGAAATGACCGAAATTTCACTGGAAATGCCGAACTCTTCGAGCACGAGCGCGGCCTCTTTCATGATATCGAAATCGGAATCGGAGCCCATGAGGATACCGACGAGAGGTGCGGCATCTCCAGATGTTGTTCTTGCCATAAAAAAGGTGGAGTGGCCCGGGTGTTCTGAACCCGGAAGTTATAAGGGTGACGATTTATGAAATTGCCCGGTTTTGTTTATTTTCCCAGATGAATTTAAAAAAATAATACTTGTTGAGGAACAGAGCAATGGCAACAAATCTCGCAGTGAAGTACAGCAATCCCGGCCCGCGTTACACCAGCTACCCGACCATCCCTTCCTGGAGCACTGACGGCGTCACCCAGGCACAATGGAAAGAGGCTCTGCTGAAAGGCTACAACGACAGTAACGAGACCACCGGCATCAGCTTGTACATTCATATTCCCTACTGCGAAAACTACTGTTATTTCTGTGGCTGCAACGCCAACCGCACCAAGGATCATTCGGTTGAAAAGCCCTACCTTGACGCGCTTCTCCGCGAGTGGCAGATGTATGTCGATGTGCTGCCCGGGAACCTCAACGTCAAGGAAATGCATATCGGAGGCGGCACGCCCACCTTTTTCAGCCCTGAAAACCTTATAGCGCTGATCGATGGCATTTTCAGGAACGCCAACCGGATGGAAAACCATATCTTCAGTTTCGAAACGAACCCCCGCTCCACCACGAAAGAGCATCTCGAAGCGCTTTTCAGCGTCGGGTTCCGCCGCATGAGTTTCGGCATCCAGGATTTCGACCCGACAGTTCAGCAGGAGATCAACCGCATCCAGTCCTTCGAGCTGGTGAAGGAAAAAATAGATCTTGCCCGCAAGATCGGTTTCACCTCCATCAATTTCGACCTTGTCTACGGTCTTCCGAAACAGAGCCTCGCCACCATCACCGATACCATCCAGAAAGTCATGGAGCTCAGACCGGACCGGCTCGCTTTCTATGCATACGGGCACAACCCGCATATGTACGAGGGACAGCGGAAGTTCAGGGAAGAGGACCTGCCTGTCGGTGATGTCAAGCAGGAACTGTACGACAAGGGGCGTGAAATGCTCGAATCCATCGGCTACCACGAGGTCGGCATGGACCATTTCGCCATCGAGGG
The DNA here is from genome assembly GCA_013335405.1 of Chlorobiaceae bacterium. Taxonomy (GTDB): domain Bacteria; phylum Bacteroidota; class Chlorobiia; order Chlorobiales; family Chlorobiaceae; genus Chlorobium. The sequence goes on from JAAXVR010000016.1 coordinate 46,431, forward strand.
CGATGCACTCTATCTTGCCGCAAAAGACGGATCCCTGCACCGCAACTTCATGGGTTATACGGAAAACACCACACAGATGATGCTTGCGCTCGGCTCCTCCTCCATCAGCGATACCTGGTATGCATTCGCCCAGAACGAACGGGAGGACGTCCCCTACATGAAGGCGGTTAACGAGGAAAAACGCTTTCCCCTGCACCGCGGACACCTGCTTACCGACGAGGATCTTGTGCTCCGCCGCCACATTCTCAACCTGATGTGCAGGCAGCAGACCTCCTGGGAAGACCCGAAGCTCTACACTGACGAACTCGATATCTCAATTCTGCGCCTCGAGGATATGGAAAACGACGGGATGGTGGTTCTCGGAGAAAAAAGTGTGCGTGTCACCGAAATCGGGATTCCCTTCCTCAGGAACATCTGCATGGCTTTCGATGCCAGACTCTGGCGTTCGGACAGCCTTTCGAAAGCCTACAATGTCTCAAGGGATATCCAGAAGACCTACATCGAGAGGGCCCGTCTCGCAAAGGCACAGAAGATCGGCTGAACAAGACGCCGGATTTCGGAATAGCGAGGGTGATTTCGGTCACCCTTTTTTTATGTTCTGTTTTATGAAAAAGAAAATAAAAATTGGTTTTCTTGGCAGCGGCTGGGCAAGGATCGCCCAGGCCCCCGCTTTTTCACTCATGGATGATGCCGTCCTTGCTGCGGTGGCGAGCCCTACCGAGCCCCACCGCAGGAAATTCATGCAGATGTTCGGCATCGGCGAAGGGTTTGCGGACTGGCGCCGGATGCTCGACTGCGGGCTCGATCTGGTGTGTGTGACCACCCCTCCCTATCTGCATGCCGATATGGTCGAAGGTGTGCTTGCAGAAGGCATCAGCGTGCTTTGTGAAAAGCCTTTTGCCCTGAATGTCAACGAAGCGAGATCGATGCTCCATGCCGCCGGCAGGGCGGACTGCCTTGCGCTTGTCGACCATCAACTGAGATTTCATCCCGCAATGCGCACCATGAAGCAGATGATCGACGGCGGCGAGATAGGAAGGGTTTACGAGACGAGGGCGGTAGTGAATCTGGGCAGCAGGACAAGGCCCGACCTGCCCTGGTCATGGTGGTGCGATGCTTCCAGGGGCGGGGGGGCGCTTGGCGCGCTCGGTTCGCACCTTGTCGATATGAACCGTTTTCTCATCGGTGAAATAGCCGAAGTTTCATGCGATCTTTCCACAAGCATCCCTTTCCGGCCGGACAGCAGCGGCAAGCCCTGCGCGGTCACCTCTGACGACCATTTCGCGATGATGATGAAGTTCGGTCCTTCGTCGGTCGCTCTCGGCAGTTCTGCACTTCTGCATGTCACTACGGTAGGGGCCTATACCTGGTTTTCCTTCGAGGTTGTCGGCAGCCTGAGGACAATCAGGCTTGACGGGGCAGGCAGGCTCTGGGAAGTGCTGAACAACGAAGCGAAAGGGGGGAGAAGCCTCACCGATGCGCCCCGCTGGAAACAGGTCGTGCCCATGCTGCCCTGGGACGAACTGGTTCTGCAGGAAAAAATCCGGCATTCCTCTCTGGCCGTTCATGGAATTTTTGCCGTCGGCTTCGTTTTTCTTGCCCACAGGATTGTCAAGGCCCTGCAGAACGGCGAAAAAACCGTTCACGATGCGGCTGATTTCAGCGACGGCGTGATGATACAGAAAGTAATCGATGCAGGTGCCGAATCGAGCAGGCTTCGCCGGTGGGTAAAGATATGACGGGGGCCGTAACACGCATTGTTTTCATTTGTTGAAATAAAAGTGGTAATTTAACAGGACAATAATCCCCCGAAACTCACACGTCCGGTGTGCGGGCAACCCGGTAACCCGGGAGCATGGAGCGCAGCTGACAGATGCGGTGTTTCAAAGGCCTCGACAACCGCTGAAGGATATCTGCAGGCGAAGGATGTTCTGCTGGAGTAAAAGAAAGATTTTACCGGTGTAGGTAACTGTCCTGGAATCTGGTTATGGTCAACCCGGCTGCATTGAAAAAAAGACATGTCGCAGCAATTCTGCTGGCACTCCTTTTCATTGCCGGTTTTTTCTTTTCATGGTGGCGGCTCGTCCTTGCCGATCGCCAGATGAGGACCCAGATGGTTCGGGAAGTTCTTATCGCCGCCCAGGGTATCGACTTGCAGAAGCTCGAAAAGCTTGAAGGTTCGGGTGCGGATTATCAGAAGCAGGAGTACTCGCTCATAAAAGAGCAGCTTGCAAGGACGCGCAACGCCGTACTCGACTGCCGTTTCGTCTACCTGCTCGGCAGGAACCAGAAAGGCGAGATTTTTTTCTACGCCGATTCGGAACCTTCAAACTCCACTGATTCCTCTCCGCCCGGCCAGGTTTACGGCGAAGCTACCGAACTGCTCAAGATGGTTTTCACTTCCAGGCGTCCGGATACCGAAGGACCGGTCACCGACCGGTGGGGCACGTGGGTGAGCGGGTTCGTCCCCCTTCAGGACAGTCACAGCGGAAAAGTTATCGCCGTAATCGGAATGGATGTAGACGCATCCGACTGGGGATGGGAGGTTGTCGGTCGATCGGCATTCACGATAGGCCTCATGCTTGTGAGCCTGATCATCCTTGCCAGCGTTTATTTCGCTTTCCGCCGTACAACGGATGATTCCGGCCCCGTCCTCCAGCGTCTCATGCCTCCCCTCGTTACCCTCATATCTGTCGTTGTTGTCTCATTCGGACTTCTGCTCTGGTGGCAGCAGCATCAGCAGCTCGAACAGGAGATCAGGGATTCGGAGGAGGAGATTGCCGACGCTTATAAAAACAGCATCGCCGTGTCGAGGGACGGACTTGCCGTCGCTGTCGAAACACTCAGCCGCGACAGGCAAATAATCGGCGCCCTGCGCGAAAAGAACAGGGAACTCCTTTATTCGATTACTTCTGCGCTTTACAGGAGGTTCCGTGAGAGTTACGGTATCACCCATTTCTATTTCGTCGACTCTTCCAGGACCTGCATACTCCGTGTTCACGATCCTTCCCGCCAGGGTGACCGAATTGACCGTTTTACCATGCGCGAAGCCGAAACGACGGGGAGCCTGTCCAGTGGTATGGAGATCGGTCCGCTCGGTACTTTTACGCAGCGGCTGGTTATTCCTGTAAAAGAAGGTGGAAAGCTGATCGGTTTCATCGAGCTCGGCCGTGAGATTGAAAGCATCCTCAGGGGGATACATCTGGATTCAGGAAAAGGTGTTGCTGTGTTCATCAATAAAAAATATCTCCGGCAGGAAAACTGGCAGGAAGGGATGAAGCTTTTCAACCGCAACTCCAGGTGGGAGAGGTTCACGAACGATGTCATGGTGTTTTCCTCGTTCGGGATTTTTCCCCGGGAGTTCAATACGGCGCTCACTGCCGATACCGCTCTGAATGGTATCGAAGTGCAGTGGGAAGATCATCCCTGGCATGCGACCTCGAAAGCGCTCAAGGATGCTTCCGGCCGGACGGTAGGGTCCATTCTCCTGATTCAGGATGTTTCCTCATACAAGAATGCGGTTGTCCGGTTCCTTTCCATTGCGGGAATTTCCATCGTCGTGGTTTTCACCATGCTGCTGGGTTTTCTTTTCGTTGTGCTCAGCAGTACGGACAGGAGCATCAGGCGGAGGGAAAAGGAGCTCTTGAGAAGCCGCGAACAGTATATGCTTGCCGTGAGCGGGAGCAATGACGGTATCTGGGACTGGAACATCCTCGATAATTCGCTCTATCTCTCCCCGATCTGGAAGAAGATGCTCGGATATGAAGAATACGAGCTGCCGAACAACTACGCCACGTTCGAGGGGCGCCTGCATCCCGAAGACAGGCCCGTTTATGAAGATTACCTGGACAGGTACCTCAGGAACGAAATATCCGTTTTCAGCATAGAATTCAGGTTGCGCCACAGGAACGGCTCCTACCTCTGGATCCTTGCAAAAGGCGAGGCCCTGCGCGACAATGACGGCGTGGCATACCGCATGGCAGGCTCTCACAGCGACATATCCGGGCGCAAGATGGAACAGGAGGAGCTCAGGAAACGATCGGCGCTGCAGCTTGTCCTGATGGAACTCGCCATCGGTTTCGTCAACAAGCCCAGCATGGAGTTCGACAGCTCCATCAACAGGGCGCTGGCCATCGTCGGTGAATATGCCGGCGTTGACCGCGTCTACCTGTTCAGCTATGATTTCGAGAAAAACACCATGTGCAATACCCACGAATGGTGTGCTTCCGATATCAACCCCGAAATCGGGAACCTCCAGGAAGTTCCGAACGAAGCGATGCCTGAATGGGTTTCCACTCACCGCCAGGGCAGGATCGTCTATATTCCGGAAGTACAGAAGCTGCCGAAGGAAAGCCCGCTCCGGGCAATTCTCGAACCCCAGGGTATAAAATCCCTGATCACGCTGCCCCTGATATACGGAGAACTGTGTTTCGGATTCGTGGGTTTCGACAGTGTCCGCAAAGTGAAAACCTGGGAGGATGATGACGTTTCCCTTCTGCGCATCCTTGCCGAGCTCTTCACGAATGCCGAGGTCCGGCACCGCCACGAGAATGCCCTTGTCGAAGCCCGTTCCATCGCGGAAGCGGCAAACAGGGCGAAAAGCGAATTCCTGGCCAACATGAGCCACGAGATCCGCACCCCGATGAATGGAGTTATCGGAATGACCGGTCTTCTGCTCGATACCCGGTTGAGCGAAGAACAGAAAGGGTATGCCCTTGCAGTGAAATCGAGTGCGGAATCGCTGCTTGGCCTCATCAACGATATCCTTGATTTTTCGAAAATCGAGGCGGGCAAAGTCGAACTTGAAATCCTCGATTTCGATCTCAGAAAGGTTATCGATGATGTCGCTTCCATTATGGCTGTCAGGGCGATGGACAAGAAACTCGAGTTCATATGCTCGCTTTCACCGGACATTACCCCATTTCTCAGGGGTGATTCCGGACGCATTTCACAGGTTCTGAACAATCTTGCCAGTAACGCGATCAAATTTACCCGGGTGGGTGAAGTCTCTGTCTATGCTACGGTTGAATTGGAAACTCCTGACGAGATATGGGTCCGTTTTTCAGTGAAGGATACCGGCATAGGCATACCGGAGCACAAGATTGCCCGGCTTTTTTCGAGTTTTACGCAGGTGGATTCCTCGACAACGAGGAAGTTCGGCGGTACAGGGCTCGGTCTTGCAATCTCCCGAAAGCTCGTTACCCTCATGGGCGGTCAGATCGGGGTGAACAGCCAGGAGAAGAAAGGATCGGAGTTCTGGTTCACCATTCCCCTGAAAAAACAGCTGCACCGGGTGAATGGAGGACTTTATCCGAAGGATGCCATCCGGGATACCCGGATCCTCGTTGCAGACGACAATGAGACAAACCGGACAATACTGCTGAAGCAGCTCTCGTCCTGGGGAGCAAGGGCGACCGAAATGGCCGGTGCCGTTTCAGCCTGCCGGGAGCTCGAAGAGGCATTCGACAGGGGGGAGCCTTACCGGCTTGCCATCATTGACATACAGATGCCCGACATGGAGCTGGATTGTTTCTGCAAATCGGTGAGGGATAACGGAAAGCTTGAGGGCACGGTTTTCGTTATGATGGGTTCCATTGGGAGCCAGCCGGGTACCGACTATTTCATAGAAAAGGGTTTTGCCGCCTTTCTGTCAAAACCCATCAGGCAATCCGACCTCTTCGATGTGATCGCTGCCGCAGTTTATTCGGACATTGAAGGTAACGGGATGATCAATGTCGGAACGCGAGGTTATTCTTCCTGCGAGCTTCTGCCCAAACCCTCCGAATCCACCAACGGAGAATCGAAGATTTTCAGGCTTCTGCTTGCGGAGGACAGCTCCATCAACCAGAAAGTGGTAACCGGCCTGCTCGGCAAGCTCGGTTACCATATCGATGTTGTCGCAAACGGTCAGGAGGCACTGCAGGCGCTTGAATCCGTCCCTTACGACCTTGTCATCATGGATGTGCAGATGCCGGAAATGGATGGCCTGGAAGCGACGCGCATGATACGCAGTCCGAACTCGAAGGTGCTGAACCATCGTATTCCCGTCATCGCTCTTACGGCGCATGCCATGGAAGGGGATCGCGAGCTCTGCCTGCAGGCGGGAATGAACGACTATGTCTCCAAACCCATCGATTCACGCCTGCTTGCCGAAACCCTCAAAAAGTGGCTGTAGGGTATCCGGGATTGTTACGGGAGTCCTTTGGTTTTTTCCGGCAATGAATGTGGGTGGGATCATGAGGAGTGACGTTCCCACTCTTCGAACAGGGAATCAAGTTCCATGCAGGCCGTATGGTAGGATTCGAGTGTCCCTGATGTCTCTTCGCTGCTTTTTCTGTAAAAATCTTCCTCTGCCATGAGCGTCTCCAGGGACTCTTTCTTTTTTTCCAGCAGATTGATTTTCTTTTCGATTTCCTCGATTTTCTTTTTATTGCCGACCGATGGGACGGTTTTTTTTGTGACGGTTTTCGCCTGGCCGGGGGATGAAGGGGGAGCCTGTCTTTTCTTCTGTTCTTCCTGCAGTTTCCGTTGTTCCTCTTCGATAAGCCGTTCGGATTTTTCGAGATATTCGGCGTAGGTTCCGAGGTAGAGCTTCAGCATTCCGCCCTTTATCTCGATCACCTTGTTGACGAGGCTGTCAAGGAAATATCGGTCGTGACTGACGATAAGCAGGGTGCCGTCGTAGTTTTCCAGCGAATCGATCAGCATCTCTTTTGAGCGCATGTCGAGGTGGTTGGTGGGTTCATCCATGATCAGCAGGTTCGATGCCTGCAGGAGAATCCTGGCAAGGGCGACCCTCGATTTCTCGCCGCCCGAGAGCACCTTGATTTTTTTATTGACGGCATCCCCGCTGAACAGGAAGCAACCGAGGATATCCCGGACATTTTTCTGGGCTTCCGATGTCGGAGCGGCATCCATCATTTCCTCGTAGATGCTTTTTTCCGCAGAGAGGTTTTCCGTCTGGTGCTGTGCGAAATAGTTCAGGGATACGTTGTGTCCCATCGCGAGTTCACCCTCGAAATCGAGCTGTCCTGCAAGGATTTTGCAGAACGTTGTTTTTCCGGCTCCGTTCGAACCGACGATAGCGATCCTGTCGCCCCTCATCACTTCGAGGTCGATGCCGTTCAGCACCTGTTTTTTTGTGCCGTCAGGAAGGATATAGGATTTTCGGACCCCTTCGAGGCGCATGACTTCTCTGCCTGACGGGGCCGCTTTGGGAAAACGGAACGATATATGCGACAGGTCTTCCTCCGGACACTCGAGGTTCTGTTCGAGTTTTTCCATCTGCCTCAGCCTGCTCTGGGCCTGGCGGGCTTTCGTGGCTTTGTACCTGAAGCGGTCGACAAAGGCTTTCAGCTCCTCCATTTTCTTCAGGTCGTTTTCATATTTGCCCATCATCAGTTCGTAGCGTTCGGCTTTTTCCTTTTCGTAATAAGAATAATTGCCTTTGTATTCGTTGATGCGCCTGAACGCGATTTCCAGGGTTTTGTCGGTGAGCTTGTCGAGGAAAAACCTGTCGTGCGAAACGATAATGTAGCTGTGTTCGTAATTGGCGAGGTAGTTTTCGAGCCATCGCAGCGAATCGATGTCGAGATGGTTTGTCGGTTCGTCGAGCAGCAGGAGCGTGGGGTTCTGCAGCAGCAGCCTCGTCAGGTGGAGGCGCATCTGCCAGCCTCCTGAAAAAGCCTTCACCTTCTTGTGGAAATCGATCTCGCTGAACCCGAGTCCCGCAAGGACTTTTTCGGCATTCGACTGCATGGTGTAACCCCCGAGATGGTCGAACTCGTGCATCGCCTCTGAAAAACGTTCGATCAGTTCATGGTATGCCCGGCTTTCGTAATCCTGGTCGGGCAGGGCAAGCTCGTGCTCCAGCCGGGATATCTTTCCCGAAAGCTCGAAAAGGCGGCTGTTTGCCTGGAGAGCATACTGCAGGGCGGTTTTTTCGAGATCCTGGTCGAAGGAGATTTCCTGGGGAAGGTATCCGATGGTGGTATCGGACGATTTCATGAACTGCCCGGTCGTTATGAGTGCGCTGTTGCCGGCCGGTCCGCTTATAAGACGCAGAAGGGTGGTTTTTCCGGTCCCGTTCAGTCCGACCAGGGCGACATGGTCCCTGTCGCCGATCCGGAAAGAGGTGTCGGAGAGGAGTTCTTTCGTTCCGACGCTGAGCGACAGGCTGCGGGCTTCGAACATAAAGGAAAAATCTGTTTTTCAGTCGTTATGGTTATTGCCGGTATTCATCGGCATGATGGTGAAGATACGATATTTCATGTATCGGCCATGCTTTTCGAACAAGGGGGGAAAAAAGCCGTCAGGTGTCACCGTAAACGTGAACATGGCAGGGTTTTGATCGGTCTGTGTTATATTCATGATGTGGTTACAGGTGGCGATTTATTTTCGTATTTTCTGGGACCAGCCGTATGTTTCCAAGGGAAAGAGGACATTTATGACAAGGCCATCCGAACTGCTTGTTATTGCCGCATACAGCTTGTTTTTAGCCGGTTCAGCCCGTTCATTCAGAACAGGAGGAGCCCTCGCTTCACGTCTGGTCATGTCCGTTGCCGTGTTGCTCGACATGCTGGCGGCGCTTCTTCCTTCGATCGGCTTGCAGGCTCCGCTGCCGATCCCTGATGAACGGAAGCCGCTCATCAGCGCAGCTGTACTCGCTGGTGTTTTTGTATGGATACTTTTCGGAACAGCCCTTGCCGTTTACTCAGCGAAGCGTCCTGGCCGGTATCATGCGCTTGTTCTTGTGATTGAAATCGTCTGGTTTCTCGATCTCATAATGTTCCTGTACGGGGCCTACGGTTAGCGTGTGTCCGTGATGCTTTCCGGGGGGATGAAAGAAGCCGGTCGTGATCCCTGTTCTTGGCATTCAGTCTGCAACTGCGTTTGTTTTTTCAGTGGGGGGATACGTGAGTGCAAGAATTTCAATGAGTTGCCGTCATACGATGAAAAGCCTCCGGAGGCAACCGGTTGGCGAAATATGGATTGTTATGGATAAAATCTTTCTTGCTGTCCGGGTCAGCATCATTTCTCTTTCGGCACTGTTTTTTTTCCACGTTCCGGAGTCACTGCGAGCGGAAGAGACGCTGACATGGCAGCAGTGCGTCGAGGAAACGAAACAGGCACATCCCGATCTCTATTCGGCGCTTGCAGCCATTCAGCAGGCTGAAGCCGATAAAAACATAACCGGAGGAGCGCGCCTTCCCAGGGTGACCTCCAGCGTCAGCGTGCAGAGGGACGGAACGACAGAAAAAGGCGGCATGGCCTCCTCAAGCTACTCCTACGGCGTTACCGCACAGCAGCTCATTTTCGACGGAAGCAAAACGTCAAGTCTTGTTTCGGGCACCGAAGAAACCATCAAGGCTTCCCGGTACAGTTATCATACGGTTTCCTCGCGTGTGCGCTATGCCCTGCGGTCGTCTTTTATCCAGCTGCTCAAGGCGCAGGACCTTGTTGGTCTTACCAGGGAGATCGCCGAAAGGCGACGTACCAATGTCAGGCTTATCGGGCTTCGCTATCAGGGCGGGCGCGAGCATTCGGGTTCCCTCGCACAGGCGCAGGCCGATCTCGCTCAGGCGGAGTACGAAGTTGCCGAAGCGGGCCGTTCCCTTGTGTTGGCCCAGTCGAAACTCGCATCGGCCCTTGGCCGTGAAGCCCGGGCTTCACTGAGGGCCAGGGGCAGTTATACGACATCGTTTCTTGCCGAAGGCACTCCTGATTTCACGTTTCTCGCCGGGAACAACCCCGCTTTTCTCGAGCTCGAAGCGAAAAGGAAAGCCGCCCGTTTCGAGCTGGATGCGGCAAGGCATGCGTTTTCGCCTGAACTCTATCTTAGCGGAAGCGTGGGACGCAATACCGTTGACAGCGACCCGTTCGATGCTTTCGACTGGAATGCCGGCCTGAGTTTCACCCTTCCGATTTACGAGGGCGGTATCGGTCGTGCGAAAGTATCGAGGGCAATGGCTGTAGTGAGCCAGCAGAACGCCGAGGTAAAAAGCGGCTATCTCCAGCTTCTCGATACGCTCGAGGAGAGCTGGAAGCTTTATCAGGATGCCGTACAGGCCGTTACCGTCAGGAAAAAGTACCTTGCCGCCGCGATCGAACGTTCAACCATCGCGAACGCTCAATATTCGAACGGTCTGCTCTCCTTCAACGAGTGGGTGATCATCGAAAACAATCTTGTCAGTGCAAAAAAGGAATTTCTCAATGCCGAAGCGGAACTGCTGACCGCCGAGGCGCAATGGATCCAGGCTAAAGGAGGAGGACTCGATGGGTAACAGGAAGAAGCTGGTGTGGATTGGCACACTCGCGTTCTGTGTGATCGGTGCCGCGGTATTCTTTTTTTTCAGGGGAAAAGGCACGGAAGAAAAGCGGTATGAAGAAGTGCGTCCCCGGCGGGGTACGATACGTTCGGCGGTATCGACGACAGGAGCGGTTGAACCGCAGAACCGCCTGAAAATCCAGTCTTCGGTAGGGGGACGGATCGAAGAGATCCTTGTCGAAGAAGGAAAGTATGTTAACAAGGGCGAAGTGCTTGCCATGCTGAGTTCGACTGAACGGGCTGCCCTCCTCGATGCGGCAAAACTGCAGGGCAAATCCGAGCAGGGATACTGGCAGAAGGTCTACAAGGAGACCGCAGTGATAGCCCCCATGACCGGCCAGGTCATTGTCCGGAGCGTCGATCCCGGTCAGACCGTCACCACCAGCGATTCTCTGTTCGTCATTTCCGACCGGCTCATCGTGAAGGCTTATGTGGATGAAACCGATATCGGTAAGGTGAAGATAGGGCAGAAAGCTGAAATCGGGCTCGATGCCTATCCGGACATCAGGGTGAACGGTGTCGTGGGCCATATCTACTATGAATCGCACCTGCAGAACAACGTGAACATCTACTATGTCGATATCATTCCCGAGAGCGTTCCCGACGTTTTCCGGTCCGGCATGAGCGCCAACATCGATATCATGATCGAACGCAGGGAAAATGTTCTGCTTCTGCCCGTCGGGGCAGTGCAGGGCAGGAACGGCGGCAGCGTCGTGATGCTGAAAGGAATGAGGTCGGATCAGCCGCCCGTGTTCAGGAAGGTGACTACCGGCATGCAGGATGACCGCAATATCGAGATTCTCGAAGGGATTGCGGAAAGCGCCGTGGTGCTGATGCCGGATACGTCGTTCGTGCTCCCTTCAAAAAATGGAGGCTCGAATCCTTTCATGCCAAAAAGACCTCCAGCACAGCGAAGATGAAGCCTGTTCTTGAACTCAGGGATGTCCACCGCACCTACCGGATAGGGGAAAGCACGGTCAATGCGCTGCGGGGGGTTACGCTCACGATCGATCCGGGAGAGTTCATCGCCATCATGGGTCCGTCCGGTTCGGGAAAATCTTCGCTGCTGCAGATCCTCGGACTGCTCGACAACCCTGACCAGGGGGAGTTCCTCATACTCGGCCATGATATCAATTCGTTTTCGGAAGACGAGCAGGCGGGACTGCGCAACAACCTTGCCGGGTTCGTCTTCCAGCAGTTCCACCTGCTCAAGCGCATGAGCATTGTTGACAATGTCCGTCTTCCCCACATCTACAGCGGCCTTAAGGGGAATTTCCGGGAGGAGGCCCGTCAGCGTCTTGCCCTCGTAGGACTTGAAAACAGAATAGGCCATACACCGAACCAGCTCTCCGGCGGGGAGCAGCAGCGCGTCGCCATTGCAAGGGCGCTGATAAGGGATCCGCTCATCATCTTTGCCGACGAACCGACAGGGAACCTCGATACGAAGAATTCCCTTGAGATCATGAAAATCCTCAAAGATCTCAATGAAAAGGGAAAAACCGTCATCATGGTGACCCATGAACCCGATATCGCCGCCTTCGCAAACAGGGTGATCACCATGCGCGACGGCCTGATCGTTTCGGACGAACGCAGGGAACGGGTGTCCGTCGCCGCTGCGGAACTGAGAGAAAGCGATTTTTCCTTCATGACAGGAGCGAGATCTTCCCGGTTGAAGGATGGCCGTTTCATCGGGTTCATGGCCCAGGCTTTCCAGTCCATCCTTGCCAACAAGATGCGTTCCTTTCTTTCCATGCTCGGCATCCTTGTCGGCGTGGCTTCGGTCATTGCCATGCTTGCGCTTGGTGAAGGCGCAAAGGCGGCAATGCAGGAACAGTTCAAATCCATGGGATCGAACATGCTTTCCGTCAGGGGCGGGTCTGCCATGTTGCACGGGGCGGCCCAGGGCTCCGGGGCCGTTGCGCGCTTCACCTTCAGGGATGCAGAGGATATCGCCGGGCTTCGCCCGCTCGTGAAGGCTGCCGACGGTACTATCAGCGGCAATGTGCGTGCGGTTTATGAGAACAGTAACTGGAGTACGAGCCTGAACGGGGTGGGTTATGACTACGGAACCATGCGCGCAGCTGTTCCCGCGATAGGCCGGTGGTTCACGAGGGAAGAGATACAGGCGAGGGCGAAGGTTGCCATTGTCGGAGTGACGGTTGCCAGAGAGCTTTTCGGCAGCACCAATCCAGTCGGCAGAACCATCAAGATCAACCGGATAAATTTCAAGATCATCGGCATCGCTCCGGCCAAAGGCTTCTCGGGGCCCAGGGACGAGGATGACGTCGTGATGATTCCGGTTACTACAGCCATGTACCGTGTGCTCGGCAAGGATTACCTCAGCGGTATTTTCGTCGAGGTTTCGAGCCCGGCGATGATGCAGCAGGCAAAGCACTCCATTGATGACCTGCTCCGCAAAAACCACCACCTTTCGCAGGATGACGATTCGTTCAATATCAGGGATATGACCGAAATCCAGCAGATGCTCACCAGCACGACCCAGACCATGAGTCTGCTGCTTGGTTCCATAGCGGCAATTTCTCTCGTTGTGGGAGGTATCGGCATTATGAACATCATGCTTGTATCGGTTACGGAACGGACGAGGGAGATCGGTTTGCGCAAGTCCATAGGGGCGAGAAAAAACGACATCATGCTTCAGTTTCTTGTCGAATCGGTCGGCATGACCCTGAGCGGCGGCGTCATCGGCATCCTGATAGGGATAGGAACGTCGTTTCTTCTCTCCTTCTTTGCCGGCTGGGCGGTGAAAACCTCGGTTTTCTCCATTCTTCTCGCAAGTGTCTTTTCGGTCATGACCGGTCTTTTCTTCGGGCTCTGGCCGGCACGGAAAGCAGCGGAGCTCAAACCGGTCGAAGCGCTGAGGTATGAATAGCTTCGAGCGGTCGTTACTCATGCTTTCCTCAAGTTATTTTTCAGGAAATGGGGGAAAAAGAAAAAAAGATTTTTTTTTGTGCAAGCTTTCGTGAGGAAGGTCGTCATATAGAGTGAACGCCTCGATCTGGTTGGTTGTGTGTGTGATCATAAAAGAGACAGGCAGTTTCAACAGCGGACCGGTTCATTATGTATTGCATATGATAGTTGACAACGCTTGAGACGATGATTGATGCATGAGAACTTGAGTACCGGAGTTGTTGTTGATTTGGACAGTCGGGCGGCGTGGTTCCGTTCGGCTGTCTTTTTTTTTCAAAAAAAGAGGGGGACGCAAGTAAAAGAGGTAAAAAAAAGAAACGTTACCTCTTTTACCGATAAAGAGCGGTCATTGGCCAGGGATGTTAAAAGGAGAAGCGCTATGCCGAGAGGAGCGAGGCTGGATGCCCCGGGAGCGTTGCATCA
>JAAXVR010000017.1:0-38344 GCA_013335405.1 Chlorobiaceae bacterium
AGCGGCAAAGAAAACAAAAAACCCGGTTATGCCTCACTGCTGCGGTATCCGGGAGGAAACTATTTTCCTGCCAGTTCGACAAGCTTCGGATAAACGACGTCGGTGCGCTGGCCTTTCTGGTCGAGGGCGACGAGGTCATGAGGGAGCATGAGCCCGGCATCGAAAGAGAAGGTGGAGACATTTGCTCCGTGGGTTTTCCAGAGTGCGGCGATTTTTTCGGACATATCGTTGTTCACCATGTCATCGCTCGGGTTAAGTACCATGACGATCTTTTTCGCTGCAGGAGGCTTTTTGGCGGCGTCGTCTTTTACTGCGAATCCCAGGCGAAGCAGTTGGGTGAGGGCATGGCGCGAATATTTCGGATAGGCATAGGACGGGGCGCCGTTTTCCTTCGCTTCAGGGTCCCACCAGACGAAAGCGTCGGGAAGCAGTCCGAAGAGAAGCATGGCTGAACGGGTCAGTCGCTCGGGTATTTTCCTGAACCCGAAGGCGGGGGAGATGATGATTGAGAGATCGAGATCTTTTCTGTGTTGCGCTGCCCAGGCGGCTGTCACTCCTCCCATGGACAGACCCATGATGGTTACGCGGTTGCCGAGGCCTGCTGCGACGTCGAGGGTTCGGTCGGCGAAGGCGGCAAGCTCTTCGGCCGTCAGCCCGCCGTGTACTCGGGTCATCCTTTCCGCAAGGCCGTGGCGCGGCAGAGGAGACATGAGGACGTTGAAGCCTCTCTGGAAGAATTCATGTCCAAGAGTATGGAACTGCGGAGGTGCACTGGTATATCCGTGAACGAGCACAATGGAGCGTTCCGTCCGGAAGCCCCGGGTCAGCAGCTGGTTCCGGCACAGAGGGTTCATTCCCTGTGGTTCCTGAGTGCGCAGTGTTTCAAAAAGCCTGATGGCGCTTTCATAATTTTCTGCCGGGTTCGGACGGGATATCATAATCAGGCTGAACTCCTTTTCCGGAAGGATGAAAAAAGTGAAAAAGTGTCATGGTTTTCCGGAACGGGACTCTTCGTTCTTGTCCCAGCTGTATCCGAGGATACCGAGGATTCGCTGTGCATCCCTGTCGCCGAGGCGAGCGGCTTTCCTCGCATCCTCGAGAGCTCCTTCCTTATCGCCGAGCTTGCGTTTGGCAGCTCCGCGGCTGCCGAAAATTCTCGCCACATCGGGGGCCAGTTTCGCGGCTTTGTCGTACTCCTGAACAGCGCCCGCAAAATCGCCGTTGTGGTATTTCTCCTTTCCCCTCCAATAGTAATCGTCAGCGGTCATTCTGACGGCCTGGGGTCTTGCGCCGCAGAGGAAAACCGATAAAACAATTGCTGACCCGTAACGAAACGCACTTGCTGACATGAGAAACAAGAGGTGTTTTTTATGACAGACAAGAAAATCACTTCCCGCCAGTGGAATAAAATAGCCTTCCGTGTTTGAAAATCCGGGGAGTATTTTCCGGAAATTTTCCGGACGGGACATTTATTCCATAGCGTTCACCCTTACAGAAACACTCAATTTCTCTTTGGCGTTTCCCTTGTAGGTTCCCCTGACCGGCGGAACATCGGAATAATCCCTCCCGGAACCGATCTTGATGTACCTTTCGTCAGCAAAGAGGGTTTTGTGGGTCGGATCCATACCGATCCATCCCTTCTCCCTGCCGCAGTAAACCTCGCACCATGCGTGGCTCGCTTCGTCCCGGCCTTCCGGCGTACTTCCTCCTCCGAAGAGGTAACCGCTGACGTATCGGGCAGGGACCCCGAGGTGACGGCAGGCAGCGAGCATGATATGGGCGAAGTCCTGGCATACGCCCCTGCCGAGCGCCATCACTACGGCACTTGTGCTGTGGACGTCGGTAACGCCGGGTTCGTAGATGAAGGTGCCGTTTATCTCCCTGCAGATATTTTCGGCAAGCTGGCATGGGTTTTCGAGGGTAGTGAACATGGACGTGAACTCGCGGATTCCCTGGTCGAAATGCACGTAACGGCTTTCGCAGGAAAAATCGGTGAGCAGGATATCATCATCCTCTCCGGCCCGGCTGTTGCCGTTGCCGGTATCGACTACCGATGTTGCAAGTATTTTGACTTTTTTGTGGCTCTGGAGGATATTGAAGTGGTTGACCACATTTCCGTAGAAATCGGTGTAATCGAATATCGTGGCCGCAGGTTCGACCTGGAGGTTGAAACTTGCACATCGCTGAGGGGAGAGCGGGCTGGTGTCGGGGTGAAGCCGCACTTCTGTGGCCGTTTCGTAAATTGGCGTGTCGTATTCGAAGATGGTGGTATGTTCGACCTTGAGGATCATGGGTTCTCTTCAATTGGGTTCTGTTATTGCTGCTGCTGCTGATGTTGCTGGGCCTGGCTCCATATTGCCCTGCCGCCTCCGACTCCGGTGAACGGAAGGGCTTCTTCGACACCGTTCGGTTCTATTTCGGGTGTATGGTAGGCGAAATAGGTGAGGTGAACCTGCTCACCGATCCTGACGAGCTGCTTTTCAAGGTCCTCGAGGTAATCACGCAGGCCATCCGACACGATCTCTTCAATGGCCGCATAGCCCAGTGCCGCTTCCATTTTGCCGATCAGCCTGTCGGCGTTGTTCACATACCTGTGGCGCGAACTTCCGGATATGCGCCACAGGGCATCCTCCGCTGCGCAGATCGAGAAATTGATGCTGCGGGGGAATGTTCTGTCGAGGATGAGGAAGCGCAGGATGTTTTCGGGATCCAGTTTTGAAAGGTAGACTTTGCGGAACGCTTCGAGGGCGCTGCAGCTTTTCAGTACGGCCATCCACTGGATGATATCGTCCGATTCTATGGTGATCTCCTTTTTCTCCTCTGTTTCAGGAAGGAGCATGTGGTATTTCACGTCGATGAGCCGGGCCACGTTGTCGGCCCTTTCGAGGTATTTGCCGATCTGTATGAAGTCCCAGCCTTCGTTTCGCGAAAAGGTATTGTCGGTGATCCCCTGGAAGAGGTGCGAAGCGTTCTTGATCTCCCTGTAGAACCCTGAAGGGTCGTTATGGACCGCATGCGGGGTCGCTCCCTGCAGGAAATGGTAGAGGTTGTTGATCTGTTCCCACATTTCGCTGGAGATGCTCTCGATGATGCTCCTTGCATTTTCCCTTGCAAGGCTGATACAGGAGGTGATCGAGTTGGGATTATCCCGGCTGAAGACGAGATAGTCCGTAACGGTCCGGGCGTTGTATTCCGGGTAGAGTTCGTCGAACCTGTCCTTATGACTCGTAACGAGGATGAGCGCTATCCAGTAATTCGGGTTCTCGACGGGCGAGATCCTGTTCAGGTCGAGCAGGAGATTGAAATTCACGTCGAGAAATCTCGCGGTATTTTCTGCGCGCTCGAAGTATCGGCTCATCCAGAAAAGTGATTCTGCAACACGGCTTAACATAGTATTGACTGTATTGAAATGTTATTCGTCGACAACCCAGGTATCTTTACTTCCCCCGCCCTGGGAGGAGTTGACAACGAGTGAGCCCCGTTTGAGCGCCACCCTGGTAAGCCCGCCGGGTACGATGGTGATGTTCCTGCCGTAAAGCACGTAGGGTCTCAGGTCTATATGGCAGCCGTGCAGTTCACTTTCGTTGATGAAGCTCGGGTGTCTTGAAAGCGATATCGTCGGCTGGGCTATGTAATTGCGGGGGTTCGCAACGATCATTTCGGCGAATTGTTCCTGTTCGGCGATCGTCGATTCCGGGCCGATGAGCATGCCGTATCCTCCGGATTCGTTCGCAGCCTTGACGACCAGCGTGCCGATATTCTCGAGGATGTATTTCAGGTCGGAAGGGTTGCTTGCCAGCCAGGTCGGGACATTCTGCAGGATCGGTTCCTCTCCGAGGTAGTAGCGGATTATTTTTGGCACGAAACTGTAGATGACCTTATCGTCAGCGACGCCGGTACCGATAGCGTTGGCGAGTGCGACATTCCCTTTCCGGTAGGCGTTGATGAGCCCCGCGACACCGAGCATCGAGTCCGGGCGGAAGACGAGCGGATCGATGAACGAATCGTCAACCCTGCGGTAGATCACGTCGACACGTTCCAGTCCGCGGGTGGTCCGCTTGTAAACCTTGTTGTTGTTCACGACGAGGTCCTTGCCTTCGGTTAGCTCGATTCCCATCTGCCTGGCAAGGAAGCTGTGTTCGAAATACGCGGAGTTGTATATCCCGGGGGTGAGCACCACGACGTTTGGCTCCTGCTTCGAGTTGGGAATGATTTCCTGGAGCGTCCGCAGAAGTTCCTGCGGATAATTTTCGATCGGACGGACCTTGTATTTTTCGAAAACGACAGGAAATGCCCTTTTCAGGGCCTGCCTGTTCTGAAGCATGTAAGAGACCCCGCTCGGGGTACGCAGGTTGTCCTCGAGCACGAAGTAGTTGCCGTCATTGTCGCGTATAATGTCGCTGCCCGTTACATGGATATAGACGCCGAGAGGCGGGCTCACTCCCACGAATTCCCTGGCGAAATGCTTGCTTCCGAGGATCAGCTCGGCGGGAACGACTTTGTCCTTCAGGATCTTCTGGGTGTGATAGATATCGAAAAGGAACTCGTTGAGGGCGGTGATTCTCTGAGTCAGCCCTTTTTCGATGGTCTGCCACTCTTTTGCGGGCAGGATTCTCGGAATGAGGTCGAAGGGAAAGATCCTTTCTATCCCTTCGTCCACGCCGTATACCGTGAAGGTGATGCCCTGATTGCGGAAAAAGATATTGATGATTTCCTTTCGGGCGTTTATCTCTTCCTGGGAAAACTGACCGAAGCGCTGCAGAAGTTTACCGTAATGGGGGCGGGGTTTGCCTTCCATCGAAAAAACCTCGTCGAAGAACCTCTCTGATTCAGCTTCGTAACGGTTAAAAAAGCGTTTCATGCGGTAATGCTCTCGAATAGTTCATGGATCGTTCTCTTTGCCGGAAACCCGTGTTGCGATTAAATAATTATGGAATATATCAAAAATTGCCTAAAAAATTACAAATATGTGGAAAATATTATTTTTGATTTTCGGCAGGACCGGGCATGGTTCAGGTATCGGGAGCGATTACTTTTTTCAACGACTTCATCGACGGACAGGGAATATTTTCGCCAGAGTTGCGTTGTGATTTGTAAGTTCCTGCAGAATTGTGTTTCATGGAAAGAGATCTGCCCGACAACCATCAATCGAAGCGGAAATGGAAGAAAAAAACACCTCTGACGCGCGCAGGGTCGTGGTTACCGATATCCGGATGCCTTTCTGGTCCATGGTAACCTTCATGGTTAAATGGTCTTTCGCGAGCATTCCGGCGATCATTCTCCTGTCAATAGTAATCGGGATCATCATGGCGGTGGTGACGGCACTTTTCGGAGCCATGTGGGGAGTCCACGGCCTCATGTTCCGCGATGGCTCCGCGTTTTGAATTCCTGTCCGTAAGCGGGCTTCAGGAAGGCGATTTTGCACGAAATCTTTCGAACTCTAATCCTCTACGGTCATGTTCAAAATTCGCACCATTCTCTGTCCGATCGATTTTTCAGACGCTTCGCTCAAGGAAGTGAGCTATGCGAGGGAATTTGCCGCAAGTATGGGGGCCGAGATTTATTTACTCAACGTTCTCGATATTCCGGTGGATGTTCTTGTGAACAACCTCCCGCTCGAAGAAAAATTTGAAAAACGTGAGCTGGAAAAGCTGGAAAAGATCAAACAGCAGCTTGCTTCGGAAGGAGTGAAGGTGGAAGGATCCGTGGAGTTCGGTAAGACTGAGGATGCGATACTCGATAAGGCCCGGGAACTGGGAGCGAACCTCATCATTATGGGATCGCACTGCAAGAGCGGCTTCAGCCGACTTTTCCTCGGAAGCGTGACGGAGCATGTAATGCGAAGGGCGAACTGCCCTGTGCTTGTCGTAAAGAGCCACGAAACGGAGTTTATCGAGTAGTGTTATTTCCCGGATAACCGCATGGTTTTCCCTTTGGCGCGGGAGCGTGAGCAGGAGTTCACCCGGTCAATTCACCAGAATCCGTTTTTTTGCAATGGCCCTCTCTTTAAGTACGCGTCACGGTTGTGTTCTTCAGTCCGAGATACGCAACATGTCTCTTGAATGCTCGAGGATCGGCGGAATAAATCTGTCGCAGGGAGTGTGCGATACGCCTGTTCCCTCAGAGGTTCTCAGGGGAGCCTCGGAGTCAGTCGAGCATGGAGTCAATACCTATACGCACTATGCGGGGCTTTTCCGTCTCAGGAAAGCCATAGCGGAAAAGCAGCTGAGATTCAGCGCTATGGAGTGTGATCCCGAGAGCGAGATCATCGTGAGCGCCGGTGCGACAGGCGCAATGTACTGTGCTTTCCAGGCTCTGCTGAACCCTGGTGACGAAGTGATCGTCTTCGAGCCATTCTATGGTTACCATATCACGACGCTGCTGGCAGCGGAAGCAGTGCCGGTTTTCGTGCCTCTCAGCCTTCCCGGATGGACCTTCGGCAGTGAAGACCTTGAACGGGCTGTTACTCCGAAGACCCGCGGCATCATTCTCAATACTCCCGCAAACCCTTCGGGAAAGGTTTTTTCGCTCTCCGAGCTCACGCTGCTTGCCGGATTTGCAGAACGTCACGATCTGTTTGTGTTTACCGACGAAATTTACGAGCATTTCATTTATACAGGCCATGAGCACCGCTCTTTCGCAACGCTTCCCGGCATGAAAGAGCGCACCATAACCATTTCCGGTGCTTCGAAAACATTCAGCGTCACGGGGTGGAGGATAGGGTATGCCATCTGTGACTCCCGATGGGCGAAGACGATCGGGTATTTCAACGACCTTGTCTACGTCTGCGCCCCGGCTCCATTGCAGGCCGGAGTGGCGAGGGGGATGCAGGAAATCGGTGAAGGTTACTATCAGGGCCTTGCCCGCGAGTATGAAGCAAAACGTGACCGTTTCTGCCGGGCGCTTTCCCGTGCGGGGCTTCCTCCGTATATTCCTGACGGGGCCTATTACGTGCTTGCCGATGTATCCCGGTTTGCCGGCAAAACCGCTAAAGAGCGGGCGATGCATATTCTTCGCACTACCGGTGTTGCGAGTGTTCCCGGAAGCGCCTTCTTTCATGGTGAAAAAGGGAATTCGACGGTGCGCTTCTGTTTCGCCAAGGAGGATACGGTCCTCGATGAAGCTATCCGCCGCCTTCAGCTTCTGGCATAAGGATGTTCCATCACTGTTACCGTGCTTCATGGCGACAGTCCCGTCAGCGGTTTTCACAACAACAATAAAAAACTCAATCCATGGCGTTGAAGTATTTGGTGAGGTTTGGCGGCATTCTGGTTCTTCTCGTGACCCTTGCCGGCTGTTTCGAGGTCAGTACTGTCGTGAGTGTGAAGCCGGATGGTTCCGGTACCGTTTCCGAAAGGATGCTGATGTCGAAGGAGTCGCTTTCACAGATGAAATCCCTCGGGGAGGGCGACAGGAAAGAAAAGCAGGGAAGTGTGCCCGAGAAGGAGTCGCTTGAGAAAAAATCCTCCGACTACGGCGAAGGAGTGACCTTCATCGGTGTACATCCGGTCAAGACCAAAACACATGAAGGGTACGAAGCGGTTTATGCGTTCACGGACATCAACAGACTCAGGGTCAGCCGTACCCCCGATACGGCGTCATCTGCCGATACATCTTCAGTTACCCCAAAAAAAGAGAAGGAGTACGTCCGGTTCAGATTCGAGAAGGGATCTTCATCGAGGCTTCTCGTAGAACTGGACCAGACGCAGGAAAAGGGCGGCGCTTCTTCTCCCGCTCCGGCTTCGTCCGCAACAACGCCCGAGCAGCAGAAAATGGCGGCGGAGCTGATGAAACAGTTTTTCAAGGGGATGAGGGTTTACCTTGCCGTGGATGTCCAGGGCAGGGTGACCGGCACCAGCGCAACGTATCTATCCGGAAACAGGATTACCCTCGTAGACATGGATTTCGACAAGCTGATGGCCCATCCGAAGCAGTTCGCGGCATTCAACGCCCTGGGGCCGAACCCTTCACCGGAGCAGATGCAGAAAATCGTCAGGACAATTCCGGGATTGAAGGTGGAAACCAGGAAAGAGCTTGAAGTCAGGTTCAAATAACCGGAATCCCGGTCTTTCATTCAAATCAGAAGGAGCGCAGCATGAACATTATCGAGCCGGTATCAGTCCAGTGTCCCTACTGCGGGGAGATGATGGATCTCGAGGTTGACTTGTCGGAAGGAAATCAGGAGTATACCGAAGACTGCCCGGTCTGCTGCAAGCCGGTCACGGTGAAGGTAAGCGTCGGTGAATACGGTATAGAATCGGTCGAGGCGAAACCCGAGGACGACTGAAGAGAATAAAAAAAAAGCTGAAACCGAAGATGTAAGCCGAATTCTGTGGATTGCCCGGAATCCGGGCAAAACTGCAGCCATTTATCTGATGCGGCTTACCCGAAAGCTCTCCTTGCGGAATTGAACGGGCCGCTCTCTTCCCCCCTTGGGGGGAAAGCTTTCCTATTTAGCCTTGCTTCGGGGAGGTTTGCCTAGCGCACTCCATTACTGAAGAGCCTGGTGGTCTCTTACACCGCCGTTTCACCCTTACTCCGGTTGCCCGGAGCGGTCTGCTTTCTGTTGCACTGTCTGTCATGAGCGGTTTGCACCGTCATTCCCGGACTTGAGCCCCGGAAGGCTCTCGGCCGGCACCCTGCCCTGTGAAGTTCGGACTTTCCTCTGCACGGCCCTTAGCCGTACAGCGGCTGCACACTTGCGGTTCCAGCTATAATGAAGAACATGCCCGGTCAAGGGAGCGTTCCCTTGACCGGGTTGAATTCGGTATTATTCCGCGGCCTCTTCGAAAAGTCTTTCGTGGACAACGATCCGTCCGCACGATTCGCAGAGGTAGAAGCCACCCTGGACGATCATGGTGTGACGGTTGGTCGGTACTCTCGTGTTGCAGCCCGAACATGCGTTGCGGTTCAGTTTCACCACGGCGTTCTGCATCGTGCCGCTTTTGAGGTGGTCGTATTTGTCAAGGAGCCTTTTCGCTTCTTTTTCGATAAGCTTACGCTGATCGTCGATCTTTTTGCGGAGCTGGTCTACATCCTCGGCGGTTTCCACGACAATGCTGTCCAGTTCCTCTTTTTTCTGGTCGACCTGTTTCTGCAGGTCTTCAAGCTGCTGGTGGAGTACATCGTCGGGCATCATATCTTCGGAGATCTCGTCGTAACGGTTCTCGGCGATAAGCTGGCGGCCTTTCTGCTGGATCTCCTGCATGCGCTGTTCCGCATGGGCGATATCCTGGAGCTGGATTTCCGCATGGGCGATCTCTTTTTCCTCGTATTCTATCTGCTTGGAGAGAGCATCGTATTCCTTGTTATTGCGGGCGAGTGCCTGTTTTTCCTTGAAGCCCCTGATCTTCTCCCGGCAATCGTTGATGGTCTCGTGCAGCTTCAGCCTGATTTTCTGGTTGTCGTCCGCGACTTTTTTCCTGGATTCGATCTGGCGTTTCGTGAATGCGAGATCGTCGTCGAGAGCGGATATTTCCTCGGGAAGTCCTTTCTGCAGGCTGACGATGTTTTCTATCAGGTTGTCAAGGTACTGGAGCTTGACAAGAAGGTTGATTTTGGTGTGATCCACTACGTCTGATGTTTTTTTTATTAATTAACAAAAACATAAAAAAAGCACCTTCTCAGTCAAAGGTGCACTTCTGGATTTTTATGGAAAACATCCCGGTCAGGACATTACAATTAAAGATACTTGCGATTTTCCCGTCTTTGTTCATTTGCATACGCTGAGGTATTTATTGGTGCCCGAAAGGAGATTCGAACTCCTACACCTTGCGGCGCTCGTCCCTGAAACGAGTGCGTCTACCAGTTCCGCCATTCGGGCTTTGCGATATGCTCAGAATTGAAAAAGAAACAATCTTGTACTTGTAAAAGCTTCTGATACAGCGGTTACTTGATCTCCTTGTGCAGGGTATGGCGCTGCAGGTTCGGATTGTATTTCTTCAAGATAAGACGATCCGTGGTATTTTTCTTGTTTTTTGTTGTCGTATAGCGGGAAACAGGCTTTCCTTCCTTTTTTGCTTCCGTGCATTCGAGCGTGATGACGATTCTGTTTTCTTTTCCTTTTGCCATGATAACTTCGTTCAGGAATGAATTGTAAAGAGCAGTGAATATAACACCTCAGTGCAGATTTTGCAAACCGGGGTTTTTTCTTTCCGTGATAATGAAACAAACGCTATTTTAAAGTTCATATAATCATAAATACAAGTATTTCTGCCGTGTTCGATACCATCCCTTTTCAATATACAGACGACACGCTCGCGTGCGAGGACGTGCGGCTCGACGAGCTTGCCGCGACATACGGGACACCGCTTTTCGTCACCTCTTCAAGAAGCCTCGTCGAAAGCTACACCGCTTTCGAGCTGGCTTTTGCCGGCCTGCCCCATTTCACCTGCTACTCGGTGAAAGCCAATTTCAACCTGAACGTGATCAGGATTCTCGGCGAACTCGGCTGCGGTTGTGACGTCAATTCAGGGGGCGAGCTCTTCCGTGCACTGAAGGCCGGCATCAAACCTGAAAAAATCGTGTTTGCCGGCGTCGGCAAGAAACCCGAGGAAATCGCTTCTGCCCTCGAGGCCGGTGTGCTCCTCATGAAAGTCGAGTCGGTTTCCGAGCTGCACGCGATCGATCGTATTGCAGGGGAGCTTGGAATGGTTGCTCCGGTCGCGGTCAGGATCAATCCTAATGTTACCGCCGAAACGCATCCCTACATTACTACCGGTGACAGCAAGGAAAAGTTCGGAATCGATGAAGCCGAGCTCGAAGAGGTTTTCGGGCTGCTCGGCAAACTGAAGAATGTTACGCTCAAGGGCCTCGACATGCATATCGGTTCACAGATTTTCGATCCGGATTTTTACGTGGAGGCATCCGTGAAGCTGCTCGATATCTTCAACTCGGCGAAAGAACTCGGATTTTGTGTTGATTATCTCGATATCGGTGGAGGGTTTCCGGTAACCTACGATCCGTCGAAACCGGCGACGCCGATCGGGCAATTCGCCGAAAAGCTGATTCCGATACTCGCGCCAACGGGCGCGAAAATCATTTTCGAGCCGGGCCGCTACCTCGTGGCGAACGCATCGGTTCTTTTGACCAGGATTCTGTACAGGAAGCGCAACCATACCGGCAAGGAGTTTTTCGTGGTCGATGCGGCCATGACCGAGCTGATCCGGCCGGCGCTCTACCATTCGCACCATGAGATCCTTTCGGTTGTCCGCCATGACAGCACGATCAAAGCCGACGTGGTCGGTCCCGTCTGCGAATCGAGCGACTTTTTCGCCCGCCACCGGGAGATCGACGCGGCCGGGGAGGGGGAACTTCTTGCCGTTCTTTCCGCAGGAGCCTACGGTGCGGTCATGAGCAGCAACTACAACGGGAGGCTGAGGCCTGCCGAGGTGCTTGTCAGCGGCAGCGAAGCGAAGCTGGTGCGCAAGCGCGAAACCCTCGAGCAGCTCATCCAGAACGAGGTGTTCTGAAATTCACCCTGCCGGCTTTCCCCGCTGTTTTCCGGGATCGAATGGGTCCATTCCCGGCAATGAGAGCCTATGGTTTCAAAGAATTATTCATAGTCAGAAACAAGTCAAGAGAGCCTGATTGTCGGAGACTCGAAGGTTTAATACAGATACAGAGGCGGCCTCGATGTTCCTTCCGGGACCGCCTTTCATCAGTGTATCCCGTTAAAAATCAAAACGTGAGCTGTTGTTTTACCTTCCGAGTGCATTAACTGTTCCTTTCGTATCCCCATCAGAACCGGCCTGGCTGAAAATATACAGGGTAAGGGTTACTGTTGAGCCGCGGAAGGCAGTTGTTCCAGCTGCAGGAGATTGACTGGCGATAATTGCATTCTTGTTGGGGTCGGGTGTTGGGATTCCCTGGGGTGCATATGCCCATTTCAGGCCTGCATTCCCTATCGCTGTTCTGCCTCTGCCTCCAAGCATTCCGACAACGTTGGGCACCGCTACATTGAAAGAATTGACGGCTCCTTTCGTATCATCGTCTGAGGGTATTACTGCGCTTTCAGCCTTCATTGCGAATGCGGAAGAAAGCACTGTTGCAGTAATGCCGATAAAAAGGAATTTTTTCATTGCAAGGTTGCTGATTTGATTGATCCATCGATATTTCAAGGAAAAAAATAAAAAAATATAAAATGCTAAAGAAATATACCGCTTATTTGCCGCATATGGCGCATATATAACGTACTATCTTGTTGTTTTTGCGGCTGTTGAGAAGTGTCTTGCATTAACGTTGATCATGATTTCCCCTTTTCATTTGAGTGAACCTTCATCTCCCTGAAAGGAGAAGTGCGATATGCGCCATGCAATCATTTCCGAAAACCCTGTTTCTGCTCCACGTCCGCTCCCGGTCCTGTTCATCCATGGCATGTGGTTTGCGGCATGGTGCTTGAGTCCGCATGGCAGAAGGTGGCGGACAGGATCATCGAAGGTTTGCGGAGTCCGGGGTTTATGAGCCCCTGTCCCGGCAGAAAGGAAAGATACCTGCCTGAAGTTTCATGTTTTCCGGGCTATCGATTAGCCGTCATACGCACAGGGAAATCTGCAGGATACAGGAACAATTTATGCGGTTGCCACGCGGGATCGCATTTCTCTTGTTCGCTACCGCTCGGATTCTCCCGCAAAAATGCTATCTTAGTCGTTTTCGACTTTGACGTTGTACTTGCCCCTTTTCAGTGATTTGCCGGCGGTGACGGATATCGGGGAAACCCGCGGCGCACATGATGGCGCTCCGCAGGATCGAACGATCCGGTTTGCCCGAACCCGCAACCTGCCTGTCCGCGGATTGGTGGTAACTCTTTATTCTACCGGATTCCATACTC
Organism: Chlorobiaceae bacterium; assembly: GCA_013335405.1. Lineage (GTDB taxonomy): Bacteria > Bacteroidota > Chlorobiia > Chlorobiales > Chlorobiaceae > Chlorobium. Next base: position 12,830 of record JAAXVR010000017.1, read on the forward strand.
TCTTTTATTCCGGGATACGGCCGGCTTTCTGCACGGTACCGGTTTCCCGGTGAAACTATTGTTGCCGGCGGCGGCTTCCTGTCGACCCGTAATGATTGTCGCAGGATTGGTCATATGCTGCCTCGACTCTGCAGCGTTTCCGTCCGGTCAGACAGTCGGCGGATGTGAAGCGGTTTTTCCCGAATTTCAATGCACTTGAAAACGCATGATGGATAAAAAAATCAGAAAGGTTCTTGTCGCGAACCGCAGCGTACCTGCGGTACGGGTCATTCAGACCTGCCAGGACAGGAAAATCCCGACGACGGCAGTGTACAGCACGCCGGACCGCCTCGCGGCCCACGTGTTCATGGCTACCGATGCGGTCCATATCGGTGAAGCACCTCCGATAGAATCGTACCTCAACATGGAAAAGATCATCGCTGCGGCACGCAAGAGCGGAGCGAATGCCATTCATCCGGGCTGGGGCTTTCTCTCCGAAAACACGAAGTTCGCCCGTATGGTCGTCGATGCGGGTCTTATCTGGATCGGGCCGAGTTCGGATGTCATCCATATGATGGGCGACAAGATCGAGTCCAAGAAAATCGCCATTGCAGCCGATGTCCCCACCATTCCCGGAATCAACTCGCCGAAAAACGCCGAGGAGATCCGCCGGTGGATGAAGGAAGAGGATGTTGCCTTTCCTGTCATCATCAAAGCCTCTTCGGGCGGTGGCGGCAAGGGCATGGTGAAGGTCAGCAGCGATCCGGAAATCGAAAACGCCCTTGCCCAGGCCCGTTCGGAAGGGAAAAAATCGTTCGGCAACGACGAGGTGCTCGTTGAAAAATTCATCGAGAAAGGCCGTCACATCGAGGTGCAGATCATCGCCGACCAGCACGGCAACGTCATCCACCTCTACGAGCGTGAGTGCACACTGCAGCGCCGCAACCAGAAAATCATCGAGGAAGCGCCATCTCCAAGCATCGACGACGACATCCGCCGCTCCATCTGCGAAACGGCTGTCCGTCTCATGCAGAAGATAGGCTACTCGTCTGCCGGGACGGTCGAATTCCTTTTCGATTCCGCAACAAGCAGGTTCTATTTCCTCGAAGTGAATACCCGCCTGCAGGTCGAACACGGCATCACCGAGCTTGTGACCGGCGTCGATATCGTGAGCCTGATGCTCGATGTCGCCGAGGGCGAGAAGCTTCCTTTTGCCCAGGAAGACATCAATCCCAACCGCTGGGCACTTGAAGTGCGCCTCAATGCGGAGGATCCTGCCACTTTCAGCCCTTCGTTCGGAAACATCAGCAGGCTGCACCTGAACCTCTATCCGGGAGTCAGGGTATCGCAGGGCGTCTATGAAGGGTCGGACATTCCGCCATACTACGATTCGCTCATCATGCTGCTGATGACGAGCGGCCCGGACCGCGAAACCGCCATCATGAAGATGGACAGCATCCTCTGCCGAAATTTGAGGGTCGAAGGGGTCAAAACTCTCGCCCCGATGCTCCTGAGCATCATACGGCATGAAGATTTCATCAGCGGCGATTTTTCCACGCGCTTCATCGAAGAGCACATGGACGAACTTGTCTCTAAATTCACCGAGGACGACAGCGAGGAAGAGGCACTTAAAATCGCAAGGTACGTCGCCGAAATTTCCGCACTTGGAACACCGAACTGGATTTAACCGATATGATAGATTCTGTTTTCGTCAAACCCGGGATGTCCCCGAAAGAGATCGTTTCCTGCGTCCGCAATCTTGGCGCCATAGCACTCACATCGACCGGGATGAGGGATGCCGGGCAGTCGGACTACAAAAACCGGCTGCGCATGCGCGATCTTTCAACACTTTCCTCCGAATATGATGCAATGGGGCTCTTCAGTTCGGAGTGTCATGGCGGGGCGAGGTGGCATGTCGGCATCATGAACCGCCGCGAAAGCCCTTTCGAGGAGATAGCGCTGCTCAGGGAAAAAATGCCGAATGTTCTTTTGCAGACGCTTGTCCGCGAAACCAACCTCTGGGGATACCGGCCTTATCCGAAAAACATCATCGAGCATGTGATCTCTCGCGTCGATATCGATGTCTGGCGCTGTTTTTCATTCCTCAACGATGTACGCAACATGCGCACCGTTGCGGAAATCGTCATGAAGCGGGGTCGCCTTTTCCAGCCGGCCATTTCCTTTACACAGGCCGACTGGACGACCAACGCCTACTACCTCGGCCTCGTAAGGGAGATGGTCGACCTCTGCGGAGGAACCGACGAGATCATCCTCTGTGTCAAGGATATGGCCGGCGTGGGGAGCCCAAGGCGTATTCATTCCCTTTTCGATTCCATCAAGCAGGCCTGGCCCGATCTCGTCCTGCAGTATCATCGCCATGCCACCGACGGTCTCGCCCTTCCGGCAATTCTCGCCGCCGCCCAGGCCGGTGCCGGTATCGTCGATGTTGAAGAAGATTCCCTCACCCGTTTCTTCGGGCAGGCCCCGCTCCTCAGCGTTGCCTCGTATCTCGAGGAATCCGGCCTGAAAGTCCATCTCAATCGCAAGGATGCGGACGTGGCCGTTCAGAAGGTTCGCGAATGGATCGGTCACTACGAATGGGCGGAGTCTCCCTTCAAGGGATTCGATTACGGTGTCGTCATGCACCGTATGCCCGGCGGAGCCTTTCCAAGCTCCTTCGAGCAGGCCCAGAAAGGAGGCTTTCTGCACCTCATGCCTGCAATACTGAAGGTGATGTCGCTTTACAACCAGATTGTGAAGTATTTCGACGTGACCCCCGGCTCCCAGGTGACCTGGGTTACCTGCAGCGGCATCGTTAACCACTATGCCAAGGAACGCGGCATGGCAGGCGTCAATCATGTGATCCAGCTTCTCGCACGGTTCGTCGAAGAGAAAAACCAGGAGTTCGATGCCCTCATGCCTGAAGACCAGGAAGAACTGCTCCATCTGTTCAGGACAGCTCCCGGGGATTTCAGGCAGCTCATCATGGGCAACTATGGGAAACTTCCCATGGGCTGGCCGGCCGACTGGGTCTACACCAGCACTTTCGGAGATGAAGGCAGAGAGAAAATCGGCCAGCGGCGCGAAGACTCTCCGCTGGATGCGCTGCCCGACGAGGACCTGGCCCGCATGCGCCACGAGCTTACCGAACAGCTCGACCGCTCTGTGAGCGAGGAGGAGTTCATCCTCTATCTCATGCATCCGAAAGATGCGCTCGATTTCATCAGGTTCCGCGAAAAGTACGGTGATGCGCCGCGCGTCCTGCCGACCGATGTCTGGCATTCCGGCCTGAAGAGAGCGGGAGCGAAGGTGGAGTTCGAGTACAGGGGAGTTCCCTATTCCATCGAGCGCGTGTCGATCGGTGCGGAACATGACGGCATCATCCATGCGGTTATGAAAGTCAACAACCAGATGCGGGTTTTCAAGATCGAAACGCCACGGGCGAAAAAAGAGGAGATCCGGATGGCCAAGGGCCTTTCCGACATCGGCGCCCCGATCAACGGCACCGTATGGCGCATCGGCAACCCGGAAAGGGGAGCGGTCAAGGCTGGCGATATCGTTCACAAGGGCGAAGAGATCGCGAACCTCGAAGCCATGAAGATGGAGAACGCGATCTTCGCTCCATACGACGCCCAGATTGTTGAAATACCGGTTAAGATCAACCAGATGGTCAGGCAGGGTCAGCTTCTTTTTGTCCTCGAAGAGGTGAAGCAAGTGGAGTGAGATCCTGTCGGCAACATCACGCTCCCGCTACTGTACAAAAAAGCCTGCACTCCCTGCAGGCTTTTTTTGTCATCCCTTGAACCCGGGAAGAGTCAATTGAAAATAACAGGAAAACAGCTCCGGAAAGCGTGATAACTGGTCATTTGCATGCAGATTTTTGCTGAAACGGCTTGTAAATATATATCGAAACAGTTATATAGTTATTGTTAACAATTGTTAGCTATATTGACCGAATGGTTGCAGATGCTTTTGTTCCCATCTCGAGCAACCATCCCCAGCACTCCTCCTGTACAGCACTCCGTAAATGGCGCCATTGCGCTTTCGGGGATACGTGTGCCGGGTTTCGGGCGCACGGTCCTTATTTACGCAACCCTTAAATTCAACCATCATGATTCGTAAAACCGCATGTTCGGCTGCGGCATTGCTTGTGCTTGCCGGAACCACCCCGGCTTTCGCCACGAACGGCATGAACCTCGAAGGATACGGAGCAAAGTCCCTTGCGATGGGCGGCACCGGCATGGCATACGATACCGGTAATTCAGCTGTCATGAACAACCCCGCAACACTTGGTTTCATGGAGGAAGGTTCTTCAGAAATCGGTATCGGCATCAGGGGACTTCATCCCGATGTCTCACTTTCGTACGGTCCGTACACGGAAAAATCAGGTGCAACGGCATTTTACATGCCCTCCCTTTCCTACATGCGCAGGGACGGCAGGATAAGCTGGGGTGCTGCAGTGCTTTCCCAGGGTGGCATGGGTACCGATTTCGGAAGCGATTCGCAGATTTTTGCCGGAGGGCTTTCCATGATGGGCAGCATGGTGCCCATGAGTGGAGAGTCAATCCGAACCGAGGTGGGTGTCGGCAGGGTAATGTTCCCGATCGCATACCACCTGACAGAAAACACCACCATCGGCGGATCGCTCGATGTTGTCTGGGTAGGGATGGACCTGCAGATGGATATGGATGGAGACCATTTCGGGCGGATGATGACGGGAGTTGGCGGTTCTGTCGGCGGATCGATGGCGGCAACGCTTGGTTCCATGTTGAGCCCTTCAGGCCCGATTACGGACATCAATTATGCCCGTTTCGATTTTTCGAATGCCAGTCAGTGGACAGGCGAGGCGAAAGGGTACGGCGCCGGTTTCAAGCTCGGTTTCACGCACCGCTTCAGCAAGGAGTTCTCCATCGGGGCGGTCTATCACTCCCAGACAAGCATTTCAGATCTTGAAACCAGCAAAGCTGTTCTTGCTTTCGAAGCACAAATGGGATCAACTCCCTTTTACCAGTCGGTAACCGGTACGATCAAGGTGCATGATTTCGAATGGCCCGCAACGTTTGCCGCCGGAGTGGCGTTTCGCCCTTCGGATCGTCTGATTGTTGCCTGCGATGTGAAACATATAAACTGGTCGTCTGTCATGCAGAGGCTCTTCATGACCTTTACAGCTGACAACACGGTATCGAACGGCCCTTTTGCCGGACAGACGCTTGACGTGAAGATGACACAGGACTGGAAAGACCAGACAGTATGGGCTCTGGGGTTGCAGTATATGGCGACCGACCGCCTTGCACTGAGGGCCGGAGCGAGCTTCTCGGGAAATCCGGTGCCGGACCTCTATCTCAACCCGCTCTTTCCTGCTATCACGAAGGATCATTACACCTGCGGTCTGGGCTATCGCCTGAGCAAGGTTTCGAGCATCGCTGCAGCTTTCAGCTGGGCGCCGGAGGTCAAAACGGTCAACGGCGACGGCATGGTCATTACGCATGGCCAGAGCAACTGGGCGCTCAACTATGTCTATCAGCTTTGAAGACGCTACCCTGTCTTTGGTGAATTCTTTATGAAGGCGATACCGATCGTTTCCGAACTCCATCATTGAAATAGTGGAACGAGGCCGTCTCAAATGGCCGACAGTAATACAATGGGCTGCCAGACAAGGTGGCCCATTGCATTTTCATCAGTTGTACATGCATTGCTATCTGCAGCGGGAATTCCATACCCGCTTGCGCTCCTGCCATGCCGGGTTCGAGATGGCCGGAACAATTCCCTGTGTTTACGGAAACTGCACTTCGCGTTGTTCGGAAAAAGAGGCAGTGATTCCGGAGCCCATCCCTTCAAATTAAATATCTGTTTGTAAAAAACGTATAAAAAGCGTAAATAATTCACTGGGAGTATTTTTTTTGTCGTCACTCCCGGTATGGGGAATCGGGCCGGTAAGGCACCTGTTCTTCGAGCTGCCAGACAATTGCCGAAGCTCGAAGTTCAGACAAGCAGAGGGGGAGTATTACGCGTGGATGTTCCTGAAAATTTTCAGGGTGGCGTCGGCCATGTTGAGCGTGTAGAAGTGTATTCCCAGGATGTGGTTATCAATAAGCTCCTGCACCTGGCATGTCGCCCATTCGATGCCGATCGAAGCGACTTCCGCATCATTCGTGGCAGCGAGGACCTTTTTCAGGAGCTGTGCGGGAATCCTCGCTCCCAGAGCAAGCTCGGACATCCTTATCATGCCCTTGCGGGTGGAGACAGGCATGATTCCAGGAATGATCGGCACGTTGATACCTGCGATTGCGCAGCGTTCCGCAAAATCGAAGAAATCACGGTTGTCGAAATAAAGCTGGGTGACGATGTAGTCGGCGCCAGCGTCGACTTTTTCTTTGAGATGCTCGATTTCCTTCATCCTGTTCGGGGTTTCGGGATGCCCTTCAGGGAATCCGGCAACACCGACGCCGATCGAGGGAAAGTTTTTCTTGATGAACCTGACAAGGTCGACGGCATGCGGAAAATCCTTGATCGCCTCATCGAGCGTCGCTATGCCGGCAGGTTTATCGCCCCTCAGAGCGAGGACGTTGTTTATACCGTTTTCCACGTAGTTCTGCAGGATGGCGGAAGTCTCTTCCATGCTCGAGCAGATGCAGGTGAGGTGCGAGACAACAGTCAGGCCTGTTTCTTTATGAATCCTCGTCACGAGGTCGTGCGTTCTCGAGCGCGTCGAACCGCCTGCCCCGTACGTAACGCTGACATAGGAGGGATTGAGTGGCGACAGTGCGACGATGGTATCGAACAGCGTATTCCAGTCCTCGTCTTTTTTCGGTGGAAAGAACTCGAAGCTGAAGACAGGTTTCGACGCGGAACTCAGGATCTCTTTGACAAGCATGCAGACAGCAACGGTTATAGTCTTGAAAAAAAGAAAGAATATACAAAACAATGATTTGCCCGGAATAAAAAATATCGCGCAGGCAACCGGGTTTCCCAAGGTTTCCCTTGCGCCCTATCCGGCATTGAAGCTTCTGTTGCCGGCCATTGCCGGAATCGTTGCGGGAGTATATTTCCCGGCCGGCCTCTCTTGGTGGCTATGGGGCTGCGCTGCTGCCGGAATTGCATTGCTTGCCGGTCTGGTCTTTGAAAAAGCGAAACGAACGGGTTCCGTTCCTCTTCCCTTCAACGTTTTTTCGTTCCTGTGTTTCATCTGTTTATCGTTCGCCGCTTCCGCCTGTTACAGGTACGCATACGTTCCGCAAAACGGTCTGCTCGCCTATGCGGACAGGCAGGTCATCCTCACGGGGCGTATCGCCATGCGTCCTGAAATGTCTTCGAAAGGGGTCGGGATGCTTATGGAAACCGGGGAGGTTTTCTGTGCGGGAAAAACCGCGAACGTCAGGGACAGGTGCAGGGTGTTTGTCCGCAACCTCACGGGTTCGTCCCCTGAGTTCCGGTACGGTGATATGGTCCGGGTGAAGGGGACGCTCGATACTCTCGCTGCCGCCGCGAACCGCGGCGAATATTCACCGCGCCAGGCCGGGAGGCTGGAGCAGGTTTCCGTGCAGCTCTTTGCCGCCGGTCCATGGCTGGTTCAGAACGCCGGGCCTCCGAAGCTCGACTTGCTGGACCGTTACGTCGTCCTGCCGGTTTACGGCTACATCGTTCAATCCATGCGCAGACTCATGCCCGAGGGTAACGAGCGCAGGCTTTCAGCCGGTGTGCTGACAGGAGAAAAAGAGTTCCTGCCGGAAGAGATTTTCGAAGAGTTCAAAATTACCGGTACAGCCCATATCCTCGCGGTTTCCGGTCTCAATGTCGGTCTGCTCGCGCTTCTTGTCCATGTTGCGCTGCAGCGGTTGAAGGCCACTTCGGCAGGACGGTGGATTTCCTTGCTGCTGGTGCTTTTCCTGCTCCTTGTCTACAGCAGGGTGACCGGGAACTCGTCCTCTGTGGTCCGCGCCTCCATCATGGCTGCCGTATTCGCGACCGGGCAGGCTGCGGGCAGGAAAACCTACCCATTGAACTCGCTTGCCCTGTCGGATTTTCTCATCCTCGCATCGAATCCGCTCGACCTTCTTGGTCCGGGATTTCAAATGACCAACGGCGCGGTTATTTCGATACTTCTTTTCAATGCCTTCTCCAATAGACACAGCTCCGGGAACGGAGGGGTGCTCAAACAAACAGTCCGGTTTTTCCGGGAGAGCTTCGTGGTAACATTGGCGGCGATTATCGGTGTATCGCCGGTCATCGCATATTATTTCGGCACCTTTTCTCTGGTGAGCATCGTCGCCAACATTCCTGTCGTGCTGTTTTCAACGCTGCTGATGTATGCGCTTCTGCCCATGCTGATGGTGAATCTTGTCTCAGCCGGGGCTGCTTCGTTCTTTGCCGAAAGCGCCATTCTTTTCGCAAAGCTTACTCTTGCCTCGGCCGGATTCTTCAGCGCTTTTCCCCTGGCATCGGTCAGCGTGAAACCCGATCTTGCCGATCTCATGATCTACTATGCCACGCTTGTCGCGGCACTGTATTTGATTTCCGGCAAGGCGTGGGGAAAGCTTGCCGTAACGCTGCTTCTCGGCACGAATCTCATATTCTGGCATGAGTTTTTCCGTTTTCCATCCGACCCCCCATCCCTCGTGACGGTAAACCTCGGAAGGAATATTGCCACGCTCTGTACTGCGGGAGGCCGGACAGTCCAGATCGATGCGGGCAGTGCCCGGCGGGAAGAAAAAAGAATCCTTCGTCAGTGCGGGGAATATGGCCTTTTCCCACCGGATGCCGCTGTGCAGTTTTTTTCGGCAGATTCGGTCGTTTCGGCCGTTCCCTCAAGGTGCCATATGCTGAAAGCCGATTCGCTTCTCGTCCTGCCATCAATGGTTGTCTCGAGGCCGGGGGAAAAGATACTCAGGATCTCTTCGAGGGAGCGCTCGGTGCTTTTCGTTTCGGGGACGAGCCGCCTGAAAGAGAACGTGAGCTGCACGGGCGATATCGTTTTCCTCTGGGTTTACCGGTTCGACGCAAAACAGAGGGACCGCTTCGAAGCGTGGCTGGAGTATGCTCATCCGAAACGATGCGTTCTCGTACCGGGATCGTTTCTTTCCCGTTCCGCTCTTGATGAACTGCTGCGTTTCGTTGACAGCCGCTCCGGCCTTGAAATCCGCTCGAAAACCCGGCAGGTCGTCATCCCGTGAGGATTGTCTGATTGAATGGTCATTTCATGAGCTATCGATACGATTGCGGTTTCATGCCTGTTTTTTCCGGGAACCGCAGCTCCCGGGAAAGGAGGGAGAGGTCAGTGTCCGGAAAATTAATTAGTGGTGATACAACAGTGCCAGAATGATGCTGTAACCATGAACCGATTCCTTTCCTGGCGGCATGAAACAGTGTCCACTGTTCCGTTATCCGCATGTATTTATGACACAACAGCTATGGTTCTTTGATCGGTGATGACAAATCCCGTGAACTTGTCCGGTAGTATCGCCGGTGTCGTGAGTATTGGTATGAATTTTGCAATAAATACGGAGGCGGAGGGTTTTCGGGCTCAAAGCCGGATTTACCCTGAACAGTGCTTTCAGCTGCGCGGCAAGGTATGGAAAGGGATGAGAGCGTAACCGGCAGCAAAACAGTTATCCTTTTACGAAGAGATGAAACAACACCAGTTTCATGATACGTTGACAGAGCATGCGATCAGTTCCTTTCTCGAAGCCTTGCCGACCTCGGCGGTCCTTATCGGTGCAGGTGGTTGTATCGCAGCAGCCAACAGCAGGTTTTCCCGGCATTTCGGACTGCCTCCGTCAGTTTGTCCAGGAATGGATCTATTTGAGCTGGTTGCAGGTATTTTCAGTCCCGGGCGACTGGCTTTCATAAGGGCATGCTGTCACGGAGCCGCTTCTACCGGTAAATCCGTTTCTTTTGAAGAGCCCGGAAAGGATAAAATCCTGAAAGCCACCATAAATCCGGTCCGATCGGTCGAGGACGATTTGCCGCAGCTCCTCGTCACACTCGAAGACATAACAGAGCATAAGCTTCTTGAGCAGAACGCCGTGGATGCAAAGCTGAGGTACGATCTCGCCCTGAAAATGTCACGTACGGGCATTTGGGAAATCGATCTCCGGAGCGGCAAGGGCCTCTGGTCGGATACCACCTGGGAGTTATTCGGCCTTGATGGCGGAAAACTCGAGGCATCCACTGACCTGTTGATCGGGATCATCCATCCGGACGATCGTGAAACGGTTTTTCAAATCACGGAATCAGCGAAAAGCCGAAAAACCGAAATCGATCTGGAGTACCGGGTATGTCTTCCGGATGGTTCGATACGCTGGTGCATGGTGCGCGGCATGCCCATCAACGACAGTACCGGTTATGCGACCCGCTACCTCGGTATCGTATCCGATATTACCAGCCGCAAGCTTGCGGAAGAGGCCATTTCGGAAAGCGAGCTCCTGTTCAGGAGCATGTTCAAGGAGCATGCGGCGGCCATGATGATCATCGATCCCGATTCGGGACGCATCGTCGATGCAAACAGGTCGGCGGCTGATTTCTACGGTTGGCCGAAGGAGAGGCTCCGCACGATGTTCATCCAGGAAATCAACACCCTTCCTCCCGGAGAGGTGATACAGGCGATGGAAACAACCAGGTCTTCACGGCAGTGCTATTACCGCTTCCGGCACCGTCACGCAGACGGCTCACTGCGTGACGTGGATGTGTTCAGTTCCAGTATCAGGATCGAGCAGAAAGAACTTTTGTACTCGATCATCCATGATGTGACAAATAAAATCAGGATCGAACAGAAACTGAAAGAGAGTGAAGAACTCTTCAGGAGCATGTTCGCAGACCATTGTGCATGCATGCTGGTCGTCGATCCCGAGACAGGAGGGATTGTCGATGCCAACCAGGCGGCATCGGACTTTTACGGCTGGCCGATCAACAGGCTCAGGATGATGAACATAACCGATATCAACTGCGCGTCCGCTGAATTCGTGCGTTCGGATATCAGGCAATGGGGAACCCTGACGCATCGACAGGTTGTTGCCAGCCACAGACGGGCGGATGGTTCAGTGAGAACTGTCGAGATTTATGCAAAAAAGCTCGACATCAAAGGCCGTGCACTGATTTACGATATCATTCATGACGTCACTGAACGGAAACGGCTGGCATCCCTCGCCACTATCAGGGTGAATCTTCTGGAAAAGGTCGACAAGATGGATGTCGAGGAACTCCTGCGAGTCACGCTCGATGAAATCGAGCAGGTGACGGACAGTTCGATAAGTTTCTTTTTCTATGTCTCGAAAGATCAGGACAGGATATCGTTACAGGGTGTTTCGAGCAATACGCTCGCTGTCATGTCCGGCGTAAGGGCAAGGCTCGATCGATACCGTCTGGACAAAGCCGGCGTCTGGGCGGATTGCGTAAGGGAGCGAAAGCCGGTGATCCATAATGACTATTCCTCGCTCAGCCATCGCAAGGGATTGCCGGAAGGCCATATTGACATCATTCGTGAAATGGTCGTTCCTGTCATTCGGGGTGATCGGGTTGTTGCAGCTTGCGGAATCGGCAACAGGCCTTTCGATTACGACATGGATGATGCCGGGTGGATCAACGTCGTGGCCGACATGGTATGGGATATTCTCGAAAGGAAGACTGCCGAAGAGGAGTACCGAAAAATAGAAAAGCGTCTCCAGCATTCCCAGAAGATGGAGCTGGTAGGGCAGCTCGCTGCGGGAATCGCGCACGAAATCAACAATCCGCTGAATTTCATCCAGCTCAATTTTGCTGCCCAACAGGGCTGTTTCGCTGATTTTCTCAATCTGTTCAATGGATATCGCGATCTGGCAAAGCAATCGGACAGGCTCTCTGACGGTTCGGCATCCGAACTGCAGAGACTTCAGGGTATCGAGGAGAAAATCGGATTCGACGAGCTTCTGTCCGAGATGAACGATATCGTTATCGAATCGCAGCGAGGAATCGACCGGATCAGGAAGATAGTCGAAGGGATGAGAAGCCTCTCTTCACGTCAGGATTCTGCCAGCAAGGTCTTTTCTGATATCAATCGGGTTGTCCATGAATCGCTTGCCATGGCGAAAGGTGAATACCGGTTCTGTGCAGAAATTGAAATCAGACTTGAAGAGATCCCTTCCGTTCCGTGCGTTCCGGACGAGATCAACCAGGTGCTTCTCAACCTGATTGTCAACAGCGCGCATGCCATACAGTCCCAGTTTCGCTCTGAAAAAGGCCGGATCGGCATAAAAACCTGGTCGGAGAGCGGAAAAGTACACTGTTCGGTTGCCGACGACGGTCCCGGCATGCCTGAGGAAATACGAGACAGAATCTTCAATCCTTTTTTTACTACCAAGAGTGCAGGAAAAGGCTCCGGGCTTGGGCTTTCTATCTCATATGACATTATCGTCAACAAACATCAGGGGGAGATTTTCGTCGAATGTCCTCCGGAAGGTGGAAGCGTATTCACGTTTTCATTGCCGGTCACCTGCATTCAGTAAAACAGCTATGACGATATGAAAAACATCTCCGATATCCGGGTCCTTTTCGTCGATGATGAGAGTGATACGATCAGCGGGCTGAAAAGATTCTTCCGCACGAGCCCTTTCGGCAAAGCGTTTGCCGGATCCGGCGCAGAAGCGTTGCAACTGCTGGAATCGCAAGGTGCTGATATCCTGGTTACGGATGCCCTCATGCCGGGCATGAGCGGCATTGATCTGGTAAGTCACGCGAAAAGAAGACATCCCGAGCTCCTGTGCATGCTGGTGACCGGTTCAAACGACGTTGGGAAGATCGTCGTATCGGCCGGTTCCGGGAATATCTATGGTTATGTAACGAAACCCGTCGATCCCGAATCGTTCAGAAAAAACATTGAGAGCGCAGTGAACCATTGCCGAGATCCTCATGGAGAGTGACATGCATCAACCATACACTGTTATTGTGCAACACTATGGCTGTTTCTCTTGTCCATCCGTCGGTCAACCGGGATCTCCTTGACACAGGTGAACCCGGCAGACTGCGATTTGCCGGGCATCAATGGTTCGCCGCAACAACGTCATTGATTGCAGATACCATAGTATCAAGCCTGACCGGCTTTTTCAGCAGGCGGCGGATGCCATACCTCTCAAGATCTGATGCACTGTCGATGTATTTTCCGTACCCAGTCATCATGATGACTGGCAATTCGGGCCTGTACTTGTGAATTTCCGAAGCCAGTGTGACCCCGGTCATTTCCGGCATAGTCAGGTCGGTAATGACCAGGTCGAATGCATCCGGGTTCAGCTTCAACTCATCAAGCGCCTGCCGGGGGGAATTCAGTGCTCGCATCCGGTAGCCAAGTTTAGTGAGCATCAAGGTCATCATTTTCAGTGTCGCCTGTTCGTCGTCGACAAGGAGGATGCTCGCATTTCCGCCGGGAACGTTTTTTCCCTTTTTTTCGGGGGTAATTATTTTGTCGATAACCGGCAGAAAGATATGAAAATCACTGCCTTTGCCCGGCTGGCTTTCAACGTCGATCGCACCCTTGTAACCGGTAATGATACCATGAACGACCGAAAGCCCGAGACCTGTCCCTTTATTGACCGGTTTTGTTGTGAAGAAGGGTTCGAAAATGTGGTTCATGGTCGGTTTGTCCATGCCGCATCCTGTATCGGTTACGGTGAGCTTTATATAAGGCCGCTCATGCAGTTCCGGAAACATTTTCATGAAGTCCTTGTCGGGAATGATCTCCTTGAGCTCGATGCTGAGGACACCCCCTGAATTTTCCATTGCCTGGTAAGCGTTGGTGCAGAGATTAACGATAGCCTGGTGAATTTTGGATGAATCTGCCAGGATATTCCTGCAGGCGCTGTCGATGTGCCGTTCGATCGTGATGGTGGAGGGTATCGACGGGCGCAGGAGCTTCAGCGCTTCATTGATGACGGACTGAACATTCACGACGGACAGTTCGCTTTCCTGAGCCTTGCCGAAGGCCAGAATTTGTGAAACGAGGTTTTTTGCCCGTTCAGCTGCCAGCATGATTTCAGTGAAGTATTCGTGGAATGGATTTTCATCCGGCAGATTTTTCACAGCCATCTCCGAATAGCCGAGAATCGGGGTAAGGATGTTGTTGAAATCGTGGGCGATGCCTCCTGCGAGCGTACCAATGGTCTCGAGGCGTTCCGACTTGAGGATTCGCGATTCCAGCTTTTTCTTTGCTTCCTCCTCCAGCTTTCGTTCGGTGATGTCGAGCGTAATGCCGACAAATTTAAGGACTTTGCCACAGGCATCTTTATACGGGGTTCCCTTGGCCATGAGCCAGCGTATGCCTCCGTCCGGATCTCGGACCCTCCAGCTGCAGTTGAACTCGGCCGCATTTTTTACAGCCACGGTAAAAGTTTGTTCAATCGTTGGCCTGTCTTCCGGAACGATAGTGTTCAGCCAGTTCTGAAGTGAGGGAGTGCAGCTGTCCGGTTCAATGCCGTAGAGGTGCCATATTTCATCTGACCAGCTGCTTTCATTGGAGTCGAGGACAGTTTCCCATGTTCCGGCATTGGTGGAATTCAGGATGACATGCATCCGTTTATTACTCTCAAGAAGCGCTTCCTGAAACTGCTTGCGTTCGGTGATATCGTGTACAATGGAATAGAGCAGGGATTTTCCTATGAGGGTGATGGGACCGCTTACCACTTCGACATCCCTGACAGAGCCGTCTGCCTTTCGATGACGGAAATTAAAATAGTTGCGTTCCAGGTCCCGGGCTTTCTGCATCTCTGCTTTCACTTCCGACTCTGAAAGTGTGTTGATCTGGGTGACTTTCATCTTGAGCAGTTCGTTCCGGGTCCATCCGTAGAAGTTTTCCGCAGCAGGGTTGGCATCGATGACCTGTCCATCCTGGGGATCGAAGATCATCATTACCGTGTACCTGTTCTGGAACAGGGAGCGGTATCGCTCCTCGCTCTGGCGAAGTTCTTTTTCCGCAAACTCCATTGCGTTACGGTTCCGCAACATTGTTATTCCGAACGCAAGATTTTCAGCAAGTGTGAGCAGAAGCGTTATTTCATCTTCATTGAATGCATCAGGTTTGCTCGAATACATGTTTATAACCCCGAAAACATGGTTATCTGTTTTCAGCGGGAGACAGAGAGATGATGCATAACCACGTTTAATCGCTTCATTGCGCCAGGGCATGAAGCTTGAGTCAAGCAGCATGTTCTGTGTTACTTCAGGCTGACCGGAGCGGATTGATCTACCGGCCGGGCCTTGACCGCGTTCGGTATCAGCCCGGGTGATTTTGAGGGTCTCCAGATAACCGTCATCAAATCCGGCTTGTGCTACAGGCAGGACACTTTTTGCCTGATCCTGTTCCGCATATCCGACCCATACCATCATGTAGCCGCCGTCGGCAAAGATAGCGCGGCAGATACCGTCGAGCAGTTCCTTCTCGTTGCTTGCATGCAGAAGCTGAAGATTGCAATCGTTGAGAACCATAAGTGTCCGGCTCAGTTTTTGCAATTGATTTTCTGCCAGTTTGCGATCGGTAATATCATGAACGATCGAATAGAAGAGTTCTTTTCCATCGATATCGATTGCGTTGCTGAATACCTCAACGTCTCTGACCGTCCCATCCGCTTTACGATGTTGTGATAAAAACTGATGTATCCCTGACGATTTCCTTTTTTCCAGCTCTCCGACAACTTTCTCAGGAGAACGTGTATTGATTTCCTGAATACGCATCCTGCAAAGTTGGTCAACTGACCAGCCATAAAAGTCAGCAGCCGCCTGATTCGCGTTCATGATGTTCCCGTTGTGAGGGTCGATCACCAGCTTTATGGCGGAATGCTTCTCGAACATCACTCTGAAGCGTTCTTCACTCTTCCTCAGCTGATCTTCTGCCTGCTTGCGTTCAGTGATATTGATTGTTGTGCCGATTATTCTGCAGATACGTTCTTTTTTGTCTCGAACAGGGTTCAGGGATGTTTCCCACCACATGTCGTTGCCAAGAAACGGCAGAAACTCAATGAAATGTATTGTCTGGCCTGCTCTGATACAGGCATCATAGTTGGCGATAACCTGTCTGGCGATTTGTGGATCAAATACCTCTTCAGGAGCTTTTCCGATCAGTTCTTCATTGCTGATGCCAATCAGTTTTTCATTTGTTGCGTTATGTCCTCTGTACCGGTACGTGCCGTCAGCCAGAACGTCAACGACAAAAATCGAATGATTGACATCATCGTAGATACTCTTTAAAAACTGTTCGTTGCGGAGTATTTTCTGCTCGTATTGCAGCCGGATGTTTTCCTGATTTTTTCTTTGAGTGATATCCGAAAGAATAATCCGGCAGGCATCAGCCTTGTCACTTGTTGAAGCATCAATCCGAAAGGCATGTCCGGCAAGAGATTGTGCCTGCTTCAATGGTTCAGCTGGAAGAGCAGAAAACTCAACCTCAATGTAACCGGACACCTTCTCTTTTAACACCTTTTCAAGCAGTGCATCAAGTTCACGGTGGTCTTCATGGCGGATAAACATTTTCAATGGAATGCCATATACTCGGGAGCGATCAACACCGAGCATTATTGCGGCAGTCAGGTTCAGTTCAAGTACTTTACTGTCCAGCGCTATTGTCATATAACCCAGAGGTGCAAAGTCATAAAGATCAGTATACCGGCACAGGCTCTTCTCCAGTTCAGATCTCGAGTGAACCAGTTCTTCCTGCTGTATCTCGAGTTCTATCTGATGAACGCTGAGCTCATGGATCATCCGGAGCATTTCATCCGGTGACGAGAGTAACTCCGGTTTATTCTTGTTCCCGAGTTTCAGACGAGTTTCAGCGAGAGTTCTTAACTCATCGGAATAATATGATGTATTGCCATCCGGCTTTTTTTGCATAGCGAATCATCTTGAATCGTTCAGCCTGAAAATGAAAATTTATCGTATACAACGATTACGCACCTCTTTTGCGTCAGTGGAATACATCGCACCATAATCTTTGAACAGCTTAAAACTGCTTTATTGGGGAAGCAGTCAGTTTTTATGCAAGGCACAGAATATTAAAATAACAAAGGGAGGAGTTGAACCGGTATCCTTTTTTTACTTTAAAACGCTGTCACAATGACTCATGTGCACACTCAGGGTGCAGATACATCCATGTTCAGTGCCGGTTCCATGCATGAATACTCTGTGGCTGATGCTGGAAATGGTTGTGAAAACCCGGAGATCGGATGTCCCTTCAGTTTACTGCGGGTTGAAATGATCTATTGCGGATCCGGGTTGAATAACTGATGCTGTTAAATGCTGCACGCATGTTTTCTTGTTCTTGATCCGGATCGGATTTCTTGTATGCTAACCTGATAACCGAAGTGCTCCAGATGGCGGATAACAGTTTACTTTGTTGACATGCGTTTTCTTTTTTCCCTCTTGTTCATGTTCGCTATGCAGCTGCCTGCATTCGCAGAAGACCGAGAACTGGCGGAGCTGTTCAGGCAGCGCGGGGTGGAAGGCACGATGGTCATCCGCTCGCAGGAGACGAAGAAGAGCTTCGTTCACAACGACCGGCGGGCGAACCACAGGATATCGCCTGCATCAACCTTCAAGATATGCAATACCCTCATAGCCCTGGAGGAAAAAGCGGTAACAGCAGAGAACAGCCTGCTGAAATGGGACGGCACTCGCTACGATTTTCCGGACTGGAACCGCGACCAGACGCTCGAGAGCGCCTTCAGGGTTTCATGCGTCTGGTATTACCGGGAAATCGCACGGAGGGTCGGTGCAGTGAAATACCGAAGGTATCTCGACGAGGCCGGCTATGGAAGGTTACGCGAACCCTTCGACACAACCGCTTTCTGGCTTGACGGTTCCCTCGTGGTAAGTCCCTTCGGACAGGCAGAGTTCCTGGAGAAGGTATACCGGAGAAAGCTTCCGTTCAGTATTTCTTCCTATGAAAAGTTGGCGGACATCATGATAAACGAAAAAGGCCCCGGCTATACCATACGGGCCAAGACCGGCTGGGCTGTGAGGATGGAACCGCAGATCGGCTGGTTTGTCGGATATGTTGAGACTGCTGGTGATGTATGGTTTTTCGCCATGAATATCGATATCCGTACTGAAGCAGACCTTCCGTTACGAAAGGAGCTCGTTCTCGAAGCACTGAAAATCAAGGATATCATAAAGTAATCGGCCCTTCTTTTATCCCCGTCTGTCTTTGCTGAAGAGGCTGCTGTTGACAAGGCTGTCTATAATTTTTGCCGTTTCATGTTCGAGGCCCGGTGGATTGATTTTTGCTATCACCTGGGCAAGGGTGAATATTTTACCTTCCAGCGGCAGGAATTTGTTCACAACCACCACATTGTCCTCTCTCACGCGGCAGTCGCCGCCGAGGAAGTTGCCTTTTTCATAACGGATGGTGTATCCGAGCGACCTTATCGTGGATTCAAGCAGGGTGAGCTGTGCCGTTTTTTTCATCTGGTTTGTCCGCGCGTCTCATTGTTCATCCGCCGCACTGTCTTCCCGGGTCGTTGCCTGACGTTATCGCTATCCCCTCATTCTCGGGTCGAGGGCGTCGCGCACTCCGTCGCCGATCAGGTTGAAGCAGACAACCGTGGAGAGGATCGCGATGCCTGGAAAGGTCGATATCCACCAGTAATTCAGGAGACTGTCGCGCCCTTCGTTGATGATGTTGCCCCAGCTCGGAACCGGAGGCTGGACGCCGAGTCCCAGAAACGAAAGCCCTGCTTCGGTGAGGATGATGCTTCCTATCCTCAGTGTTGCCGCGATGATGACCGGCGTAAGGGTATTGGGAACGAGATGTCTGAAGATGATTCTCCCGTCCGAGAGTCCGAGCGATCTTGCAGCGAGGATGAACTCCTGCTCCTTGAGCGAAAGAACCTGGCTCCTTACGATCCTCGACACACCCATCCAGCCTGTGAACGAAAGCGTTGTCACGATGAGGTAGATGGAGTTGCCGAACGTGGCTATGATGATGAGAATGAGGAAAAGCGCCGGAAAAGCGATAAGTACGTCGACTATCCTCATGGTGACGGCGTCGATCCACCCTCCGAAATATCCCGAGGAGACACCGATGACCGTACCGAGCGTAACGGAGATGAGCACGACGAGAAAGCCTATGGAAAGCGAAATCCTCGAACCGTAAATGACCCTGCTGAGAATATCCCTTCCGTACTGGTCTGTACCGAGGATGAAGGTGCGGGAGCTGACGAATGCGGGCCGCGCTTCTTTTGCTGTTTCAGGATGAACAAGGCTGGCGAGCGGAAGTTCCCTGTTTCTGATTCCCTGCCGGTAGACGATTCTGTCACCTGCGATGTGGTATTCGTTGACAAACTTGAGGGCATGAAGTTCATTGCGCGTCCTGAGAGACTGAAAATCACCGATGAGGCTGTTGGCAAGTCCGGTTTCCGCTGTATTGCCCGACTGCAGCGGAATGGAAAGGTTTTTTTGTTCCTTCAGCACCAGTACGTCAAGGCGGGTAAGGGGTTGCTGATAGGCGGTGACGAGGAAGTCCTGCTGGTCATACGGGTTGAAAGGCGCAATGAAAGGCGCGAGGAAGGCTGCGGAATAAAGAACGAAGATGACGGATGATGCGTACAGTGCTATCGGGTTTTTTTTGAAAGCCCTGAAACTGATTTTGCCGAGGCTCAGTTCTTCCGGCTGGCCTGAAGCATTAGCCGTTCTTTTTTTTCCGGACGACCGGACGAAGAGCAATAGAAGGACAACAGGCACGGAAACGAGGTAGATAGCCCCGATCCAGAACTCGATGATGTCTGCGGTGAATATTTCATACAATTTGTCGGGACTTTCGAAGAGGAGGCGCGTCGCTGTAAAGAGCGAACTGAAACTGGTTGAAACGAGTTCGCGGCGGATGTAAAGTATCGCCAGAAAGACCGAGAAAACGGCAATCGTGAAAAGGTATGCGCCAATGTTTCTCCGATGCTTCGTTTCTTTTTTTCTCGATGGTTTCATGTGCGTTGACGGAGTGCCGTTTTATAGAACATCGGAAGTGCTCCCGGTTGCCCTGATTTTGCTGCAGTTCAAGAAACACTCAAAAGACCGTAAAATCGAACGTTAATAAAAAAAGCCGCTTTCCGGAAAAAGAAAAGCGGCTTTTCATGATCTGTTTTGCAAACCGAAGGACTCGGTGCACGAGAAGTTCAGCCTGCGGTCGTTTCAGCGGCCTCGCCCGTTTCTTCTGTTTCTGTCTTCGCGCCCTGTACGGTGATAACCGGTGTCGCGGGGTCGTCCATGATGGTGAGCCCCGGATAGTTGTCCATCGGGATCTCCCTGACATGGATCGAATGGCCGATCTCAAGCGATGTCACATCGATGAAGAGATGATCCGGCATTTCATCCGGTTTGCCTTTCAGTGTCAGGGTATGCAGGCTGATGAGAATCTTCCCGCCTTTTTCAACGCCGATGCTGTTGCCGGTGACCGTCACAGGAACCTCAAGCTCGACGATTTCGTCTGCCGAAAAGAGCTGGAAATCGGTATGGATGATCCTGTCGGAAACCGGGTCGAACTGGACATCCTTGATTACCGAACGCTTGATTTTGCCATCGGGAAACTGGAGGTCGATAATATGTGATTCCGGTGTGTGGACAAGTTTGGTCAGGGCGATTTCGTTGACGCTCACGGGAATGGTTTCTTCGCCTTTATGATAGATGACTCCGGGGACTTCGCCGTTGCTGCGCAGTTTAGACGCCCCGTTTTTGGCGATCGTGCGGGGCTGCACTCCTAAGACTATAGTTTCCATGCTGTTCCTTTCTTTCCTTTTATCTCTGGTGTTTAATGAATATTCGAAAGTTTTTCGTAGATGTCCTTGCTGTCGAAGAGACAGCTGACGGAATCGTCTTCGTAAATCCTCTTGATGGCTTCGCCGAAAAGCTGACTGACGGATACGGTTTCGATTTTTGAGGAATAATCGTGTTTCGTGATGAGCGAATCGGTGACGATGACTTTTTCGAGCACCGAGTTGTTGATCCTCTCGATGGCAGGGCCGGACAGGATCGGATGTGTTGCTGCAGCGTAAACCTTCAGGCCGCCGGCTTCACGGATGGCTTTCGCGGCATTGACGAGTGTTCCTGCGGTATCGACCATGTCGTCTACCAGGAGTACGTTCTTGCCCCTGACGTCACCGATGATGTTCATGACTTCGGCCACGTTCGCTTTCGGGCGGCGTTTGTCAACAATGACGAGGTCCGTGCCGAGTTCCTCGGCGAATTTTCTTGCGAGCTTTACGCCGCCGACGTCCGGGGAGGCTACGACGAGGTTGTCACGGAAATCCCTGTGGCGGAGATCGTTGATAAGGACAACGCTTGAATAGAGGTGATCGAACGGAATATCGAAAAATCCCTGGATCTGCGCGGCATGCAGGTCCATAGTGAGAATACGGTTCGCTCCGGCCTCGGTCAGGAGGTTCGCGACGAGTTTGGCGGTAATGGCAACGCGGGGCCGGTCTTTCCTGTCCTGGCGGGCATAGCCGTAATAGGGCATGACAGCGGTTATCCTGGCAGCGGAAGACCTTCTGGCGGCATCGATCATGATAAGGAGTTCCATGAGGTTGTCGCCGGGCGGGTTGGTGGACTGGATGATGAAAAGGTCGGATCCCCGGACCGATTCATTGTAGTTGACCGAAATTTCCCCGTCGGAGAAGTTTTCCACCTTTGCATTGCAAAGCGGCATTTTAAGGTACTGGGCGATTTTTTCCGCAAGCTCGGGATTGCTGCGGCCTGCGAAAATTTTGATCGGTTTTACCATCGAGTCCAGCATTGTTACTTATGGAAGGAATTATTTCACCGCTGTTTCAAATTCAATGCCCCGGGTTTCCTGCGGCAATTATTTTGTTCCCGAAGACGAAAACAATTGACTTGAAATATAATGAAAAAGAGAAAATTTTTAACTAAATTTTTACTTGTGCAAAAGTACAGTTATTTACTGATAAAACATGACTATTCAGGATATCCGGGATTATCTGGGCAGGTATTTTGATGCCGTTGAGCTTGTTGGCGATTACGATGGTCCAATCACCGGACCGGCAAAAATCGAAACTGCCCGACCAGGACAGGTCAGCTTCATAGCGAATGAAAAGTACCTCAAGTATCTGGATCAGACCAACGCTTCGCTTGTTATTGTAAACGCTTCGCTTGCTCTCGACGGTTTCAAAACAGAGACCGCCTTCCTGAAGGTCCGTGACCCCTATAGCGCATTTGTTTTTCTGCTGCAGAAATTTGCCGGACCGCGGACTGTTGCTGCAAAAGGCATTTCTCCCACTGCCGTCATCGGAGAGGGGGTTTCGATAGGCGATGGGGCATCAGTTGGCGAGCATGCCGTTATCGGTGACCGGTGTTCCATCGGCAGCAATTCGGTGATCGGATCAAATACGGTTCTTATGCACGATGTGACCGTAGGTGATGACTCGGTCCTCTGTCCGAACGTAGTCTGTTACGATGGCACGAAGATCGGCCGGAGGGCGATGATTCATTCCGGAGCCGTTATCGGGGCTGACGGTTTCGGGTTTGCGCCCCAGAGGGATGGTTCCTATGTGAAGATACCACAGATGGGCATTGTCGAAATCGGAGATGATGTCGAAATCGGAGCGAATACGACAATCGATCGGGCAACCATGGGCAGTACCGTGATCGGCAACGGCGTGAAAATCGACAATCTCGTACAGGTGGCCCACAACTGCAGGATTGGTGACCATACAGTCATTGCCGGACAGGCGGGTATCTCCGGAAGTGTCACTGTCGGAAGTCATTGCATGATCGGCGGTCAGGCCGGGTTTTTAGGCCATCTCGAACTTGCGGACAGGATCCATGTCGCCGCGAGGGCTGTCATCACGAAATCATTTCCCGAACGGGGTGTTGCCGTTCGTGGTTATCCGGCTCAACCAATGCGGGAACAGCTCAGATATGAAGCCATGCTGAGGGGTATCGGCGCCATGAAGGAAAAGATCGAACTTCTCGAAGGGGAAATGCAGCAGCTGAAAAACCAGGGTTGAACCGGTGATGTTATCTCTTCGGGGCGGTATCGGGACAAGACATCCTGAGAAGCGTTTTTTATCGAGGAGGATGACTTGTCGGGAACCGTATGCGCCGTTGCTCAGGAGAGGTTTCTCGGTACCTGCGAAGAGTGGTGGTGGATGATCGGTTTCTCCTGCGATATATCGACGACGAACGTGAAGCGGGAAGGAAACGAGAGCGGTACCTGGTCAACTTCGAATTCGAATGAATAGATGCCGCTCAGCGTGTGCAGTGTTCCACTCAGCTCCTGTTTTCTCAATGCCTTGCTGTGGAGGCGTACCCCGAGGCCGTCTCTTGTCGCGAGCTGCGCGAAATAGTTCCTGATCCCTTCCCCGGCCGTTACGGTATGTGGGGAAAAGGTGGGAATGAGGACTGCGGATGCATGGTAGAGTGCTGTGATTTCATCGGGATTCCCCGTGCAGACCCTCGTGACCCATTGATAAAGCACTTCATCGGCATTTTTGAAGTACATGGTGTGACCGTGTTTTATTAATCGTGAGACGCCAGGCATAAAAAAGGCTTTTTTCAAAACCGCCTGACATGGCGGCAAATGTACACATTTTTCGTTTTACCGGTCAAGCCAAAAATAAAGCACGTGAATATGGACCCCTGGCAGCAGTGTCTCTGTGCATTTCAGAGGGATTGTTCCAGGTAAACGGTGCTGTCTGCATCATTCATCGGTTCCGGCAATCCCCCTCAGTATCGTTGCATCATAGACAAGAGTTATTCCGGATATTTTGCCCTCACGGACCGTGAAAAATTCGGCAAACCTGATGATGCCGGCAGGGGTGTCTGTGCTGCATTCATAGAGCAGCGCGGCGCACTCTTTTTCGAAAAGGCTTTCCTGCAGGGTGACGTCCGTCACCATCCGCCTGAACCGGATGAGTGTCCCGATGAAGTCATCAGCCGTTGAAAACCTGTTGATACTGCCCTGAAAATCAAGGTCATCGGCAAGAACACTGCGGGCTGTTGCAAAGTCACCGTTCGTCCATGCCTTGTGATGGGTTTCGATCAATTCCCGGGTATCCATATTGCATCTCCTTGCAGTTGAAAGTCAGGTGAAAAGGTTATCGGAACGGTTGTCATGCTGTAGCAATTTTTCGCTGCTTTCCGATCGCATCCGCTGCGAGGATAGCCTCCAGCACTGTTTCCGGCGTGACCGTTACAGGTTCGTGATGGATGAACTCCCGGGGTGAGGAAGCTTTTTCGGCGGCGGCCATCAGCCTGCCGTGCCCCGTTTCGAGTACTCCGATATCGGCAAGCGTGGTCGGGAGCCCGACATTTTCACAGAAAGCATAGACGGTTTCAACCTCTCCAGGTGGAGAGCCGGTGAGCAGGAGGCCGGCCAGAAGGCCGAAGGCGACTTTTTCCCCATGGTAGTACGCATGTGTTTCCTCGAGCGCCGTCAGGCCGTTGTGGATCGAATGCGCCGATGCGAGTCCGCCGCTTTCGAACCCTATGCCGCTCAGGAGAATGTTCGCTTCCACGATGTTCTCCAGGGCGGGTGTCACGGTCTGTCGTTCTGCGGCGATTTTCGCCTCGGGTCCGTATCGGAGAAGGGTGTCGTAACAGAGCCTTGCAAGGGCCAGTCCGGTCATGGTGCCGAGTCCGCCGCATTCGTTCGGGGATTGCGTTTCGCTGCAGCTTTTCGCCTCGAACCATGTGGCGAGTGCATCCCCCATTCCTGCGACGAGGAATCGCACCGGGGCCTTCGCGATGATGTCCGTATCGACAAGCACCGCTGCCGGGCTGGATTTCTGGTAAACTGCCGTTTCGAAAACGCCGTTTTCCGTATAGACGACCGCGCATCCGCTGCAGGGCGCGTCACTGGATGCTATCGTGGGCAGGATGATGACCGGGATGCCTGCACGGTCGGCGGCGATTTTCGCCGTATCGATTGTTTTTCCCCCTCCCATGCCGACAAGGACATCCGCCCTGTTTTCGCGGATGATGGCTGACAGCCTTGTCAACTCTTTTTCACAGCACTCTCCGCCGAACCGTTCCGCAGCCAGAGGGTTTCCATGATGATTCAGGCCGCTTTTCTGCAGGATGGTGTGCGCTGTCGGAGAAGCGAGAATCATTCCCCTGTTGCCGAAAAGCGTGATCAGTGACGTCAGTTCGTTCAGGGCACCCTGACCCTGAAGGTATTTTCCGGGGAACAACGCTTTTTTCAGCATACGGATGGGGATGGTGGTAAACGGGACTCTCCTTACAGAATATAAGAACACCAGCCGAATGAACTGCAGTTGCTCGAGAGAGATGAAGCCGGAAATGGTGCGGCAGAGGGGAGATAATACGGTAGCGTAAGGTGTGAAAACGTATGATGAGTGACGTCTTATCAGGGTAAAAAGTTTGACGAATTCGTGACAATCATTGGAGGAGAATATTTTATATTATTTCATTTTATAATGTTATGTGTTTTATGGCATTCGGAAGACAAGGGATTTTCTGACATGAAATACCCGGATTGCATTTTTATTATTTGTATGTAGTCCGGTTTTTCCTATCATCATCCCCTGAACAGGGCATGGAGGCAACTTTTTCCGGTAC
>JAAXVR010000017.1:38444-59837 GCA_013335405.1 Chlorobiaceae bacterium
TACCGGAAGATTACGAATATTCAAGAACAACGTGGCAACAAAAGAAAAACGCATTATCGACATCACCGAGCTGGCACTGCGTGACGCGCACCAGAGCCTGATCGCCACCCGCATGGGGATAGAGGATATGACCGGTGCCTGCAGCGACCTCGACGAGGCAGGATACTGGTCCATCGAATGCTGGGGTGGGGCGACCTACGACGCGTGCATCCGCTACCTGAACGAAGACCCCTGGGAACGTCTGAGGACCTTCAGGAAGCTCATGCCGAAAACGCCCCTGCAGATGCTCCTGCGCGGGCAGAATCTTCTCGGTTACCGTCACTATCAGGATGAGGTGGTCGAGCGCTTCTGCATGAAATCAGCCGAAAACGGCATCGACGTATTCCGAATTTTCGACGCACTGAACGACCTTCGCAACATCGAGACTTCGGTAAAGGCTGTAAGGAAAGCGGGAGGCCACGCACAGGGGACCATTTCGTATACCGTCAGCCCGATCCATACCACAGCTCTTTTTGTCGACCAGGCAAGAAGGCTTCAGGACATGGGTGTCGATTCGATCTGCATCAAGGACATGGCGGCAATCATCAAGCCCCGGGCGGCATACGATCTGGTAAAAGGCATCAAGGAAGCCTGTGGTCCTGAAATGCGCCTTCATCTCCATGTCCATGCTACGACGGGCGTCACGATGGTAAGCCTGATGAAAGCTGTCGAGGCTGGTATCGACTGTGTCGATACCGCCATAAGCTCCATGAGCCTCGGCCCGGGACACAACCCGACTGAAAGTTTCATCGAAATGCTCGAAGGAACCGGGTTCGACACAAAGGTCAGTATGGAGCGTATCCTCAGGGTCAAGTCTCATTTCGCAAGGATTATCGGCCGCTACAAGGAGTTCCTGTCGCAGGTGACGGGTGCGGAGACGGAGATATTCAAAAGCCAGATTCCCGGCGGCATGCTGTCGAACATGGAAAGCCAGCTCAGGCAGCAGGGCGCAGGTGACCGTCTGATGGAGGTGCTTGAAGAGATCCCGGTGGTCCGCAAGGACACCGGTTACGTTCCCCTCGTCACGCCCAGCAGCCAGATAGTGGGTACCCAGGCGGTGCTGAACGTGCTGATGGGTCGCTACAAGGTGCTTACCGGTGAGTTTTCAGATCTCATGCTCGGCTATTACGGGGAAGGTCCCGGCGCGAAAAACAGGGAGGTGGTAACGCTTGCCCGCGAGCATACCCGCAAGGAAGAGATCACCTGCCGCCCGGCGGATCTCCTGAAACCGGAGTGGGATAAACTCCGTTCGGAAGCGCTCTCGCTCAGTGGCTGCAATGGAACGGACGAGGACGTCCTCACCTATGCGATGTTTCCCCAGGTGGCTCCGAAATTCTTCGCCCAGCGTCACGAGGGGCCTCTGAACCTTGGAACAGATCCGGCTACCGGATCTTCCGAAATACATCCTGCCGAGGGTCACCAGGGTGTCATCACTGGCCCGATCACCTATGCGGTGACCCTGAGCGGCATGCAGCACAAGGTGACGGTTGCGCCGTTCAATCCGGCGGTATCGTAATGATTTTTTGAACAGCGGAGAACCATGACTATTGACGAAAAAATAAAGGACCTCAAGAGGCGCAAGGAGCAGCTCGCTCTCGGAGGCGGCCAGGAGAGGATTGACAAGCACCATGCAGGCGGCAGCCTGACGGCGAGGGAGCGCATCCACGCCCTGGTTGACCAGGACAGTTTCCAGGAATCGGGACGTTTTACCGAGCATCGCTGCACCAACTTCGGCATGGCGGGAAAGAAAATGGCGGCTGACGGCGTGGTCACCGGTGCAGGCAGCGTGAATGGCAGGCTGGTCCATCTTGCAAGCCAGGATTTCACTGTCGGCGGAGGTTCCGCAGGCGAAATGCACAGCGCCAAGATTGTCCAGATGATGCAGGCATCGATAAAAACGGGATCGCCGTTCATTTTGATCAACGATTCTGGCGGGGCCCGCATACAGGAAGGGATCGACAGTCTCTCAGGCTACGGAAAGATTTTTTACAACAACGTCATGCTCTCCGGCGTTGTTCCCCAGATATCCCTCATCTGCGGCCCCTGCGCAGGCGGTGCGGCCTACAGCCCCGCCCTGACCGATTTCATCATCCAGACCAGATCCGCGAGGATGTTCATCACCGGGCCGTCGGTCATCAAGTCGGTGACGGGAGAGAATGTGACGGCGGAACAGCTCGGAGGTCCGGGAGCGCAGATGAACATTTCCGGTGTGGTGCATTTCATTGCCGAAGACGATCTCGACGCAATGGCGATCTGCAGGCGCCTGCTTTCGTTTCTTCCTTCGAACAACCTCGAGGACCCTCCCCGCTTCGACGCGGAGGATGTTATCCTGCCCGACAAGCGCCTCAACACGGTCGTTCCGCTCAATCCGAAGAAGAGCTATGATGTCCGGGACGTTATCACCCGTGTCATGGACAGGGGTGACTTCATGGAAGTGCAGGAATTTTTCGCCCCGAACATCGTCATCGGGTTCGCCCGCCTCCAGGGTCGCTCCGTCGGCATCGTGGCGAACCAGCCGGCAGTGATGGCAGGAGTGCTCGACATCAACGCCTCGGACAAGGCGGCCCGATTCATCCGTTTCTGCAATGCCTTCAATATCCCGATTATCACGTTTGTCGATGTCCCGGGTTTTCTTCCCGGAGTCGAGCAGGAGTACGGCGGGATCATCAGGCATGGCGCAAAGATGCTCTTCGCCTATTCGGCGGCAACGGTGCCGAAGCTTACGGTCATCATGCGAAAAGCTTACGGAGGAGCCTATCTGGCAATGTGCAGCAAGGACCTCGATGCCGACAGGGTGGTCTGCTGGCCAGGGGCCGAGATTGCGGTCATGGGTGCGGAAGGCGCGGTGGATATCATCTTCAGGGATGAGATCAGAAAGGCGCAGGACCCGGCAGTACGACACAAGGAGCTCGTCGCTGAATATCAGGAGTCGTTCTCCAACCCGTATGTCGCTGCAGCACGCTACCAGGTCGACGATGTCATCGAGCCGGCGGAAACCCGGCGCTACCTCGCCATGGCACTCGATATCGTTCACTCGAAACGGGAATTCAGGCCGCAGAAAAAGCATGGCCTGATACCGCTGTAATTCACTCTTGACAGGAATATCCATGCAGGATTCAGAAATAACCCCGGAACTGCTGCTCATCATGTCCGCGGCCATTGCAGCATACCTCGGCAAGAACGTAAGGATTCGCCGGGCGCGGTTCATCAGCGACCAGGGGCCGAGCTCGTGGTCGCAGGTGGGACGAGTGTCCATACAGACCTCCCATACGTTCAGCATCAACCAGCATTAACAAGGAAGACCACCATGCAGTTGACCCTGACCATAGACGGAAAGAAATACATCGTGGATGTCGAAGTGCTCGAAGGGGAAGAAGTTCGTCTGCCCGCCGAGTATTCCGAGCAGACCTCCACCATCAAGTCGCATCACCCCGCACCGGCCGTTGTCCCGCCGACCCAGGCCCCTGTGCCGGTTGCGGACGGACTGCCGGATGACAAGGTCTGTCGCAGTCCCATTGCAGGAATAGTCCAGCGTGTGAACGTCCAGGTCGGACAGAAGCTTCAGGTCGACGACCTCCTCGTGGTGCTGGAAGCCATGAAGATGGAGACGAACATCACGGCACATGCCGCAGGCACCGTCAGGAATATTCTTGCGTCTCCTGGCGAAGCCGTCAGGGCTGGACAGGCCCTGATCGAGTTCGAGTAGCTTGACAGAGAGGGTTTGCCGGGACACAAGGGTAGCTCTGTGTATTTGTTCCGATGCTCTCTTGCGGCGTCACTTCCTGCCTTGTCGGGACACCGTCCGCCTTGCGCCCGCGCATCATGACGACACTACCGAGGGTTGGGCACAAGAAGAAGAACTCTGCGGACTTGAAATTATTTCTCCTGTTTTATCTGTTTATTGGTAGTAGACAGAATGTTGAACAGGAGAAAGCAGCCATGGGAAAAAGCAGGCAGGAGTGGATCGACGAGGTCGAGTCGCGCATTCCGCGGAAAAACAATATTGTGGAGCGCAACAGGGCTGTCACCGCGCAGTATGCCTCCTGGTACCTGCAGAAGCCCGAACTTTTCAAATGGGCGGGAATGGCCGCATTCGCGTCGAGACAGGTTGGACTTGCGCTTGCGGTTGCCGAGCTCATGCATGGTCCCGGCATGTTCATTGCCGCGGACACACCCGAAGAGGTCGCCACCCCCGAAGATGCAGGAAAATTCTTCAGGAAGGGAGCCCTTGCGCTGCTCTCCGTTCCCTCGATCATGCACTCTTTTGCCGCCGGACAGCTTCTGCTTTCGGACCTCGATGAAATCAGACGCGGAAACAACAGTATTTATTACGATATCGCATGGGCTCATGCTGCCTACCTCGAGGATGGGATCATCGGGATCGAGCAGAACTGCGGACCGGAAGAAACGGAGTTCATGCTCGGGGGATTCAGGTTGATCGACCAGGGTGCCCGCATGCTCCGGGAGGGCCGTGGTGAAGAGGAAGCCCGAAAAAATATCCGCGAAGGGAATGTTCTGCTGCTCCGTCATGAACAGATCAGGACGTTGCAGCCGATTTTCGATGCAATCAGTCCGTTCGGTAAAATTGTCGTCTCGTTCGGCAGCGAGCTCGATTTTCCCGAACCCGGGGCGAAACCTTCGTTTTCCACCCATGCCGGTTACCTTGAAACCCTTCTCGGCTGGAAAAGCGTCACCGATTCTTCATGTCGCTGGAAGTGGATTGAAGAGAGTGTGCTGCCATCCTGGGAGAAGCTCGACAGTTCTTTTGCCGTCAGTTCGCCCATGAAAAGGGAGCTTGACGCTCTTGCGGCGCTGGAGCCGGCCCTGGTGCACCATGTGGCAGCATTTGCCCGGAAGCTTTTCGGTATGC
The DNA here is from genome assembly GCA_013335405.1 of Chlorobiaceae bacterium. Classification (GTDB taxonomy): domain Bacteria; phylum Bacteroidota; class Chlorobiia; order Chlorobiales; family Chlorobiaceae; genus Chlorobium. The sequence goes on from JAAXVR010000017.1 coordinate 43,354, forward strand.
CCGATTCCTGAAGGATGATCTCTATTTCGGCCTCAGGGCATCGACCGTATTGAGGCCGGCAGCCTTCCATGCGGGAAACAGGCCGAAAGCCATGCCGATTGCCGAGCAGACGATCAACGAAACGACTGTCCAGACCCACGGGAAAAGCGGCGGAAGATTGAATTGCAGGGCCACGAGATTCCCTGCCGCAATGCCTGTGAAAATACCGATGACCCCACCGGCAAGCGAAAGGAAGAGCGCTTCGAGCAGGAACTGCCTGAGAATGCTCCTGCGGGGAGCCCCCACCGATTTTCGGATACCTATTTCCCTGGTCCGTTCAGTGACGCTCACCAGCATGATGTTCATGATGCCCACCCCTGCCGTGAGCAGGGCCATGAAGCTGATGATGAATGCCCCGGTGCTGATGGCGATCTTGATCTCCCTGAAGGAATCGATCAGTGATTCGTTGGTCCGTATTTCGAAATCGTTGGCCATCGTTACCCCGAGTCCCCGCACACTTCTCATTGACCCGATGGCCTGATCGAGAGCATGAGGATAATCGCTGCGTGAAAGGGCTTCGACAGTGATGGCGATGCTGCTTTTTTCATCGACATGGTCGAGGTAGCGGGTAATGGGGATAAGGACAAAGTTGTCCTGGCTCTGCCCGAATGCGGCTCCTTTCTTTTCAAAGACGCCGATGACCGTATAGACCTCTCCGTTGACTTTCACGGTGGCACCGATCGGGTTTCCGCCGGCAGGGAACAACGTTTCCCTCAGTTCCCTGCCGAGCACTGCCGTGCCGCGCGCATAGCGAATATCGCTTTCTCCGAGGTTCCGTCCTTCCTGAACGGCATACCCGTTGGAAGCGGCAAAGTTTTCGTCCCCGCCGGTCAGAACGACATCGGGGTTTGTGTCGATATTGCCATACTTCGCGCGGGCTCCCTGGCTCGTGATGACGAAGCCGATGGTGCGGGCCGAATTTTCCATGCTTTTTCTGAAGAACAGAGCCTGTTGCCAGGTGATATCCTTGCGGTTTGCATAGATGTTCCTTGCATGAGCACCTCCGAAAACCGTGGCGGGATATTTCTGTATCTGGAAGGTGTTCGCCCCGAGGCTGGTCAGACCGGACTCCACGCTTTTATCCACGGCGTCGAGAGCGGTCATGACTGCGATGATCGAAAAGACACCGACCGCGACCCCAAGGATGGTGAGCAGCGAGCGAAGGCGGTTCACGGCAAGGGACGAGAGTGCCTGGATGACGGTTTCCCGAAACTTCATGGGCATGCTCCTACTCATAGCGCAGCGAATCTGCCGGATCGAGCCTCGAAGCTGTCACTGCAGGAGCGAGGCCGGAGAATACGCCGGTAGTGACCGAGACGGCGAGGCTTGCCAGGACAAGGACAGGGGAGAACCTTACCGGAAATTCCGGCATGAAGGTTTCGATGGCCATCGTGATGGAAAACGCCGTCACGAGACCTACGATGCCGCCAATGAGGCAGATCATTACCGATTCAATGAGGAACTGGAGCAGGATGGTCCGGCGCCTTGCCCCGAGCGCCTTGCGAAGCCCGATTTCCTTCGTGCGCTCCTTGACGCTGACAAAGGTGATGTTCATGATGCCGATAGCGCCGACGAAAAGCGACATGCCGGTGATGAAGATTCCTGCCATTGCGATACCGTTCTTGATGGGATCGAGCTGGCTCTTGAAGGCCTTCTGTTCGTTGATGGAGAAATCCTCCTCTTTTCCGGGAGGGAGGCGGCGGATTTTCCTCATGATCCCGAGCAGTTCCTCCTTTGCCGGAACGACTTGCTTCTCGTCCCTGATTTTTACCCTTATCGTGACAAACATCTCCTTGCCGTAAATTTTTTCAAATGTGCCGACAGGCATGACGACCTGGTTGTCGAAACTGAAAAGACCGAGGAACTTGCCCTGTTTTTTATAGATACCGATAACGCGCACCTTGCTGTTTTTCAGCTGAATCGTTTTTCCCAGGGCGGATTCGTTGGGGAAGAGACCTGAAGAGACATCGTCGCCGATAACGCAGACCATCTCGTCACCGGCCGATTCGCCGGGCGTGAAGAAGCGTCCGGTGGTGAGGCTGCCGGAGGCGGTACGGGGATAGTCACCGTTGGTGCCAAGAGCAAAAATCTGCTCGAGGATGCGGTCGCGGTACTTCGCCGAAGCCTGGTACGTTGAAATCTGCGGGACGGCCAGCAGCAGTTCGGATTGGGGATTCGTGGAGATGATCCGGTTGATCTGTTCCGCATATCGGGTTTTCAGGTCCGGTCGGTTCCTGAAGCGCCACCACTGGCCCATGGTGCTCCAGGGGGATTTCTGGACATAGATGACGTCATAGCCGATCATGGCGAGGCTTTTTTCGAAACCAAGATCGATGCCGTTGATAGCCGTGCCCATCATGGTAATGGAGACGATTCCGATAATGACGCCGAGAGCGGTAAGGAACGAACGGGTCTTGTTTGCTCCGATCTGGAAAATGGCCATTCTGAGGCTTTCCAGCGTTTCATACCTGAATTGCCGCTTTCCCGGCTTCATCGCCTGCTGTCGCTTTCGATTTTTCCGTCCCTCAGCCTGATGATACGCCGGGTGAAACGGGCGATATCCTCTTCATGCGTGATGAGGATGATGGTGTTGCCCGCATCGGAGAGTTTGCCGAATATTTCCATGATGTCATGGCTGGTTGCGGTATCGAGGTTTCCTGTCGGTTCGTCGGCAAGGATGATCGAAGGCTTGTTGACGAGTGCCCTTGCAATGGCGACTCGCTGAATCTGGCCTCCCGAAAGTTCGGAGGGCCTGTGTTTTATCCGGTCGCCGAGGCCGACCTGCTTCAGTGCCTCCGCCGCCCTCTCTTCGCGCTCTTCCGGACCAACTCCGGCATAGATCAGTGGGAGCTCGACATTGCGGAGGCAATTCAGGCGGGGGAGCAGGTTGAATGTCTGGAATACGAATCCGATCTCCCGGTTCCTGATGACGGCGAGTGCATCGTCGTTGAGATCCGCGACATTCTGGCCGTTCAGCTCGTAACGCCCGGAAGTGGGCGTGTCGAGGCACCCGATGATGTTCATGAGCGTCGATTTTCCGCTTCCCGAAGGTCCCATGATGGCGGCGTAGTCGTTCAGCATGAAATCGAGGTCGATCGAGTCGAGTGCGCGTACGACTTCCTCACCCATTTCATAGAACTTGCAGAGTTCCTTCATGATGATGACGGCCGGCCCCTTTGTGGTTTTCATCATTATTTCCGGATGGTGATCCTGCTTCCGTCCTTCAGTCCCGTGGTAATGGCTGAATAACTGCCTGATACGACCAGTTCGCCTTCTTTCAGTCCGGAGGTGACGATGATGTGGGTATTGTCGGTCGTTCCGGTCATTACAGGCCGGAATCGCGCCCGCCCTTCTTCTGTGACGAAAACCCCCTGACGGTTTTCCTCCCTGTTGACGGTTACGAAAGTGACGCCCGGCTTTTCCCCTTTTGTCTTTTCAGGACGGGCTGCGGGGTTTCTCATCGTGACGCTCTGGATCGGCACGACAAGCGCATTCGGCACACGTCGGGACTCGATATCGGCAGTTGCGCTCATACCGGGCTTCAGCAGCCTTTCATGGTTGAAAATGCGGATCTTTACCGAAAAATTGGTGACTTCCTCCTGCGTGCCTGCCGCTTTCGATATGGCCGAGTTGGAGATTTCCCGGACTATTCCCCTGAAAACCCTGTCGCCGTAAGCATCGACTTTCACCGAAACCTGGTTGCCTGCCCGGACATTGACAATGTCGTTTTCGTTCACTTCCACGAGCACCTGCATGCTGTCGAGGTTTGCGATTCTCATCACATCGGTGCCGGAGAACATGCCGACTCCCACCACGCGTTCGCCGAGCTTGTTGTTCAGCACGATCACCGAGCCGTCGATTGGCGCCCTTAATACGGTTTTATTGAGTTTGTCCTGGTTCTGGTCAAGCAGGCTTTTCTGTTGCCCGATATTGTGCCGCGAAGCGTCATGGGTGGCACGGGCCGCATCGGCATTGGTTTTGGAGGCAAGGTAGTCGGACTGGGAAATCAGCTTTTCACGGTAGAGCAGCGAAGCTTTCCGGAAATCGTCCTCGGCCTTGAGCATTCTTGATTTTGCTTCGAGGTTCTGGGCTCTGGAAGCGTTGAGCTGGGCAAGGCTCTGCTGGACCTGGCTGATATAGATGTCGGGCTGGATCTTGAAAAGCAGATCTCCCTTGCGGACGCTCTGCCCGTCATGGACGGGAAGTTCGATGATTTCGCCCGAAACGTCGGGCGCAATGTTCACGACGACTTCCGGCTCTATCTTGCCCGTTGCGGTGACGACATGTACGACCTCCTTCCTGAAAACCTTTTCGACGGTGACTTCAACCGGTTTCTCGCGGAATTTGAGGAACAGGAGAGCAGAAGTCAGTACGAGAAGAACTGCCGCTGTGGTGACAAGGGTGGACTTGCGTTTCAAAAATGGCTGCTGTTTTTTCATCGGCGGTCGTGAGAGGTTCAGGGTTGCTGAAGAGGGATGGTGCCTGTCGTGAAATCGAGGACTGTTTTCTGCAGCGCCAGGTTAAAGGTTGCCTGCGAAAGGTTCGAGCGGGCGTTGAAAAGCGCGGCGCGCGCCGCGCTCAGCTCAACGAAGCCCGAAGCCCCGAGCTCATATTTCCTCTGTATGCCGTTGTAGGCAGATTCAGCGGCTTTCAGGCTCACTTTCGCCGTTTCGATTTCGCTGAACGCTGAATCGTAATCGCCGGCAGCCTGCTGAATGTCGATAACGATATTGTTTTTCAGGTCATTGAGGTCGAGAAGCTGGTTCATGCGGCCGATTTTCGCCGTTTCGACGCCGTAGCGGGTCTGGAATCCGTCGAAAAGCGGCCAGCTGAGATTGAGCGCGACGGTATAGCCGGGCGTGTTCTCGAGCTGGTTCCATAGCGAAGGCAGCGGGTAGGACGTTTCCGGTCCGTCATTGACCGATTGCCTGAGAAAAGCGGTGCCTCCGGTCGCGACGCTGAAGTTCAGGTCGATGCGCGGCAGGCGGGCTCCTCTCGATTCCCTTACCTGCCAGTTTGCGGCGGAGGCTTCAAGTTCCCTCGATTTCAGGTCGGTACGTTTTTTCAGGGCCAGGGTGTAAAGACTGTCGATATCGAGCTTCGGTCTGGAAGGGATTTTGAGTTCTCCCGGGCCGGGAACAATGGTTATTTTTGAAAGGGGATCGATCTGCAGGCGCCTGATCAGTTCGAGTGTGCTCCGCTTCAGGTGGTTTTCAGCCCTGATGAGCGTCAAAGCGCTTGCCGCCGCGTCGGCCTGCTGCTGCTGCAGGTCAACCAGGGATTTGAGGCCGATCTGGTACTGACGGTCGGTAAGCGTAAGCTGATCTTTGGCCGAAAGGAGGTTTTCCCTTGCTGTTTGCAGCAGCTCCCGGTCGAGGAGCACCTGATAATATGCCTGCGTCACATCGAAAGCCACGGTTTCAAGCGCCCTGGACAGCGAGTATCCCGCAGCCTGTTTTTTTTCGATCGCCGACTGCAGTGCGGCATAATCCCTGAATCCGTTGAAAATATTGAGCGAAGTTGTTACGGCAAACTGCAGCGACTCGCTTTCGGTCCTGATCTTCGCGATACCGGTATAATCGGTATCGGAGTACTGGGTGTAGCTGCGGCTCAGGGAATAGGGAGTCCAGGTCCCGGAAACGGAAAGTTTCGGCAGGAAACTGCCGTAACGCCTGAGGACATCCGCAGCCTGCAGCTTCAGGTTGTATTGCGCCTTTTTTGGTGCGGTGGCGTTATCCAGCGCAATGGAGACGCATTCGGAGAGGTTGAGTGTTTTCTCTTCACCCCCGGAGCTGAAGGCTTTTGCGGGGAGGAAAAAGAGCAGCGAAGCAGTGCAGAGATATGAGAATACCCGGAAGCGCAAGATAGAATATGGGAACCGTTTACGTTTCTGAACTTCAATGGATGAATCGGCATGCACGCAATATAGCGAGTTGCGGGATATTCATGCATATGGTTTGTAAAACAAGCGGAAACAGGGAAAAGGTTCCGCGGAAAGATTTCAGGGGCTACATGCTTTCGAGCAGCGAATCGATCTCTTTGCGGTAGTGCTCCGCATTCTGCGGTTTGATCTTGATGAGCAGGGAATAGACCGTTACCGCTTTTCTGTAGGCGCCCTGTTCCCTGAAGAGCTGCGCGAGGGTTTCGGTCGGGACGGCAATGGCGATATCATCCGGGAACGGCTGTTTCTGGTCGGCAAGTGGGGTGGGATCGTAGGTTTCCGTGGTTTTTACCGGTTCGAAACGCATGAGCGCGGCACTCAGTTTTTCGAGTTCGTCAGTCACCGGGTCATCTGCGCCGGCTCCGATTTCCTGGAGTTCCTGGTGAACTGAAGTCTGCAGGCGAAGCAGTTCGGTCCATGCCACCTGGTTGGAAGGCGCGATGGCACAGCATTTCCTGAAATATTCCACAGCGAGGGAATGTTTCCCGAGCCCCTTCAGAGCTTTGGCATAGAGCAGGTTGAAAAGGTATGAATCGGAAAAGAGCCCCGAAAAAGGTTTCAGGAGCGCCAGACCGACCTGGTAGTTTCCTTCGCACAATTCAGAGGTTACTCCCATGAAAAACAGGTGCGGCCTGCTGATGTCCGCATTGCCGCACTCCTCTGTGCCATCGGAAGAGGGGTGTGTCATGAGCGGCAGCGATTTGGTTTCTTCCTGTCTTTCATTTTTCAAGTGCGAGGTTGAGGAGGCTGTCGACAAGTTCCCTGAATCCCGTGCCGGAAGCTTCCATGAGCATCGGGTACATACTGATGTCGGTAAATCCGGGAATGGTGTTCACTTCGTTCAGCACGATGGCGCCGCTTTGTTCGTTGACGAAAAAATCTATTCTCGACATGCCTTTGCAGCCAAGCGCCTTGTAGGCCCGGAGAGCTGCGGAACGCACCTCCTCCTGGAGGCTTTCAGTGATTCTGGCAGGGATGAAGAGTTTTGCCCTGTTGTCGATGTATTTGTCCCGGTAATCGTAAAAGTCGCTTGCAGGCTCTATTTCACCGCAAACCGAGGCTACGGGATTACTGTTGCCGAGTACGGCAACTTCGACCTCCCTTCCAGAAACAGCTTTCTCGACAAGCACTTTCGTATCAAGCGAACATGCGTTTTCAAGGGCAGCGTGCAACTGGCCGGGATGGTGCACTTTCGAGATGCCCACAGAGGAACCGAGGTTTGCCGGTTTGACGAAAAAAGGAAAGGCGAAACCGGATTCGACGGAAGCGATGATTGCTCCGGGATCGGCGTGGAAATCCTGACTGAACAGCGTCATGGAAGGAGCGACCGCAATGCCTGCGTCTGCCACGCAGAGCTTGGTGAGGGCCTTGTCCATTGTCAGTGCCGAGGCAAGAACGCCGCAGCCGGTATAGGGAATGCCGCAGGTGTCGAGATAGCCCTGTATGCGCCCGTCTTCGCCATAGGAACCGTGAAGGACGAGGAACGCAACCTCTATGCCGGTCGCGCTGAAATCGTGTGCGAACGGTTTCTGTCCTGCGACGGCCAGCATCCGGTCAAGAGCGTCGGCGGCATTTTCCGGCGACGTGTTGCGCATGAGTGCGGCGAGGTCCAGATCGAGGATCTGCTGCGCAACACCTCCGATAAACCATATTCCTTCATGGGAAATGTAGATCGGGGTGATGCTGTATTTTTCCCGGTCGATGTTTGCCGCTATCGATCGTGCAGAGATGACCGATATTTCATGTTCGGCTGACCTGCCTCCAAAAATGAGAGCGACGCTGGTAATAGGCATGATTGCTTGAAAAATCTTTTGCTGTTGGTGATTTAATGCGTCTTACCCGAAATGCCTCTGGTGCTCCACAGCGATGCAGAGGTCCTCTATGACGGCAAGACCGGCTTCCCTCGCTTTGCTCGCGGCGGCTTCATGGGCTGCACCTGGCTGCATCCAGACGACTTTCGCCCCTCGGGCGATCGCTTCATCGACAATTGCCGGCACTTCGACGGGTGTACGGAAGATAGTGACAATTTCTATCCTGTCGCTGATTTCAGGCGGCATCGATGAAAGAGAAGGATGGGACGGCAGACCGAAGACTTCCCTGACGCCAGGGTTGACCGGGTAGATGGAATAACCCTTGCGCATCATGTACCCGGCAACGGAGTAGCTCGGACGTTCCGGTTTCGATGAGAGACCGACGACAGCGATATGCCTGAAGGAACCGAGTATATGTTCAATGGTCATATCCATGCAGGGTGCCGGGCAGAATTCAGGGGTGAACAGTATGGTGGAAAATACCTGTATGCGAGGTTACATACAACGAGCGAGGCAAAAAAATTGCGAAGACATGGCTAAATTGAACTATCTTCAAGTTCATATCGGTCCGTTTACAGCATCGGAGGCGACGGGCATGTGGCGGATTCATTCATTGCAGGAGCGATATCGTGAACAGGTTTTGTTCCGGTGTCTATTATGTCGACACCGGTTTGCGCAGCGGGATGGAGAACATGGAAATCGACCGTAAACTGATGACCGCCTTCCTTGACGGCCGTTTCCAGGAAAAGTACGGTGCCGGCAGCTGCCTCTGGAGGTTTTATGCCTGGCAGCCGTTTGCGGTGACTATCGGTTACAATCAGGATCTCGCGGGTATCGATCGTGAAAAATGTCTGTCCGCAGGTATCGATGTCGTTCGAAGGCCAACTGGCGGCCGGGCGGTGTTTCATGCCGATGAATTCACCTACAGTTTTTTCATGGACAGTCCCGGATCGAACTCCGAGCTGTACAGGATGGTGCACGAAGTGATCCGGCTGGCGCTCCGGGGCCTCGGCATCGATGCCGGATTCTGCCGCTCCACGCTTTCGGATGCGAAAGCCGCCGGCCATGCCGGATCGGTAAGCTGTTTTACCGCATCGGCCCGCCACGAACTCCAGGTCGATGGCCGCAAGCTGGTCGGATCCGCGCAGCGCCGGACCAGGGGTGTTCTTCTTCAGCATGGCTCACTGCCGTTATCCGGGCGCCACAAGGAACTGAGCAGCCTGATCGCCTCCGGGGCCGAAATCGTCTCAGAAGAGATCCGCAAAGAGATGGAGAGGAAAACAGTCTCTCTGGAAGAGCTTCTCGGTTATCTCCCTGCGTACAGTCGCATAGCGGAACTTATGCAGCAGGCCGCAGGGGAGATTTCGGGCCTCGTGCCGGGATCTCTCGGACCGGATGCCCTTTCTTTCCTTCTCGAAAGCCGTGAATTTTCAATCCAATAAGCAAGCAGGAAGTACTTATGCAGAGAAACGTTCAGCAGAAAGCCGCCCATGTGACGACACGCCGTCTTCTCGATATGAAGCAGAATGGCGAGAAGATATCGGTGCTGACAGCATACGATTATACCATGGCAAGAATACTCGACGGTGCAGGTATCGACGTGATCCTCGTCGGGGATTCGGCGAGCAATGTTTTTTCAGGGCATAACACGACGCTGCCCATTACCATAGAAGAGATGATCTATCACGCGAAAGCCGTCGTCAGGGGAGTGCAGGCGGAAACAGGCAGGGCGATGGTTGTCATCGACATGCCGTTCATGAGCTATCAGCTTTCAGGCGAAGAGGCGCTGCGCAATGCGGGAAAAATCATGAAAGAGCATGAATGCGATGCGGTGAAGCTCGAGGGGGGGCGGCTCATAGCCGATACGATCAAGCGGATCACCGATGTCGGCATCCCCGTCATGGGGCATCTCGGGCTCATGCCGCAGTCGATCTACAAGTACGGAAGCTACAAGGTGAGGGCAAGGGAGGAGAGCGAGGCCGAACAGCTTCTCGAGGATGCCCGGATCGTCGAACAGGCGGGCGCATTTGCTGTTGTGCTCGAAAAAATCCCCAAAAAGCTTGCCGCAGAGGTAACAGCTTCGCTGACCATCCCGACCATCGGCATCGGAGCAGGGATTGAATGCGACGGACAGGTCCTGGTCATCAACGATATCCTCGGTCTTAACAGGGAGTTCCATCCCCGTTTCGTGAGGCGGTATGCCGACCTGAACACGGTCATAGACGATGCGGTCCGGCAGTACGTCAGTGATGTGAAGGCGCGCTCTTTCCCATCCGCAGATGAAAGTTACTGAAAGAGTATTGTACTGTCTGTAAATTCCATGAGCCTTCTTCGGGCGCCGTTGTTGATTTGTCTCTGAAAAGTCCGAGTCTGGCTCCATGGAGGAACGCAAGTGCAGATTGACTGTCGGAGAGCGCTAACCGGAATGTACACGGAGCAGGTGAGGGCTGTCGACACCGACATCCAGGGAGATCCCGGACGATCGGGTTTCGGAAGTATAAAATAGATGGAGGTGCAGGTATGAAAGCCTCCTGAAAGGTTGTAACTTAAGGTTTTTATTCTGTCTGGAGCTTCGGCTTCAAAGGTACGTTGAACAATTTCTGATGACATTTTTCGGGGAACTCTGCTGAAGATGGATGAACATGGCAAAAGGAAAAAGAAGCTGAAGGGCTATCCGCCGTTCCTGAAAAACGGATCTTCGGGCAGGTCCGCGCTGTTTCCTTTCGTTTCGCGCTCCTTCGTTCCCTCGGTTTTTACCGTCATGAACATGCTGTGCGGCTATATCGCCATTGTTATGGCCGGAGAGTCGAATTTCGCAACGGCGTGCTGGTTCATCATCCTTGCGGCGTTTTTCGATACCGTCGACGGATTCATCGCCAGGGTGACCAACGGTACCTCGGATTTCGGCTTCGAGCTCGATTCCCTGTCGGACCTCGTCTCGTTCGGCGCGGCGCCGGCATACCTGGCCTACAAATTCGGTCTCGAACAGCTCCCCGCATTTTTCGGGATCGTCGTGAGCTCGATGGTGGTCATCGGGAGCGGTCTCAGGCTGGCTCGGTTCAATATCAGCGTGATCGGTTACAGGAAAGAGTCTTTTTCCGGACTTCCTACCCCTGCACAGGCGCTTGCGATAGCCGGGTTCGTACTCTGGATGAAAACCGATCCTTTCCTTCCCGATAAAACCATGCACATTGCCCTCGGATGGCTTTCGACCTTCCTTGCCCTGCTCATGGTCAGCAAGGTGAACTACGATGCGCTTCCGAAGCCCACCGCTGAAGCTTTCAGGCGCAATCCCGTGCAGATGGTTTTTTACGTGGGGGCGGTATTCTGCGTTCTTCTGTATCAGGCGAAAGCTTTTTTTCTTGCCATGTTGTTGTATATTCTGCTCGGTATCGTGCGCTCGGCCAAACTGGCGTACCGCCAGTGGCAGACCTGAATTTTTCCAACACTATCGCACAAGCGTATGCCTTACACTGCAAAAATAAAAGTTACACTGCGTCAGTCCATTCTCGATGTTCAGGGTAAAGCCGTTGAGCATGCCTTGACGAACCTTGGATATCGCACCGTCGAATCCGCCAGAATAGGAAAATATATCGAGGTGACCATCAACGAGGACGACAGGGCAGAGGCGGAACGCATCGGCAACGAAATATGCCAGAAGCTGCTCTCGAACCCCGTCATGGAAAATTATTCCCTCGAACTGGAAAAAGTCAATTAATCTTTCACGCAACCATGGCTGATATAACTGTAGGGGTCGTTGTTTTTCCCGGTTCCAACTGCGATCACGACACTGAATATGCGCTGGCATCGATAAAGGGGTTCAGGCCCGTCATGCTCTGGCATAACGACCATGACCTCCAGGGCGCGAAAGCGATCGTCCTGCCCGGCGGGTTTTCATACGGAGACTATCTCCGCGCCGGTTCCATCGCGAGGTTTTCGCCCATCATGAAAGAGGTCATCGATTTCGCACGGAAGGGTTTTCCTGTTCTCGGCATCTGCAACGGCTTTCAGGTTCTGCTCGAGAGCGGTCTTCTCGAAGGCGCCCTGTCGAGGAACAGGGGAATGAAGTTCCTGTGTCGTCAGACCACCATACGGCCCGTCAACTGTTCGACGGTTTTTACGTCACTTTATGGCGATGATGAAGTGCTTTCCGTACCCATCGCCCATGGAGAAGGTAATTACTTCGCACCTCCCGAGGTACTTAAAAGCCTCCTGGACCACGGACAGATAGCATTCCAGTATACTGACTCCGAAGGGCGCGCGAGCGACGAGGCGAACCCGAACGGTTCCCTGCTGAATATCGCCGGAATTTTCAACCGCGAGGGAAATGTGCTCGGCCTCATGCCCCATCCGGAACGGGCCAGCGACCTGCTCCTCGGTTCCGAAGACGGCAGGCGCATGTTCGAATCCCTGTACAGGCATCTTGCCGGTCAGTGACCGGCCCTTTGTTTTCCAAGGGTTTTCTAATCGTTCTCTACCGTGACCGAGAAGCTAAAAGTGTTTTCATGGCTGCTTTTTGACTTCGCGAACACCTCTTTCAGCGTTGTCATGGTGACGTTCGTTTTCCCGCTCTACTTCAAGAACGTCATCTGCGGCTCGGATCCTTCCGGCGATGCCATGTGGGGCTTCAGCGTGAGCCTTTCCATGCTGCTCGTCGCCCTTGTTTCTCCGTTGCTCGGTGCCGAGGCGGATTATTCCGGCAAAAGGAAGCGTTTTCTTTTTGTCTTTACCTCGATTTCCGTCGCAGCGACTTTCCTTCTTTCCTTTTCCGGTCCCGGGATGGCCCTTGCCGCCTCGGCCCTTTTCATCCTCGCCAACATGGGGTTCGAAGGGGGGATTGTATTCTATGACGCTTATCTCAAGGAAATCGCGGACGAAAAGGATACCGGAAAGATTTCAGGCTTCGGGTTCGCCATGGGTTATCTCGGGGCGCTTGCCGTCCTGCTTGTCATAAAACCCTTCCTCTCGAAAGGGATTGTGCCGTCCAACATGGAGAACGTTCAGGCAGCTATCCTGATCTCCGCTGTTTTTTTCGGGCTTTTCGCCCTGCCTCTTTTTCTTTTCCTTCGTGACAGAGTAGCGACCCGAACTGCAGGAGAGGGCTCCGGCGATGGCAGTGCGGGACCTCGCCAAAGGAGGGACGTCCCGGTCCGGTCAGCTGTCAGCAAACATGGTTACGGCCTGCAGGCTTTCTTGCGTTCTCTCGGTGAAGTGAGGCATACGATCGGCGTGATCAGGCGTTACCCCGATCTGTCCCGTTTTCTCCTGGCATATTTCTTCTACAATGACGCCATCCTCACCGTCATATCGTTTTCTTCGATCTATGCACAGAACACGCTCGGGTACACGACCGGCGAACTGATCATTTTTTTCATGCTCGTGCAGACGACGGCCATTGCCGGTTCGATCCTCTTCGGGTTCGTCACCGACCGGATCGGTCCTAAAAAAACCATCGTCATAACCCTGCTGGTCTGGTTCGCAGTCATAATCGCCGCAGTGCTCGGTGGCGGCAAGCAGCTGTTCTTCTATACCGGCATGCTTGCCGGGTTGTCGATGGGCTCTTCCCAGGCGGCATCCCGGACCATGATGACCCGCCTGACACCGCGTGAACATGTAACGGAGTTTTTCGGTTTTTATGACGGGACATTCGGAAAAGCTTCCGCTGTGGCCGGGCCACTTGTTTTCGGGCTGGTTTCGGCCTATGCCGGAAGCCAGAAAGCCGCCCTCGGGTCGTTGCTTCTGTTTTTCGGTATCGGTCTCGTGCTCATGCTCCGGGTGAGGTTCAGCGGAAAGGAGAGTGTCGCCGCCCGACTGTGTCCCGAAACGACGGAAGGGTGAAGCGGCAATGAACTGAGGTATGATGGTATACTAAAGAGGGGACACCGATGGACGGACCGCAAAAAACGAGAAGGCTGTTATCACTTCCCGGGGCTTCGGATGCGGCGAACTATCTTCGCGCCTTCGCTCCTTATTTCTGGAAAAACCTCACGCATGACAGGATTTTTCTCAGTGCGGGATCGCTCGCATTCCAGACATTCCTCTCGATAGTGCCCATCCTGACCGTCATTCTTTCCATCCTCAATGTCTTTTCTGTTTTCGCTCCCCTCAAGAGCTACATCAATGACTATCTCGTCCAGAATTTCATGCCGGGAAGCGGGGTTGTGCTCAACTCCTATCTCACGGATTTTGTCGGCAAGACATCGAGCGTTCCGCTTATCGGCGGTCTGTTTCTCGTAATCATCGCGCTGTTTCTCATCTCCACGGTCGATCATGTCGTCAACGAGATCTGGGAAGTGCATGCCCCGCGCAAAGTCCTCCAGGGCTTCACGCTCTACTGGACGGTGCTGACCCTCGGCCCGATCCTCATCGCCAGCAGCCTGGCGGCAAGCTCCTATGTCTGGTTCCTTGTTTTTACCGAAGGCCCGCTGCTTGCGTTCAAAGCACGTCTTCTGTCACTCGTTCCTTTTTTCAATTCCATCCTCGCCTTTTTCCTGCTCTATATGCTGGTGCCCAACTGCCGGGTCAGATTCAGGCATGCCTTCTCCGGAGCTCTTTTCGCAGCGGTCCTCTTCGAGCTTTCAAAGAAATGGTTTGCGTTCTACGTCGCCCACCTTGCCACCTTCCAGCATATCTACGGAGCCCTGTCGCTTATTCCGATGTTTTTTTTCTGGATCTATCTCGGCTGGGTGGTCGTGCTTACCGGAGCCGAATTCGTTTTCTGCCTCGGAGCGCTGAAACCGGTCGGGGAGAACGGGGATGATCACCATCCGCTCCGACAGGTTTATGCCGTTCTGCCGGTGCTCGCATCTATCTGGAATGCCCAGCAGGAAGGGCGTCCGGTCAGCATGAGGAAGCTCGTGAAAGGGTCGCTGAACCTCAAACCGGCCTTTTTGAGGAAAATTGTCGATCTCCTTCTCCGGGAGAAGCTGCTCCATGCGACGGCAAACGGGGACCTTGCCGTAAGTCGTGATCTTCACAACATCACCCTGTACGATCTTTACCGCGTACTTCCTCCCGGTGTCATTTCCGGTGATGAAATCAGGCCGTTGGATTCAGCGGGAAAGAGTGTACATTTCGATACTATAGAGAAGAGCGTGTCTGCATGCATGAAAAGCGGCATGGGTGTCACTCTTGCATCTCTTGTGGAGGAGATAAACTGAAAGGATACATGTCGTACCAGGTAATTGCCAGGAAGTACAGGCCGGTAAAATTTGCCGATATCACAGCACAGGAGCATATCACCCGCACTATCCAGAACTCTCTGCGGATGGGCAGGCTTGGGCACGGCTATATCTTTTCCGGCTTGCGGGGGGTCGGCAAGACCACGGCCGCGAGGGTTTTCGCCAAGGCGGTGAACTGCCGGAAGATGATCGAGGACCCCGTTTACCTTCAGGAGGTTACCGAACCTTGCGGCGAGTGCGAAAGCTGCCGGGACTTCGATTCCGGCACGAGTCTCAATATCTCCGAGTTCGACGCGGCGTCGAACAACAGCGTCGACGATATCCGCACGCTCCGTGAAAACGTCCGTTACGGTCCCCAGAAAGGAAAGTACAGGGTGTACATCATCGACGAGGTGCACATGCTTTCCATCGCGGCGTTCAACGCCTTCCTGAAGACCCTCGAGGAGCCGCCTCCGCATGCCATCTTCATTTTCGCAACGACCGAGCTGCACAAAATACCTGCAACGATCGCATCCCGTTGCCAGCGTTTCAACTTCAAGCGCATTCCCCTCCAGGATATCCAGAAACAGCTCCGGTCCATCTGTCAGGCAGAGGGACTGGGAGTGGACGACGATGCGCTCCTGATGATCGGCCGCAAATCCCAGGGATCGATGCGGGACGCACAGAGCATCCTCGACCAGGTCATAGCTTTTTCGGCCGAAAACGCTGAGGAGGGTAACATCACCTACCGGGGCGTTGCGGAGCTTCTGAACTATATCGACGACGACCAGATGTTCGCCGTCACCGATTCGGTAGCCGAGAGGAACCCTGCAAAGATGCTCGACGTAGCCCAGTTCGTCATCCAGAACGGTTACGACGAACAGGATTTCCTCGAAAAGCTCATCGAGCACCTGCGCAACATGCTCGTGGTGCAGAACCTTTCTTCCACCAGGCTCGTCGAGCGTTCCGACGCTGTCCGCGAGCGCTACCTGCGCGATGCCGGGAAGTTCACTCCTTCTTCGGTGATGCAGATGGTCGAGTTCCTGCTCCAGACACAGAAAGAGCTGAAATTCCAGTTCGAATACCAGTTCCGCTTCGAGCTCGCTCTCCTCAAGCTTATCGACATCGACAACGTTCAGCCGGTAGCGTCGAATCAGCTGCAGGTCCCGCAGCCACAAAAAAAAAAGTACCTGACAAACCCCTGAACCGTATTCAGGAAGCAGACTCTCCGGTTGATGCTTCCCGGGCTGTCCACCCTGCGCCTGCAACCCCGGTTCCTCCATCCGCTCCCGCACAACGGACCCGTAAAACAGGCGATGTCGATCTGGGCGCATGGCAGGAAAAGCTTTCGGGCTTCGCATCCCATGCCGCACCGAGGAAAAAAAGCCCTTCCGCATCGATGAAAGCCGCCACTCAGGCAGGTGCGGAAAGCCACGGGATCTCGGCCGACCTCCAGTCGCTGAAACTTGAGTGGCACCAGTTTCTCGAACATATATCGAAGAAGTCGAGGAATTTCATGTCTGCGCACCTGGA
>JAAXVR010000018.1 GCA_013335405.1 Chlorobiaceae bacterium
TCAGCACGGCTTCCTGGATTTCGGCTCCGTCGATGTACCCGCATCCCGAAAGAATGACGCCTATTTTTTTCATGATTGTGATTTTTTCTATGGATTGTCGTTTCAGCCTGCCGGTGCAATTAAAAAAAGTTAACGTTTTTTCAGTTTCCACCTCCCACTTTCCAGCCACATAAAAAAACCGTCACGGAAACCCAAGTCAACGGCTGGGGACTGGGGACTGGGGTCTGGGAACTGGGATTTGGGATTTGGGGTTTGGGAATTCCCACTTTCCAAACCCCAGATCCTATAAAAGCCGTCCCGGAAACCCGAATCAACGGGGGGGCATGACCCGGGGTTGCACCCCGCGCTACCGGTATGTCGCTCCTCCGGAGCTTTAATTGGGGACTGAGCAATGAGCAATGAGCAATGAGTGGGGTCTGGGAAATGAATCCCGTAATTTATCTGATACCGGGCTGTCATTCCGCAATGAAGAGTAGCGGAAAGAAGAATCCAAAGTTTTGAAAAACAATAAGTTATGGATTCTTCGCTTTGCTCAGAATGACAAAATCGGAGCTTTTTAAGGGGTCTGGGGACTGGGGACTGAGTCCTCAGCACTTAAAAAAATCCCGGATCCCCCCCTCCACCCATCGCTCTTCGCCTGAAAATCGGTGGCGGGATTTTTTTGAGAAATGAACGGTGCAGTTGAGCGTAAAATATGTATCTTGGGATATGGTGAAGATATTTAGTCCGCAGGTCTTGGATTTATCATCAGGCCCCCTCTTTTGCCCTGTTTCTCCTGATTAGTTTAGGGTTTTTACGCTTTTGACATGGCTGTCCGTGTTTTCCTGCAGGCCTTTCCGCCTTCGGGAATGCTACGGAAATGTATTTTTATTATTTTGACTCTCTTGCATGCAGTTTCCGGTCTTGTTTCACTGAAATTTAATTATCGGGCATATCATTATGATCACTCCCAACCAGACGCTGTTCCTGATTATTGATGTGCAGGGAAAGCTGGCTCGTACTGTTTTTCAGCCGGATGCCCTCGAAACCAGCATAAAAAAATTGATCAGGGCCTGTCAGGTCCTCGAGGTGCCGATACTGGTGACAGAGCAGTATCCGAAAGGGCTTGGCCGCACCATCGAGCCGATCATGGAGCTGCTCGGGGGAAGCGAGCCTGTTGAAAAACTTTCGTTCAGCTGCTGCGGTACCGATGATTTCATGAAAAAGTTGCGCTCCTTCAACCGTAACGATATTCTCATTGCCGGCATTGAAACGCATGTCTGTGTTTACCAGACAGCAGTCGAGCTTCTCGAGTTCGGTTATAACGTCCATCTCCTTGTCGATGCGGTATCGTCGAGGACAGAGGAAAACAAGCTGCTCGGCATCCGCTGTATCGAACGGGCCGGGGCGTCGGTCACAAGCTCGGAAATGGCGATATTCGAGCTGCTTCGTGTCGCGGAAGGCGAACGGTTCAAGGCTATTTCGAAAATCGTCAAGGAGTGAGATTCTTTTTCCCGTCAGGTTCGGACTTTTAACCCAAAAAAGCCGCCGGCTATAGCCAGGCGGTTTTTTTTGCTTCATTTTCATTTCGTTCAGCATGACGAAAGGCGATGACATGCTGTTTTTTTTATGTCATTCTGAACGCAGTGAAGAATCCATTGCGGATTGACAGCCCTGTCGCATGGATTCCCTTGCGATTTATTGTTGCCGGAGTAATAAACTGGAGGAGCTGTTTTGTCGTGTACCGGAGTTTATCCGATATCCGGCACAGGTATGCCGTATGCCGATCTTTCACTATCTTCACTGGATATTATTCTCGAAAGGGTTTATTAAAAATAATTAATGCAAGGAAAACAAACGCCGCAGAGCGGCAAGGTGACGGTAGGCAGGCTCGAACTGCGACAGGACGAGGTGATACCCCTGCTTTCGCTCGGCAACCTCTGGGTGAAGGTGATCCGTGAGAAGGTGCTCGACAGGGAACTTGCCCGCGAAGAGTTCACAGAAGGCGACCTTCTCTCCCTGTACCGGAAGGAGCTTGCAAAGGAGCCGGATTACCTGCAGAGGATGGGCCGCCAGCTCGAGGCCCAGGGCGTGCCCGGGGAGCGGGTGATGTTCTACCTCGCCAGACCGGTTCTTGTTGCCCGCTTCAAGCAGCGGGCGTTCGCTCCTCATGTTGCAAGCCTGTTCCTCAAACAGAAACAGATGAAGGACAGCGTCGTATTTTCGGTCATCCGCCACAGCGAGCGGGATGTTCTCGAAGAGCTTCTGCACCGCGTGCTTGCAGGGGAGTGTACGTTTGCCGATACCGCCGCAAGATATTCCGAAGGAAGCGAGTCGGTGACCGGCGGGATGATCGGTCCGGTTCCGCTGGGGCGCCTGAGCCCGCACCTGCAGAAAATCCTCGCTCCCATGCAGGATGGTGAAATGAGCGGACTGTTTCTGGTAAAGGAGACCTGGGGGCTGGTGCAGCTTCACCGGAAAATTTCAGCGGTGCTCGACGAAAAGATGGCGAAGGAGCTCATAGAGGCTCAGTACAGGGAGTGGCTTGACAACGAGATGAAAAAATTTATCGATGCGCAGGGTTCATAGGGCAAGCGGATGCCCGGTCCGGGTGTTTCATTTCCTGCCCACGACTGTCCGCAGCATTTCCTGCAGTTTTTCCTTCCCTTCGAAAATATCGGTTTCTATTTTCAGATAGTAGCAGGGAAGCGCGGTGATGATGCTGAGCAGTTCGGGACGCCCCAGCATGCGGAAGTAATCCTTTTCGGTGGTGATGAGGCTGAGCCCTTTCCCGGTGGCTTCGCTTCGAAGCGATTGCAGCCTTTTCTGGCTGTAGGGCTCGTGATCGCGGAAGAAATGATGAGATTCGACGTGCATGCCTTCCTTGCGCAGGCTTTCCAGGAAGCTTTCCGGAAAAGCGATGCCTGCGAAGGCAAGCACCCTGAGCTCTTTGTGTGACGGTATTTCCGACGGCATGAAATCGCCTGAAACGCAGACAATTTCCCTGGTTCTGATACGTCCCTTCACGATGGGGCGTCCGGTTTTTTCCAGTTTCTTCAGGATAAGGCCGGTTTTTTCCTCATCGCCTTCGCCGATTTTGTTGAGCAGGATCAGGTCGGCCCTCGCGATGTTTTTCATGGGTTCCCTCATGCGCCCTTCAGGGATCATCCTGGCTTTCAGGACAGGTTCGGAGGCGTTGACCAGGGCGATATCGAGGTCGCGCGCTATCTGACGGTGCTGGAAGGCATCGTCGAGAATGATGACGCACGGGAGTCTTTTGGCGAAGTACCGGGTGATGAACGTTACGGCGTCTTTTCTTTTTTCGCTGACAACGACGATAGAGTCAGGGTTGTTCCAGGCAAGCATCGCGGTTTCGTCACCGGACTGGCTGCTGCTGAGAAGCACCCTCTGGCCGTCGGAAACGAGCTGAACCCCTTTCGTTTCCCTGCGGTAACCCCTCGATACGATAGCCGGTTTACAGCCGATCGAGAGATAGTATTTGACGACCCAGTCCACAAGCGGGGTTTTCCCGGTGCCTCCTGCCGAAATGTTCCCGATGGATACAACAGGGATGGGAGATTTCCATTTCCTGATAATCTTCCGTTCGAAGAGCGTGTTGCGGACCTGAACGGTGGAACGGAACAGGAGCGCAAAGGGTTTGAGCAGAAAGGTGAGCGGTTCGGGCATGGTCAGGCTCGGAAGAAAAGTTTCTGGCAGGGCCGTGCGGCATTTTTCCCGAAATGCGGCGGGCAATCCCGGTCAGTTTCGGAGAGAACGGCTCTTCTTTCGAAAGGTCCGGCAGCAGGTGCTTCCGATCTGCTGCTATCGAGTCCGTTGAAAGCGGGGAGCGTCATAGGGGGTCCAGAATAATTGCCGATATCAGTACGTTCCGATTGACGGGAATTTTTATTTTAATTAATTATTTATTTACTACGTGCTGCAGTATAATAGCATTCGTCCATTCTGGATATACGAAATGCAATGTAACAAACACAGCCGATAAATCACAGGGTGTAATACGGCGAAAGTTCGAAGCTATGAAAGTTTTGATTATAGGGAGCGGAGCGCGCGAGCATGCAATGGCACTCGCGGTATCCGCAAGCCCTCTGGCAGACGAGGTTTTCGTCGCCCCCGGAAACGGGGGAACTGCAATGATGGGCGGCAACGTGAGCAATGTTCCGCTGAAATCGAGCGATCTGGAAGGGTTGCTGCATTTTGTGGAGAAAAGCGGGGTGGAGCTTACCGTTGTTGGTCCGGAGCATCCGCTCGAACTCGGGATCGTCGATCTTTTCCGCAGCGCGGGGAGGCATGTCGTCGGTCCTTCGAAGGCCGCAGCACGGCTCGAGTCAAGCAAGGCTTTCGCGAAGGAGTTCATGCAGCGCAATGCAATTCCGACGGCTGCCTACCACCATTTTACCGATATATCCTCAGCCGACGCCTACATTGAAAAAGCGCACTCTTCCGGTTCGTTTCCTCTGGTCATCAAGGCGAGCGGACTGTGCGCCGGTAAAGGTGTTTTCATAGCCGGGGACCGGGAAGAGGCCCTTGCTGCGACCCGCGACCTCTTTGAAGAGCGTATTTTCGGCGATGCTGCCGACGAGGTCATTATCGAGCATTTCCTCAAGGGGGAGGAGGCGAGCGTCTTCCTTCTCACCGACGGAACGAACTACAGGCTTTTTCTTCCTGCACAGGACCACAAGCGCATAGGCGACGGCGATACCGGCAAGAATACCGGCGGGATGGGAGCTTATGCCCCTGCGCCGCTTGTCACGCCGGAAGTCATGCGTAAAGTCGAGGAGAGGATTATTCGTCCCACACTGTACGGCATGGCCGAAGAGGGCAACAGGTATACGGGATTTCTCTACGTCGGCCTCATGATCGATAACGGGGAGCCATATGTGGTCGAATACAATGCCCGCCTCGGCGACCCGGAGACGCAGGTGGTGCTTCCCCTGCTGAACAGCGATTTCGTCGCGGCCCTTTCGGCCAGCTTCGACGGTTCGCTCCCGGAGGTACCTTTCGAGATGCACTCCGGCAAATCGGCCGCCACCGTGGTTATCGCTTCCGGCGGCTATCCTGATCATTATGAAACCGGCCTGCCGGTCACTGTCGGGGATGAAGTGGCTTCCATGCCGGAGTGCATGGTGTATCATGCCGGTACTTCGCTCGTGGACGGCAGGCTCGTTACGGCGGGCGGCCGGGTATTCTCGGTGACCGCTCTTGGCGAAACCCTTCCGGAGAGCATCGAACGGGCTTACAGGGCTGTCGGGAAAATAGTATTCGAAGGGGCTTACTGCCGAAAGGATATCGGCGCGAAAGCCCTGTAATATTTTGAATGTCACTGCTCCATGAAGTTATTCCGGCGGTCATTCGAAATCATACAGGAACAGGCATTCAGGGAGTTGCCCTACGAGTGCTGCGGGCTCCTTGCGGGCATCCGCAACATCGACCACAGAGGCAACGTCGAGAACATCGTCTACGAGGTCGCACCCTGCACGAACTGTCTCTATTACGGCAAGGAGCATGGTTTCGAGATTTCCTACAACGAGTACCTCGATATCGAGCGGGAAGCCGAGAGGATGGGCTACGTCATCGTGGGCTCCTACCATTCGCATATCAACTCTCCTGCGGTACCTTCTCTGCATGATGTCGATTTCGCGAGATCGGGCCATTCGATGGTGATCATTTCCCTCATCAATTCACTGCCAAGGGAGGTGACTGCGTGGCTCATGCGTGATTCAGGCGGGTTTCACCAGGATCCGATAAAGGTGGTCGAGTAGTTTGTCCCGCAGGGCCGGGAAACTCCATGAATATTTTGTACATTACGCAACAATGATGCCAATAACGTATTAAACCCGGGAAACAACGTGCCAAAGCGGGAAGATATCAAGTCGATTTTAGTGATTGGGGCGGGTCCGATCGTCATCGGCCAGGCCTGCGAATTCGATTATTCCGGTACTCAGGCGTGCCGCGCCCTCAAGGAGGACGGGTATCGCGTTGTACTGGTGAACAGCAATCCGGCAACCATCATGACTGATATAGAACTGGCCGATGCCACCTATATCGAACCGATAACGCCGGAATATGTCAGGAAAATCATAGAGAAGGAGAAGCCGGATGCGCTCCTGCCTACCATGGGCGGGCAGACGGCGCTGAACACGGCGGTGAGCCTCGCCGAATCGGGCGTCCTCGAGCGCAACGGGGTCGAGCTTATCGGCGCGAAGCTCCGCGCCATCAGGAAAGCCGAGAACCGCGAGTTCTTCAGCGACGCCATGAAGAAAATCGGTCTCGATATGGCCAAGGGCTTTTTCGTGCGCAATGAAAAAGAGGCCCGTGACGCTCTCGAGGAAATCGGACTTCCTATCGTCATCCGTCCCTCATTCACGCTCGGCGGTACAGGCGGCGGTTTTGCCGAGACAAAATCCGATTATTACGAGGCGGTCCGCAGGGGCCTGGCCGAAAGCCCGATAAGCGAAGTGCTTGTCGAGGAGTGCCTGATAGGGTGGAAGGAGTTCGAGCTCGAAGTTATCCGTGATCTTGCCGACAACGTGATCATCGTCTGTTCCATCGAAAACGTCGATCCGATGGGCGTGCATACCGGCGACAGCATCACCGTCGCTCCGGCGCAGACCCTGACGGACCGCCAGTACCAGGAGCTCAGGGACGCCTCCATCAGGATTATCCGGGAGATCGGCGTCGAGACAGGCGGCAGCAATATCCAGTTCGCCATCAACCCGCAGAACGGGCGAATCGTGGTTATCGAGATGAACCCCCGCGTTTCGCGAAGTTCGGCTCTCGCTTCGAAAGCCACCGGTTTCCCCATCGCCAAGGTCGCAGCAAAGCTTGCCGTGGGGTACAGGCTGGACGAAATCCTCAACGATATCACCAGGAGCACCCCTGCCAGCTTCGAGCCGGCCATCGACTATTGCGTCGTGAAAGTGCCTCGCTGGGATTTCGAGAAATTCAAGAATGTCGATGCAAGGCTCGGCGTGCAGATGAAGTCTGTCGGAGAAGTGATGGCTTTCGGCAGGAACTTCCGCGAAGCGCTCCAGAAGTCGCTGCGCGCGCTTGAAATCGGCCGTGCCGGTCTCGGCTGCGACGGCAAGGATATCATGAACGTGCTCGACATGACTCCCCAGCAGAAGAAATTCGCCAAGGAGGACATCCTCGACAAGATCAGGATACCGAAAGCAGACAGGATGTTCTACCTCCGCTATGCTTTCCAGGCTGGGGCGACGGTCGATGAAGTTTTCCATTCGACCGGTATCGATCCCTGGTTTCTCGACAATATACGACAGATCGTCGAATACGAAAGCGAGCTGAGGGAGCTCGCCGGCGCGGAAAGGGCGGTATGACCTATCTCAGCCGGATACTCGAAGAAAAACAGCGGGAAGTTCGGGAGCTGAAAAAAGGGAAGCCCCTGCAGCGTTATGAAGAACTTCGTCTCTCTCTCGGTCCTGCAAGGGATTTCAGGGGTGCCATTTCCGGAGGGAACGGCGCGTTACGTCTCATCGCCGAAGTCAAAAAGGCTTCGCCTTCCCGAGGGGTCATCGTTCAGGATTTCGATCCGGTAAGGATTGCCGGGAGGTACCTGGATCTTGGCGCCTCCGCTTTTTCGGTGCTGACCGACCGGATGTTTTTCCAGGGCTCGGACGACTATCTCGTCAACGTAAGGCAGGCCTGTCCGCTGCCGGTGCTCCGCAAGGATTTCATCGTGGACGAGGCACAGATTTTTCATTCGCGACTCATCGGAGCAGACGCAATCCTTCTCATCGTCGCCGCACTCCAGAGCATACAGCTTGCGGATTACCTTCAGATTGCTGCCGCCCTTGGCCTCCATGCACTCGTGGAAGTGCACGACCGTGGGGAACTCGATACGGCGATAGAGAGCGGCGCAGGCATCATCGGTGTGAACAACCGGGACCTGCGGGATTTCTCCGTCAGGCTTGAGACTTCCATTGCTCTTCGCCCCTTCATTCCTTCCGGTGTCGTCGCGGTTTCCGAAAGCGGCATGAAGACCCGGGCCGACATCGACCTCCTGAAAGAGGCCTCATTCGATGCGGTTCTTATCGGCGAAGGCCTTCACACGAGTCCCGAACTGCGGGATATCACCTGGTAATCGATTTTATTCCTGCTGCTGCAGCTGACGGATCGGATGCCCTGAAAAAAGCCGTTCCGGCAATCAGTGCGTCCGCACCGGCAGATACTACAGAGCCTGCGTTTTCTTCCGTTATACCGCCATCGACGGCAATGACCATGTCCGGGTTCATCTGCAGGCGCATGCTGTGGAGCTGCCGGATTTTATCGATCGACGAGGGGATGAACTTCTGTCCTCCGAAACCGGGGTTCACCGACATGACGAGGACGAGATCGAGGTCGCAGAGGATCGCTTCGAGCACGGAGACAGGCGTTGCGGGGTTGATCGAAACGCCGGCTTTGACACCGAAGCTTCTGATGAACTGAACGGTACGGTGCAGGTGGTTGCAGGCTTCCTGGTGCACCGTGATCTGGTGCGAGCCGGCCTTGACGAAATCTTCGATGTAGCGGTCAGGATCGGCAATCATCAGATGGGTGTCGATGATCATGTTCGTGCAGGATGCGATAGCCTGGACGATGAGAGGGCCGAACGTGATGTTCGGTACGAACGTGCCATCCATGACATCGCAGTGCATCCAGTCTGCGCCTGCCTTTTCGGCGATCTCGATCGATGAGGCAAGTCGGGTGAAATCGGCGGAAAGAATCGACGGGGCGAGAAGCGTGGATGTTGCCTGCATGGTGGTGTCTGGTTGTATTGGTATGAACGTGCTCCGGGCCCGCCGGGCACGGGCAGTTCCCGAAGGCACTAAATAATCAAAAAGCTTCGCCAATTCCAAAACTGAAGGTGAACTCCCCCGGCTTCCAGCGGTTGATCACCCAGGGATCTGCTTCGGCGGGGTCATGCACCTTCCATGCGAAATCGAAACGGAACGGACCTACCGGAGAGCCCAGTCTCAATCCGACTCCCACGTCCCATGCGAAATCATTCGTCAGGGATTTCAGGGTCAGACCGTAAGGACCGCTCCTGTCCCAGATGTTGCCCGTATCGGAGAAGAAGGTGATGCCTGATGGCTGGCCGAAGAGCTTGAAGAACTTCATCCTGTATTCGAGGTTGAGTTCGAGTTTGATATCGGCACCGAAATTCGAGGCGGCTTCGCTCGCGCAGCTTGCGGGTCCGAGGGTGTTGAAAAGCCATCCACGCATGCTGTTCGAGCCGCCGGCATAGAAGCGGCGTTCTTCGGGAGTCGATTGCGCTTTTCCCCAGGGACTCATGTAGCCGGCGAGAATTCTCCCGGCTATCTGTGTATCAGGTGTGAGATTTTTCGAGAGGCTTAACCCGGATTCGATTTTCATGTACTGCGAATAGGCCGTTCCGAAAATCTGCGGATCGCTTTCGGTGAATCCGTCGTAGGATTTCGTATCGGCATACTTGTCGAGAAGCCAGGGAAGGAGCCCGGCATGTTCGAGCAGGAGATCGAGGTTCATGACTGTTTTTTCAGGCGCCACCTTCTGCCGGTTGGTGTAATTGTACCTGATGCGGAAGGTCTGGTTGATGCGGGTTTCGAGCAGGCTGTCTATGGCAGCCGCCACTCTTTCCGGCTTGTCGGGATCGATGCCGATGTTGCCCGCAAGCTCGCTTGTGAAGAGCTTCTTGAACCCTCTGATGGAATCCTGCTTGATCGATTCGACCTCGAAAAAGTCGAAACTCATCCTGGAAGCATTTGTCAGTTTTGCGCTGTAGGAGCCCCTGAGCAGTGCGTTCCGGCTGGAAAGCAGCACAGGCTGTTTCATGCTCGAAAATTCTGCGGTCGCGGAATAGAAATTGCCTGGATGCTTCTTGACCGGCATGAGGAGCGTGCTTTTCAGCCGGAATTCGTAAGGGATGATCCTGTCGTATTCATCCGGGGTGAGGCTTCCGAGCAGGCGGTCGCTGTAGCCAGCCTGTCTGCCGTACTCCACGGAGGTCTGGAGCTGTTCGGCGGCGCCGAAGAGGTTTTTGTTCTCGTATGCGAGCGAGCCTCCGTAAAAGAGCGCTCCATAGCGGTTGTCGAGGAGCAGTTTCGGTTCGAACTGATGTTTCGGTGCCGGTTCGAGGTGGAGGGTTGTACTGAGTTCTCCTGCCCTGACGGAATCGGGGTTGATGTAGATCGATGAAAACATGCCGGTTCCACCGAGGTTTTCGACCGTTTTCCTTTCCAGGCTCTGGTTGGTAAGCTCTCCGGGCCTGAATCCGATGGCGGAGGTGATGAGAACGGGTGATACTTTTCCCCTGCCGAATATTTTTCCTTCGATCCTGTCCTTCGAAAATGTTTTTACACTATTCGAACTGTCGTTTTTAACGGGGTTGTGGACAACCACGTTTACCGGGCCGTACCTGACCTGACCGGGCAGGTTTACCCTGAAAAGGACGCCGGCACTGGTTCCCGCAGTATCGATCCTGATACGGATGCTGTCCTGCTGGAAAAGCAGGTAGCCGTTATCCCTGAAAAACGAGACGCTCCTGTCGCGTTCTTCGATGAGCCGTTCGACGGAAAAGATGTTCTTTACGTTCAGTTTTCTCTGCCGGAGATAATTTTTCCTTACCGTTTCAGAGAGCGTCTCTATGCCTTCGTAGCGAAGCGAATCGATCCTTGAAGGCTTGTTTTCCCGGATGGTTATCTTCAGGTGGACTTTCCGGCCGTTCTCCTCTCTGACGATCGAGGTATCTATCTCGGCGGCGAAATATCCCTTGTAGGAATAGAGCTTTTTGATGAGGGCGATGTCTTTCTGGAAACTGTCCGAACTGAACGGCCTTGGTTTTGAGCCGAAGAGGCCGAGGCCGAGGAATGAGGTGGGCTCCGCGGTGTTTATGACCTGCAGGAGTTCATCGTCCTTGATGGCCTTGTTTCCCTTGATGGAAATTCTGCCGACAAACGGAACGCCGGGAAGGGCGTCCTGCTCTGCGGTAGCGATCAGAGCGCGGCAGAACAGGAAAAGCAGGAAAACTGCGAAAATTAGGGAAGTTTTAACCCCGGAATGCCGGATTTTTTTTAAAAAAAAAACATATGGGGCCGTCTTGCAGCTAGGTTAACAGTTCTTCGTCACCGTATATGAAGTCTTCGTCGGTAGGATAGTCAGGCCAGATTTCCTCGATGCTTTCATACATTTCATCACTTTCGGGAAGGTCGTTGATGTTGTCGATCACCTGCTGAGGCGCACCGGTGCGGTTTGCGTAATTGATCAGTTCATCTTTGGTGACCGGCCACGGAGCATCGGCAATATAACGGGCGAGATCTAAATTCCAGTACATACTGCGTTTTTCTTTCGTTTAAGAGTTGTTGTCGGTTTTTTCCGGATCGTTCTTGTCAGTCATCATCTTCTCCGGTGAACCGTCGAAATAGGCAACGGGATTGACGTGGACGCCGTTTTTCATCACTTCGTAATGAAGATGGGGTCCGGTGGACATTCCCGTGTTTCCCGACAGGGCAATGATGTCGCCGCGATGTATCCTCTGTCCTGCGCGCACAATCGCTTTCGAAAGGTGGGCATAGGTTGTCCTGAAGCCATAGCCGTGGGTGATGGTGACTTTCTGGCCGTAACCGCCTTCCCATCCCGCAAAGGAAACGACACCGTCGCCGGTTGCCAGCACTTTTGTTCCCGACGACACCGAAATATCGACACCCGCGTGGAACAGCGTGGTCCTGCGGATCGGATGCACCCTCATTCCGAACTCACTGGAAATGGGGCCGTTCAGAGGCCTGATGCTCGGTATGCTTTCGCTGAAGGGGGTGGGATTGGAAATATCGGCAAGTTCAATGCGTTCGGGGGTATGTGCGTTCTGGTTGTCTATCTGGAGGATCAGGTTTTCGATCATTTCCTCGGTTGTGGTCAGGAGGCCTTCAGCGGTTTTTTTCGCTACGGGCTCTTTTTCTCCGCATGCTGCAGGAGCCGGCTGGAACAGGAGTGCAAGGACGATGAGCAAGGGCGCGGCAAATCTGCAGGAAATAATCCGACGCTGTGAATTTCCGCAATGAGGTGAGGGGGTTGCGATCAGGTTCATAACTGATATGGTACGTTAACGTTGTCGGGATTGATTTCTCGTGACAGTGCGTAGTAAACCATCATTAGCGAAAATATAAAAAACTTTTTCTTATATGGTAGCGATTAGTGGGCTTCGAGCCAGTTTTTTCCGATACCGGTGTCGACTTCCACCGGGACGTTCTGCAGTCCGCAGATTTCCGCCGCATCGATCATCGCCTTTCTCACGAGCTCTTCCAGGGCAAGTTTTTCCTGTTCGTCCGTTTCGAAAAGCAGCTCGTCGTGAACCTGAAGAAGCATGGAGGATTTCATGTCGAGTCCGTTCATCCGTTCCCGGCAGAGGTTCATCGCGCATTTGATGATATCGGCTGCGGTTCCCTGGATCGGGGTGTTCATTGCCGCCCGTTCTGCGGCGTTGCGGATGCCGGCATTCCGGCTGTTGAGGTCGGGCAGATACCTGCGCCTTCCGAGCAGGGTCGTGACATATCCGTTTTCTCTTCCGGTTTCGACGATATCCTGGAGGGAGCGGAAGAGACCGGGATATTTCGATTTGTAAGTCCTGATGATCGTATCGGCTTCGGAGCGCGGGATGTTGAGCCTTCTGGAGAGGCCATACGGCATGATACCGTAGAGCACGCCGAAGTTCACCTCCTTGGCTTTGCGCCGCATGTCGCCGGTAACTTCATCCGTGCCGAATATCACCTTTGCCGTTGCGGCGTGGATATCCTCGCGGTTCCGGAAGGCGTCGATGAGTTTGGGGTCTCCCGAAATTTCAGCTGCAATTCTGAGTTCTATCTGGGAGTAGTCTGCCGAAAGCAGCGATTTTTCAGGGGAGGACGGAATGAAAGCCCGGCGAATTTCCTTGCCGAGCGTTGTACGGATGGGTATGTTCTGCAGGTTTGGTCCGGATGAGGAGAGCCTGCCAGTGGCCGTCACATGCTGGTTGAACGAGGTGTGCACCCTTCCGGTCAGAGGATTGACCATCTGGGGCAGCGCGTCGATATAAGTGGTCTTGAGTTTCTGCAGGCTTCTGTACTCGAGCAGGTCGCTTGCCACCGGGTGCAGCGGTGCGAGCTCCTCGAGCACTTCGACGTTCGTCGAAAAACCGGTTTTCGTGGCTTTTTTCGCGGGCAGGCCAAGTACCTCGAAGAGAATATGCGCGAGCTGTTTCGGCGAGTCGATATTGAAGAGCGTTCCGGCCGAGCCGTAAATTTTTTCTTTCAGGAGCTCGAGATGCTTTTCCACGGTCACCGACGTCTTTGCGAGGTGCTCCTCATCGATCGAGATCCCTTCGAACTCCATGGCGGCCAGGACGGAAACGAGCGGGAACTCTATGTTTTCACACAGCCAGCGGAGTTTTTCCTCACCTTCGAATTTTTCGCGGAAGACCTCTTCGAGCCTGAGGGCGATATCGGCATCCTGACAGGCATAGTCGCGCAGTTTCAGGGGATCGACCTCGAAGATGCCGATCTTCTGTTTGCCCGTGCCGACCAGTTCGTCGAAGGTTGTGGTCCTGTAGCCGAGATGACGTGCGGCAAGATCGTCGAGGTTGTGCCTTTGCTCCGGATCGGACACGTAGCTTGCCAGCATGGTGTCGAAGCCTACCGGACCGAGATCGATCCCGTACTTTTTCAGGACGAGGATGTCGTATTTCAGGTTCTGTCCGCTTTTGGGAAGCTCGGGGTTTTCCAGTAACGGCCTGAGCCGTTCGAGGGTTTTGCGGGTATCGAGGGCCCCTTCGCCGAAATACAGGAAACAGGCTTTGCCTCGGACTGCGGAAATCGAAATGCCGGCAAGTTCTGCTTTGAAGGTATCGAGGCTGGTCGTTTCGGTATCGATTGCGAAACGCTTCGTGCTTTCGAGCGAATGGATGAGCTTTTCGAGCCCCTCACCGGTGCTGACAAGGGTGTAGTCTGCCGGGATCTCTTCCCTGGCAGGCTGGTCCGGCTGAACGTCAGGGAGTGCCGATCCTTCTGCGGGCTCGGGAGCTTTTTCCGATTCCTGAAGCTGTATTCCGGGGTAGAGTGCCCTGACCCTCGCGGCGATGCTCCTGAGCTCGAGCTTTTCGAGAAGCGGCATCAGTCTGCCGCTGTCCGGTTCCCCGCATTCAAGTTTTTCAAGGGGGAGGTCGATATCGATATCGGTGCGGATTTGCACCAGAGTTCTGACAAGTTCCAGTTTCGGCAGGAAATCGGAGAGGCTTTGCCTGACTTTCGGCGAGACGTCGGCAAGGTTCCGGTAGATATTGTCGATCGAACCGAATTTATGGAGCAGCGCCGAAGCGGTTTTGGGGCCGATGCCTTTCGCTCCCGGAATGTTGTCCGATGTGTCGCCGCAGAGCGTGAGGAGTTCTGTGAAGAGCTCCGGACCGACACCGTAGATCTCTTCGATCTCCGTTCTGCCGAGAAGCTCGAGCTCGTTCTGGTTTTTGCCCGGCCTGAGTATCCTGGTGCCGTCGTGAACCAGCTGGGAAAGGTCTTTGTCAGGGGTGACGATATAGACGGTGCACTCCTGTTCGAATTTGCGGGATGCGGTGCCGATGAGATCGTCAGCTTCGAAACCGGGGTACTTGATGAGCGGGATATCGAATGCCGCGAGCAGTTCGAAAACCGTTTCGAGCTGACAGATGAGGTCCTCGGGAGGCGCAGGGCGGTTTGCCTTGTAATCGGCGAAGAGGTCATGCCTGAAGGTTTTCTCCCTGCTGTCGAAAGCACAGGCGAGGTAGTGCGGTCTGTAGGTTTCGAGGATCTTCAGCAGTGCGCTGGCGAAGCCGTAAACCGCCCCGGTAGGCATGCCCGCCCTGTTTTTCATGCCTGCCCGCTGCAGGGCGAAAAACGCCCTGTAGACCAGCGCCATGCCGTCGAGCAGGAAGAGGTCCGGCTTTTGCTGCGGGGTTTGTCTCTCTTCGGCTGTTGCGCCGTCCTCTTCCGGAGGAAAGAAAGCGAGCTGGTTTTCGTTCATTTACCGATCACTCCGTAACTTCCCAGGACTTTGACCATCGTGGCGAATTCCCGCAGATGTCCCAGTGCGTTCCGGATGTTTTCGTCGTCCTTGTGGCCGATGAAGTCTACGTAGAAAAGATATTCGAAGGCTTTTTTCCTGAACGGCCTCGATTCGATCTTCGTCAGGTCGATATCGCGCATGGCGAGCGTGGCGAGGGCCTTGAACAGGGAGCCCGGCGTGTTCGGAAGCGTGAAGACCATGGAGGTCTTGCAGCGTGACGTATCCTGTTCAGCTTCCAGAGGGGGAGCGCAGGGCGGCACATTGCGGGTTATGCAGAAGAAGCGGGTAATGTTCCATTCCTCGTCGGCAAGGTTTTCCTGCAGGATTTCGAGGCCGTAAAGCTCTGCGGCCCGTTTCGATGCGATGGCGAGGTGACGGGCATTGTTTGCGGCCGCTATCATTTTGGCGCTGCCTGCGGTGTCGTAGGCCGCTTCAGCCGTGAGCCACCGGTGGGTGGCGAAAAAATTGCGGCACTGGGAGAGAGCCTGCGGGTGGGAGAGCACCTTTTCGGCTTTTTCCGTCGATGCGCCATGCAGGCCGAGAAGGCAGTGCTCCACTTTCACGAGGGTTTCCGCAACGATCGCGACCGGGTGCTGGAGGAGCAGGTCGTAATTCTGATGGATGCTCCCTCCAAGAGAATTTTCAATGGGAATGACGGCATAATCGGCCTCGCGGCTTTCGACAGCGGCAAAAACCTCTTCGAACGAACCGAACGGCTTCGGTTCCCCGATCCTGAGAGCGGCTATTTCGCTGTAAGCCCCGGGCTCCCCCTGATAGGCTGTCAATACGTTTGTCATTATTTCCTCTTGTTATTAACTTTACCTGTCAGATTTGATTTATTTAAAGAAAATAAATCTATTATCATAGACGGGCTTTCGGGGCGTCACATTAATCAGCGGTTTTTCATCATGTCAGGACATAGTAAATGGGCCACCATTAAAAGGAAAAAGGCGGCCACCGACCAGAAAAGGGGCAATCTGTTCACCAAACTGGTCAAGGAGATCACGATTGCAGCAAAAATGGGCGGCGGCGA
Source organism: Chlorobiaceae bacterium (assembly GCA_013335405.1). Lineage (GTDB taxonomy): Bacteria > Bacteroidota > Chlorobiia > Chlorobiales > Chlorobiaceae > Chlorobium. The sequence goes on from JAAXVR010000018.1 coordinate 16,070, forward strand.
TCCGTCGGGCAATCCCCGGCTTCGCCTCGCCATCGATACGGCGCGGTCGAATTCCATGCCCATGGACAACATCCAGCGGGCAATAAAGAAAGGTACCGGAGAACTCGACGGCGTCACGTACGACGAGATCACCTACGAAGGGTACGGCCCGGCAGGCATAGCGCTGATCGTCGAAACCGCTACGGACAACCGCAACCGGACCGTTGCCGACATGCGCCACATCATGAGCCGCAACAACGGTTCTCTCGGCGAAAGCGGCAGCGTGAGCTGGATGTTCCAGCGCAAGGGGAGCGTGGACGTGCCGAAGGGCGCCGCAAGCGAGGAAGGGCTGATGGAGCTTCTGCTGGATGCCGGTCTCGAGGACCTGGACAGTGACGACGAACACTACTTCACCGTGATCTGCGACGTCAGGGATCTCGAAAGCGTCAAAAAGAATCTCGAAAGCTCTGCAATCGCCTTCGAGAATGCCAGAATCGATTTCATACCGGAAAACTATATCGAGCTCGAAGCCGAAGATGCCCGGAAAGTCATCAAGCTGATCGATGCCCTCGAGAGCAACGATGACGTTCAGGTTGTCTACAGCAACATGGAGATCAGCGAAAGCGCCATGAACAGCTTAAACGATTAGGCCGATGGTCGTGCTCGGGATCGATCCCGGAAGCCTGAACACCGGGTACGGTGTCGTCAGAAGCAGCGGCGGAGCGTTGACATCGCTTGCCTGCGGAGTCATAAGGCTTCAGCCGGTCCAGAGCCATGCGGAGCGCATCGGGCGGATCTACCGGGAACTCGACAAAATTATCGAGGCATACAGGCCGCAAAGGGCGGTGCTCGAAACGGTTTTTCTCTGCAGGAACGTGCAGTCGGCCCTCAAACTGGGCCAGGTCCGCGGGGCGGTGATCGCTCTTGCGATGAACAGGGGCCTCGAACTGCACGAATATGCGCCACGTGAAGTAAAGCTTGCCATGACCGGCAGGGGTTCGGCGACAAAAGAGCAGGTATCGTTCATGGTAACAAGAATGCTGGGATTCGAAACGCCTCCGGAACCCTATGATATCACCGATGCCCTCGGTATCGCCCTGTGCGATCTTTCGAGGGCGGGCAACCCGGATTCCCTTTCCCGGGCGGGGAACGGGGCTCGATCGGGAAAGGGCGGCTGGTCCAGCTTCGTTCGGGACTCTCCCCACATGGTCATCCGTTGAGGGAGAGCGCTTCCCTTCGGGAACACAGGATTGTTGTGCAATAGTTTTTCTGACTGAATTCTTAACAAGAACAGACGTGGAAGGCCGTATAATCAATCTGCCGAATTTTCTCAGTTTCCTGAGGATACTGCTGATACCCTGGTTCCTCTATTTTTTCCATACGGGGCACCTTACCATTGCCATCGTCATCATGATCGTTGCCGTGCTGAGCGACTGGTTCGACGGCCGAGCCGCCAGATGGACCAACGATGTGTCGGAGATGGGTAAAATACTCGATCCCCTTGCAGACAAACTCTGCCTTGCAAGTGTTGCGGTTTATTTTTTCTGGGTGGGGCAGCTTCCGCTCTGGTTCGTAATTTTCGCAGTCTTCAGAGACGTTCTGATTTTTGCCGGCGCTGCATATGTCAGGATGAAGCACTCTGTCGTGACGACCTCCCTCTGGCCAGGCAAATGGGCAGTAGGTTTCGTTTCGATGATGTTTATTGTCATGGTCTGGCCCATACCGCTCTTTACCCGTTACCCGGTCAAGGAAATTTTCCTCTACCTTTCCACCATCACCCTGTTCTACTCTTTCCTGCTCTATTGCATGAGGTTCTGGAAAATCCACAAGGGAGAGGATTACAAGCCCTGATCCACCGCACTACGTTTCTATTCGCATTATTTCATCAGGAAATCTTATCTGCTTTCATTTCAACCGGATGCCGGATTTATCCCCATCCGGATATTGATAACTTTTCATGAACTCATCAGCAGTTCATGAAAAAGTTGTATAACGTATTATAAAAAGGGAAGATACTCTGTTTAACAGAGTTTAATGGAAGGGGAGCCGAAATGTTGACAACTTGTGGACAGGGATTTCGCAACCGTCCGGTCGCCGGTGTTTTGCCGGTCAGTGGACGATTGCGTGGTTGCCCATGGTTGCTCAGGAGGTTTTCGGTACCACCGTAGCCATGAGGGAGGCTTCACAGACCAGTTCTCCCCTGACATATGCTTTGGCGTCGAACTGGCAGACGCTCCTGCGTTTGTTGGTCATCGTGGCTTCGATCACCAGCGTATCGCCGGGAAGTACAGGTTTGCGGAAACGGGCCTTGTCGATACCCATGAAAAGCACGACGCTGTCCCTGATATTGTCGTTGCCGTTCAGCATCATGATGCCGCCTGTCTGTGCCATCGCTTCAAGGATAAGCACTCCCGGCATGATGGGGTTTCCCGGAAAATGCCCCTGGAAAAAAGGCTCGTTCATGGTGACGTTCTTGATCGAGACGATCTTTTCGTCCAGTTTGAACTCCACGATCTTGTCGATCAGGAGGAAAGGGTAGCGGTGCGGGAGGATGCTCTGTATCGCGTTGATGTCGAAGATTACCCCGGCCTTTTTTTCGTGCTGGTACTGTCTCGCGAGTTTGTTGCGGTCGGCGTATTTCTTCAGCTGCCTGACGAATTCCACGTTTGAGGCATGGCCGGGTCTTGCGGCAAGGACCATCGCTTTGACAGGCATGCCCAGGAGCGCAAGGTCGCCCAGAAGGTCGAGAAGTTTATGCCGGGCCGGCTCGTTCTTGAAGCGGAGTTTTCTGTTGTTGAGGATGCCGTTCTTGCCGAGCGTGAGATTTTCGCTCCCGATGCCGAGTTTTTCGCACAGGGCACTGATTTCTCCCTGATCGAGGGATTTGTCTATGATAACGACTGCGTTTTCCAGGTCCCCGCCTTTGATGATTCCCTGGCTGGCGAGGTGCTCCACTTCACTGAGGAAGCAGAAGGTCCTCGATGGTGAAAATTCCTTTACGAAATCGTTCTGGAGGTCGAAAAGCCCCGAGTGCTGTGAGCCGAGGGCAGGATTTTTGTAATCGACCATGACGGTCACCCTGAAGTTGTCGAGCGGAAGGGCGACAATATCAACCGAGTTCACCGCATCGTGGTATTCGATGGTTTCATCGATGACAAGCCAGTTTTTCGGTTCGTCCTGTTCCGCGAACCCGACGCTCTGGAGTGCCTCGGCGAAGGGATGCGAGCTGCCGTCCATGACCGGTGGCTCGGGTCCGCTCAGCTCGATGCGGCAGTTGTCGATTTCCAGGCCGTAGAGTGCGGCAAGGACATGTTCGGTGGTATGGACCTTCACCTCGCCGAGGCCGATGTTCGTGCCTCTCAGGACATCAACGACATTGTCGATGAGTGCGGGAATTTCAGGGCTGTTTTCAATATCGGTTCTGACGAAACGGTACCCATAATTCGCAGGAGCAGGTTTGAAGGTAATGATGCATTCCTGTCCGGTATGAAGACCTTTTCCACGGAGAGAAACTTCATGTTTGAGTGTGCGCTGAAGAATGAGCATAGTATGATCGTTGCTCCTGCCCGGGCGGTCCGTGCGGGAAATGAATACAGTAACGGGATTAAAAATCGTACAAGATAAGAAAGAATGATTCTTCGTTCAAATATAGATGAAAATCGTTGTGAATCGGTTGTATCCGGAGGCCATGCCTGATCCTGTTTTTCATGGCACCATCGGCTTTCGGCTCGCCTCTTCCTTCACCGTTCAGCCGAAATGGAGTGACGCTTTATCAAGGAGAAAGGGATGGGTCGTACCGTTTCCGGCGATAATGCTGCAGCGTTTGAAAACGTCGCTGTCTCCCGTGAAGTCCGTGACCGTTCCCCCGGCTTCCCTGATCAGCAGCACTCCAGCCGCGAAATCCCAGGGAAAAAGTCTGTATTCCCAGAAACCGTCAAAGCGCCCGCAGGCCGTATAGGCAAGGTCGATTGCCGCCGAACCCGCCCTCCGGATTCCGGCCGAATCATGAATGACCTCCCTGAGCATGCCGACGTAGGAATCGAGGTAGTGGTATTCCCTGAAAGGCAGTCCTGTGCCGATGAGAAAACTTTCCCTGTCGCTTCTGTCTGAAACCCGGATTTTTTCACCGTTGAGTGCGGCGCCTCTCCCTTTTTCGGCGGTGAAGAGCTCTTGAAGCAATGGCTGGTAGACCACTCCGGCGAGGAGATCGCCGTTTTCCCCCTGAAGGGCGATGCTTACGGAAAACACCGGGAACGAATGGATGAAGTTCAGCGTACCGTCGAGGGGATCCACGATCCAGGTCCTGCCGGAAGAGCCCTTTACGATCGTGCCTTCTTCGCAGAACATGCTGTCCATGGGAAAGTTTTCAGAAACGGTTTTCACGATGGCGTCTTCGCAGGCCTTGTCTACCCCGGTCACGAAATCCTTGGACTCTTTTGCCCTGATTTCAATGTCCCGGAGCTTGCCGAAGTATTCCAGCATGATTGCGCCTGCAGCCCTCGCTGCACTGATGGCGGTCTGCAGTTCAGGGCCTGCTGTTTCCATGGTTTTCCAGGGGATGGTGATTGTCAATGTCGCCGGTAAATATAACATTTTGCGGGTAAGGGGGGGCAGAGGATTGTTTCCGTGAGGGGGAATTATCTGCGGTCCGGGGGGGTTGGGAAGTGGGAAGTGGGAAGTGGGAAGCCCCGGAGGGGCGGCATATCGGTAGCCAGGGGTGTCAGCCCCTGGATGGATGGGCAGAATAAATTAGGGTTTCACAGCCCCGTAGGGGCGACATGTTGGTAGCGCGGGGTGAAACCCCGGGTACAGGAGCATAATTATTGTATGGGTTACAGCTCCTTCAGGAGCGGCATACTGGAACTGGCGGCCTGGGATTTGGGAAGAAAGTGATCTGAATAACTGAGAAAATGAAAAAAAATGAAAATCAATTACCTGAAACTTGCGGCGTGTATCGGCATCTGTTTTGTTTTTGCATTTGCGGGGAGCATGTTTACCCCCCTGCCCGGGTCGGAGTGGTACTACGAAATTCTCCGTAAACCCTCATGGAACCCACCTGACTGGCTGTTTCCGCCGGCCTGGACCCTGCTTTTCCTCCTGATGGGCACAGCGCTTTACCTGGTTTCCGAAAAGGAAGGCGGGAAGATTGCTGCCTATGCGGTATTCGCAGTGCAACTGGTGCTGAACCTCGCATGGTCAGCGGTGTTTTTCGGCCTGCATTCGCCGGGCGGCGCGCTTGTCGTCATTGTCGTGCTCTGGCTGGCCATTCTCCTGACGATCGTGAAATTCAGGAAGGTCACACCGGTTGCAGGCTATCTCCTGATTCCCTATATCCTCTGGGTAAGTTTCGCCTCTTTCCTGAATTTCACGATCTGGCGCCTGAACTGACGGGCGCCTCTGTCGATTATTTCTGCATACCAGGCCGGTTCCCCGTGCCTTCACGGGAACGGCTGTCCTGATTGAGCCTGCTTCTCAGACGGAAATCGGACGGCCGGGAAGCGCGAAATCGGCTGAAACCGTCGAGAGGATGTACCCGATCGATGTATTTGCGCCCAGTGGTGCGGTGGGTGTTCCGGTTTCACGAACCTCGAAACCGGTGGACTCCCGGGTTTCATCCCCGGTTATTTTCAGCCCTGCAGCCAGGGCGATGGCGCTGCAGAACAGCGCCGCTGTGATCGCTTTGTGTTTCATGGTATCACTGGAAGATGACGGCGAGCACCGCCATTTCGTTTTTTCCGTTCGAAGCCGCTATCTGTCGTATGGTCATGTTTCCGTCACTGACGGCGATGCCTTTCTGCTGGAGTTTTGCACTCATATCCGCACCGTTGCTTCCCGCCAGCTCAGCTACGGTTTCGAGTTTCGAAGAGATGATCGCCCTGGTCATCTTCATGCGGGGGTTCTGTTCCTGCTTTGTGGGCGTGAATACGGAGAAGAGTGTCACGATCACTCCGATACCGATAATCGCGAGTGCGGGTTTTCTCGAGAAGTAGCCGGTGAACTGTTTCCAGTTGGCGATGGTATGGAGGATGACGCCTGCAACCATGGCCCAGCTCAGCCATTCATGAAATGGTTTTATGAGGCCTGTTTCGATCTTGAAGAACATCAGGATACCGGTTACGGCGAGGATGATGAATGATGAAGCTGCGAGAGGTGTTGCCCAGGATTTCAGATACGCCTTGTTCATTACGTTGTTGTCGCTTTGCGTGTTATTGTATGGTGAAAAAACATGTTGCTATTTGCCTTCATACCTGTTTCGACGTTGTTTGTCCCGGAATCTTTCGTGTGAATGTGAAGAAAACAGGAGGGAGGGGGAGAAAAAAGCAAAGCGCAGGGTTCCCTGCGCTTTGCGATGATAGTATGGAGTTCCCTGCGTCAGGGTCTCAATCGTCTTCCTGGTCGCGGAGGTTTTCAAGCACGCCGAAATCCTCGAGGGTCGTGACGTCACCCTTGACTTCGTTGCTTGTTGCCAGTTCGCGGAGCAGGCGGCGCATGATTTTTCCGCTGCGTGTTTTCGGCAGACCTTTCGCCCACCTGATTTCGTCAGGTTTGGCAATCGGGCCGATCTCCTTGGCAACATGGTTGCGCAATGCCTCGCGGAGATTCATATCGCCGACATATTCATCCTTGAGGGTCACGAAGGCGACGAGTGCGTTGCCCTTGATATCGTCGGGACGGCTGACGACAGCGGCTTCGGCGACGGCTTCATAGGAGACGAGGGCGCTTTCGACTTCGCTGGTGCCGAGACGGTGTCCGGAAACGTTCACGACGTCATCGACGCGGCCCATGATCCAGATGTAGCCGTCTTCGTCCTTGCGAGCGCCGTCACCGGTGAAATACATCTCCTTGAACTCGGACCAGTAGGTTTTTTCATACCTCTCGTTGTCGCCGTAAATGGTGCGGAGCATGGAGGGCCAGGGCTTCTTGATGACGAGATAGCCGCCTTCGTTGGCTTCGCAGGGTTCGCCGTTCTTGCGGACGACATCGACCATGATGCCGGGGAGCGGACGGGTAGCCGTGCCGGGCTTCGTCGGGGTTGCGCCGGGAAGCGGTGAAACCATGATGCCGCCGGTTTCGGTCTGCCACCAGGTATCGACGATCGGACATCTTTCCTGTCCGACGACGCGGTGGTACCACATCCATGCTTCGGGATTGATCGGTTCGCCGACGGTTCCGAGCAGACGGAGCGAGTTGAGATTGTGCTTGGTGACCCATTCGTTTCCGGCACGGATGAAGGCGCGGATGGCGGTCGGTGCGGTATAGAGTATGGTGACCTTGTGGCGGTTGATGATATCCCAGAACCTGTCCCACTGCGGGTAGTTCGGGGCGCCTTCGTACATGAGGATGGTAGCACCGTTGAGCAGGGGTCCGTAGGCCATGTAGGTGTGTCCGGTGATCCAGCCCACGTCTGCCGTGCAGAAGTAGATGTCCTCATCCTTGATGTCGAAAACGTATTTGAAGGAGTTGGCCGCATGGACCATGTAACCGGCTGTCGTGTGCAGGATACCCTTCGGCTTTCCGGTCGACCCGCTGGTGTAGAGCACGAAGAGCGGATGTTCCGCTTCGAGTTCGGCCGGATCGCATTCATCCATGGCAAGGCCCATGAGGTCGTGCCACCAGTGGTCCATGCCGTCGTGCATGTGGACGGTTTCGCCGGTGACTTTGAGCACGATGACGCTGCGTACCGATGGTGTGGTGATGATTGCTTCGTCGACGATGTTCTTCAGGTTGATGCTGCTGCCGCGACGTCTCGTTCCGTCGGCGCAGATGACCATCTTGGCGCGGGAGTCGTTGACTCGTTCGCTGATGGCGTGTGCGGAGAAGCCGGCGAAGATGACGTTATGGACGGCACCGACACGGGCGCAGGCAAGGACCGCGATGATAAGCTCCGGCACCATGCCCATGTAGATGGCAACCCTGTCGCCGGGCCTGATGCCCGCGATTTTCAGGACATTGGCGAATTTGCTGACCTGGCGGTGCAGTTCGCCGTAGGTGATGACGCGCTGGTGGCCTTCCTCGCCTTCCCAGATGATGGCGGCTTTGTTCTTTCTCCAGCTGTTTGCATGGACATCAACGGCATTGTAGCAGATATTGGTCTTGCCGCCCGAGAACCATTTGGCGTAAGGGGCATTCCACTCAAGGACGGTATCCCACTTTTTGAACCAGTGAAACTTTTCGGCAAGGTCGCCCCAGTACTTGTCAGGGTCTGCAGCAGCAGCTGCATAGAGTTTTTCGTACTCCTCCATCGAGGAAATGTGGGCGTTTTTCGAAAACTCGGCCAAAGGCGGGAATTTCCGTTTTTCAGTCAATACCGAGCTGATCGAACCGTTTTGCTCTTTGCTGGTTTTTTCGTCTGTAGCCATTGATGTACCATGGTTTTTATGTTAAAAAAGAGAACGTGTGCCCCCTCGCGAGGTATGAGAAAAAAACGGGAAGATCCGGATGACAAGGAGAATTCCATACCGGGACGGCGAGTTTGTAAAACTCGAGAATGTATTTTACATAAAAAATTTTACTTGTCAATAATCGTGACGGATCTGGATACTAACTTCTTCCTGTTCAGGCCATGTTTTCCCTGACGGCAAAATTGACGAGCTTGCCTTCTATGGCGATTTCACGAACGATCGTCATTCCTTCGAGGAATTTCGCGACCGATTCCACCGCTTTCGCCCCGGCAATAAGCTCCTCTTTTTTCGTTCCTGCCGGTGCGGTGAATGTGCCGCGGAGTTTGCCGTTCACCTGTACGGCGATCGTCACGATGCTGTCTTCGGCCAGTTCCGGACTGAAAACCGGGAAAGGATGCGTGCTGATTGACGACCTGTTGCCGATCGCTTCCCACAGTTCCTCGGCGATGTGCGGGGCGTAAGGGGCGAGCAGCAGGAGCAGCGTTTCGATGGCGGAACGGTTCCGGCATCCGGCTTTCTGAAGTTCGTTGACGAAAATCATCATTTCGGAAATGGCGGTGTTGAACTTCAGGTTTTCCGTGTCCTCACCCACCTTTTTTATCGTCTTGTGCATGCGTCGCAGAAGCACTTCCGGCAGCTCATCCCCGGCAGGCAGGAGCGGCTGGTCTCCGGTATCGCTGCCTTCCGGCCAGACCAGTTTCCAGACTTTCGTGAGGAAGCGGCTGACGCCTTCGATTCCGTTGGTGTTCCATGGCTTGACCTGTTCGAGGGGGCCGAGGAACATTTCGTAAAGACGCATTGCGTCGGCGCCGTAACGCTGGAGGACGTGGTCGGCGGGAATGACGTTTCCGCGGGACTTCGACATTTTCTCGTTGTCCTCGCCGAGGATCATGCCCTGGTTGAAGAGCTTCCTGAAAGGTTCTTTCGAGCTCACGACTCCAATGTCGTAAAGCACCTTGTGCCAGAAACGCGAATAGAGCAGGTGCAGTACGGCGTGCTCTGCCCCGCCGATATAGAGGTCCACGTTCATCCAGTAGCGCTCTTTTTCGGGGTCGATCAATTTTTCGCCGTTGCGTGGATCGATGAACCGGAGATAGTACCAGCAGCTGCCCGCCCATTGGGGCATGGTGTTGGTTTCCCTGCGGAACTCCCCATGTCCGTCGTTCCCGTTGAGCCAATTCGGTATGTTGGCCAGAGGCGATTCACCTGTTACGGTCGGATGGTAGGCCTCGACCTCCGGAAGGAGGAGCGGAAGATCGGTTTCCGTGCCGAGCGACCCGTCGGCATAATGTTTGATGGGAATAGGTTCGCCCCAGTATCGCTGGCGGCTGAAAATCCAGTCCCTGAGCTTGTAGTTGACCTTGCGTGTTCCGACCTTTCTTGTTTCGAGCCATGTGGCCATGCGGTCGAACGATTCTTCGAAGCCAAGGCCGTCGAGCGACAGATCATCGTTCGATGAATTGACACAGACGCTCTCTTTTCCCTCGAAAACCGCTTCCTGCACGTCATGCGGACTTCTGATCACTTCGATGATCGGCAGGCCGAACTTCCTGGCGAATTCCCAGTCCCTGCCGTCATGGGCCGGTACCGACATGATGGCGCCCGTCCCGTAACTGGTCAGCACGAAATCCGATATCCAGACCGGCAGAGGCTGGTTCGTTGCCGGGTTGAGTGCGTACGATCCGGTGAAAACGCCCGTCTTCTCTTTCTGCAGGCCGGTGCGCTCCAGCTCGGTTTTCAGTTTGGCCTGCCGGATATAGTTTTTCACTTCCACGAGCTGAGGTGCCGTGGCCAGTTTTTCAGCAAGCGGATGCTCGGGAGAAATGACGAGGTAGGTCGCCCCGAAAAGGGTATCGGGCCGGGTCGTGTACACTTTGAGTTTCGTCTTGTGGCAACGGAGCTCGAAATCGATTTCGACGCCTTCAGACTTTCCGATCCAGTTGCGCTGCATCATCTTGACGTTTTCAGGCCATTCGAGCTCGTCGAGATCGGCAAGCAGGCGTTCGGCGTATGCCGTGATTTTCAGCACCCACTGGCGGAGCGGCCTGCGGACCACGGTAAGGCCGTCTGCGATTTTCTCTTCAACCTCCTCGTTTGCGAGCACGGTCTTGAGTTCTTCACACCAGTTGACGTCGACATCCGACATGTAGGCGAGACCCATTTCGTACAGCTTCAGGAATATCCACTGGGTCCATTTGAAATACTCAGGGTCGGTCGTGTTGATCTCGCGCGACCAGTCGTAGGAAAAACCCATCGCCCTGAGCGTATCCCTGAAGCTCCGGATGTTGTTTTCGGTGGTGAATCGCGGATGGGTGCCTGTCTTGATGGCAAACTGTTCCGCGGGGAGGCCGAATGCGTCCCAGCCCATGGGGTGCAGAACGTTGAATCCGCAACTCCTCCTGTAGCGCGCGACGATATCCGATGCCGTATAGCCTTCAAGATGTCCGACATGGAGTCCCGAGCCGCTCGGGTAGGGAAACATGTCGAGTACGTAATATTTCGGTTTCTCCTGGCTTTCGGAGGATTTGAACGTTTCGTTCTTTTCCCAGAATGCCTGCCATTTTTTCTCTATTGCTGAAAAATCGTATTTCATGATGATCCTTTCTTGCAAAAAATCTTTACAGGCGAGGCCCCGCGAACGTGAAAAGGCGGGAGCGTTCAGCCTGGATGCCGGGGAATCCCCGTGCGGACGAAATAAAAAAAGCAGCGCATGAATTCAACGCACTGCTTTTTTTGCCATTCGTTCCGTTTCTATGCTTCGGAGCCCTGCCCGGTCTCGGCAGCAGGCTCCTGTTCATTTTCCACCGCTTTCATCGAAAGAGCGAAACGGGTTTTCCCCGTCCTGGGGTCCTTGCGGACATCGATCAGCTTGACCCTGACCCTGTCGCCGATTTTAAGCTTGTCGCTGACTTTGGCGATCCGTTCCTTCGAGATTTCCGAAATATGCACCAGTCCGTCGGTCTTGGGGAGGAATTCCACGAACGCGCCGAGCTCGTCGCGGATGTCGCGGACCTTGCCGAGGTAGGTTGTGCCGATTTCGGGTTTTGCAAGAAGGGTCCTTATGGCATTGAGTGCGGCATGGGTGCCATCGTTGCTCGAGCAGGCGATGGTGACGGTGCCGTCATCCTCGATATTGATTTCGGCGCCCGTTTCCTCGGTGATGCTGCGGATGGTTTCGCCGCCCTTGCCGATGATGAGGCCGATCGCTTCGACCGGGATCTGGATGGTGGTCATCCTCGGAGCGAATTGGGCAAGCTCTTCGCGGGTTTCCGGGATGGCTTCCTCCATTTTGTCGAGAATGTGGAGGCGTCCCCTGCGGGCCTGCTCGAGGGCTGTTTCGAGGATATGGTAATCGAGGCCGTCGATCTTGATGTCCATCTGGCAGGCCGTGATGCCATCCCTTGTGCCGGTGACCTTGAAGTCCATGTCGCCGAGATGGTCCTCGTTACCGAGGATGTCGGAGAGCACGGCATAGGAGTGGTCTTCCTTGATGAGACCCATGGCGATGCCGGAAACCGGCTTGCGGATAGGGACGCCGCCGTCCATGAGCGCAAGGGTGCCGCCGCATACCGAAGCCATCGAGGACGAACCGTTCGATTCGAGGATGTCGGAGACGATGCGGATCGTGTAGGGAAATTCCTGGTCGGACGGCGCCACCATCCTGATGGCCCGCTCGGCAAGGTTGCCGTGGCCGATTTCGCGCCTGCCGGTGCTGCCGATCCTGCCGGTCTCGCCTACCGAGAAGGGCGGGAAGTTGTAGTGGAGCATGAAGCGCTTGTCGGCACTGTTCGTCAGGGTGTCGACCGACTGAGCGTCTTTTTTCGTTCCGAGGGTGATGGTGACCAGCGCCTGGGTTTCTCCCCTGGTGAACAGCGCAGAGCCGTGGGCCCTCGGTATGATGCCGAGATCGATGGTGATGGGACGGACTTCGTCGAGCTTTCTGCCGTCGAGCCTCTTCGAGTCATCGAGGATCATGTGGCGCATGACTTTCTTTTCGATGGCGTGGATCTGCTCTTCGATGATATGTTCGTTCAGGAAAAGCGATTTTGTGGGATCGGCGGTGATGTCGTCTGCGGTGATCTTCGCCTTGAAATGCTCAATGACCGACTGGACGGTTTCTTTGTAGATCGATGCGGTCCGGTCCGCTCTTTCCTCTTTTTTGAGCGGTGTGTAGGCGAGCTCCTTCAGGCGCGCTTCGCATGCCGCCCTGATCGTCTCGACGAGTTCTGCAGGGATCTGCAGCGGTGCGAACGGACGCCGGGGCTTGCCGACTTCTGCCGCAAGTTCGGTCTGCAGGGCGCAGAGTCTGCGGATGGCGTCATGGCCGAACTTGATGGCTTCGACCATCTCGGCTTCGGAAATTTCCTTCATTTCGCCTTCGAGCATACAGATCGTATCGGCGGTACCGCCGATGCAGATATCGAGGTCGCTGCCGGCAAGCTCGTTCGTATCGGGGTTGACGATGAAGCAGCCGTTGATCCTGCCGACCCTCACTTCGGACATCGGGTTCGGGAACGGTATGTCCGAGACCATGATGGCTGCCGATGCGGCAAGGCCGCCGAGGACGTCGGCATCGTTGATCTGGTCCGAAGAGATGACGGTGACGATAACCTGGGTTTCATAGTAGTAGCCGTCCGGGAAGAGAGGCCTCAGAGCACGGTCGATAAGTCTCGAAGAGAGGATTTCCTTTTCCGAAGGACGGGTTTCGCGTTTGAAGAAGCCGCCGGGAAACTTGCCTGCGGCTGAATATTTTTCACGGTATTCGACCTGCAGCGGGAAGAAATCCTGGTTGGGGGGAGGCGCTTTTTTGTTCGAGACGACCGTGGCGATAACCATCGTGTCGCCGAGGCGGACAACGACGGCGCCGTCGGCCTGTTTTGCCATCCTGCCGGTCTCGATCGAGATTACTTTTCCCTGGCCAAGATCAATTTCTTTGTTGATAATCATGGAAATCCTTTGCTGTTAGTGATAAAAATAGTGGCTGCAGACCTTTTCCGGACCGCTTCGCCCGGTTTGCACAGAACTATGCAAAGCCTTCAAATTCAATGACATGCCTGTATGGCCAACCGCTCCTTCCTTCGCTTTTTCCCGGTTTCCTGCCTGGCAGGATGCTCACTCTGAACGAATACGCGTCAAATAAAAGTGAAACGTAATATAAAACAAAAAAGTATTGTAATGCCAATCCGAACCGGCATCCTTCATGTCAGCGGCAAAGGAATTTCGCATTGTCGAGGAGCCGGACCGAACCTGCCCTGACTGCCATGATCATGCGGTATTCCCTGCCTTGTTCCGCGTTATCTGCCGGTTCGAACGTCTCCTCGTCGACGAAGCTCACGTAATCGGGTATGAAGCCTTGCACCGACCGCACCATCGCATCCACTTCCGCAGCGATTGCCGAGAGGTCCCTGCGGTTGAGGGCGATGCACGTTCCGGCATGCTGAAGCCCCTGGCAGAGTATGGACGCATTGCTGCGCTCGCCGCTCGTGAGGTAGATATTGCGGGAACTGACCGCAAGACCGTTTTCCTCCCTCACGATCGGCGCCCCGACGATCGTGACGTCGATGTTCAGGTCCGCGACGAGCCTGCGGATGATTGCGAGCTGCTGCGCATCCTTTTCGCCGAATACCGCGATATGCGGTTTCGTGATGTTCAATAACTTGGCGACGACGGTTGCGACACCGTTGAAATGGCCTTGCCTGAGGGCTCCTTCGAACTTGTCGGCGAGGGTTCCGCAGACAAGAGAGGTCTGGAAGGTTTCCGGATAGATGCCCGATGCTTCAGGTGCGAAGAGGTAGTCGACTCCGGCGGCTTTCGCCAGAGCGATATCCTGCTCGAACGGCCGGGGATAGCGGTGAAGGTCTTCGTTCGCCCCGAACTGCCTGGGGTTCACGAACAGGGTGAGGATAACGATTCCCGCGGTTTCCCGGGCGAGTCTGACGAGGCTCAGATGCCCTTCGTGCAGCGCCCCCATGGTCATGACGACCCCGATGAGCTGGCGGTTCAGGCGCAGTTTTTCGGAAATGGCCTGCATTTCCCTGGGCTCAGTGATGATCTGCATGATGATGTTCCGGTTGGATTGCTTTTTTTCCGGCAGGGTGCAGGACGACCACGAATTCGCCCCTTGTCTTTCCTGCCGCAAGGTGTTCCCTGATTTCTGCGATGGTGCCTGCGACATATTCCTCGTGGATTTTCGTCATTTCCCTCGCGATGAATACCTGGGCCTGCGGCAGTCGCTCCTCAATTTCGTCGAGGAGCTGCATGATCCTGAAGGGAGATTCGTAAAGGACAATGGATGACTGAAGCGAACAGAGAAAGTCGATGCGGCTCCTGCGCCCTTTTTTATGCGGCAGGAAGCCGGCGAAGAAGAAACTGCTGACGGGAAGGGGGCATGCCGAGAGCGCCGCAGTGAGGGCACTGGGGCCGGGAACGGGTATGACCGTCATGCCGCTTTCGCGGACAGCCTGCAGGATGGTGTAGCCCGGGTCGCTGATGACGGGGGTGCCCGCATCGGTTATGAGCGAAACGTCAGTACCCTCTTCGAGCAGCCCGATGATCTGGCGGACGGCTTTCGGTTCGTTGAAGCTGTGGTAGCTGACAAGTCTTTTCTGCTGAATGTCGAGATGCCGGAGGAGAATCGATGCCCTTCGGGTATCTTCGCATGCGATTGCCCCAGTTTCCCGAAGGGTTCTGATTGCTCTCAGGGTAATGTCTTCAAGGTTGCCGAGAGGCGTTGCAACGACAAAAAGCGTTCCGGTATGTGAATGTTCGTTCGGCAAAGGCAAAATGACAGACTTGAGCGACGGGTTTTGTATGGCAGATTCACGATGCTTTTAGTATAATAATAAAAATACGATAAACAGCATTCAGGCAGCTATGGGCGATCAGACACCGTTACTTTCGGTCCGGGATTTACGGGTGGAATTTTCACAGAAAAGGCAGGGAGGCCTCGGAAAGCCCCTTCCGATAAGGGTCGTCAACGGCGTAACCTTCGAGGTGATCAAGGGAGAGACGCTCGGTCTGGTCGGTGAGTCGGGATGCGGAAAGACCACGCTCGGCAGAGCCATTATCCGTCTCGGCAGCCCGAAGGTTTCCGGTTCGATCGCATTCGGGGGGAAGGAGATCACCACGCTCGGCCACCGCGCTTTCCGGACTCTGCGCAAGGAGATGCAGATGATTTTCCAGGACCCCTACGGGTCGCTGAATCCGCGCCTGACGGTCACCGAGATGCTCGGCGAGGTTCTCTCTGTTCACGGCATCGCACGCGGCAAGGCCGCCCGCAAGCGTATCGATGAACTGCTCGCGCTTGTAGGCCTCGGCAGGGAGTACAGCAACCGCTATCCCCACGAATTTTCAGGAGGGCAGCGCCAGAGGCTCGGTATCGCAAGGGCGCTCTCGGTGAATCCCGAATTCATCATCTGCGACGAGCCTGTTTCTGCGCTGGATGTCTCGATCCAGTCCCAGATCATCAATCTGCTCAAGGATCTGCAGCGTGACCTGGGCCTCACCTATCTTTTCATCGCGCATGACCTTTCGGTCGTGGAGCATATTTCCCGGAGGGTGGCGGTGATGTACCTCGGGAAAATCGTGGAACTCGCCGACAGCGCCGATCTTTACGCAAGCCCGAAACATCCGTATACGAAAGCCCTCTTGTCGGCCATTCCCAATCCCGAGCCGGGCATGAAAAAAGAGAGGATCCTTCTGAACGGCGACCAGCCGGGGCCGCTCGATATTCCTCCCGGATGCAGTTTCCATCCCCGTTGTCCATTCGCGTTCGCTGAGTGCAGCAGGCGGGTTCCGCTCCTGAAAGAGCTGGAAGGAACTGCAGGGCATCGGGTCAGCTGCCTGCTTTATGAATAACACCCCGGAAAACAGGAGATCGGATATGAGGAAAAACGGAAAGGGTCGCCCTCGTGCGGGCTGCCTTGCGACGATCGTTATTTCCATGGTTCTTGCCGTGGTGCTTGTTCTGCTTGTCCGTACGTCGCAGAGGCTGCCCGACCAGTTCGTGCTCAAGGTCCCTCTCGGGGGTTCCATCGATGAAATCAGCCGCGACACCGGCCTTCCCCCTTTCCTCGCTTCTCGCCCACCGCTTTCCATGCAGGACCTGCTGTTCATTTTCGATCATGCGGCATCCGACAATCGAGTCCGGGAGGTCCTGCTCGATGTTCACGGACTGAGGACAGGCGCAGCCAAAAATGCGGAACTCCGCGACGCTGTCGAAAGGCTTCGTGCCCGGGGCAAGAAGGTCACGGCATTCCTGCGTTCCCCGGAGGACGGCGACTACCTGCTCGCCTCGGCCTGCGACCGGATCGTGCTTGAAAAGGGCGGGTTCCTTCTGCTTGACGGCCTCAAGGCCGAAATGCTTTTCTATGCCGGAACGCTTGGAAAGATCGGCGTGGGGTTCCAGGCCGCCCAGTGGAAAAAATACAAGAGCGGCATCGAGCCGTTCGTCAGGAACGGTCCGAGCGGGGAGTCTCTCGAGGAGGTGAATACCCTGCTTTCGGAAGCGTACGAAGATTACCTCTCGTATGTCTCGAAAAGGAGGAAGATCAGTCGTGATTCTCTCGAGACGATCATCGACCGTGTAGCGCTGATGACCCCGGAAAAAGCCAGGGAACTCGGTCTCGTCGACGCCATATCCTCGTTCTGGAATCTCGAAAGGCAGCTGTCGGGAAAAAGCACGGGCAGTGAGCCTTCGGCAGGCGACAGGACCATTGTCGGTGCCGAACGCTACGCATCGGATTTCAGTTCGCCCATGAAACCCGATACCCGCGAAGGCATTGCCGTGGTGACGCTTTCAGGCACCATCGTCCGTTCATCGGGTGAAATGACGGAAGAGTTCGACAGGAATGCCGATGTCGCCACTCTCAGGAGCTCGCTTGATATCGCGCTCGAGGAAACGTCGGTGAAATCGATAGTCCTGCGTATCGACAGCCCGGGCGGGGATGCTCTCGCCTCTTCCGAAATGCTTGAAATGCTCGATTCTGCGGCGGTCCGCAAACCGCTTGTGGTTTCGATGTCGGGCGTTGCGGCTTCAGGTGGATACATGGCGGCCCTGGCGGGAAAAACCATCTACGCCCAGCCCCTTACCGTCACCGGATCGATCGGTGTTTTTGCCCTCAAGCCGAACATTGGCGGACTGATGAAGAACGCAGGCATTGAGCGCCATGTCATCACCAGAGGCAGGTTCGCCGATGCCAACACTCCTTTCAGGGCATTCGACCGGGAGTCGATGGAGAAATTCGTGGCGGCATCGGGTTTCATTTACGACGATTTTATCCGGAAAGTCGCCGTGTCGAGGAAGATGCGCATCGCCGAGGTCGATTCGGTTGCCGGCGGGCGGGTATGGACGGGAAAGAGCGCGAAACAGGCTCGACTTGTCGACAGGACGGGCGGACTGTTCGATGCCCTGAAGGAAGCGCAGGCTCTCGGCGGCATCGACAGGGCAAAGACACCCCGCATTCTGCTTTATCCGGCCCGAAAAAACTGGATCGAATCCCTCCTGAAGCAGGACGGACAGGCTCTGTCCGGCATTCTCTCCGCGCTCCTGAAAAAAAAGCTCCTGCAGGAGGTTGTGCCGCAGGCGGAGTTCGGCTCTCTCGAAGGATTTTACCGGATGCTTCTCGAATCGCCGGGTGTGAAGGTGCTTGCGGTGATGCCGGGGGAGATCGTGATATATTAGGGGGGGCTTCTCACGACAATACATCGTGGTGCCCCGGGGAAGATGGAGGAAAGGGAAAGATCAGAAAAGTCAGCTCCGGCAGTGCCGGAGCTGTCCTTTCTGACTGAAGGCGGTCAGAATTTGTAGGTGACCGAGCTCTGCGCCCTCACGGCTTCGCTTCTCGGTGCTCCCATGTAATCCGTTATCCATTCGCCGAGCTGGAAACCGAGAATGAAGTTCGGCGTCACCTGGTTGATGACGTTCGCGAAGATGGTGCGGTTCATCGTTCTTGCTATTCCTGGTGATACAGGGTAGCCGGCGAGATCGTTGTCGTCAGGGTCATCGATTCCAGCTCCGATGCTGAACGTCGTCGAAGGGCTCGCGAAATACTTCAGGGCAGCCCATCCGCCATGCGAACGGATATTCCAGATGTTGGTGATTTTGCCCGATACCTTACCTGTATTCACACCCTGTCCGATGCCTCCCCAGAACTCGTCGAGGTTCGAGCCCGTGAAGTATTCTCCTGCCAGGGTCAGCTGAGGGCTCATCGGCAGCGAAAGCTCAAGATTGCACGACCAGGTGTCGAGGGTCTTGTGAGTGTTGCCGGTGTCGGTATCCCACTGCTCCTGTCCGTAATGGCCCGACAGGGCGATGGTTGCCGGTTTGCTCTCCACGAGCACCGGCCCGCTCAGGGCGATGCGCCCCTGGATGGTCGGCATATCCGCATCCCTGCCTGGATCGGTCACGACAGTCGTGGTTGGTATTGTATTTTTTTCCCCGATCGTTCTCGATGCGGCGACGGCTACCTCGATGCGTCCCTTTTCGCCGGTCTTGAACCCCTTGGTGAGGCGGAGCTGAGGATGGCGGCCGCCGATATTGCCCGCTCCCCACATGATTGCCGGATCGTCGGTGAAGGGGATCTGCGCGGCGACGAGATCCCAGGTCTGGCCTGCAACGATGCTGAAGTCCGAAGCGGGCCAGAACGCTTTCAGGTATGCGTGGCGCATCCTCGGATTCTGGTTGTTTTCGGTGCCGCCACCCGTGAAGTCGATTTCTATATTGCCGGAGATCTTCAGTTTCTCCGTGTCAGGGCCACCCAGATTGACGCCGAGCCTTGAAGCGCCTGCCGTGAGGTTCCATTCGCCGTCGTTGCGCCCCATACCCTGGGGCTGGGCCCAGAGGGCGATGTTTCCGGGATAGATCTGGCCGCTTTCCCAGATGGCGTCGAGGCGTGTGAACCCGTAAAGCTGCGCTTTGACGCCCGCTCCGAGCGAAACCGAGAGCGGCTCCTGTTTCGGCGCCGGTGCGGCAAGGGATGGAGCAGGTGTAACCGGAGCCTGTGCGTTGGCCGGTGCTGTTTCGGATTTCAGTTTCATCAATGCCTTGAGTTCGGCCAGTTCCTGTTCGAGGCGGGTGATGCGCATTTCGACGGATTCCGGCTGTTCAGCCGCAAACCCCGTTGCCGGTGCTGCCAGCAGCGAGCCTGCCAGCAGCAGGCCGTAGTGGAGTTTTTTTCCTGTTTTCATGGAGAATTGCCTTCGAGGGCGGTACGGTTTTGGTTGTGTGTGTATGATCTCGCGAACGATGAACAAAGAGTGAATATAGTATTTCTCTCAGAAGCTCCAGAAGTCGCGGTCGAGGTTGCGGTACTGGATGCCCTGGACCAGGTGTTTCATGAGGATGTGTTCCGATCCGTCGAGGTCGGCGATGGTACGGCTGACCTTGAGGATGCGGTCGTGCGCCCGTGCCGAGAGGTTCAGGCGGTTCATGGCGTCCATGAGTTTTTCTTCGCTCTCCTTGTCGAGCCTGCAGAAGGTCCTGATGAGGCGGGTGTTCATCTGCGCGTTGGTGTAGATTTTCGGGGACGGGACGGCAGCGAAGCGCTCGCTCTGGATCCTGCGCGCTCCGATTACCCGTTGCCGGATTATTTTCGAACTTTCCGCGGCGGATTGGGAAAAAAGCTCGAGGTTTTCGACTTTGGGCACGTCGATGTGGATGTCGATGCGGTCGAGCAGGGGGCCGGATATTTTCGAAAGATACCGCTGTATCTGGGGCGGCGAGGCGGTGAGGTTTCCCTCGCTGTCCTTGAGTGCGCCCGCCGGGCTCGGGTTCATGGCGGCGACCAGCATGAAGCCTGCGGGATAGCGCGTGGTCATCGATATTCTCGAGACCGTGACTTCGCGGTCTTCGAGCGGCTGACGCAGGACTTCGAGGGCGTTTCGGGTGAATTCGGGCAGCTCGTCGAGGAAGAGGATGCCGTTGTGCGCGAGGCTCACCTCGCCGGGCCTCGCCGTTGCTCCGCCGCCGATAAGGGCAATGTTGCTCGTGGTGTGGTGCGGACTCCTGAAAGGGCGGGTGACCATGAGCGGCCTGTCTTTTTCGAGCAGGTTCGCCACGGAGTAGATTTTGGTGGTTTCGAGCGATTCATCGAACCCGAGGGGCGGGAGGATGCCGGGCAGGCTCTTTGCGAGCATGGTCTTTCCGCTGCCAGGCGGGCCGATCATGATGAGGTTGTGGCCACCGGCAGCGGCGATTTCGAGGGCGCGTTTGACCGCGGCCTGCCCTTTGATGTCGGCGAAATCGACCGGGTATTCCGGTTCGCAGTCGAACAGTTCCGCAACATTCACCGTCACCGGCGAAAGCGCGGCCGTTCCGGTGAGCAGCGCGACGGTTTCGTTAAGGCTCCCGACGCCGTAGACCTGAACATCGGTTCCGGAAGCGGAGACGGCGACCGCCGCTTCCGGCGCGTTCGAAGCGGGTACGATGAGCCGTCCGATCCCTTCCTTTCCGGCCATGATGCCAACAGGGAGGGCACCGTTGATCCTTCTCACCGAGCCGTCGAGGGCGAGCTCTCCCATGACCAGCGTTCCTTCGAACCTGCCCGTCAGCAGCTGGAGCGAACCGAGCAGGCCTATGGCTATCGGCAGGTCGAACGCGGTTCCTTCCTTTTTGATGTCGGCGGGAGCGAGGTTCACCGTAATTTTTTTCGGCGGTACTTCGAATCCCGAGTTTTTGATGGCGGTCAGGATCCTTTCACGGCTTTCCCTGATGGCGTTGTCGGGGAGTCCGACCACCGTGAAGGATGGGATGCCGCCGGAGACGTTGGTTTCGACGGCGACCTTCATGGCGTCGATACCGATGATGGCGGCGGCGTTGAGTCTTGTGAGCATGGCAGCGCGGGTAACGGTTTCCTTGAGATGCGATAATTGATAATTATACGCTAAAATTCCGTTACAACCACCAGGACAATGCGGTATTTTTCTATCCTGTCGTTCGCAAGGCTCCCGAGATGGCGTTGACCGTGAGAAAAAGCTCCGGAAGCATGGCGTCGGCCCGTTCATTCATGCCGCGTGCAAGCAGATCTCGCCATTCCTTCAGGAGCGTTATCTGATGGAGGTGGAGCACGCCGAGCCCTTCCCGGCGCAGCGAGACGAAGCGCTGCACGCTCTGGCGCTGGTTTTCGAGGGATTCCGCAAAGAGCATGTCGATGAAGGTTTTCGTCTTGAGGTATTCGGTTTCGATCATGCCGAGTATGCTCTCCCTGACAGGCACATCTGCGACAAGCGAAGCATAGATGCGCATGATTGCAGGGTCTGCGGCCGAAACGCTCGTGTCGGCATTGCTGATGACAGAGCGGAGCGGAGGCCAGGCAAAGCCATCACGGCGAAGTTCCTCGAACGCATCAGGACGGGTTTCATGGAGGTATTCAAGGGCCGACCCTGTGCCATACCAGCCTGAAAGGGCGAAACGCGCCTGGTTCCAGCTGAAGACCCAGGGGATTGCCCTCAGGTCTTCGAGGGTTGATTTCCCGCTTCGCCGGGAAGGGCGGGAGCCGATCCTCGTGGATTCGATGATGTCGATGGGTGTGGCCTCGCGGAAAAAATCAAGGAACCCTTCCGCTTCCACAAGCGTGCGGTATGCCCGGTTGCTTTTCTCCGAAAGAAGGTCCATCAGCGGCTGCAGCGGTTGTGGCTTTTTCGACGAGTGTTTCTGACGGATCGCGATGCCTGCGACGCCTGCCATGAAAAGTTCGAGGTTGTAGACAGCGCTGATGCGGTTCGCGTATTTCTGGGCGATGGTTTCCCCCTGCTCGGTGAAGGAGATTCCGGCATTGAATGAACCGAAAGGCTGCGCCTTGACGAAACGGTGTGTCGGGCCGGCGCCCCGGCTGATGCTGCCTCCCCGTCCGTGGAAGAAAAGAAGGTCGGCAGCGGAGGAGTCGCCCGCTTCGAGCATGGCTTCCTGAGCGCGGTAGAGCGTCCAGGCGCTGGTAAAGATCCCTCCGTCCTTGTTGCTGTCGCTGTAGCCGATCATCACTTTCTGTACCTTTCGCGCACTCCCTGTTTTTTTCATCATGTAATCGAGGCTTCGCGAGGTGACCGGATGCCGGAGGAACTCGCCGAGGATTGCCGGGCTTCTTTCAAGATCGCCGATCGTCTCGAAGAGAGGGACCACGGGAAGCATGCAGACGGCACCGGCTTCGGTTTCGAGCATCAGGCCGACCTCGCGTGCGAAAAGGTAGACCGTGAGAAGGTCCGAAACCTCCCTTGTCATGCTGACGATGAGGGATCCGATGCCTTCATGGCCGAAGTGTTTGCCGTGCTCGAGGATGACCCTGAAACAGGCGAGGACCGCCTCGGCTTCCGGACCGGCAGTCATGTCGGGATGGGTGAACGGTCTTGGCGACTCAAGTTCGAGGTCGATGAACGCCCTTTTTTCCGCTTCCCCCCATTCGAGGAATCCGATACCGTCGAGACCGGCCGCCGTCATGAGCTGGGAGAGCGCAAGTTCGTGGAAGCGGCTGTTCTGGCGGATGTCGAGTTTTCCGAGGTGGAAGCCGAACGTCTGCACGATCCGGTAGACAGGGGCGACTTCGAGTTTCGCGATCTGTTCCGCTCCGACCGAACAAAGGGAGTCGTGGAGCAGTATCAGGTCTTCGAGGAGTTCCCCGGATCCCGTATAGCGGAAGTTCTCGCCGGAGAAGGAGTGTTCGGAGGGAAGCGCGGCAATGACAAGGTTCAGGAACTGCCGCCAGGGTTCATGAGGGTTCCGCGAGAGAGCCCGGCGGCCTTTTTCTCCAAGCTTGTCCGCAAGGTGCTCCGTGCGTTGTACAAGGGGTATGCAGGGAGCCTGCAGGCGTTCGGACAGGCTGAGTCTCGATGCGAGTTCCCTGAGCCGGCCCTGGACGAGGTCCATCGCATGCTTTCGCATGTCGGCAAGCGTCTCTTCGGTGACCCGGGCGTTGACGAGCGGGTGACCGTCCCGGTCCCCCCCGACCCAGCTTCCGAAACTGATGCGCGGGTAGCTGCGGGGTCCCGGAAGATTCCTGCAGTCAAACCCGATTTCCATCCATGCCTGAAGCAGGCGGTTGTCGAGCATCGGCAGGACTTCAGGAAATATATTTCGGAGGTAGTGGACGACATTGCGGCGTTCGGCGGAAACTTCGGGTTTGTCGAACAGGATCTCCCCGGTGCGCCAGAGCCTTTCGATGACCCCTTTCATATTCGACTTGATATCCTGCTGCTCCTGCGGGGTCCACATCCTGTTTTCCCGTTTTACGAGGAGCAGGTAGAGTTCCCGGTGCAGCTCGAGCACGGTTTTGCGTTTCGCCTCGGTCGGATGTGCGGTCAGCACTGCTTCGACGGATATCGAGGGAAGCATGGCAGCGATGGTTTCTTCGGCTATGCCGAGTTCACCAAGGCGTTTCAGGGTCCTGCCCCACAAGCCGTTCAGGTGCGGCAGCCCTTTTTCGGCTTCGAGGGCGCGACGGTTCTGTGCGGCTGAATTCTCTTCGGCCATGTTGAGGAGCTGGAAGAAAATGCAGAAGGCCTGGATAGCCCGTTCGGCGGAAGGATACTCATGGAGCGGCATCGCCGAACCGTTCAGCGGGAGGTGGCAGGCAAGTTCATGTTCGCCGAGATCATGGAGAACTTCCCGGAAGCACTGGAGCAGAAAAGCGAAATCACGGTCAGTTTTTTCGAAGTCGACGCTGCTGATCGTCGTGGTTATCATATGGGGATCGATTTCCGCAGTTGAAGGGAGCTTCTCTGCAGTATTCGAAAAAAACCGTTGAATTACAAGGAGTAACGGTACGATCCGATCGGGGAGCGGAGCCCTGTTTCGCTTTGGAATACGTTTTTTTAAACGCGGGCTTTTTAAGCTTTCTGTTTGCCGCCTTTACTAATTATGCTTATCTTGACTTATATAATTTCGGGTAAGCCACTAACACCTAATTCATTACCTGTCATGGACAACAAATCAAATGTTAAGCTCATCGCATTGGCAATTTGCGGGGCTGCTTTAATGGGAGGCGCGTTTTACGGGTTGTCATTCCTAACCGGGTACCAGGTGCCGGCACCGAATATTTCGGCAGACTGGACGCCGGTAAGTTCCTTCATCGGATGGTTTCTCCTGATATTCTGCGCATCCCTCATCATCAGGACGCTGGGCAGAATGTCTTCCAGGATCAGCGACAAGTGGTTCCTGAGCTTCCCGCTCGGTGCCCTCGGTATCGTGCTTCTCATGTTCATCGTCCTCTGGCTCAGGCCGTCGGGCATCCTCCTGTCGACCACCGGCCGCACCACGACCATGGACGGCAACTATATCCGTTCGGTTGAAGAACTCACCGCTTTCCTGTCGAAACCTGCAGAGAGCAACAATGTTCCGAAAGCACCGGAAGGTTTCGATTTCGCCGCCGCAAAATCCCTTGCCGACGGACGCTGCAACAAGTGCCATACACTCGGTTCGGTCGAAGATGCGCTCAGGACGAAGTTCAAGAAAACCGGAAAAGTCGATATCGTGGTGAATCGCATGCAGGGCTATCCCGGCTCGGGCATCACTCCTGATGAGGCGAAAAACATCATGATCTACCTGAACGAGAAGTTCTGACAGGAACATCAGGCAAGCCATACAATTCAACGAAAAAACCCCGGACATCCGGGGCTTTTTCGTTACGGGATGTTTCATGATGCCCTGTAGTCCACGGAGACGGTCTCAGTGATGCCGCCCCTCGCCTTCCACTCCGTTATCACCGTCATCGACCTCGGTTCGAGGAGCCCGGCAAGGTCGTCGAGGATCCTGTTGGTGATATTTTCGTAAAAGATGCCTGCATTGCGGAATTCGAGGAAATAGTATTTCAGCGATTTCAGCTCGATGCACTTTTTGTCGGGGACATACCTGACGGTGATGGTGCCGAAGTCCGGCAGGCCCGTTATCGGACAGACAGAGGTGAATTCGGGATTGACGATCTCTATCGTATACTCCCTTCCGGGATAACTGTTTTCGAATACTTCGAGGATTTCTTTTTTCATGGCCGAGCAGTTGGGATTATATTTGATTCTGGTTCAAAGAACGGTTTTGCCGGTGTAAGAGTTCAGGATCTGCTTTGAGGCAAAAATAGAAATCCGGAACGATTTTCCGTCAGATCTGTTTTTTTTTATCTCCGGGAAGGGGGGATGGATAGCAGTGCTATGCTCTCCTGAACCGAAAACAGGAATAAATAGCGTTACAATGATTTCAGCCGGAGAGAATACCATTCCGGAGCTTCTGCAGCTCCGCCGGGAACTGGCCGCCGAATACGACCTTGACGAGCGCCGGTTTGCGATCGGAGGCCGGAATTTCAGCATACTCAGCGTTCAGGACAGTTACGCACTGCTTGACAGGATCGATCCCGAGGAGTTCGTCAAGGACGAGCAGATGCCTTACTGGGCCGAAATATGGCCTTCAGCCATCGCGCTTTCCTCCTGGTTGACCGATCAATTGACGATGGAAGGAAAACGCACGATTGAAATCGGCTCGGGTGTCGGTCTCGTATCGGTCGTTGCCGCATCGTGCGGAGCAAGCGTGCTCGCAACCGACTATTCCGGCGAAGCCCTCCGGTTCGTGCGTTACAACGCGATGAAAAACGGTGTTTCCCTCGGGTGCGCCCGGCTGGACTGGCGCAATGTACAGTGCAGCGAAAGGTTCGATTTCCTTTTTGCCGCAGATGTCCTCTATGAGAGGCTTAACCTCCTGCCGATCGCCAACGCGATCGACAAGCTGCTCAAGCCGGGCGGGAAGGCCTTTATTGCCGATCCGCGCCGGAGCATGGCAGAACAGTTTCTCGGCATCGTTTCTGAAAACGGTTTCAGGGTTACCTCCATAAGCACGAAATCCGAGGGCGGTTCACAACCGGTGCCGGTCAACATCCATATGCTCGAAAGGAAAGCGGAGTGCCGGTGAAGAAGAAGAAAAAGGAGCTTTCCCTGAGCTGGAAGCATCATGCCGGCAGGAATATGGTTGTCTGGCAGATCATGTTCACCGGTTCGGGAACGCTTGTTGCGCAGAAAAGGGATGCGGAACGACGTCAGGCGTTCTTTTTCTCCCTCGATCCGGGAACCGGAACGTCGCTGACCGAGGGTTTCCAGCCACAGTATTCCGAAGGAGGCGGCCCTGCGGGAGAAGGGTGGTTCACCGGTCTGGAAAGCACCTCGGAAAAACTCGTCTACTGCCATGCCTACCAGCAGAACAGTCCCGAACATCTCGGTATCTGGGCGTTCGAGGCCGACAGCGCCACTCTTGCATGGCTCCGGACGGACCTCGTTTTTTCGGCGAATCTCGATTCCGCCCTCCTTGTGTACAGGCCGTCCGTGTTTGCCGGTTTTCCCGAACGCCATTTCATGCTTCTCGATCCGCTGTCCGGCGTTACGCTTCGCGAGCTTGGCGAAGAAAACCCTGAAACCATGGAGCTTCGCAGGAACGCGATACCGGAGGAGGAACGGCAGCAGCTTGTTCTTCCCGAGTTTGCCGGCAACGGGGCATTGCTCCCGGAACTCCCGGGAACAACGCTCCCTGCATACGCCATGACCGAATATATCATGGCCGGCAGGGTGACGGTCATCGCCCTTCATGAACAGGGAGGTGCCCGGGGCGGCTGGAAATCCTCACTGCGGGTATATACGGACGATCTCGTCTACGAAGACTGCATGCAGCGCAATGCAGAGGCTCCCGTTCAGAACAATTTTCTGATCAGAGGCCATAAATTGTATTACATTAAGGAGAAAGAGGAACTTGTCTCTGTAGGGCTTTCATGAAGCAACCAATGCCACATTCCGGAGAGCACTCCTTTTCCGAAGCGCCTCTTCCGGTTCTCGATTTTCTCGGTACGCTCAGGAGCAGGCGGAACCTTTCAGGGCATACCATTGCCGCTTACCGGACAGATCTCCTCCAGTTCCACGTTTTTCTCGCTTCACATTACGGACTCGATACCCTCGAGGGATTCGACTACGCTTCACTGAGTTCTTCCGAAATAAGGCTTTTCATGGCCGCCATGCTGAAGACGGGCAGAGGAGCACGTTCGATTGCGCGGAAAATCTCCGCACTGCGCACGTTTTTCCGTTATCTGCAGGAGCAGGGGGTGCAGGCGGGCCCTGTGCTTTCCGGGATCCTCCTGCCGAGGTATGCGACGAAGATTCCCGGTTTTCTTACGGAAAAGCAGGCTGAAAAACTTTTCACCGAAGTCATCCCTTCCGGAATTGCCGGTTCCGGACGCAAGGGGGCAAATGCCGAAGAGAGGCTTTTCGAAAGCGAGCGCGACAGAAGTATTCTGGAACTTCTTTACGGGAGCGGTCTCCGGGTTTCGGAGCTTACAGGGCTCACGACCGGGGATATCGATCTTGACGCCGGCTTTGTGAAGCTGACCGGTAAAGGCAGCAAACAGCGCATTGTGCCGATCGGAAAACAGGCCATCCAGGCACTTAAAAAATATTTTGAAGTCCGTCGAAACTTCTTTAGAATAGACAGGAAGGGGGATGAGGGAGCATTGTCCTTTGCATTCGTAACCAGGAAGGGGAAAAAGCTTTATCCCATGTTCGTCCAGAGAGTGACCCGCAAGTACCTCGTATCGGTCACGGAACAGAAAAAGAAAAACCCGCATCTCCTGCGCCACAGTTTTGCCACACATCTCCTGAACAGCGGAGCCGATATCCGGAGCGTCAGCGAAATGCTGGGGCACACTAATCTTTCCACGACGGAAATATATACCCATGTTACCTTTGAGCGCCTGAGGGATGTATACCGCAAAGCCCATCCCACGGCATGAACTCTTTTGAAGGCTCCCTGGTTCATGATACATGGAGCATTGTTCCTTCTTTACGTTCACCTTATTTTCAATGGAGGCATTATGACAAAAACAACCGTCAGCGATGCGGTCAATGTCAAGATTACGTTACGCCATTCGAACAACCACAACAACATCGAAGAGTATGCCCGGAACGCGGTCCAGAGCCTTTTGAAATATTTCCCGGGGATAATGAACTGCCATGTGATTCTTGACCATCAGAAGAACGATTTCGAAAAAAACAAGATTGCCGAAATTACCGTGCATGTTCCGCAGAAAGATTTCGTTGCGAAGGAAGCGGGCGTGGCCTACGAACCTGCCATCGACAGCTGTGTCGAAGCACTTGGCAAACAGCTCCAGAAATACAAGGATAAAATGCAGTAACTTCAACTGTTCATCCACCGCGCCGTTTTGCTGAAAAGGCGCGGTGGTTTCCTTCACTCCGATTGTCGAAGCCATGAACCTCGAACAGAAGGGACTGAAAAAGCGATCGATAACGGTCGCATATTTTTTTGATAAAATCTGCAGGAAACACGATATCAAATTGCGACGGCTCAACAACGTGGACGAGCAGAAGCGCAGGATTTTCGAACGTGACCTGCACCGCCCGGGGCTTGCCCTTGCCGGTTTCACGAACCTGTTCACGTATAAACGGGTCCAGATCCTCGGCAATACGGAAACCCGGTTCCTGAACCATCTCGACGACCTGGACCGGAGGCGCAAATTTGAAAACCTGGTGCGCTTCAAGATGCCGTGTATCATTCTCACCAGCAACAACAAGCTGCCCGACAAGCTTCTTGAGATGGCGACAGAGGCGGGCATACCGGTATATGCCACCCGGCATTCATCGACGAAAACCATCTATCTCGTTACGGATTTCCTTGACGATCAGTTTTCCCTGTACCAGCAATACCATGGATCCATGGTCGATGTGTACGGTGTCGGCGTGCTGATTACCGGCAAGAGCGGACTCGGAAAATCAGAAATTGCGCTTGACCTCATCGAAAGGGGCCACGGGCTCGTGGCGGACGATGCGGTCGTCATCCACCGGAAAGGGGAGTTCATGACGCTCACGGCAAGGAGGAACGAGATCGTCGATCATTTCATGGAGATCCGGGGACTTGGCGTTGTCGATGTGAAAGCGAATTTCGGCATCCGTGCCATCCGTGATATCAAGGATGTCCAGGTTGTCGTGGAGCTTCTCGAATGGAACAATGAAATGGCATACGAGCGGCTCGGACTCGATACGAAATTCATAAAAATTCTCGGCGTCGATGTTCCTCTTGTGCAATTGCCTATATTTCC
Organism: Chlorobiaceae bacterium; assembly: GCA_013335405.1. Lineage (GTDB taxonomy): Bacteria > Bacteroidota > Chlorobiia > Chlorobiales > Chlorobiaceae > Chlorobium. The sequence goes on from JAAXVR010000018.1 coordinate 45,513, forward strand.
CGGGAAAAACATCACCGTCATCATCGAGGTTGTAGCTCTCAACTTCCTCCTGAAGCGGTATTCGAACTATGTGGCTGCCGAAGCGCTTACCGAAAGGATAAAAAACGTGATAGAAAATGAGCGATCCCCGGGAGAGTTCCATGATTGACAGAGTCATCCGTCTGAAGGCCCTCTGCCTCTTGCTCGTCGTGACCTCGTTTTTTCTCTCTTCATGCGGCGGGGGGAAGGGCAGGGAAGGCGGGAAAAGCCGGTCGGCAATGGATTCAACCCTTGTCATCGCGATGCTGGGAGATGCGGATTACCTGAATCCGGTGCTTGCCTCCACCGTCACGTCGAGCGAGATCGTCGGGCTTATCTATCCTGCTCTCGTGCAGGCAGAGTTCGATACCACGACCGGTATGCTGAACTATCTCTCTCTCGAAAAGAAACTGAGGGAGTCGCCGCCGGGTCAGTTGAAGAAATCGCCGAAAGGCGCTCTTGCCAGGCGGTGGTTCATGTCCGCGGACAACAGGTCGATAACCTACATTCTCAGGAACGATGCGTTCTGGAACGACGGCAAACCGATAGTCGCTCACGATTTCAAGTTTTCCTACACGCTCTACGGCAGCCCGATAATCGCGAGCACAAGACAGCAGTTCCTCGCCGAGCTGGTCGGAGCCGACAAGGGCCGCGTCGATTTCGACAAAGCCATCGAGACACCGGACGACACGACGCTTGTCTTCAGGTTCTTCAAACCGGTGCCTGAGCACCTGGCTCTTTACCATACGTCGCTCACGCCGGTGCCGGAACACCTCTGGAAAAACGTGAAACCCGAGGATTTCAGGCACGCTCCTCTCAACCAGCATCCTGTCGGGGCAGGCCCCTACAAGCTCCGTTCATGGCGGCAGCAGGAGGAGCTTCAGATTGTGTCCAACCGCACGTCCAACCTTCCGAAGCCGGGCAATATCGCGGCTATCTCCTACAGAATCGTGCCTGACTATACGGTTCGGGTGGCTCAGCTGCAGACGGGAGACGCCGATGTGGTCGAAAATGTGAAACCCGAGGATTTCACCGCTCTCATGAAGGCCAATCCGCAGCTCGAGGTGAAAACCGTCGGGTTGAGGGCATACGATTACGTGGGGTGGTCGAACATCGATCAGGAGGCTTACCGTAAAAGCGGGATCATCAGGCCCCATCCATTGTTCGGTTCGCCGAGGGTGAGGATCGCCCTCACGAAGGCGATTGACCGCCAGTCGATTATCGACGGCTATCTCAAGCAGTACGGGGTCATCTGCAGCACCGATATTTCTCCGTCCCTGAAGTGGGCATACGACAGCCGGATAGCGCCGGTCGACTACGATCCCGAAGCTGCTTCCGCGCTGCTGAAGCAGGAGGGATGGGTTCCCGGTCCGGACGGTATCCTGCAGAAGAACGGCAGAAAATTCAGTTTCGTACTCTATACCAATGCCGGCAATGCGAGAAGAAACTATGCGAGCGTGATCATCCAGCAGAACCTTCGCTCTGTAGGCATCGACTGCAGGCTCGAAGTCCAGGAGTCCAACGTTTTTTTCGAAAACCTCCAGTCGAAAAAGTATGATGCATGGATGGCCGGATGGGCGATTGGTCTGGAAATAGACCCGCTCGACGTGTGGGGTTCGGACCTGAAGAAAAGTCCCTTCAATTTCACCGGTTACCGGAACCCGAGGATCGACGAGCTGTGCGAACTCGCGAAACAGAAAATGAACTCTATGGACGCAAGGCCTTACTGGCTCGAGTACCAGCAGATCCTTTACCGTGACCAGCCGGTCACGTTCCTCTACTGGATGAGGGAAACGCATGGTTTCAGCAGGCGGATCGAGGGTGAGGTGCTGAATATTTCCGGGGCGTTCTACAACGTCGATGACTGGAACCTGCGCCCGTCACCACATACTGTTCGATAGCGTGTCATGCTGACTTATATTCTCAAGCGCCTTCTCATTGCTGTCCCCCTGATTTTCGGGGTGCTTACCCTGACGTTTTTCATTATCAGGCTTGCTCCCGGCGATCCGGCCGCATTTTTTATCCAGCCGGGCATCAGCCCCAACGTCGCCGAGCAGATCAGGGAGCAGTACGGCCTGAACGATCCGCTTCCCGTGCAGTATGTAAAGTGGCTTGCAAGTGTCCTGCATGGTGATTTCGGCAGGAGTTTCAGCCGGGCCCAGCAACCGGTCATCGAAGTGATCGCTTCGGCACTTCCCGTTACCGTGACCATAGCGCTGCTGACCCTTGTCGCCAATTTTGTTTTCGGCATCCTGATCGGCATCATATCCGCGGTCCGGCAGAACACTTTTCTCGACAGGTTCCTGACGATTTCGGCACTGTTTTTCTATTCGATGCCGGAATTCTGGTTCGCGCTCATGATGATCATCCTGTTCGCCCTTAAATTTCCGTTTTTTCCCGCTTCGGGCCTCAATGAAATCGGCGCCGAAAGCCTGGACTTTCTCGGCTTCACCCTTGACAGGATCTGGCATCTCGTGCTGCCTGTGACCGTACTGAGCATCAACGGCGCTGCGGGAATCGCCCGTTATGTCCGGGGGAGCATGCTCGAAGTCATCAGGCAGGATTATATCAGGACAGCCAGGGCAAAGGGGCTTCCCGAGAATATCGTGATATTCAGGCATGCCCTTCGCAATGCCATGCTGCCGGTTATCACCCTCATAGGCAGTTCGCTGCCTTTCATTTTCAGCGGAGCGCTTTTCATCGAAGTGATTTTTGCCTTTCCGGGAATGGGACGCGTGACAGTCGAAGCCATTTTCGCAAGGGATTACCCCCTGATCATCGCCAATACGTTCATATCCGGCTCACTGATCGTACTGGGAAACCTCGTTGCCGATATCCTCTATGCCGTCGTCGATCCCAGGATCAAGCTGTGACCGGTCTGTGCGCCGCTAAACCTGAAATGTATTTTCCTTGCGAACAGAATTACTCAATACTCCGCCCGACGCCACCGAAACAAAGATCGAGGAACAGCTGCGGCCGTTCCGTATGCATGATTTCGCCGGACAGCAGCGACTGACCGACAACCTGAAGGTGTTCATTTCAGCAGCGAAGATGCGCGGGGAAGCTCTCGACCATGTCCTGCTTTCCGGGCCGCCCGGGCTTGGAAAAACGACACTGGCCTACATCATAGCTTCGGAGATGGAGAGCGGCATCAAGGCTACTTCGGGCCCCCTGCTCGACAAGGCGGGAAACCTCGCCGGACTTCTGACCGGTCTCAAGAAAGGGGATGTTCTTTTTATCGACGAGATACACCGTATGCCTCCCGCAGTCGAGGAGTACCTCTATTCGGCAATGGAAGATTTCCGCATCGACATCATGCTCGACAGCGGTCCTTCGGCAAGGGCGGTCCAGCTTCGTATCGAGCCGTTCACCCTTGTGGGGGCAACGACACGTGCCGGTCTGCTGACCTCTCCCCTGAGGGCCAGGTTCGGCATCAACAGCAGGTTCGACTACTATGATCCGGTGCTTCTTGAAAAGATCGTGAGGAGAGCATCCGGGATCCTCGGGATCGGTATCGAAATCGATGCCGCCGCCGAGATTGCCGGAAGGTCGAGAGGTACGCCGCGTATCGCCAACAGACTGCTCAGGCGGGCGAGGGATTTCGCCCAGGTTGAAGGCGAACAGGTGATCAGCCGGGCTATTGCCCTGAAAACCCTTGAATGTCTTGAAATAGACGAGGAAGGGTTGGACGACATGGACAAGAAAATCATGGAAACCATCGTCAACAAGTTCGACGGGGGCCCTGTCGGTATAGCATCCCTTGCGGTTTCGGTCGGTGAGGAACAGGATACCATCGAAGAGGTGTATGAGCCTTACCTGATACAGGCCGGTTATCTTGCCAGGACGCCTCGAGGCCGTGTCGCCACCCGGCAGGGTTTCAGCCGGTTTTCAAGCGGCGCGGTGCCCGGAAAAGAATATACCCTGTTCGATGAACCTCCAGTCCAGTGAAAATTTACCGTTGCGGCATTCATCCATGCCTGCGCTTTCGGGGAAGCCGGTAATCCTGACGATCCTTCAGCTCTGGCTTTTTCTTTTTTTGCCGGTAACCGCATGCGCTGCATCGGCGGACACGCTGTCAACGAATGGAGAATCGTTCAGGAACAGGTTTGTTGCCGGATCTTTCGAAAGTATCAAGGGTAATTTCCGTGCTGCTGCCAGGACCTATCAGAAGCTTCTCGAAGAAGAGCCTTCCAATGCGGCACTGAATTATGCGCTCTCAAAAGCCTTTGCTGGTATCGGCGAAGCGGATTCGGCAAGGATCTATGCGGAAAAAAGCGTTCAGCTCGATCCTTCAAACAAATTTTACATCGGTTTTCTTGCGGCCCTTTCGCATCAGATGAACGATTTCGCAAGAGCTGCCGTCCTGTTCCGTCAGCTTGCCGATCTCGATCCCGGCAGCACGGATGCGCTTGCCATGCTCGCCCTTGAATACCTTGCTGCAGACGATCCGGAAAAAGCACTTGGCGTTTTCCAGGAAATCCTCAGGACAGATCCCAATAACGAAGGTGCAAGAGCCCAGGTCCTGCTCATGCAGATACAGCTCAGCCATTACCATGAAGCTATTGGTACCTTGTCCGGTTTCATTGCGAAGGGGGACGGCCGGGACAAGCTTCGCCTCACCCTTGGTGAACTCTACAGCCGGACACGCCAGTACGACCTTGCCTATTCGACACTCAACGCACTTGTGCTGGAGCATCCGGAGTTCCTTCCGGCCTGGCTTTCCGTGTTCGAGGTTTCAGTGCAGTCATCGAGGCAGGAGGTGTTCAGGGAGGACCTGGCCCGTTTTTACGGAAGGAAGGAGATTTCCATGAAACACAAGATCGAGCTTTCGAACGTATTTCTCGTCCGTTCATTCAAGGATACCCTCTACACAGCTCCTGCCGCTTTCATGATCTCTGAAATGCAGCGGCTGTTCCCGAATAACGGCGAAGTGTTCCTGCTCGCCGGAAAGGCGGAAATGCAGAAAAAACATCCAGTCGAGGCAGAACGGTTATTGCGTAAGGCAGTTGTGCTCGATCCCTCGAATGTCGATATTCGCGAGGAGCTCGTCAGTTCCCTGATGATGCAGAAAAACCATACTGCTGCGCGCAAGGAGCTTTTCAGGGCTTTCAAACGGCTGCCGGCGATGAACCGTCGCCTCAAGGTGCTGGAAGGTGAGCTTCTCTACCGTTCGGGAGAGCTGCGTAAATCGGCACTGCTTCTTGAAAAAACACTGCGCTGGCATGAGGTTCTCCGCGAGAAGTGGCTTTTTCTCCAGGCGGCCGGAACCCTCGCTTTCTGTTACGATCAGCTTGGAGAGCCCAGGAGGAGCATCAGGCTGTATGAAAGAATACTCGAGGTCGATCCGGGCAACGTCCTCATGATGAACAACCTCGCCTATATTCTTGCGCTCGAGGGAAAGGAGCTCGAAAAGGCACGGGAACTCGCCCTGAAGGTGACACGTTCGGAGCCGGCAAACGCAGGCTTCCTTGATACGCTCGGCTGGATTTATTTCAGGCTCGGGGAATATGCGAAGGCTAAAGAGATACTTGAAAAAGCCGCAGGACTTGACCCGAACGAGCCGGAAATTCTCGAGCATCTCGGCTCGGCTTATGAAAAGCTTGGCAATGCCGAAACAGCAAAGGAATTGATGGATCGGGCAAGGAAGCTGAGGAGAGGGTAGTGGGGGTCTGGGGTCTGGGGTGGTAGTGGGGACTGGGCCCAAATCCCACTCTCCAGATCACAGAACAGACTCCTGCGGGGCTGAAACCCGAATCATCGGGGTGGCCTGACCCGGGGTTTTACCCCGGGCTACCGATATGTCGCCCCTACGGGACCGGGCACCTTCCGCGTAACACATAGCACCTGACATCCCACACCCCACAAACCCCTCAGTCCTGAGTCATCTACAAGAGAAAGGCCGCCTTTTTCGGGGCGGCCTTTCTCTTGTTAGGGTATAAATCTCCTGTCACTTCAGTTCGTCGAACGTCCGGGCTGCGAGGTATTCGTAATGGGCCCAGCGCGCGTCGACCTCTTTCTGGATAGCCTTGAAGTAATCCTCGGCAAGTGCAGGATGGCTTTTTTTCAGCATCCTGAAACGGTTTTCCATATTGAGGAACTGCGCAATCGGGATTTTCGGCTTCTTCGAGTCGAGGATAAGCGGGTTTTTGCCTTCCTTCAGCCTTTCCGGATTGTAGCGGTAGAGGATCCAGTGGCCTGAATCGACGGCAGCTTTCTGGTTATCAAGTGCGGTCGACATGTTGATGCCGTGGGCGATACAGTGCGAATAGGCGATGATGATCGACGGCCCGTTATAGGCTTCCGCTTCGAGGAAGGCTTTCAGGGTCTGCTCGTCGCGTGCGCCGAAAGCGACTGACGCAACGTAGGCATTGCCGTAGCTCATGGAGATCATGCCGAGGTCTTTTTTCGTGGCGGTCCTGCCGGCCATCGCGAATTTTGCAACGGCGGCTTTCGGTGTCGCTTTCGATGCCTGTCCGCCGGTGTTCGAATACACTTCGGTGTCGAGCACGAGCAGGTTGACGTTCTTGTCGCTTGCCGTGATGTGATCGACGCCACCATAGCCGATGTCATAGGCCCATCCGTCGCCGCCGACGCCCCAGACGCTCTTGCGCACAAGCATGTCGGCAACCGACAGCAGGTTTCTCGAATCGGGAGTGTCCAGCTGGCGGAGTTTGTCTTTCAGGATGGAGACCCTTTTGCGCTGCTCGAAGATTTCCGGCTCAGAGGTTTCCCGGGCTTCGAGGATCTCTTTGCTGAGCGTGTCGCTGATCTCTGAGGACATCCTTTTCAGGAGCTCGCTGGCAAACTCGCGCTGTTTGTCGATGGATACCCTGAACCCGAGCGCAAACTCGGCGGTGTCCTCGAAGAGCGAGTTCGACCATGTCGGGCCGCGGCCATCGCTATTGGTGGTGTAGGGCGTCGTCGGGAGGTTGCCTCCGTAAATGGAGGAGCATCCCGTGGCGTTGCCGATGACGAGACGATCGCCGAAGAGCTGGGTCAGCATCTTGATGTAGGGAGTTTCGCCGCAGCCTGAGCATGCGCCGGAAAACTCGAACAGCGGGACCTGGAGCTGCTGCTCCTTGATCAGTTTCGTGTTGATCTTCGTGCGGTCGTAGTCGGGAATATTGAGGAAGTAGTTCCAGTTGTCTTTCTCGGTCTCGCGCAGCGGACTCTGCAGGCTCATGTTCAGTGCCTTCCTGTCCGGGTTGTTCTTGTCCCTCGACGGGCAGACATGTGCACAGAGTTCGCAGCCGGTGCAGTCTTCCGGTGCAATCTGGATCGTGTATTTCATGCCTTCCCAGCTGCTGCCTTTCGCCGGGATGGATTTGAAGGTGCGCGGTGCGTTGCCAAGGTATTTCGGATCATAAACCTTTGCGCGGATGGTCGCGTGCGGGCAGACCAGGGTACATTTTGCACACTGGATGCAGATGTCGGACTCCCAGACCGGTATGTTTTCCGCCAGGTTGCGTTTCTCGAATTTCGCGGTGCCGGTGGGGTAGGTACCGTCGGCAGGGAAATCGCTGACCGGAATGTTGTCGCCTTCGCCGGCAATGACTCTCGCGAGCACATTGCAGACAAAATCGGAAGCTTCGCCGACGATGCAGGCGCGCATCTCTTTCTTGCTGTTTGCGACAGCACCGAGGGGCACCTGGTGAAGGTTGGAAAGGGTGTTGTCGACAGCCTGGATGTTCTGGTTGACAACCTCGTCGCCTTTCTTGCCGTAGGTTTCACTGATCGCCAGCTTGATTTTCTCGATCGCTTCCTCACGCGGCAGCACGCCGGAAATGGCGAAGAAGCAAGCCTGCATGATGGTGTTGATACGCTGGCCCATGCCGCTCGCCTGGGCGACTTTCAGCGCGTCGATGGTGTAAAGCTTCGCTTCCTTGCTGAGCAGGTGTTCCTGAACGTTCCTGGGCAGCTTCTTCCAGAGCTCTTCCGGAGCGTAATGAGAGTTGAGGAGCAGGGTGCCGCCCTTCTTGAGGTTTTTCACAAGGTCGACCATATCGAGGAATGTCCAGTGGTGGCAGCCGATGAACTGCGCTTCGCTGATAAGATAGGTCGAGCGGATCTGGTGCGGCCCGAAACGAAGGTGCGACGTCGTGATCGAACCCGCTTTTTTCGAATCGTACACGAAATAACCCTGGGCGTAATTGTCGGTGTACTCGCCGATGATCTTGATGGTGTTCTTGTTCGCGCCCACCGTTCCATCAGATCCGAGGCCATAGAAAAGGGCGCGGAAGATTTCGTCCGGTTCGATGGAGAAGGTGTGGTCGTATTCGATGCTCGTGCCGGTCACATCGTCAATGATCCCGACGGTGAAGTGGTTTTTCGGCTTTTCTGCCGCCATGTTCTCGAAAACGCCCTTGATCATCGCAGGGGTGAACTCTTTGGAAGAAAGGCCGTACCTGCCTCCGGTGATGGAAGGCATGGCGTTGATCAGGCCGTTCTGGAGTCCTTCAAGAAACGCGTTGACCGTGTCGAGGTAAAGCGGTTCGCCGGCGCTTCCGGGCTCCTTGAGCCTGTCGAGCACGGAAACCGATTTGACGGTTTTCGGGAAAGCTTCCACGAAGCGTGTTATATCGAACGGGCGGAAGAGGCGGGCATTGATGACGCCGACTTTTTCGCCCTGCCTGTTGAGGTACTCGACGGTTTCACGGACCGCTTCGACGCCGGAGCCCATGAGCACGATCACCCGCTCCGCGTCAGGCGCACCGTAATACTGGTAGAGCTTGTAGTGGCGTCCGGTGAGTTGTCCGAATTTTTCCATGACCTTCTCGGTGATGTCCGGGCAGGCATTGTAATAACTGTTGACGGTTTCCCTTCCCTGGAAATAGACATCCGGGTTCTGCGAGGTTCCGCGAAGGACCGGTGCGTCGGGGGTCATGCGGCGGTTGCGGTGAGCGATGACGAGTTCGTCGGTGATCAGTGCCCTGATGACCTCGTCGGCAATGACCTCTATTTTTGATACTTCGTGCGATGTTCTGAAGCCGTCGAAGAAATGAAGGAACGGGATCCTTGATTCGAGCGTCGCCGCTGCAGAAATCAGTGCCATGTCCATGACTTCCTGCACCGAAGCCGAAGCAAGGAGTGCGAAGCCGGTACCGCGGACCGACATGACGTCGCCGTGATCACCGAAGATGGAGAGCGCCTGGGCTGCAAGCGAACGGGCTGATACGTGGATGACGCACGGGCTCAGTTCTCCGGCGATCTTGTACATGTTCGGAATCATGAGCAGGAGGCCCTGAGCAGCGGTGAAGGTCGTGGTGAGGGCGCCGGTCTGTAATGAGCCGTGAACGGCAGCGGCTGCACCAGCCTCGCTCTGCAGTTCGTCCACCCTGGGTATGGTGCCCCAGAGGTTGGTTTTTCCAACTGCAGCCCACGCATCGGAATATTCGCCCATGGGCGAAGCCGGTGTGATGGGATAGATACAGATAACTTCACTGGTTCTGTAGGAGACATGAGCGAGGGCTTCATTTCCTTCCATTGTCTTGTACGTCGTACGGCTCATATTCGCAGTCGCTGGATTTGTATTGATTGAAAAAAAGACCCGTTGCCGGCCACTGAAAATGATTAAAACCGCGAAGCGGCCTCAATAGTTACTTCGCAGGAAATATTTTTTTCAAGCTGGAGCGATTTCAAAGATATTAAAAAAATCGGTTTTTGATAAATGTTAATTAAATTCGGCTTTTTGGGCGCATTGACTCTCTTTCGCGGTGTTTTCAGGGAGGAGGTATGGTTCAGGCGGCCGTTACGATAAATTTTCACGATACATGGAGAAAGGGAGAGCAATGGCCGGTGAAGTGACCGAAAACATAGTGTACGGCAGGAACGCCATCATCGAGCTTCTCCAGAACAAGCCGGAAAGCGTCGAGAAGATCTATTTCCAGTTCAATACCTCCCATCCGAAGCTCAAGGAGATTGTCATCTCCGCCAGGCGACAGGGGATCGCGAGCGGCAAGGCACGACTCGAGAAACTGTCGCAGATCGCCGGGACCGCCAAGCACCAGGGTGTCTGCGCAATCATCAGCCCTGTCACCTATTACCGGCTCGAAGAGGTGCTTTCCGCTCCAAGGAACAGCTCTCCGCTCATCGTCGTGCTGCCCGGACTTGACGATCCGCACAATGTCGGGGCTGTCATACGGACTGCGGAAGCCGTTGCCGCAGATGCTGTCGTGCTTGTCGAAGGCAAAGGCGCACCTCTCGGAGCGGTTGTCCACAAGGCTTCTGCCGGGGCGATCGCCCACATGAGGATCTGCAAGGTGAAAAGCCTCGTGCGGGCGCTGGAATTCCTTCGCGAGCATCATATCCTCGTTGTGGCCGCCGATATGGATGCCGAGGAAAATTATACCGATATCGACCTCAGGCGGCCGACGGCAATCCTCCTGGGAAAGGAGGGAAGCGGCCTCGGTCCCGAAGTGCTCGGATGCTGCGACCATGTCGTACGACTGCCGATGGCCGGGTGCGTCGAATCCCTGAATGTCAGCGTGACTGCCGGCGTCATCCTCTACGAAGCCATGCGCCAGCGGCTTGCCTGATCGTCCGCTCCAGCCATCCTTTTCGACGATTTCTCTCCGTTGCCGGTTTCACCACTTTGAAAAAAGTATTACCTTGTTTTTCCATAAAGCGGCACAGGGCGCTCCTTCTCCATCAACTCACTTTTTTTCAGCCATGCTTATACCTGAAGACCTTCGCTATACCAAGGACCATGAATGGATCAAGCTGCTCGAGGACGGCATCACCGCCCTTGTCGGCATCACCGATTTTGCCCAGCACGAGCTCGGCGACATCGTTTTCGTTGAGTTGAAAGCGGCCGGAACCAAAGTCAGGGAGCACGAAGTGTTCGGCACTGTCGAAGCCGTGAAAACCGTGGCGGATCTCTTTGCCCCTGCCGCAGGGGAGATTATGGAAGTGAACCTCCAGCTCGACAACGCGGAAATCGTCAACCAGGACCCGTACACGAACGGCTGGCTCGTCAAGCTGAAAATCGACAATCCGGCATCGCTTTCTTCTCTGCTCGACGCAGCGGCATATCGGCAGCTGACCGGTGAGTGAACCTGTTTACCATCCACCAACAACCATTTGACCTGCAATGCCATTCATCGTCAATACCGCAGCGGAAAGAGAGGAGATGCTCCGGGCTGTCGGCGCCGCTTCTTTCGAGGATCTTCTGAAGGATATTCCCGAAGAGATCCGCCTGGAAAAGCCGCTCGATCTTTTTCCGGCACTCGATGAGACAAGGGTGAAGAAGCTCCTCGAAGGTCTCGCCTCTTCGAACGGCAGCAGTGCCGATCATGTCAGTTTCCTCGGAGCCGGGGCCTACGACCATTTCATTCCCGCAGCGGTCGGTACCATCACCTCCCGCAGCGAGTTCTACACGGCATACACTCCCTACCAGGCGGAGATTTCACAGGGGACCCTCCAGGCGATTTACGAATACCAGAGCCTCATCTGCCGCCTCTACGGGATGGATGTCGCAAACGCATCGATGTACGATGGTGCGACCGCGCTTGCCGAAGCGGTTCTCATGGCCATGAACGCTACCGGCCGGCATCAGGTGGTGATAGCGGGGAAACTTCACCCGAACAGCATCGCCGTACTGAAAACCTATCTTGAAGCAGCAGGCCAGGAAGCGATCGTACAGAATGCGATCGAAGACGGAATCGGCAGCGTCACTTCGCTCAGGGAGCTTGCCGGGGAGAGCACGGCGGCTGTCGTTGTCCAGCAGCCGAACTTCTACGGCTGCCTCGAGGATGTCCGCAATATCGCCTCGATCGCCCATGAAAAGGGAGCATTGTTCATCGTTTCGGCAGACCCCCTCTCCCTTGGTCTCCTCGAGGCCCCGGGGAGCTACGGTGCCGATATCGCGGTTGGCGAAGGACAGCCTCTCGGAACTCCCCAGAGCTTCGGAGGCCCTTACCTCGGTATTTTTGCCGTGAAGAAGGAGTTTGTCCGGAAGATACCCGGTCGCCTTGTCGGCATGACGAAAGACAGGGAGGGCAAAGAGGGTTTCATCCTTACCCTGCAGACCCGCGAACAGCATATACGCCGCGAAAAGGCGACGTCTAACATCTGCAGCAACGAGGCGCTGAATGCGCTGGCGGCAGCGGTTTACCTCTCGCTGCTCGGCAGGGAAGGCCTCCGGGAGGTCGCCGCGCAATCGGCGCAGAAAGCCGCATACCTTTGCCGGAACATCGCAGCCATTCCAGGGTTTTCGCTGAAATTCAGCAAGCCTTTTTTCAGGGAGTTCGTTGTCGAGACCCCGATACCGGCCGAAACGCTCATCTCCCGGATGCTTGAAAAGAAGGTTTTCGCCGGTTACGATCTTTCACCGCACGGCGAAAACGGGTTGCTCATAGCCGTTACCGAAAAGCGCACGAAAGAGGAGATGGACGCATTTGCATCATCCCTGGCCGCTC
>JAAXVR010000046.1 GCA_013335405.1 Chlorobiaceae bacterium
GTGGGATGTGGGATCTGGGATGTAGTAAGCCCTGTAAGGGCGGCATATCGGTAGCCCGGGGTGCAACCCCGGGCAGAGGATAAAATAATGGGTTGTATGCTCCGTCAGGAGCGACATGTCAGGACGGGTCACCCAGTCCCCAGTCCCCCCCTCAAAAAAAAAGCTGCCTCATCTTTTTCATGAGGCAGCTTTTTGAATTTCTGCGGTTATCCTGAAGCGGTTATTTCGCGTAGGCGATCGAACGCTTCTCCCTGACAATCGACACTTTGATCTGACCGGGATACTGCACGTCGGATTCGATTTTGCTTGCAATATCGTGTGCGAGCATGTCTGCCTGGGAATCGCTGACATTGTCGCCCTCGACGATCACCCTGATCTCCCTTCCTGCCTGCAGCGCATACGTTTTCAGAACTCCCGGAAACCCTTTTGCAATCTCTTCAAGGCTTTCCAGGCGCTTTACATTGCCATCCGCAGTTACCGCACCCCTTGCGCCCGGTCGGGAAAGCGAGATGACGTTGGCTGCCTCGATGAGGTCGGCGATCGGAGACTCCTTTTCCGCATCCCCGTGATGTGCGGCGATGGCGTTGAGCACTACCGATGATTCGTTGAACTTCCTGAGGTAGTTCATGCCGGTAATGGCATGAGGCGTGTCGCTTTCAGGCAGCACCAGCCCGATATCGTGAAGGAGGCCTGCGCGTTTGGCAAGGCGGGCATCGAGTTTCAGCTCTGCGGCCATCAGCCCGGACAGCATGGCGACCTCCCTGCTGTGCTGCAGGAGATTCTGGCCGTATACCGTATGGAATTTCATGCTGCCGATGAGGGAAACCAGTTCCAGAGGAATATCGTTGATCTGCAGCGAGGCAATCACTTCTTCCCCTGCGCTCATGATAACGTCGTCGATCTCCTTTTTCGCATCATCGAACGCTTTTTCAATGGCGACAGGATGGATGATCCCGTCAACCAGAAGCTTCTGGAGGGTGAGTTTGGCAAGTTCGCGCCTCAGGGGATCGAAACAGGAAAGTATTACGACTTCAGGGGTATCGTCAACGATGATGTCAACTCCTGTGGCATTTTCGAATGCCTTGATGTTGCGGCCTTCACGTCCGATGATTCTGCCCTTGAGTTCGTCGCTCTGGATATGCACAACGGATAGCGCATTTTCGGTTGTCTGCTCGAAGGAAATGCGCTGGATTGCGGTCAGGAGAGTTTTTTCGGCAAGACGACTGGCCTTCTGCTCGGCTTCTTCGTGTATCTGGTGAATGGTTTCTGTCGCTTCTTCACGGGCTTTGGCAACCATGTTGTCGATGAGCATATTCCTCGCGTCTTCAGCCTGCAGGTTCCCGATACTCTCGAGGCGCTGGTTCTGTTCGAGCGTGATGCGCTCAAGCTCGGCTGCGCGGACCGTGACCAGTTCCATAGTCTGTTCGATCTCCTTGCGCTGGTCCTGGAGTTTGCGCTCGAGGTCCCTGTTATCCTGGATCTGCTTCTTCAGCTGTCCTTCACGCTGCTGGATCTGCTTCTGAAGCTGGTTGAACTTGTTGTTTTTTATGACCACTTCCTGGTCGAATTCGCGACGTTTCTTTTTCCACTCCTGGTTCACTTCACTGACCTTGAGCTCCTTGTAGTCGTTGGCTTCCTTCTGGGCTTCCTGAACGATCTGCACGGCACGTTCCTCGGCTTCAAGTACCTTGGTTGTCCCGAGACGTTCGAGGAAAAAACGGCCAATGAAAAAACCTGCGGCAAAAAAGACCAGAGAAGCGGAAACAATGAGAAACAGGTTTATAACAATGTTCATCAGTAGACGTACCTCCATTTTTGTACCCCCCTGAAAGGGGAAAGCACCCGATTTAACAAAAAAAAATCCGCACCATGGCGAGGTGTGTAAGATTCAAGAACCCGTTTGACACGGTGGGCGCCTCCTTCAGGTTTTTTGCTTCCAATGGGACCGCGTCTTCGCGATCCCTGGACCACCCTTGCACGAAGCAGGGGAAATCCAGCAAGGCCTGCAATCAAAAAGAAGAGTTTGGGCTCCCTGTATTGAAGTGTTAGTTCTTTTACTTACAAAACACCCCGATCGACTGGTGCGGAAATTTCTTCTGATTCAATGTAATTGTTTATTGCAGATTTTGCCCAATTAAATTGTTCAGCCGGGCAATTTTCTGCTGCAAAGACAGCATATCCTCTTCAAGTTCGATCTTTTTTTCGGCAAACGAAATTGCCGCGAGAACCGCAAGCCTCACCGGCTCGAAAGTCGGAGCCTTGTCGCTGAAAATCCTCATCACACTGTCAACTTCACGTGCCGCTTTTTCAGTGACTTCACGCCTCTCGACCCTCAAAGGGTAACTGTCGCCATAAACATTTACTTCGATCTTTTCCATGCCCTCACCCTACAATGCCTGATTGTTCCTGAACTCCATCTCTATCTTCTGCAGTAACATCACCAGTTTCTGTTTCACCTGCATTTTCTCGGCGTATGGAACCATTCCCGACAGCGCTTCCGGTTCCTGTAACGCCGAGCCAAGTGATCCGGGCAGTTTGCACGACCTCAGAACATTCTGCAGACTTGACAGTTCGGACCGCAGCAACTCATTTTCTTTGCGGCACTCCTGCAGCTTTTCAATGAGGCCCGCGACATTTTCCTCGAAATGGGCAATGTCAGCCTTGATGTGTTGCGCATCGGAATCCCGCATGGAACAAGAAGTATCAGACTTGTCGAATTACCGCACCAAGCTTACTTGCGGCATTGCTGCCGACTTTTGAAAGAATATCGCTGATCCTCTCATCCTGAAGAGTCCCGGTATGATCGGCGATCTCCAGGGAAAGCGCAACACTGCGCTCCCCCCCTTCCAGGTCGCTGCGTTCGAAAAGATCGAAAACAGTCACATCCCTGATAAGCGAGTCGCTCGAGCGGACAAGATCGACGAGCGACTGGACAGTAACATCCCGGGGCAGAACAAGCGATAAATCCCTCTGAACGACAGGGAATCTGGACGGGGGTTCATAGGTCACGGAGGGATTGAAGCAGCGTTCAAGCACTGATGCTTCGAGCTCGGCAACGAAAACGTCCTGTCCGATATCGAAAGCCCTCAAAATGTCCGCATCGATCTGCCGTACAGTACCAAGACTGTACGTGCAGCTTTTCCCCGAAGCGGTCATTCCCAGGGCAATACCTGCAGTTTGTGCATTATAAATATTAACGGTTGATTTATCAAGCAAATTAAGTTTCTCCAGAAGCATCTCGACGGCACCCATAACATCGTAAAAATCAACCTTTTCCGGGGAATGGTTCCAGCTCTTCGGATAGCGGCTGCCGGTCATGCAGAAGACCAGGTATTCACGTTCGGTGAAACCCTCCAGGCCGGGAAGAGACGGGACGTCTGGGCCGGAGCCGGTACTGAACCCGTGAGCAAGTTCGAAAAACCGCAAATCCCTGTTGCCATGCCTGATATTGTGGGCAACGACCTTGAGGATGCCCGGAACCAGCCCCGGCCTGAGCACTTCGAGCCCTTCGCTGATCGGGTTGAGTACTCCGACCAGGGCATCGCCGAACAGCCCGGCCTCCTCCCTTTTCATAAGAGGGTTGGTGAGCACCTCCCTGAAATTGAGCCCCACCATGATGGAGCGGAGGAAATCCGGAAAAAATTCCGGAGTGGTTCTTGACTGGGGATAGATGGTGGAGAGTTGTGCCGCAGGCTGGATGTTGTCATACCCGTAAAGCCGTGCGACCTCTTCGACAAGGTCCGCTTCCTGGAACACGTCGACCCTGCAGGACGGGACATTGAAAATTACTGCATCCTCTTCGGAAGACCTGACGGTAAAACCGACACGGCCGAGCATCCGGACCATGGTGCCGGCATCGATCGAGGTGCCGAGAAGCTCGTTTGCCCTGTCAGGCTTGAGGGAGACGGTGCGAGGATACTCCGGTTCGCTTCCCCATTCCCGCGCATCGTCTATCCTTCCGCCTGCGAGTTCAAGTATGAGTGCGACGGCGCATTCCGCAGCCCTTTTCACATTGCAGGGGTCGATCCCTCGTTCGAAACGGTATGAGGAGTCGGATGAAATGCAGGCTTTCCTCGACGATTTGCGGATCATCGATGGGGAAAAATATGCTGCTTCGAGCAGGATGTCTGTTGTGTTGTCGCTCACCGCGGAAGAGAAACCACCCATCACCCCCGCAAGCGCTGCGGGTTTTTCCGCATCGCAGATAACCGGCATGCCGGGCTCGACCTGGCATATCTGCTGGTTGATCGCGACAAACTCGGCGTGCATGTCACTGCGGACGACAATCCGTCCTTCGGCAAGTTTGTCGAGATCGAAAGCGTGCAGCGGCTGACCGAGGGCGTGAAGGATATAGTTGGTGATATCGACGATGTTGTTTTTCGGCCTGAGCCCTATGCTTTCGAGCTTCCGCGAAAGCCATGAGGGCGAAGGTCCGACGGTGATTCCCTTGATGACGACCGCCGCATAGTAGGGACACGCCGTTTCGTCCAGGACTTCGACAAGGGGGCCGGCATTCGAAAATGCAACAGTTTTCCTCGTGGGCATCACGATGCCGGACTCACCGGCAAGCTCCCGGGCCACTCCAAGATGTGAAAGCACGTCGGGCCTGTTCGGCGTGACGGCGATATCAAGTACGGTACCTCCATCGAGATAACTCGCAAACGGCTCCCCCACCCTGCATGAAGCATCCAGCTCCATGACGCCCGTATGATCGTCCGACAGGCCGAGTTCGTCAGCGGCGCAGATCATCCCGAAGGAGTGCTCACCCCTGATTTTCGATGCCTTGATGACATAGCTCCCGCCCCCGGGAATCCGGAGCTTCGCATGTACCCTGGCAACGGGAACCAGCATGCCCGCTTTTACGTTCGGGGCCCCGCAGACTACCTGAATCGGCTCTTCCATTCCAACATCGACACTGCAGATGGTCAGGCGGTCGGCGTTTGGATGGGGCAGAACTTCAGCTATCCTGCCGACAACAACAAGTTCGTCCGGAAGCGGCAGATCTATGACCTCCTCCACTTCGAGGCCGAGTCCGGTCAGGTTATCGACAAGGGTGCGGGTGTCGGAAGAAAGGTCGGGAAGAAAATCTTTCAGCCAGCTGACAGATATTTTCATAGGAAATTTGTGTCTGCATTCATGAATAAAAAAAGCCCTGGACCGGGATCGGACAGAGCTTTGGCTGGTTTTTCAGCGCAGACATGCCACAATGAGCTGCCGTCTGAATATGTGTCGTGTCCGGGCAATTTCAGAGCCATACCGGATTGTGCAGGAGAAAAAGTGTGACCCCAACGGGATTCGAACCCGTGCCGCCACCTTGAAAGGGTGGTGACCTAACCGCTAGTCGATGGGGCCATAAAATTCGAGGGTGAATGAGGGGACTCGAACCCCCGACCTCCAGGGCCACAACCTGGCGCTCTAACCAGCTGAGCTACAATCACCATGAAAAAATTTCTACTCATGGGCTTCCGCCTTGTACGCCCGACTGGACTCGAACCAGTAACCCTCAGCTTAGAAGGCTGATGCTCTATCCATTGAGCTACGGGCGCAGCATTCGTCGCATAGCCACCTGTCGGGGCGCCGAGACTCGAACTCGGGACCTCCTGCTCCCAAAGCAGGCACGCTACCAACTGCGCCACGCCCCGTTCCTTACCGGAAGGCTCCTAATATACCACATGAACATTAATTACAAAAAAAAATCTTTCACTGCTTCGATACCGGCCCGGAAAGGGACGGAAGAGCGTCAATGGTCTATCCGGAAATACTCGGCGATGATCCTGCGGAGATTTTCATGAACAACCATCTCAAGAGCTTTTGCGGGAGTGACCAGAACCCTTCGGCGATAGTGCATTTCATCCCATTCGTCAAGCATTTTGTCGATGAAAAGCGGATACAGCCTCACCGAAAACAGTTTCCCGTACTTGCGGTAGCGGTATTCCCCTGCAATTTCGTGATGGACCCGCCCGATCAGTCCCGCTTCCTCAAACGCTTCCTTCGCGGCGGACTCAGCCGGTGACAGCCCCTTTTCGATATATCCTTTGGGAATTATCCAGTTTTCGGACCTCCGGGAAGTGATAAGCACGAGTCTCTTGTCCATCATGGGGATGACTCCGGACTGTTTCATGACCCCCTTGGTTCTTCCTGCCATATCGATTTATATGGGAAATAATGCTGAAAAACTGACAGGTCATGATTCCTGCCGGTTACTGCAGGTAAATATCACTGCTGAACCGCTAAAAAACAACTCTTTTCATTCATTGACAGCTCCCGAAGAAAAAGTGACCAGTTCAGAATTACGCGGCTTTTTTGTAAAATGTCATGATAAAAGAATATCCCCCGATAAAAAAACCATAGGCAAGCCATGAAAGCGATCATTCCTGTAGCCGGTGTCGGCACCCGTCTCCGCCCCCATACGTTTTCACATCCGAAGGTGCTCCTCAATGTCGCCGGCAAACCCATCATCGGCCATATCATGGATAAACTGATAGAAGCAGGTGTCGATGAGGCAATCGTGATCGTCGGATACCTCGGCAATATGGTGGAAGAGTGGCTCAGGAAGCATTATTCGATCAAACTCACGTTTGTCGACCAGCCTGAACGCCTCGGACTCGGTCACGCGATCTGGATGTGCAAGAGTTATGTCCCCGAAAACGAACCACTCTTCATCATCCTCGGCGACACGATCTTCGACGTGGATCTCGATGCTGTACTCAAGAGCCCGTTCTCTTCGCTGGGCGTCAAGGAAGTTGCCGATCCCCGCAGGTTCGGCGTTGCCGTGACCGGGGGAGGTAAAATCCTCAAGCTTGTCGAAAAGCCCGATACGCCCGTCAGCAACCTTGCCATCGTAGGCCTCTATTTCCTGAAGCAGGCCGGCCAGCTTTTCTCCTGTATCGATTACCTCATCGAGAACAGGATCCTCACCAAGGGCGAATACCAGCTCACCGACGCACTGCAGCTGATGATCGAAAACGGAGAGAAATTCACGACGTTTCCGGTCCAGGGCTGGTATGACTGCGGCAAACCGGAAACACTCCTCTCGACCAACGAAATCCTTTTGAAAGACCATAAGACAGAGAAAGAATATCACGGTTGCATCATCAACAATCCGGTGTTCATCGCCGAAAACGCCATCCTTGAAAACACCATCGTCGGCCCGAACACCACGATCGGAGAAAACTCCGTCATTTCAAATTCCATTGTCAGAGATTCGATCATCGGCAACGATGCCCGGGTCACGCATATCATGCTCGAACACTCAATCGTCGGCAACAACACGACCATTACGGGAAATCCGCACGAGATCAACATCGGTGATTTTTCGGAAATCAGGGTCGGCTGAGAGATTTTTTGCATGATACGCGACGTTTGATTACATTTGTCTCTGTTTTACTGGCATCCCCATTACCTATGGACACGGTGCCGCAAGCCCGGGGCTTCATGAGCCTTCTGTCAGCTTGCCGGAGGTTTTTCGTGTCCAGTCTTTCCCATCGGAATCATCTCGCCGAAGAACCACCCTGCACGTGATTTTTTATTCTGTTGTTGTTTGTTTTCGTTCAATCAAAACATTTTTGAACCATGTCACAGTCAAGGTATTTCTTTACCTCAGAATCCGTATCAGAAGGACACCCGGACAAGGTTGCCGACCAGATTTCCGATGCAGTTCTCGACCAGTTTCTCGTCCAGGACCCCAGTTCACGCGTTGCCTGTGAAACTTTCGTAACAACAGGCCAGGTTATTGTCGGCGGCGAAGTCACCACGAAAGGCTCTGTCGACATCCAGAAAATCGCCCGCAAGGTTGTCAGCGAAATCGGCTACACCAAAGGCGAATACATGTTTGAAGCCAATTCCTGCGGCGTCCTTTCCGCGCTGCACAGCCAGTCGCCCGACATCAACCGCGGCGTCGACCGCAAGGAAGAGATCGCCGACGAATTCGACCGCGTTGGCGCTGGCGACCAGGGCATGATGTTCGGCTATGCCTGCACGGAAACACCGGAACTGATGCCTGCCGCCATTCAGTTCGCGCAGCAGCTCGTCAAGAAACTTGCCGAAATCCGAAAGGAGGGCAAAATCATGACCTACCTTCGTCCGGACTCGAAAAGTCAGGTCACACTCGAATATATCGACGACAAAGTGGCACGTGTCGATGCCGTCGTCGTTTCCACCCAGCACGATCCCGAACCGGCAGGTATGAGTGAGGCCGATTTCCAGGCGCAGATCAAAAAGGATGTCATCGATAACGTCATCAAGGTGGTCATTCCCGCTGCACTGCTCGACGAGAATACCAAATTCCATATCAACCCTACCGGCCGTTTTGAAATCGGCGGACCACACGGCGATACCGGTCTGACCGGCCGCAAAATCATCGTCGATACTTACGGCGGAGCAGCTCCTCACGGCGGTGGCGCATTCAGCGGCAAAGATCCATCGAAAGTCGACCGCAGCGCAGCCTATGCCTCGCGTCACGTGGCAAAAAATATCGTTGCCGCAGGACTCGCTGACAAATGCACCGTCCAGGTCTCCTATGCCATCGGTGTCGCCCGGCCTGTTTCGATCTACATCAACACGCACGGTACCGCGAAATTCGGATTGAGCGACGAGAAGATCCAGGAAAAAGCCGAGCAGATCTTCGATCTTCGCCCTGCCGCAATCATCAGGCGTTTCAACCTCGACAAACCGCACGGCTGGTCCTATCAGGAAACCGCCGCTTACGGCCACTTCGGAAGGGAAAACTTCCCCTGGGAAAAAACCGAAAAGGTCGATGAACTCAAAAAAGCCCTCAACCTGGCCTGAACAACAACCTATTAACTTACTGGAGATTCCATGACTACAGAAGCCGGGGTTCTTGATTATAAAGTCGCCGATCTCTCGCTTGCGGACTGGGGCCGCAAGGAGATCGAGATCGCCGAGAAAGAGATGCCGGGCCTCATGGCCATCAGGCGGAAATATGCCGGACAGTACCCCCTGAAAGGCGCCCGCATTGCAGGCTCTCTGCATATGACCATACAGACTGCCGTTCTCATCGAAACGCTGGTCGAGCTCGGCGCCGAAGTGCGCTGGGCGAGCTGCAACATTTTCTCGACACAGGATCACGCGGCAGCCGCCATCGCGAAAGCCGGCATTCCGGTCTACGCCTGGAAAGGTGAAACGCTGGACGAATACTGGTGGTGCACCCGCCAGATCCTCGAGTTCGAGGACGGAAAGGGGCCGAACCTCATCGTCGACGACGGTGGTGACGCGACCCTGATGATCATCCTCGGCTACAAGATCGAGAATGATCCGTCCATGCTCGCTAAAACCCCGGGCAACGCCGAAGAAAAAGCGCTCTACCAGCAGCTTCGCGAAGTCCATGAAGAGGACAGCCAGCGCTGGCACAAGGTTGCCGCAGAGATGAAGGGCGTTTCCGAAGAGACCACCACCGGTGTCCACCGCCTCTACCAGATGATGGAAAAAGGCGAACTGCTCTTCCCCGCCATCAACGTGAACGATTCGGTCACGAAATCAAAATTCGACAACCTCTACGGCTGCCGTGAGTCGCTCGCCGATGGTATCAAGCGCGCCACTGACGTCATGATTGCCGGCAAAGTTGCCGTCGTGCTCGGCTACGGCGATGTCGGCAAAGGCTGCGCCCATTCGATGCGCACCTACGGCGCCCGCGTAATCGTCACCGAGATCGATCCGATCTGCGCATTGCAGGCCGCCATGGAGGGCTTTGAAGTTACCACCATGGAAGAGGCTGTCAAAGAGGGTAATATCTTCGTCACCACCACCGGCAACAAGGATGTCATCACGATCGAGCACATCAAACAGATGAGGGATGAGGCTATCGTATGCAACATCGGCCACTTCGACAACGAAATCCAGGTCGATGCGCTTAACAACTTCAAGGGAGCTACGAAGCTCAACATCAAGCCGCAGGTGGACAAGTACATCTTCGAAGATGGCCACTGCATCTACCTGCTCGCCGAAGGAAGACTTGTCAACCTCGGATGCGCGACCGGCCACCCGTCGTTCGTGATGAGCAACTCCTTCACCAACCAGACGCTGGCACAGATCGAACTCTGGAAAAATGACTATGCCGTCGATGTCTACCGCCTTCCGAAAAAGCTCGACGAAGAGGTCGCACGACTGCACCTCGGCCAGATTGGCGTCAAGCTGACGAAGCTCACGACGGAACAGGCTGAATATATCGGAGTTCCTCTCGAAGGCCCATACAAGCCTGAGCACTACCGCTACTGATTGAAGCGGCAGGAAGATAGAAAAAGAAAAGGCAGCCTCGAGAGGTTGCCTTTTCTTTTTCTATGCTGGGGCGGCAGGATTCGAACCTGCGGATGTCGGCTCCAAAGGCCGATGCCTTACCACTTGGCGACGCCCCAGTTTCCTGTCTATCGAAAGAAACCGGGCCGGAATATAGAGAGAAAACCCGAAAAAACAATGCTCCCCGCTCCCCTTCACATCAGGCTGCGCAACAAGCCACGGCAGCATTCCTCTCATGGCGACAGCTTGCCCTTTCGGCTTTATGATGTATCTTTTCTCTTCAGGCCTGTAATCGCAGGCTTTTTTCATGCAAAACACACTGTTCGATGCTGACAAAGATCAAAATCTGTGGCATTACCCGCCTTTCCGATGCTCTCGACGCATGCCGTGCCGGAGCCGACGCACTCGGGTTCAATTTCTCGGCAAAAAGTCCAAGGAACATAACACCCGAACAGGCACGGAAAATAATCCTGCGACTTCCGCCTTTCGTCGCAACGGCAGGTATCTTTGTTGAGCATTCCCCTGAAGAAATCAACGAGATATGCCATTCCTGCGGAATCCGGATCGCACAGCTCCACAATGATGAGTACACCCCCGATCAGGCCCGGACGATCAGTGGGGCGATGGTTATGAAAGTGTTCCGTCCGGAACACGATTTCAATGTCGCAAGGGTGTTCGAGTTTGCCGAAAAAAGCGGTATCAGTTCTTTTCTTTTTGACGCCTTCAGGCCGGGAACATACGGAGGCACAGGCGAGGTCATCGAAGACTCTCTTGCCGGACGGATTTTCAATGATGTCAGGAGTTCATGCTATGCGGTCCTTGCCGGCGGCCTCAATGAAACCAACGTAAGAAGGGCGATCGTCCATACCCGACCTTACGGTGTCGACGTGGCAAGCGGTGTAGAGCACGAACCCGGCATAAAAGATGCCGTGAAAATGAGGGCGTTCATCAGGGAGGTGAGGGCAACGGTCTATTGACGTCCTTTTCTTGAAATAAATTCGGGTTTCATTTCCCAGATCCCACTTTCCAAACCCCACAATACCCATTTTGTATTTTATCCTCTACCCGGGGTTGCACCCCGGGCTACCGATATGCCGCTCCTGACGGAGCTTACAACATCCCACTCTTCCCTCAGTCCCCAGTCCTCAGTCCTCAGTCC
>JAAXVR010000019.1 GCA_013335405.1 Chlorobiaceae bacterium
AGCAGCATCTCTCCCGGATGCGTCGGGGTTCTGTCTGTCGGTATGCGTGGCATGGTATTGAAATGTTATTACTGCTGCAAATACAGCCAACTGGCTACCAAGGATTTTTACTGTCATCCTGAATGAATCGGAGAGGAATGAAGGATCCATGTTTTTGAATAAGAAGCTCATGGATTCTTCACTTCGTTCAGAATGACAAGAAAAGAGAGCACACAGGAGCAGGGAGTTTGTTCCGAAAGATCGGTGTCATCCTGAATGAAACGGAGTGGAAGGGCACTTGGGGACGTAGCTCAACAAGTCAAAAAGATACATAACCTCTCAAGAAAGGACCACTTATAATGACGTAAAATAAACCTGTTGAAAACGGTATGACGTCAGAGAAAATCGCCGCGAAATAAAAGCAAAGGTCAATGTAGCAGAGAATGGGACATGATACCTTACAGCTTTCCTGCTGATTCCAGAGCTGTGCGAATTGTCTGGAATGGCAGAATGAGCGTGAGTGGTTTTCTTGGCACCGGCAAGGCCCCGTAGCTTGCATACCACGCAGCGACGTTCGGGTCCTTCGCATCGATCAGCAACCCAATCCCTCCGACATGGCTGGATGCCTGTAAACACCTTCTGCCGGCGGCCAGCAGCAACTGACCTCCAAGACCTTTTTTGTGAAGAGAGCGGTCAACGGCAAGCCTGCAAAGTCTGAACATGGGCACAGCATGATTACTCAGCCCTCGTTTGATGATATCCGGAGTCCGGGCATATGCGACCGTAGCAATGCTCAGGCTATAGTATCCCAGAATGGTCTGTTTGCCTGTATCACTGATTGCCAGAAAGGTTTTCGCAGTTTCCTTTGTATGGTTCTGACGCGCATATCGGTAAAAAAACCCGTTGAGCAGTTTGTTACCGCAATCGAACGCTTTTCGGTCATGATGACTGTCGATAGCTTCTTCGTGCCAGGAACAGATGGTCATTGACGCGCAGGAAGTGCCGCCGCCGCCGCCATGAGCTTATCATTTGGAGCTGGAGGATTTTCAAGGAGGTTCAGAAGATAACCCGTTTCCTGTTCGGAGAGTTTTAGGTGTTCGTGCTGTTCGATAATGGTGTATGCAGCCGAAACCGATGAACGGGTGACGAATTCGGTCAAATCGGTGGACTGGATGGATGCGGCCCGCATGAGCAGCTCCTTCTGCGAGGCATCGATTCGTATCGAAAGACGCTGATTGTTTTGTACTGGCGATCGAGGCATGGTTCCCTGTGTTTCGGTTTCGTGTGTATTGAAAGCGTACAATTGTAAAATACTGTTTTTGTCATGATGCGCAAGCATAAAGGATATCTGTTGTTTCAATTCCAAGGAGACTCGGGAAACGGAGCAGGGGACGCTGATCCGTATCTGAAATAAATCCGCATAATACTTTTTAGAATAGGTTGTGGATGAGCGGAACCCACTGTTCGATAACGGTACAATGGCAGTGCGTGCAAACAAGTTGCTACATGAACGAGGCGAGGCGAATGCATTTCGCAGGTCAGCAACGAAGAACTCCGGCAAGCCAGCGATAACGGTGCGCGTTCATCCGGGATTCTGGAGAGCGTTCTGCCGGAACCGTATTTGTGGATGAGGCCGGAACGAATTATAGGAGCGAATGAGCCGGAAAGAGATTGGGAAAAAGATGGTCGAGGGCTGCAGCCGGAAAGCGAAGGGATACCGGTCCTTTTGGTGAATCCGATCCGAGAATGCCGTTTTCGAGTAGCGACGAGAGCAGTGATCTTGCACTCCGTTCCTTAAGGTTCGTGATGCGGCAAGCGTCGCCGCGAGTGAGTTCACCTTTGAGCAGCGTCATTTCGAGTATTGTGAACGCTTCGGGCTTCCAGTTCTGTTCTGAGCAATAACGGGATAAACGCGTTGCAAGGCTTTCGAGATCGAACAGTTGCTGCATGAATGCTATCTGGTCTATGCAGATGTCGAGGAACCAGCCGATAAACGTGTTGAGCGCTTTCATCGACAGATTTCCCCTTCCGTCAAGGTCTCCCTGACGCGGCATATCGGCCATATCCATCATGATCATATAGTCATTGGGACTATTGATGCCACGGGCAAGTCCCCGGGATACTGACCAGAGTCCATGGGCACCGATTCCTGCCCTCAATGCCATTGCATGGCTCATCAGGCGGCTTACGCGGCCATTTCCGTCAGGGAACGGATGGATATAGTTGAACCGGTGATGCGCGGATGCCAGAGCCGCAAGCTGCATACCTTTTCCGATTTGGTGTGTATCGAATCTCGATTCGAAATAATTCATAAATGCGTCAACCGATGTGCTTGAAGGCGGCAGGTGTCTGCCGACGGCAACATCATGCAGCGGCAACTGCCGGAATTTTCCGGGTATAACACAGATTGTCTTGCCATCCCGTTCAAGAATCCGCATCGATTCAGGTAAGTCGATATAAAATTCCCGGTGCAGCCATTGTATAAATTCAATCGATGAGGGTTCAGGAAGCGTGCCGGAGGCGTGCAGAACATCGATTTTTTTCTGTATCCGGATGTGGGAAACAGCTTCCATCTGGAGATTTCTTTTTTTCGGATCGCTCGTGTCAAATCTGCTTTGCAATGCCTGTTCGATGTCATGGGGTCTGGTATTGTGCCCTTCGATAAGGTTCGAGTAGTAGCAGTTCATGACCCTTACAAGATCGGCAAGGTTGGCTGCGGTTCGGAAGTGAAGTCGTCCACCAAGACGCGCGGCCGCATCTGCGAGTACAGCCACCCGATCGACAATTTCGGGAAGAAGGGTGTCAGGAATACACGGCTCTATTCTTTGCGGTGGTTCTGTGATCATATTGCCGATATGTAATTTTGGTTTTATCTATAATATAAAACAAGATATTTTGATATATACGGTTATTATTGCCGATCTTTTTGCCGATTTCTGCGGCGTGT
The DNA here is from genome assembly GCA_013335405.1 of Chlorobiaceae bacterium. Lineage (GTDB taxonomy): Bacteria > Bacteroidota > Chlorobiia > Chlorobiales > Chlorobiaceae > Chlorobium. Next base: position 2,927 of record JAAXVR010000019.1, read on the forward strand.
TTATCTAACAAAGGAATAGGGGAAATCCTGGAGGGGCGACTTGGGGACGCAGCTCAACAAGTCAAAATGATACATAACCTCACAAGAAAGGACCACTTATAATGACGTAAAATAAACCTGTTGAAAACGGTATGACGTCAGAGAAAATCGCCGCGAAATAAAAGCAAAGGTCAATGCAGCAGAGAATGGGACTTGATGTCTAACAGTTTTCCTGCTGATTCCAGTGCTGTGCGAATTGTCTGGAATGGCAGAATGAGCGTGAGTGGTTTCCGGGGTAACGGCAGTGCCCCGTAACCAGCGTACCATGCCGCTGCAGTCTGGTTTTTGGCATCGATGAGCAATCCGGGGCCCCGCCGAAACGGCTGGCTCCCTGTAAACACCTTCTGCCGGAATCGCAGCGTTGGATGAGTCTCGGCACAAGAGTCTGGCAAAGAATGCCTTCCTCGAGGGATTTCCCTTTCGGCGGTTCAGGTCGCTTTCGGAAATACGGATGTTGTTGTGGCTGCGGACCGACATTTTCTATCTGGAGGGAGCAGTATCCTGCAATGCGTCGATGGCTTCCATGGCTTTACGGCGGAACCCGAGCGGATCGCCGATTCCGGAGATCGGAGTGATCCCGCCGCCTGTGCCGCAGATGCTGAGCGTGCCATACCCAAGCATACGGCCAAGTACGCCCTGCTCCACATGAAAGCTTTCGACTTTGCTGTGGTTGAGTTCGATGGTGCTGCGCTTTATAAAACCGAATTTCACGATCACCCGTTTCGAGGTAACGGCGAGTTCCGTAGCGTGCCGCCTGATGAAGGCTTCGCCGGCAAACCAGATCCCTCCGAGCAGAACTGCAATGCCGAGATACCACGTAATCGATGCAAGCTCGGTACTGCCGGCCAGAGAGGCGCGAAGCGACAAAGAAGCGAGTACGACAGCAACAGCCGCGAACAGCATGGCCTTGACGAAAATCGTCCAGTGAAGTTTTGCTTTCGCATAGAGCTTTTCACCCTGCATGAGATTCTTTTCGACGTATCCCATAACGTTTTTTTCTGTTTCTTCTTTCTGATTACCGGAAGAGATTTCCGCCCTGTTCAAAAACCACGCGCAGCGTATCGTTCTGCAACCTTGCCTGAAGCCATGTCTTCACTTTTTGCCGTTCGTTCTCAGCAAGACCTCCGGACGAGGAAATAACCACATAGGCAAATTTTACGGGTTCTTCACCATCTTCGACGCTGAAACGATAGGGTTCGGCAAACAGGCAGGAGCTGATCGACGGAAATACCGCCCGCAGCTCCTTGAGCAGGTGCTTGCCGGTATAGGCTCTCTGCTGGAGACTGTCACGGATTTTGCGGTTATCGTCGAGGGCAAGGGAAAGACTTCTGAGTTGCGAGCGTATTTTCTCCTTTTCGCTGAGTTCCCCGGTAATATCCGCAAACGAAATACCCTGTTCAAACGAAAGCTTAACATCCCCGAGACCGAAAGCCGCAGCCCTTTTCTGCAGTTCAGCCTTGCTCTCGGTGGTGAGTGTATGCCCGGCGTAGATCAGCGTTATTCTCCTTGTATCGGCATCGATGTCGTTTCGCAGCAGATAGTCGCCCCGAAAGAACTGAACAGCACTCACGAACCGTCCGGCGTTCTCCGTAAACCGCTCTTTCATGACAAGGATATAGCCGAAATAGATACTCGGTATTAGCGTTACGAGCATAACCGCGGTAATCCACCGGTTGATCCGCTTTTTCTGCGCTTCGGCGATATCGCTGCGTATTGGAAATTTCAGGAACTGGGAGACGATTACCGTCGAGAGGCCAATGAATACGGTATTGATGGTGAACAGATAAAAGGCGCCGAAAAAGAAAGCGAACTGACCGGTTCCGATACCGTATCCGGCAGTACAGAGCGGCGGCATGAGCGCCGTGGCGATGGCGACACCGGGTACGACGTTGCCTTTCAGTTTCGTTGTCAGTGACATCGTACCGGCCAGACCGCCGAACAGGGCAATGAGCACATCATAGATAGTGGGGCTGGTTCGGGCCAGGAGCTCGGAGTATGCACTTGAAACCGGGCTCACCGCGAAATAGAGCGTTGACGTGATGAGGCTTGCCGCTATGGCAAACGAGAGATTTTTGACCGAGCGGCGCAGAAGCACAAAATCATAGGTTGCGATGCTGTATCCTATCCCGTTTATCGGCCCCATAAGCGGCGATATCAGCATCGCCCCGATAATGACTGCGGTTGCATTGGTATTGAGTCCCACCGAAGCGAGAACGATGGCGAAGATCAGGATCCAGAGACGGGCCCCCTTGAACTCTATATCACTTTCAACAGCGCTGTGAATATCCTTGAAAGATTCGGTGTCACGACTGATGCTGAGGTATTGTAACAGTTTGTTCATCATTAACGGGTATGGTCAACAACAGGGATAAAGAAATTAACCGGTTGAATAAAATACAGCAATTTTTCGGGTTTCCGTTCTCTTATTGAGAGCTGGAGACCTGGGAACGTTGCCCGGGAAGCAAAAAAAACAAAGCGGAGATTCTCACCGCCTTCATCGAGTGTTGTTTCGAAGAAGAGCCGCTCATTGTCGTATGATTTTGTTTTTTCCGGGAGCGCTGAGAGAGCTCCCTCGGCAAGTCAAAAAGAGGCAACACCTCTCTTTCTCAGAAAGGATTGCGATCCCGAACCCGATTTGCGTGATGAGTTTCGACTGGTGCGTAATGGTCAAACCAATTTTTTTGTTTCACTCTTCCTCAAGCCTGTTTCCACATCAGGCTCGACCGGATTGAAGATTGCAAATCCTGATCGTATATTTTAAAGGATGAAGATTTCAGCATGATCGATCGCAAACCGGAATCCGGAAAACCATGAACGAGACCATAGCCACAATACTCAGGCGCAGAAGTGTGCGCAGCTTCCTTCCCGACCCGGTCGGGCAGGCCGAACTCGAATCGATGCTCGAAGCCGGACGTTACGCACCGAGCGCAATGAATCAGCAGCCGTGGCACTTCACGGCCATCCGGAACCCTGAACTGCTTCGGAAGCTTGAAGAAAACTGTAAAACCGCTTTCCTCGAGTCGAAGGTGGACGCTCTTCGGGAAACAGCACAACAGGAGGGGTTCACTGTTTTTTACCATGCTCCGCTTATGGTTGTCATTTCCGGCGACAGCGGCGCTATTGCCCCGCAATACGACTGCACCCTCGCCATGGAGAATATGATACTTGCCGCCACCTCGATTGGTCTGGGCAGTTGCTGGACGCATGCAGTGATGATGTTCCATGCCACCGAAAAAGGCAAGGCCATATTCCGCCAGCTTGGCGTCATCTTTCCGGAAGGGCACCAGCCCTATGCAGCAGCTGTCTTCGGCCGGCCGGTAAAACCTTATCCCGAAACTCCGCTGAAAAATGCGGATTGCATCACCATCATGGACTGAGCTCCGGTCCGCTTCACATCCTGAGGACTCAGGGAGGTTGATCCGTATCTCAAATACATCTGACCTGCCACTCCAGAAGAGTTTGAGAGCAGAGAACAGGAGATGGACGGATACTTTTCGTAGAGCGGGTTGCGTTGTTCCTTATGTGATTCTTCACAGCATATCGCCCTGTTGAAAAAAGGAATTGCCTGTTCCGACAACGGTAATTATCGCTTCAAGAAACGATCGTTGCATGAGATGCAGAGGGGGACCGCCTTGCTGCCTGTTGTTTTATGGCTATATTTCCATGGATAGCTCCGCTCACGTCTCTTAAAGGCAAAGAACGGAAAAAGCCATCCTTTTTTTCGCGCAATCAACCCCATATACTCAAGTGCGATGCGTTATCGTTTCAATACGACGCGTTACCATTTGACAATCCTGACGGTGACCGTTAATGAAAACTCATGACTTACTGAACAAGACAAGATCGGGCGAATCGCTTTCGCGCGACGAACTGCTTGTTCTGCTTGATCTTCCGCCGGATTCTTCCGATACCTATATGGTCATGGCTGAGGCAAACCGTATTTCGAAGGAGGTATCGGACGGAAACGCTGAAGTTCATGCTCAGTTTGCCGTCAATCTTGCGCCGTGCAGTTGCGATTGCCTGTTTTGTTCGTTTGCTGAAGTCAACGGGGTATTCACTGCCTCGACGGTGTTGAGTCCGGGTCAGGCTGTTGCTTATGCGCGCCAGTTTGAAACGGACGGCGCGAACGCTCTTTTTCTGATGTCGACGGCGCACTATCCGTTTGAGCGTTTTCTGGAAACAGCAAAGGAGGTGCGCAAAAACCTGAAGCCGGAAACAACCTTGATTGCCAATGTCGGCGACCAGTCACTCAGGAGTGCAATCAAGCTCAAAGATGCCGGGTTCACCGGTGTGTATCATGCGCTTCGGCTTCGCGAAGGAATCGATACCTCCCTTGATGTGGGCAAGAGGAAGCGGAGTATTCTCAACTTCAGGGAGGCCGGTCTGGAAGTTGGAACATGCGTGGAACCTGTTGGTCCTGAACATACCAATGCGGAACTTGCCGATATGATCGCATTTACCGCATCGTTCAATCCTGCTTTTAGCGGCGCGGCGCGCAGGATTCCCATACCGGGCACCAGATTAGCCGCACGAGGGATCATCAGCGAGCTGCGGATGGCACAGATCGTTGCCGTTACCAGACTGGGTATGCCGAGGAGTGTTTCCGGCAATTGCACCCATGAACCCTGCACGTTGGGCGCTATCGCAGGCGCTAATCTCTTCTGGGCCGAAGTGGGAGCCAATCCCCGCGACGTTCAGGCGAAGACTGAGGAGGGAAGAGGTGAAAGCGTGACCAGTTGCCGCACTATTTTTCAGGAAAGTAATTGGGCGGTGCCTGATGGACCCTCACGGTTTTATAATCGCTTTCCGTGATCAGATAACTGAAAATATTCCGCTCTCTCTCTGCAGGTCGGGTGACGTTGACCTGTATATGAAATAACCCTTGAGGATATGCCTGTAAGCGCTTATTAACGCCTTTTATCAAGGTCGTCAATGCTCCAGTGAGAGAAAGCATGCGAAATTATCCGCCAGGAATTCATCAAGAGCATCATCCGGATTTTTTCCGGGAGGACAGCAGACGCGATGAAGGATCATAAAAGCCTGAACTCCTTAAAGCAGGAGTTTTCCTGACGATTCCCGGAAATCAGACCCGAATAACAGATGAAGCTTCGGTTGCTTGTTGGCCTGACGGCACTTATCGCCCCGTTCCTGCATTCACTGTCGGATTTTATAGAACTTTATCAGGGGGGATTCTCGACCGGTCAGCTCTGGCTCAACTACCTCGCCTTTCTTCCCATGCCCTGGCTTTTGCTTGGGATATCTATGCTGCACGAAGAGCCCGGCCCGGGGTGGACCGCTCTTGCCGGCGCACTTCTGTACGGCGTTGCATTCACCTATTTCAGTCACACGACACTCCTGGCTCTCGAGCAGCATGTGACAACATACGAAGCACTCTGGGGGTTACTCGGAAGCACCTACACGGTGCACGGAGCTCTCATGGTCTGTGGCGGCCTGATGTTCGGTATTTCAGCACTTCGAGCGGGATGTCTTCCAAAGGTCTCACTGCTGCTTTTCCTCTTCGGCCTAAGCTTGAATTTTGTCCTTGCTCTTCTTCCGGTCCCTGATATTTATCAGACGGCGGGCAGCACCCTGCGCAACATCGGGCTCATGGCAATGGGCTATGCGGTTCTTTCCAGACACCTCCGCTACCCGAACTAATCCGGTAAATGGTGGAAGGATAATCCATGTCGTTGTTCCATTTGACATAACTTTTCAGGTTAAGTGTTGAGAAGGCTTTTAACCCTGTTGAACGTCGCTCCCGGGGCTCTCGCGCTCGTCATCGTTGAACGTTTCTTTTGCGTGCTTTGTTTAATGAAGGAGAGAGGAAAGATGCATACGGAAGATGTTCAACATGAAGGGATAAGTTTGACACATACAGATCTTCCGTTAAACGTAAACGGAGAATCAACATGCTTGAATTATTCGCAATCATACTGGCTGTCCTCTGGATATTGAGTATGGCAGTTTCATATTCCATGGGTGGTTTCATACACAGTTTCCTTATTTTCGCCATAGCGATTATTGTCTATCGTGTCGTAACGAAACAGGAGTGCTACTGACGGAGCCTTGTCAGACGCTGACGATTTCCTGAACAGGACTTTTCAGGGGTACCTGGGGTCGTGTGAAAGCGCCGATGAAATAACCCTGCGAATTACGCTTGGTGTCGATTTCTTGACGCTATTGAGCAGCCACACCGAGGCTCCGTACATGACCTCGCCAAGGTTTTTCCCTTAGCCGAGAGCACTGAGGCAGCGCTTTGCCTGATCGGCAATCTCAGCCAGCAGGTACTTAAAGCACTCGGCGGGAACCACTACCAGCGTCAGCGAGCGAAAGAGTTTTGCGGCAAACCGGCATATCATCGGGAAGTGCTCAAGGCCATGCTGCGCAGAACCGTCAGCGAACCCGTTGCGGTTATCGAAAGACTCGGTGATGAAAGATCTTTCGAAGACATACCTCGTCCAGGGGCAGGAGCGGACCGGATTCCATATTCTCGTTCCTGCAATCGAACACGTCAGCTATCACACCGGTTAGTTTGTCTGGTTCTGCAAGTACCTGTTCGAAGCGGAAACAGACTTTTTACAAGGGCCGCAACCTTGACATCCGGCAAGCATCGTCGCGACGTGTTGGATACGAGTGTTGCAATCGGGTTAAATGGTATTCTCCGGTCCTTGTCTTATTTTGCGATATTGTATTTTATGGCAAAACGTTATGGAATTCGATCATCTTGCAGGGGGGTGATCGGCTCAACTGAAATGGAACGATATGATTGGCTTTTTCAGACGGTTTGTCGCGATTTATGATTCACTGGAGCATTTCTGGGAGCACAAGCGCACCGAGCGCGCTGCCGCCAATCTCCTGATTACGGCCTTTCTCGGTTCGCTTGCGCTGATCGAGCTGGCCCGCCAGGGTTGGTTGCCCGGAACCGTTGCCGAGCTGATCCCCAAGAACCATTTTTATGCAATCAACGTCGCATTTTCAATGCTTCTCGGCATCGAGGTTTTCGGACTGGTGTTCAGTCTTGCCAAATCGGTTTCCGATTCGGTGGGCAAGCAGTTCGAAATCCTGTCGCTCATCCTGCTGCGCCACTCCTTCCAGGAGTTCATCTACTTCAACGAACCGCTTGTCTGGGAGCAGGCATCAAAGCCGGTGCTGCACATTCTTTCCAATGCCGGCGGAGGGCTCCTGATTTTCCTGCTGCTCGGGGTCTATTACCGTTTGCAGCGCCATCGCGTCATAACCAGGACCGCCGAAGCTACGGCAGCATTCATCGTTTCAAAGAAGATCGTGTCGCTGCTCCTGCTTCTGGTCGTCAGCAGCATAGGGGTGCTTCAGGGGTATTATGTTCTCATGGGCCAGACGGCTTACGATTTCTTTTCGATCTTCTACACGGTGCTTGTGTTCAGCGATGTGCTTCTTGTGCTGATCTCCCTTCGTTACAGTTCGAGCTATCCGGTCCTTTTCCGCAACTCCGGCTTTGCTGTCGCAACCGTGGTCATCAGGCTTGCCCTGACCGCTCCGCCATACCTCAACGTTCTTCTCGGCGCAGGTGCCATGGTTTTCGCCATCGGTATCACCCTGGCATACAACCGGTTCGAAAAAACAGCGCCATCATCCTCCGGACACGGGGAGGCTTCGCTTTTCCCCTGATGCTCCGATGCCATGAATCCAGGGGCTGCGATATTTATGGTTGAATTATAATCATCATCATCTTATTTTATCCGGGTAAAATTAGAGTATTCAGATAAAAGAGGATTATGGAAGTGATGAACAGTCAAAAAAAAGGAAGATGTACTGCATTTGATGGCATGCGTTGTGTCGCATCCGGAGAGTTGCAGGAGGTCGCCGGGAAGGTTAAAAAGCTTATCGAACAGGGCAAAGCGCAATCCATTCTGATCTTTGACGATCTCAGCAGCGAACCTGTGGAAGTTGATTTTCGCGGCACCGTGGAAGACGTACAGAAGAGGCTGGAGTTTAGCGGTGGTTCTCCGGAGTCAGCAGCAGAAGCCTTGAACAGCGAACCGGAAACCCGTCAGGGTCCGGGGCGCCCGAAGCTTGGCGTCGTTCCGAGGGAGGTGACGTTGCTTCCGCGGCATTGGGAGTGGCTCAACCGTCAACCCGGAGGAGCTTCCGTGGCTCTGCGCAAACTTGTTGAGGATGCACGGAAAGGCAGTGGCGAACAGGACAGGCTCCGTTCGTCGCAGGAATCGCTCTATCGTTTCATGTCTGCAATGGCAGGCGACCTGCCCGGATTTGAAGAGGCATCGAGAGCAATGTTCGCCCTTGATGCCGAACGATTCCATAAAGAGGTCGGCCAGTGGCCTCCTGATATCCGCCGGCATGTCGGAACACTGTCTGCCCCGGTATTTCGCATTGTACATTGAGACTTCGACAACGGTATTTACTTTATAAGGCAAAAAGACATAAACCATGATGCACCCGACAATTTTCGATACTGCCGCAATTTCCGGCATCCGACTGCAAAACCGCCTGATCCGTTCTGCGACGCACGAAAGCATGGCCGAGAGCAGCGGGGCGCCTTCAGCGGCTCACGAAAAGCTGTATACGGATATTGCCAGAGGAGGGGCCGGTGCTGTCATTACCGGATATGCCGGTGTTCAGCAGGATGGCCGGACCAGTTATCCGGGGATGCTGATGATGCACGATGACGCTCTCATTCCGTCATACCGCCAGCTTACCGATGCGGTTCACCGGCACGGCACTCCGATCATTCTGCAGCTGGCCCATTGCGGCCGCCAGACCCGTTCGGCCGTAACCGGCATGAAGACTGTCGCTCCTTCAGCGCTGAAAGATCTCGTTTTCAATGAAGAACGACCGCATGCACTTGAAGAACACGAAATAGAGGCTGTCATTGCAAACTTTGTCTCGGCTGCGGGACGGGCGGCAAAGGCGGGTTTCGATGGCGTACAGATCCATATGGCACATGGCTATCTGCTCGCAGAATTTCTTTCGGGATACGCCAACCGTCGCAGGGATCGCTGGGGAGGGACGACTGAAAACAAATTTCGTATTGTTTCGGAAATATTCAGGCGCATCAGGCAGGAACAGGGCAACTTTCCCGTTCTTGCCAAAATCAATGGCTTCGATCACCGGCGAGGCGGTATGAGAGCTCAGGAAGCTGTCGCCATCGCCCGATTGCTCGAAACTTCCGGTTGCTCCGCCATCGAGGTTTCTTCGGGTACTATCGAGGAAGGATTGTCGATCATGAGAGGCCCGAAGTTTCCTGCTGAAGCGTTGCTTTCCTGCCATTTCAGGTTCAAATCGATGCCGGAGCCTCTGAAAAAAGCAGCGGTACCTCTGCTTCGTGCTGCAGCACCCAGTCCCAAACCCTATCGGAACTACAATCTGGAGGCAGCAAAAGCCATCAGAGATGCCGTCTCCATTCCGGTTATCGCCGTAGGCGGAATTCATACGCTCGGGGAGATTTCCGCTGCGCTTGAAAGCGGTTCCGCTGACTATGTTTCCATGTCCCGCCCGTTCATCATAGAGCGTGATATCGTTCGCAAACTTCGGGAAGGAAAAGCGACGGCTTCGCGCTGCATCATGTGCAACTACTGCGCCATCATGGTCGAAGAGGGGGCGCTCAGATGCTGGTATGGAAAACTTCCCCGAAAGAGAGCGGAACCAGCATCTGAGCGCCCTGCGTTATAAGCTTGTAGAGGCGTGATGGGAGATTCGATCCGGTTTCTGTGCGGGTAATCGGCATGTTCCTGCCAAAACAGCAATACCCGGTTTCAGGAGCAGCTTCCGGGAAAATCCGATACCCAACCGGCGATTTCATCCATCACCGGTAATCTTACAGGCAAAAGCTTTTTCCCTTGTCAGGATTGCTATGCGCGAACAAGCCGGAATCGTTAATTTATTTTTTTACCGGCAGCGGCCATTTGATCGGTTCATCACCGGAATTCATGGGTATCTCGGATCCGATACCTTTCGACAGGGGGCTGGTTTCCGGTTCGGCAGGAACCCCCATGATTTTGTTGAAAAAGAGCTTGACGTTTTCGAATGGCGAATTGTTTCCGTTTTCGGCTTTCTGTCGGGTCGTGTCTGTAGTCATGATGATATTGTTAAGAGCGATTCCTGGAAAAATAGTTGCGTTCCCGTGATTGCACTTTTTCAGTATGTATCTGTACATACACATAAATCGGATGACTTGCACTATGCTATATGAGGAGGGTAATTTCGCAGGGAAGGATTGTTCGGTTGTAACAATAAATTGAATTGAGCGTTATGCGTTGTTTTCCTGGAGCAATGAAGTCGGTTTGCGGCGCCTGAAACTGATAAACAACGAGTTTATTCACCTGTTGATCTTTTTCCGATGAGCTCGAGGTGCCGTTAATGGTTGATATATCCTTGAGCACTCAACGTTGATTACGCCATGGCCAGTACAAAAATAGTCGGGCTTCTTCACCTTTTCCGTTTCGAACTTTCGTTCGCTGCCGGAGCCTGCGTGCTGCTTGCCGAACTCCTCGCCCTGGGTGGTTTTCCTTCTCCCGTTCAGGCGGTATGCGGCTTCCTGAGTTTTTTCTGTATTTCAGCAACGGCGCTGATCCTCAATGACTGTTTCGATATCGAGACCGATCGGATCAATGCCCCTTCCCGCCCATTGCCAGCAGGACTTGTCACGAAAACCGAAGCGCTTGTCCTTTCGGCTTTTGTCACGCTTTCCGGTTTCCTCTTTGCCGGCATGATCGGCGTGGAAGCATTCATAGTTGTCTTCATCGTCTGGCTCGCCGGGTTTCTGTACAACTGGCGGCTCAAGAAATCCGGATTCATCGGCAATCTCCTTGTCGGCTTTTCAGTCGGCATGACCTTTATTTTCGGGGGAATTGCCGTTGGAAAGCCTTTCGAAGAGGTCGTCTGGTTCCTTGCTGTCATGACCATGCTTGTCGACCTTGGTGAAGAAATCGCCGCGGATGCTCTGGACGTCGATGGCGATCGTAAAACCGGCTCACGTTCACTGGCGGTCCTTTTCGGTCCACCTGCAGCAATGAGGGTTGCCGCAGGTGTTTTCGCAGCAGTCGTCGCCTGCAGCGCCGTTCCTTTCCTGTGCGGTTGGCTGGAGTGGTTTTATCTGCCTCCTGTACTCATGTTCGACGCTGTCATCGTCTATTCGGTCAACAACCTGCTGAATCCCCGGATTTCCGACCGGATCAGCGATATTCGCCGGATTTATCTCGGAGGTTCAGGGATGATCCTGGTATTTATCGTGATCAGGCTTGTGGTAAGACAAGGGTAGGTCCGAAAGAAATGCTTTCAGAAAGAGTCCCCTTTCCGAAAGATGTTCTGACATTGTGTATCAACCATTCCGCTTCGAACGCTTCTGCGGAGCTGATCAATGTGTCATCTGCACTTTTTTTTTCCCGGGCCTCTCGTCAGGAAAATCTGTCGCTGATTGATTGCCTGTTTTTACAAGACGCTGATCTCAATCCATATGCATATTCTGTTTCTTCCTGCTGCGGTTCTGCTTGTTTGCGGATTACTTTTTCTTGGTGCTTTCCTGGCAGTCAGTCCCGGAAAACCGGAACCCTTTCCGGATGAAAACGGACTGCCGCTCGAAGGAAGCATTTCGGAAAAAATCCGTATCGACATCAACGGCGTGGAGCAGGGGATGTTTATCAGGAGCAGGGATAAGACATATCCCGTACTGCTTTATCTCCACGGGGGGATGCCTGAGTACTTCCTTGACAAACGATACCATGCCGCCCTTGAAGAGCTTTTCACCGTCGTCTGGTGGGAACAGCGCGGTTCAGGAATATCATACAGTCCCGATATCCCGCGGCAGACGATGACGACGGAACAGCTGATATCCGACACGATCGAGCTGACGAATGAACTGCGGCGCCGTTTCGGAAAAGACCGGATATACCTGATGGGACATTCGGGAGGAAGCTTTATCGGCATACAGGCAGCTGCAAGGGCTCCAGGGTTGTACCACGCTTATCTGGGTATGGCCCAGATGTCGTGTCAGCTCAGATCTGAATGTCTTGCCCGGGAATATATGATCGAGCGGTTCAGGGAGAACGGTAACCGTTCAATGGCCAAAAAACTCGAGGCGGCACCGGTTACGATGACGGGCGGCATTCCGGCCGCATATCTCGCCGTGCGAGACAAAGCCATGCACAGCCTTGGCATCGGCACGACCCGTGAGATGAAATCGGTTATCACCGGGATCGTTCTCCCCTCATTGCTCTGCAGGGATTACACCTTGCGTGAAAAAGTCCATCTGTGGCTCGGAAAAATCCGATCCGGCGTCAGCATGATCTGGGATGATATGCTGGCCACGGATCTTGCGGAACTGGTACCGGAACTTCAGCTTCCCGTTTATTTTTTTGAAGGTATCTACGATTACACCTGCTCATTCACGGAGGCAAAATCCTATTTTGAAAAACTGAAGGCTCCCTTGAAAGGGTTTTACATCTTTGCGTTTTCCGCTCACAGTCCGATGTTTGAAGAATCTGAAAAAATGCGGAAAATATTGAAAGAGGATGTGCTGGCAGGTGTGAACAAGCTTGCCGACCTGAAGGAGACGGTTTCAGAAATTCACCTTTTGCCGGGTAAGGCACTGTAAGCCCGGTCATTGTTTCCATAAGCTGAAAAGCATGATGAAACACGGTCCAAAAAAAGGTATTTCCCCAATCAGACAGAGGAGTGCACGATGATCGATGACAAAAGAGAACGCCTGCTGCAGGATCTGCTGATGTTCAATCCGAACCGGTATGAACTGGTTCAGGCTGTGAGGAGCTCGATATACAGCGTTGTACCGAATGCCTCGGAGCGGGTGATGTATGGCGGATTCATGTTTTCGGACGATGAAGGATTCTGCGGTGTATTCGCCTATAAAGAGCATGTCAGTGTCGAGTTCGGACGGGGATGTGATCTCGACGATCCGCACGGAGTACTCGAAGGCAGCGGAAAACAGAGGCGCCATATCAAACTGTCTACGCTTGCCGACATATCGGCGAAATATCTCGAGAGCTATGTTGATGCCGCTCACCGGAACAGTTACCGCAAGCAGAAAGACAGATAACTTTCAGAGAGACCTCATTGCATCGAGTCTTTTGTATTCGACCATATGGGCGTTATTTCGTCCATATGGTCGAATAAACGCTCCTTTCATGGTACGGCGATCAGTGCTGAAAGATTTTTAACGGCTTATCAGAATAAGGGATACGGCTTATTATGGCTTTCTGGCATATCATTTGCATAGCATTATGTGCGCGGCTTGTCCCTCCTGAGCAGTTGACGGGAGCGTCAGGGAGTGATTCAGGGTTTCATGCTGTGCAGGAAGAACATGCCCGATAATGCTCAAGTAGTTATCAATCAAGGAGTGTCGTTATGAAAAAGATCATGTTTACATGTATGATATCCGGAATCGTATCAGGGTTTTCACCGGTTGTTATGTCGGCCGCTCCTGTGGATGGAGCAGCGGTTTTTGCCAGGAATTGCAGTGTCTGCCATTCCATCAACCCGCCTCCGAAATCAGCGCCGCCGGTCATTCCTCTGGCAAACCGCTATCATGAAAAGTTTGCGACCAGAGAGCAGGGTGTCGCCCATATGGTCGCATTTCTGAAAAAACCCGATAAAGCCGGGGCTGTCGATGCCCAGGCGGTAACGCGGTTCGGGCTCATGCCTCCGCTTTCGCTTGCCGATGCCGAACTGAAGGCTGTGTCAGGATGGTTCTGGGATCAGTACAATCCGGCAATGGGCAGGGGAAGGGGTATGGGAAGAGGCCAGGGACAATACATGAACAGGTGACAAGGAGACAGACATGAAAAAAATATTCAGCTGGCGGATATTCATCAGTTTCGGGTTGCTGCTTTCGTTTCTCATGCTTCTCGTTTCCGGCGTGATTCTCTATATCTCTCCTCCAGGCAGGGTCGCCAACTGGACGGACTGGCGGATGCTCGGTCTCACAAAAAACGGGTGGATCAATCAGCACACGATTTTCAGTTTCACGTTCGCAATTCTTTCGGTATTCCATCTGTTCTTCATCAACTGGAAGGCATTTCTCTCCTATCTGAAAACAAAGGCTTCGAGAAGCCTGAAAAGTCCGCTTGAGCTGTTCGTCAGCCTTTCGCTTGCGGTGCTTTTCGGGTTCGGGACCTATTTTTCTCTCCAGCCTTTTTCGGCGGTTATCGATTTCGGAGACAGTGTATCCGGATCATGGGAAAAGAGGGGTGAACAGGCTCCGGTACCGCATGCAGAGGCCATGACGCTTGTCGAACTTGCTCGGCAGCCCGGTCTTGGCGGTGATGCGGACGACCTGAAGGCGAAGCTCGAAAATGCCGGTTTTACCGTGGTATCGGTTCAGGAGACCCTTGCGGCCATAGCCCTCAGGAATCGGACGACAGCAGAAAAGATATACAGGTATATTGCACCGCAAAACAGCGGAATGCGGAAACTGCCGTCCGATGGATTTGGCCGGAAAACCCTCGGGGAGATTGCCGAAGATAACGGGATATCTGCCGTTTCCCTGCAACTGGCGCTGCGCCAGAAGGGGGTTGATGCCGATACCGTAATGAGCATGAAAGCGATAACCGAAAAGAACCGTATCGGGATGACCGAGCTGCGCGAAATGATCGAAGGCATGATCAGCCGGTAAGCAATTCCGGTGAAAAGGCTGTGCTATATTGCAGAAAGATTTCTGAACCATATGAAACAGGAGAAGCTTCCGGAACAAGGGGTAATGATGCTTCATCCGAAGTATCTCGGTGGGCTCTTTACCCTTTTTATGCTCTTCTTTCTCGGCACGGCGCTTTTCGAATATCACTACCGCAAATCCGAGATCGAACATGTGATGCGCGAGGAGGCCGCTCTGCTCATGCATGCCTTGAGGGCAGGCGCTGAAAATGCCATCACCGGTTACAATGAAAACAGGGCACTCCTGACCGGAAGCCTGATCGATCAGCTTCGTCTTATCGACCGTCTGGACAAACAGCATGAGCTGACTTCGGCGGATCTTTCCACCATTGCCGGTTCGAGCGGTATCTATCGCCTCAATATCTTCGATCGTAATGGAAAGCGAATCGCCTTCAGTTCACCTCCCGATCATGCCCCTCTCCAGCGGGAGTGCGATTCCCGGATGTTCCTGCAGCCGGTTTTGTCCGGTCAGACGGATTCCCTGCTGCTCGGCATCAGAGAGAGCTCTTCCGGCAGGGGACCGCGGCTGATTGCCGCCGTCAAACGCAGCAGGGGCGGCGTGATTGCCGGTAATACCGATGCGACGGGGCTGCTCGATCTGCGCAGGAAACTTGGTGTTGAGCAGCTTATCCGGCGGATAGGATCCGGTAAGTCCGGGATCGATTACATCATCTGGCAGGACTCGACCGGAATTCTGGCAACCACGCTAAATATCCCGAAAACAGCGGCCTTCCGGCCGGACTCTTTTCTTGAATCGGCCATGCAGACCGACAAGCCCCTGACCCGGATGATTGAAATCGGCGATCGAACTGTTTTCGAAGTCGTGAATCCCTTTTTTTACAACAAGAGCAATCAGGGACTTTTACGCATCGGGCTGAAAACCGATCAGTTTACCTCCGCACTGCAAAAACTGCGAAACCGACTCTTCATGCTGCTCGGACTTGTTGCCATCGGGGGTCTCGTCATGTTCAACCTCGTCATGACCCGAAGAAACGAAGCGACAATAAAAGAAGCATATCACCGGGTACAGACTTTTTCTTCCGCCATTCTTGAAAGTATGGCTGATGCGCTCGTTACGGTCGACGCAGATGGGGCAATAACCCTGATCAACAAACCGGCGGAAAAGCTTTTCCAGGTCACCTCGAAAGATGCTCTCGGCAAACCGGTGCAACTGGTATTTTCCGAATGTCCTGAATTTCTCTCCGGAATCATGGCGGCAGGAGAGCAGGGAACATTCAACCGTGAATTCCTCTGTCCCGCAGGCGGCAGGGAGCGTTTGCTGGAAGGGAATTTCAGCCTCATAACCGGAAGCGGAAACCGTATCGAGGGAACCGTGGCCGTACTTCGCGACCTGACGGAGCAGCGTGCGATGCAGCAGCAGATCGATCGACAGGAAAAACTCCGGGTCATGGGTGAGCTGGCTTCAGGTGTGGCGCATGAGATCAGGAATCCGCTGAACGCCATCGGCATACTGGCTCAGCGTCTCGATATCGAATTCTCGCCGACTGCCGATGAACCCGAATACCGCCATCTGGTTCGAACCGTGGTATCCGAAGTGCAACGTGTCAACGCCATTATCCGGCGCTTTCTCAAATTCGGCCGTCCGCCGCAGCTTCTGCCGGTACCGGTGAATCTTGATGAGTTTGTCGTGAGCTATGGTACCCTTCTGCAGAGCGAGGCGGAAAAAAAAGATATCAGCTTTACGATACAGACCGGATGTGCCGGAACGGTACTGATCGACAGGGAACAGATGCAGCAGGTGCTGCTCAACATTGTCCGTAATGCTGTAGAAGCTACTGCAGGCGGGGGGAGCATCGCGCTCAGGGTGTTCTGCAGGGATAAACAGGCGGTCATCGAGATTGCCGATACCGGCAGAGGTATTCCTGTCGCGAATCTTTCGGAAGTATTCAATCTCTATTTTACCACCAGGGAAGATGGAACCGGTATGGGGTTGAGTATCGCCAACCAGATTGTCCACGCCCATGGCGGCAGGATCGATGTTTCAAGCAGGGAAGGAGAGGGGAGTGTGTTCAGTATTGTGCTGCCTGCGGCATAGACGACGTTTTTCAACAACCATGTCAACCAGGTGCCCGGGATACGATGGATAATACCATACTTGTCGTTGAAGATGAAAGTGTTCAGCTCGAGAGCATTGCGGGTTTTCTCTCCAAACAGGGGTACCGGGTGCTGAAATCATCACGTCCGCAGAGAGCCCTTGAAATTGCCGGCGAAGAAGCTGTCGATATTGTTCTTTCCGATTTCAGGATGCCCGAAATGAGCGGTGTCGAACTGCTTTCGGCATTGAAGCACCGAAATCCCGGTATCGAGGTTATCATCATGACTGCCTTCGGAAGCGTGGAGTCGGCAATAGAGGCCATGAAACTCGGAGCGGTCGATTACATCACCAAACCTGTCGATCTTCACCAGCTGCAGATAATGATCCGTAATACCCTCGAGAGGAAGCAGCTTATCAGCGAAAACCGGCTTCTGCGGACACAGCTTTCTGAGCGATTCGGTTTTCAGGGCATAGTTTCACAATCCTCCGCAATGGATCAGGTGTTGAACATTGCCGGAAGGGTTGCTTCCAGCAATGCGGCGGTGCTCATTACCGGAGAAACAGGAACCGGCAAGGAGCTTGTTGCAAAAGCTGTGCATTTTTCCGGCTCCCGGCGTGACAAACCCTTTATTGTGGTCAATTGTGCGGCACTGCCGGAGACTCTCCTCGAAAGCGAGCTTTTCGGTCATGAAAAAGGCGCTTTCACCGGTGCGGACAGAATGCGGAGAGGACGCTTCGAGTTAGCGCAGGGCGGAACGCTCTTCATCGATGAAGTTGGAGAAATACCGCTTTCCCTCCAGGTCAAGCTGCTCAGGGTGCTGCAGGAAAAGACCTTCGAGCGTGTCGGCAGTTCCACTCCACTTGAGGCAGATGTGCGGATCGTAGCCGCGACCAACCGCGATCTCGAATCGATGATTCGCCAGGGTTCGTTCCGTGCGGACCTCTATTACCGTCTCAATGTTGTCTCGATACGGATACCTCCCCTGCGGGGGCGCCGCGAGGACATCCCTCCGCTTGTCGACGCGTTTCTTCAACGGTTCAGCAAAGAAAACGGGAAGCAGATTACCGGGATTTCAAGGGAGGCGATGGATGCGCTGATGAAATATTCCTGGCCGGGCAATGTTCGTGAACTTGAAAATATCGTGCAGCAGTCCGTTGTGCTCTCCCGTTCCTCGACCATTACCAGGGACGATCTTCCCATCAGGGTCTCCGAGCCTCATCCTGAAGGTTCCGGACCGGAAGTGATGCAGGGGAGCTTTACCGAAAAGGTCGAAGCCTTCGAGCAGGCTATGATTCTCGGAGCCCTGAAAGATGCCGGCAATATCCAGACACGGGCAGCGGAGATGCTTGGCATAAGCGAACGGCATCTGCGCTACAAACTGAAGAAATACGGTATGAAATGAACTGGAACGGTATGGAATAGCTGCTGTGTGTGGGGTTAATGAGTGAAAGATGAAGCCGAATTAAGGATCAGGATTTTCCCGTTCCATGCCGGATTACCTGACAAAAACAGAGGAAAAAAAAGGGCGGTCCCTGTTAACCGCCCTTCGTCATCACTGTTTCAATCAATCCAGTTGAATTGACCCCTTGGTCTTCTCTCTCCTGTTGCTTTCTTTCTGATTGTATTCGTCCATGCAGCCGCTCTCCTTGCCCTCTATCATGGAGCACTCCAGATAATCGACGATCTCCATGATACAAGCCCTGATCGCCTTTCCAACAGGTGTATTCTGATACTGGCCAAGGTGACCGCCAAAGCCTCCACGGTGTACACCAACGCTGATGCCGCTTGATTTCGATGTTGCCTCCACGGTCCTGGCATCATAGATTTCTCCTGTCTCGACATCGATGACTTTAAGGTCGACAGCCATGTACGCTTTGTCCTGTCTTCCACCAAGGCTGAATCCGCCATAGGAGAGTCCTCCTCCGCCGCCGCTCGTGTTCTGCTCAAAAGCCGAGACGGTTGCGGCAATCAGGTATTTCGCACCGGTGATCTTTCCCAGTCTTGCCCTTGTGGCGGGATTGACCCGTCCGGATGCTCCGAGGTTCTGTTCACTGATCACAGCATCGAGCTCCTTGCGTTCGAGTACCCGGAAACTGTTCTTCGCGGCAAGCTCCGCAATGAGCATGTCCTGAAGATCAGTTCCGACACTTCCTGACCACCAGCCTGCCGAAGTGTGGTTGGTAAACCTCAACACCCCGACCCGGGGCTTGACATCTGCATATCCGCGAGCATATCCCTGCGAAAAAACAGAGATGGAAAAGAGAAAAAGAAACATGAAAAAAGCTTTGATTCTCATAACGAACCTCCGGGGTTATTTGGGTTGATTGTCAGGCAGCGAAAGATATTTCATAAGGTATCACTGTAAAAAATAAATCCAAAGCGCAGGGGAACACCTGTTCCATCAACCGCAACTTTTTCTTGCCTGCACCTTGACACTATTGTCGGCAGACTATTCCGTCAGCAATGCCCTCTTCATGGACAATTTGTGAAATAAGATCTGATTGGTCAACTTTTATTTTTATCTATGATTCAAACAATACCACTCTTCCCGCAGATACTCCCGTTTCTGCCATGATTTCCCTGCAATGCAGCCGTTACCCTATCTTCAGTTCCTCCATCAGTCCTGTTTCCATGAACAGGCAGGCCGCTGTTGAAAAATGGTCACTTCCGTCAGCAGAAGGGAGACGATCCCCCTTACTTGCATTTGTCCGGCCGCCACCGTTTTTGTTTGATCCGGAAGTGCTTCCAAATTGTGAAAAAACTGTTCAACGTCAACGAACTATGTATGATGCGCATTATTATCACGGGGAACATCAGTCACCAGTACGAATAATAGAACGGGAGTATGTTATGCTGCAGAAGAAGATCAATATGGTACCGGACAAGAAAATCGCCCTTGTCGCCCACGACAACAAGAAGCGCGATCTTCTTGAATGGGCAAAATACAACAGGGACCTGCTTTCACATCACGAAATCTATGCCACAGGCACGACCGGAGAAACACTTGTCCGGGAACTGGACCTGAAAATCAACAAACTTCAAAGCGGTCCGCTTGGCGGAGACCAGCAGATCGGAGCAAAAATTGTCAGCAACGAAATCGATTTTCTGATCTTTTTCTGGGATCCCCTGGAGCCTCAGCCTCATGATCCGGATGTCAAAGCGTTGCTGCGCATGGCTGTGGTCTGGAATATCCCGATTGCCTGCAACAGGGCGACGGCGGATTTCATGATTTCATCGCCATTGATGGACGGTCAATACACGCGTCTGGTGCCTGATTATGAAGAATACCGAACGCGCACTATCGATATGGGTTCAGGCAGATGATGGCATCATGAAGCGCCAGAAGCTTCAGGATTTCTTCCCGATTTTCACCGGATCAGCTATCCGGGTTCAGTCCGGGCGAGCTTTTTTTGCCGAAAATCATTATACTACCGCAAAATTTTTGCAGGAACATCTTGAAAAAGGGAACATCATGAGCGGTCTGCCGAACTGTCCGAAATGCAATTCCGAATACGCCTATGAGTCCGGTACCCTTCTGGTCTGTCCGGAATGCGCTCACGAATGGAGTGCTGCCGAAGCGGTATCGGCAGGCAAGGCACGAGTCTGGAAGGACGCCAACGGCAACCTGCTGCAGGACGGTGATACCGTGACGGTGATCAAGGATCTCAAAGTCAAAGGTTCCTCATCGGTGATCAAGGGCGGCACGAAAGTGAAGCATATCCGCCTCGTCGAGGGTGACCACGACATTGACTGCAAGATCGAAGGATTCGGGCCGATGCAGCTGAAGTCGGAATTCGTCAGGAAGGCCTGAGCAGAACCGGTAATCTCATGCACTTGTTTCCCCTGCTCTACCGGCATGTATTCCTCGAGCACCGGCAGTCAGGTGAAACCATAAGCCGTCAGGCCGTGTTGACATGAGAGGGGAAACCTTTCCCCGGCAACACGGTCAATGCAAACCACTACAAGAGGAGGCCCCCCATGATCAAGGAAGGAAGCAAAGCTCCGGATTTCACGCTTCCCGATTCGGAAGGCAGGATGGTTTCGCTTTCGGAGTATGCGGGCAGGCAGGTGCTGCTCGTTTTTTATCCGGGTGATGACACTCCCGTATGCACCACGCAGTTGTGCAGCTACCGGGACAACTACAGCGAATTCCTGAAAAGAGATATAACCGTTCTCGGCATCAGTGTCGACAGCGAAGATTCGCATAAACGGTTCGGCGAAAAGAACGAGCTGCCTTTTATCCTGCTCAGCGACAGTGGCAAAACGGTATGCAGGTTGTATGATGCCATCGATTTCCTCGGTATGACGAAACGCGCGTATGTTTTCATCGACGGGAGCGGGACTGTCCGTCTGGCATTCAACGAACTGCTTCCGGTTTTTTACCAGTCGACACGAGAGCTGCTTGCGAAGATCGATGCGATGAAGCAGGAGTAGCATAAAGGCCGATTTGCCTGTGTTTATGCCTGCTAAGCCTTTCATTGCGGTTTGTCGGGGGATATTGTGCGCTCGCAGCAGGGGAAGACCTGGGGATGCAGCCGCCCGGCAGGCCCCCAAGCTCCGTGAATAAAGACGGGATTGTTCCCGGTGACAGGAAACCGGTTTCATTCCATGTCGGTACACCGGAAATCGGGTGCCATTGCAACGAATTCAGGTGCATGATCTGCGTCATCTCTCTTCGGTATCCCCATCGAAAAAACCGCGGTGTAACGGCTGGTTTCATGCCTTTTTTTTCGAACTGCGGGGACAACAGGAGAAACGGTTGCCGGCGGAAAAAAGAGATGGGTTAGTTCGAGAAATAAGCGATCAGTCCGAACGTCAGAAAAAGAATACCGGCCAGAACAATGGTCAGGTCACTGATCTTGCGCAGAAAAGCCTCTTTGTTGTCTTCATACATGCTTGCGATGACCATCACGGCAGCATTGTTCAGGAGCAGGAAATAGGTGGAAGGCGGGAGAATTCTCGTGAAGGTAACATAAAACATGAATAGTCCGGTTATCAGGCTCGTGATAATGAGAAACCGTTTTGTATGCCGGAGTGCCGAGGTGTTGGCAATCGTTTTAATACCGCTCGAAAGGTCACCACGGCGATCGCGTATGTCCCACATCACCTCTATGAAAAATGCGCAGAGAAACAGGTATCCCCAGCAAATCCAGGCTTTGATGGATAGAGGTTCGCCTTCAAAAAAAAGGGGAAGAAAGATAAGGGCTGTTGCCCAGTCCAGCGGGGGGGTGAGATTTTTTACGATGTAGATGTCTTTCAGCCGCTTCGCTCCATTGAGCCGGCTGGAGAGAAAAACCGGGAAGCATTTATGATTGTAGAGAAAACCGATGAGGATGATAAGCGCCGTTGTCCAGAAAGCCGGTTGCCCGAATTGAAAGCCGATAAGGAGTGAAACGAAGGAACACAGATAGAAGGTTACGTATGTGATGAGAACCTGGTTCCTGTGAGCGTTTTCCAGTCCTTCCGGGTCGTTCAATTCATCTTCGATAACATCGGTGAGCCTGTTGTCCTGGTAGATTGAGAAGGTCAGCAGGAAGACGCTCAGGATGGCCCACCCGTTAAGCGGTATATCGAAATATACCGACCAGCTCGAAGCCCCGAGCGCAGAAAGCAGCGAAAGATGCAGTTTGTGTCTGAAGAAGTAGTGAGGCACGATGTCTTCCGCTTTCTGTTCATTTGATATTTCAGGAATACCGCAGCCCATACACATGCAAGTGCTCCCGGTCTGAACGCAGACATGGCTTCACCCTGTAAACCACACTGGCGTTTACAGGGCGTCTCTCTGCCTTATCAGAGAGCAACGGGAAAGAATCCGGCGGACCATACTGAATAATGGCAAGTCTGCACGTTTGTCAGCAATTGCTGCAGCTTTTGAACCCGATTATCTTATAGAGGGGGCAGAAACCGATTCCGGCTGTAACAAGGGGAATAAGCCCTATCGCGCCAAGCCAGGATTGGTAGACGATGCCAAGCGTGATGACGACCAGGCCGATTACGATACGGATGATTCGGTCAGTGTTTCCCATATTTTTTTCCATGGATGCCTCGAGCCGGTTAACTGATTTAAAAGGTATTATTCTTTTCTGTTTTCGATATTAAACGGTTTTTCCGGTCTAAACCGTTCCTTCTGCCGGGCCCTATATTTTAAGGAGAGGCCGGTCCCTTATGCCGAATTGCAATTCTGCCTGATATGAGCCGCTCGGGCATCATTGAAGCATTGCCAGAAGAGCCGGGTTATTGGTATTGACGCACAAGGGCAGGGCTGATCACTCCTGTTTATCCGTTTTACCGGATGAACAGGGCAAGGTGTTCTCCTGCTGCCCGAACGGTAACCGGCACGGCCGTTCTGTCGATCCATTGAAACGTTTCGTGACGGGGGGCTGTTGTTGAAAAGAATCATGATCTGATCGATATGCCGCATCTTGAACGCTTGCGCCTCTTCTATCGATTCAATCAGTATCAGCGCCTTCTTGTCGGCTGATTATACGTAAATACTCTTGCGATATTCCAATGAGGTCTGCCATACCCGATTACTTTTCCCTCTTCAACTGCATTTCTTCGTCAGTATGTCTGAAAAGGCGCAACACCCTGATTTCAGCCCTTTTTTTTATCTCAATGCATCTCCTGTTTGGAGTAAACGATGCTTTTGCTGCTCCACCCGGCCTGCTTGCCCGATATGATGTTGCAGGAAGACCTTCACGAATGCTCACCCTGCCCTCTTCGCTGCATGAAATATCCGGTATCGCTGTTTCAAGTGACGGAAAGCTGTTCGCGCACGATGATGAAGTTTCCATGGTCTTTCAGCTCGATCCGGCTGACGGAAAGGTTGTGAAACGGTTCGATGTGGTAACAAACCAATGGTTCGGGAAAGGGAGGATAGAGGACGATTTCGAGGATATCGCCATTGCAGGCAGTCGTTTTTTCCTGGTAACCAGCAAAGGAACGATCTATGAGTTCAGGGAGGGGAAAAACGGGGAAAAAGTACAGGCGGCCACCTACAGGACCGGACTCGGCAAACACCATGAAGTTGAAGGGTTGTGCTATGATCCTCCGAGCAGATCACTGCTTCTTACCTGTAAAAGCATAGCTCCGAAAGCGGGGAGAAGAAAAGGAAGCCGACCGGTTTATTCTTTTTCCATTGCATCCTCGTCGTTACTTGAAAAACCGCGTTTCGTGATCGATGCAGTGCATGTGGCCGGTCAGGCCGACATGAAGGATTTCCAGCCATCAGCCATTACCAGGAATCCTCATTCCGGATCGTTTTTCGTGCTCTCGTCAAAATCAAGGCTGATTGCGGAAATCGAACCACACGGAGGGGCCCTTCTTGGTGTCAGGAAACTTTCTCCGGCATATCATCCCCAACCTGAAGGAATAGCGTTTCTCGGAGGTGATTCGCTGCTCATCGGCAATGAAGGTCTGCTCCATGGAACGATTTCCGTATACGGGATGCGGCAGTGAGGATCGTCTTTCTGCCGTTCCCCGTAAGGTGGTGAAGAAAATAGGCTTTATTTTTCCCCGGGGTATTCACTAACTTGAAAGGTTGACGATTGTGCACAGTCACATTGCTGTTACCCTGTTCTTCCGGGTTTCCCTGCTATCGTTCCGATCATATGGTTTTTCAAAGGAGGTCGTTTCTGTTCCTCAATGAACCCGGCGGATTTTTCCATCAAACTTGTCATTATGCTATGAAATCATTTATCAAAAGTGTTTCATGTGCGCTCGCGGTATCGTGCACATCCGTGGTGTTCCCGGTCTTGGGCAAGGCCCAGCCGGTCAAGCTTCCCTTCGATACGGTCACCGGAAAATCGATGGTCACCGTGGTCCCCGGTTCAGAATACAGGGCCAGTGCCCTGCATACCCTTATATTCGGAACTCACTGGCGCTCTTTGTGGACAACGCCCATCGAAATCCCGGTCCTCGATCTCGGCTCATTTGCCGGCGGCCTGAAACCGATCGAAAAAGGGGGCGGCTTTCAGACGATACGCCTGAGCTTCAGGGGTGCTGACGGAAAGCAGTACAGGTTCAGGACCCTTGACAAGGATCCTGCGAGGGGGATGCCGCCAAAATTGCGCAATACGGTTGTTTCCGATGTGGTCCAGGACCAGGTGAGTACATCGAATCCTGTTTCGGGTCTCGTCATTCCTCCTCTTCTCGATGCCGCAGACGTTTATCATGTCATTCCGAAAATATTCGTCATGCCTTACGATCAGCGGCTTCTGGGCGAATACTACAATGAATTCGCCGGTCTGGTGGGTACCCTGGAAGAATACCCGGAAGCTGGCGATGCGGCTGGTCACGGTTTTATGGACGCCGATGTCATTTCCGGAACGAATAAAATGTTCAACAGCCTCGAAGAGGACAGTGCCAACAAGGTCGATGCAAGGGCTTATCTGCGTGCAAGGCTTATCGATCTGTTCATAGGCGACTGGGACCGCCATTCCGAACAGTGGCGCTGGGCAGGTTATCGCAGGGACGGACTCACTACATGGATACCTATTCCACGGGACAGGGACAATGCCTTTTCACGGCAGGACGGCATTTTTTCATGGATTATAAAACAGGTTATCCCTCAGGTCGAGGGTTTTGGTCCGGCTTTTCCTGACATAAAATACCTCAGCTGGTCCGGGAGGCCTCTTGATCGCCGTCTTTTTTCAGGAATAGGCCGCACCGAGTGGGATGATGTCACCAGGGAACTCAAGGCGAAACTGACCGACGAAGTCATCCACAATGCAGTATCGAGGATGCCCCGAGCCATGTATGAAATAGAAGGCAAAAAGCTTGAAAGCGACCTTCGTTCGAGGAGGGACCTTCTCGGAGACGCTTCGCACGAGCTCTATACGCTCTATGCCGAAGATGTCGATATTTTTGCCAGCGACAAGGCGGAGATTGCTGAAGTGCACCGTCTCGAGAACGGTCAGGTGGACGTGTCCCTCAGCCGGCAAGACGTTTCCCCCGCTTCCGCTCAGAGGCTGCAGGTATTCCGCCGTGTTTTCAGTCCGCAGGAGACCAGTGAGGTCCGACTCTATCTCAGGGGTGGTGACGACAGTGTTACCGTAGATGGTCCGGTTTCCGGCAATGGCATAAAAGTCAGGGTTGTCGGTGGAGGAGGGGCGGACCGTTTCGAAGACCGTTCATCAAAACCGGTCTCCGGGGCAGGCCGGGTCGGCAAGAAGACTTATTTCTATGACAAGGGGGAGCATTCGCAGTTTACCGTAACGAAATATACGGTTGTCGACCGCCGCAAGGTCAAGCCGGAGCCGTTGAATGACAGGGAGCGTTATGATTTCAGTCCGCGCGATTCCGGAAAGGAAGTTGTTGCAAACGTAACAGGTCTCAGACCTGACTACTCGTCCGACTACGGACCCTATCTCGGCTGGGGGGTTACGGTTGAAGACTACGGCTTCCGGGAGGAACCATACCGCTATTCCATGAAGTTCAGCGGGGGTGTGGCTCCATTCACCGATTTCCGCTACCAGATGCAGTTCCGCGGGGATTTCAGGACCCTTGTCAGGAACGCCAGCCTTCTGATCGAAACCGGTACCTCAGGTATGAACAACATCAATTTCTACGGGCTCGGCAACGAACGCTATTATCGAGGCAGCGGTCTGACGGAAGAAAATTTCGAGATACCAAACCAGATCACGACGATAAAGGCATCGCTTCGCTATCCGATGGACAGGAACTACCACTGGTCAGCAGGAATCGCGGGGAAATGGGTTGATCTCCAGATTGAATCCGGCTCTTTCATCGCAAACCATCCCGGTGAAGCACCCGGTATCGATGACGATTTTGCCGGAAGCTTCCATGTCGGATTCCATTACGATTCACGGAAAAGTGGCGAGTTTATCGAGCTTTCTCCCCGAAAGCAGCAGGGACGGCTTGTCGGAGGGGAAAGCCGGGGCAATACCGCGGCTCTGTCCGGTATGCTTGTGGATCTGGAAGTTGCTCACTATCCTGAATTTATTGGCAACGAGAACTCCTTCACCAAGCTTCGCGGGGAGGTGCGCAAATATATTCCATTCTCTTCCACCGGTTATTCAAGGGTGGTGCTGAGAGCTGGCGGCGAGAAAATCTGGGGTGATTATCCTTTCTGGGAAGCGGCATACCTTGGTGGCTCCACCTCACTCAGAGGGTACGACCGTGAGCGTTTTGCCGGTGATGCATCGATTTATGCCGGTTCCGAACTCCGTCTCTACGCAGGCAACTTCAAATTTATCGTGCCGGTTATTTTCGGCCCTGTTGCATTTCTGGAAACCGGAAGGGTCTTTGTCAAGGGCGAGGATTCTTCCGCCTGGCACACCTCTGTCGGTGGCGGGTTGTGGTTCGGCTTTGTCGAATCCCGTTACAGTGCAAGTATCGTCTACGGTCACGGGTTCGATGATGGCAGGCTCATCGATAGCAGCGGTATCTATGTGAGAGCCGGCTTCAGTTTCTGACCGGTATTTCGTACTTTTGAACCGTCAGATCCCAATGCTGTTGTGACGGGTATTTTCCTGAAAAAAGAAAAATCCGGAATACCAGCTCCGGGTTTTTCTTTTTTTCTGTATGCAAAACAGCTCAGGAATCCTCCCCCTATTGAAGGGAATGTATGAAGTTTCAGAAAAGGAGCTCCCGTAAAATAGCTTCGGTACTGTCGATCACTACCGAGTACCTGATGGCCTTTATGGCCTACTTTCTCCTGATGAAGGTTACCGAAAGCGCCCTGCTCGACGATACCCCGGCTTTCGACCTGCTTTCGTTCATACGCTTTCTGGCGATTGCGTTTGTTTCTGCTTTAACCGTGGCACTCGTAAACCTTTACGCGGTCATACCGCTGACGCAGAAACTGAACTTTTTCCGCTCCATATTTCTGGGGACACTGGTTTATACCATTGCCGCCATGACAGGGATATTTCTTTACGTGTCGATCGAACACCTCATCCTGCATGCCGGCGGGTTCGGCGGCAGCGATTTCATCGCCGAGACAGGTCTTTATCTGCGGTTCGATTATTTTCCCTTGTTGCTGTTTCTGCTTCTGGTTTCCTATCCCATCAGAATTCTGCATGTCATTGTGAATCGTATCGGACTGAAAAACATCCTCGATGTGGTGTTCGATCGTTACCGGGTGGCTCATGAAGAAGAACGGGTTTTCATGTTCATGGACCTTTACGGTTCGACAATAGCTGCCGAAAAGCTCGGCCATGTCCGTTACCATAACCTGCTGGATGAACTGTTCAATGATATCTCCGACGTGATCGCCAAGTACTCAGGGGAGATTTACCAGTATGTGGGGGATGCTGTCGTCGTTTCATGGGATATCCGACGCGGAACGGAAAACATGAACTGCGTTCGTTGTTTTTTTGAAATCAAGGCTGTCATGGAAGAACTGGGGGAAAGATACCGCAGTGCTTACCAGTTCGAGCCCCGGTTCAAAGCAGGTATGCATGCCGGGAAGGTAATCGCCGCCGAGGTTGGAGATTTCAAGAAAGAGGTCGCTTTCCACGGGGATACGGTCAATACTGCCTCGAGGATACAGGCGGCCTGCCTTGAGTTCAACACCCGTCTGCTTGTTTCGGAAGAGCTCTTCCTTTCATTTCCTGTCGGTTGCCTCAGGAATTACAGTACGGAGTTCATGGGCTGCATGAAACTCAAGGGGAGACTGAACGATATCTGCCTCTACCGAATAGAGTTCATGAACAGTCCAACCGTCACGGCCATTTTATGAAAGCGAAGCTGTATAGAAGAATGGACGCCAGGAGGCCCAGCATGAAAATATCGTAGGAAATCCGCAGGAACCTGTATTTGTAATTGAGCACTTTGCCGAGGAAGTAGGTGTCCCGGATCATGTTGTCGATGTAGTAGTCCTTGTCCTTCAGCATCTCTTTCATGCCCCATTCGAACTCGTCAAGCTTCAGGTTGATGAATGTTCCGAAAAAAAGCAGGTTGGCTTTGCGCTCCCTGATTGATTCTTTCGTTGTTTTCGTCCTCGTTATTTTGGGTCTTGTTGCCAGTACGGAGGTTATGATCGTTGCAACACAGCTCAACAGGAGCACGAAGGTGGGGAGCATGAGCTGCGGGAACTCGTCCAGTTTTCTGACAAGAAGCGAAATGATGATGGAAAAAATCAGCGAGTTTGTCTGGATCATGATGTTGGCCTTGTGGTCCACTATTGCGCTGAAATCGACGTGATTTCTCGATGAGGTGCGGTAATAGACCTCCATGTTCCGCTCAAGACCCCTTTCCTGAACTGACTTGTCTTTTTTCTGCTTTTTCGGGTTTTCTCCGTGTTCATCCGTTTTTTCCGCACCTTCATCCTTAGCTGTTTTTTTTCTCAGCCGCTGGTAAAGGTCCACGAGGTTTTTCTGTCGCTCGGCATTGAACGTCAGGTTTGCGTATTTCGTATGGAAAGGGTTGTTCAGGAAAAAGCCGATATTAAGTTCAATCCATTCGATGTCGGTGAACGTGCGTTTTCCCTGTGTTTCTATTTCAATCCTTATCAGTTCGCTTTTTTCACGATAATCCGGTTTTCCGAGATGCGAGAGATCAGCGTCGCAAAGGATTTCTTCAAGGAGGCTTTCGGGATGCTGGGGGAGCTTCGTGGCAAAGATGCACCGGCAAACGAGATCGGTGTATTCCCGGGAGTACCCTTTTTCCATGAGGAACTCTCTTGCAAGTTCGGCACTTTTTTCTTCATGGCCATCAAGTCCGAATGTACAGCCGGTATCGTGAAACCAGGCGGCAACAAGGAGTACTTCAGTTTCCTTTTCAGATACAGCCATCCCGCAGGCGATTTCCCGGCATGTTTCGACGGTTTCGACGGTATGGGCATAATTGTGATAGAGACACCAGTCGATGCCATGTTCCCTGAAAAGCCTGAAAACGTAATCGGCTGTCTGATCCAGAATCGATGCATCATTCCCCATAAAAGCGCTACATTGCTATGTGGGCACCTCTGTTTCTTTGTTCCCGGACACTATTGATGCGTCGGTCCCGACGGACCGGAGCTCCTTTCGCCTTGCATTCGTGCGTCTGAAGAGAATAAAGAGAGGTGACCATGGTTGATTAATCATATACCACTGCCCGGGGTTCCGGTTTTTCCATTATAACATGCAGCCCAAGTTAAGCGTTCACCGAAAAATACCGGTATTTCTCCGTATCGCTTTCACGCTCCCTCTGCTGCTTGCTCTGTTGCTGAACGGTTCGGCGGAAGCCCGGGCCGGACGGGCGGGCGAGCTTATTTCGGATGACGCAACAGGTTTTTACGGGGATTTCGGAAAAGTGTTCTCCGCACCTGCGCATTTCGACGGAAATGACTGGCTGACCGTTGCGGCAATTGCCGGCGCCACCGCTACCTCGGTACTGTTCCTTGATGAACCTGCAAGAGATTTTGCCCGGAACCGTCATACCCCTTTTCTCGATTCGGTCATGCCCGCTGGTGATTACTATGGCCGTCTCCGGACGGGTTATGGTATCGGTTCCCTGATCTATCTCGGCGGCATTCTTGCCGGAGCCGACGATGTTCGTCTTACAGGCAGGGCGGTCATCGAAGCCCATACGTTTGCCCTGATGATTACCGGAGTGCTTAAAGCCACGGCAGGCAGGAGCAGGCCTTTCAGGGATGAAGGAAACATGCGCTTTTCCATGTTCACTCAGGATAATGCAAGCTGGTCGTTTCCTTCCGGTCATGCAGCTTCGTCTTTCGCGGTTTCTTCGGCGCTTGGCAGCAGGATACGAAGACCCTGGGCAAGTGCCGGCCTCTACGCGCTCTCTGCCCTCACCTGCATGCAGCGCATATATGACGACAGACACTGGCTTTCCGACACCATCGTCGGTGCGGCAATCGGTACGGCAGTAGGTCTTGCTGTGGGTCATATGATCAATGATGAAGAGGAAGGGATGAAGCGCGGGAGCCTGGTGTCGCAAGAACCTGTACCGCTTATCGGGGTGACCTTTTCGTTCTGATGCGCTGGCGGCAGGCAGGTTATGGCCGTCATATCAGGCTCCCGTTATCCTTCAGGCAATGAGGACCGTTCTTTCAGATCGATGATTTTCGCTCCTATGCAGTCACCCCAAACATTGACGGTGGTCCTGCAGCGATCGAGGAACCAGTCGACGGCAAGGATCATGGCGATCCCTTCAACCGGCAGGTTCACGGCTTTGAGTACCATCACCATGGTTACGAGACCCGCTTCCGGAATGCCGGCGGCACCGATGGACGCAAGCGTGGCCGTAAGGAATACAATCATGAGATCGACCGGACCGAGGGCGATGCTGTTGGCCTGGGCAATGAAGATGACGGCCACTGCCTCGTAAAGAGCTGTTCCGTCCATATTGAGCGTTGCACCAAGCGGAAGCACAAACCCTGCGGTTCGTTCGGAAATACCGTTTTTTTGCTCTGCGCATTCCATGGTCACCGGCAAGGTCGCTGAACTCGATGCACTCGAAAATGCCGTCAGCAGGGCAGGCGCGGTGTTCAGCGCATATTTCCCCGGAGGTGTTCTGCCGAAGATCTTAAGCAGCAGAGGCAGAGTGAACAGGCTGTGGATGAGGAGACCGGCAATGACGGTAACGATGTATTTTCCGATTTGAAGAAGTTCGGGCCAGAATCCACCGAACCCTCCCGATTCGCCGAGCCGTCCAGCAATGAGCGCTCCGATGCCGAACGGCGCAGCATACATGATCAGATGGATGATTGTCATCATGGCATCGTTCAGTCCGATGAAGAAATCAATCACGGGTTTTCCCTTCTCTCCTGTCATGGAGAGGGCAGCTCCGAGGAGCAGCGAAAAGGTGATGACCGGCAGAATGTCGTTATCAGCCATAGCCTTGAAGATATTCGACGGAACCAGGCCTGTCGCCATTTCTTTGAGGATCTCCCCGAAATTCCGCTCCTTCTGCGTGAAGCGCTTATCGGGTTCTTTGTCCAGCCTTGCTCTGTCAGTGTCAGCGGCAGGATGTGGTTCGGGATCTCCCTTCTCTTTCAGGACTGTTGTGTCCGCGAAGGTGCTTTCAGGATTGCGATCCGCAGAGGAGACATGGGGCTTGAAGTTCCGGTCGTTCAGATGCAGCGGGCTGTTTCCGTTTACTCCCGGTCGTATGAAGAGCACCAGCAAGATACCGGTTCCGACTGCAATTGCCGTTGTGGAAAGGAAATAGGTCATGGTGGCGGATCCGAGTGTCCCGAGTTTCCTTATATCTCCGAGCCGGGCAATGCCGCTGATCATTGCTGCGATGATGAGCGGCATGACAATCATCATGAGGAGTCTTATGAAGATTTTGCCTGCAAACTGCACGGATAGTCCGGTTTCCGGGAAAAAACCGCCAAGAAGGGTGCCTGCGACGATTCCAGCGAGAATGCCGAAAAGCGTTCTGTTGTTACGGTGTTTGCCGTTCCGGTTCATGGTTGTCTGCATGCACTTGCTATGTCTGGAGTGATTTCGCTTCGTTTTCTGATGAACGGGGTCAGTTATTCCCGTTGATCGATTGCCGGATCGCCGACTGTCTGTTCCCGGAGAACACTTGATGCATTGCTGACCGGATTTGCCGTACTTGTTCAGGGATTGAGTATCGCCTCTATTTTTTCCCCCAGCTCTTCGAGATTGAACGGTTTGGTGATATACTCGACAGCCCCGAGCATCAGCCCTTTTTCCCTGTCTTCGGAGGTATCTTTCGCGGTGAGCATGATGAGCGGTATCGTGCTGCAGGCGGGGTTTTCTTTTATCCGTTCGGTAAGAGCAAAGCCGTCGATCCCCGGCATTGCGATATCGACGACGAGAAGGTTTATTCCGTTTCCGTTCTTCAGGATATCGAGCGCGGCCTGCCCGTCACCTGCAGTCAGGACGGTAAATTTCTTTCCGAGGTTGTGTGCCAGGAGGCGCCTGATATTCGGCGAATCGTCGACAACGAGGATGGTCCTGTTCTGCATGGTTCGGGGAGTTATGAAGTGGGTTTCAGATATCTTTCGACAACCTGGAGGATAGTGTTCGGTTCTACCGGCTTGGTGATGTATGCCTGGGGAACGAGGTGTTCGCTTTCGACCATTTCGTGAGCCTGGGCACGCGCCGTCAGGAAAATGAACGGGATATTTCTCAGCTTTTCCCTCTGGAGCAGCTTTTCCCGGAACTGCATACCGTTCATGCTGGGCATCATGATATCGCAGAGGATGAGGTCCGGTGGACTTTTTTCACAATATTCGAGGGCTTCGAGACCGTTAGCAGCTTCGGCTACCGTATAGCCTGCCTTGTTGAGGATGTAGCCGATGAGACGCCTCGAGTTGGGCTGGTCGTCGGCCAGAAGAATTGATCTGCCGCCGGATGTCATGCTGTCGCCTCCATTTCAACGTTCATGAGCGGCAGGCTTATGGTGAATTCCGTTCCTTCGTGCAGCCTGCTTGTGACTTCGATTGTTCCCTCATGGGCATCGATGATCTCTTTCACGATCGGAAGGCCGAGGCCTGTTCCCTCGATTTCCTCTCCAGGCCGGTTGACCCGGTAGAATTTTTCGAATATCCTCTCGAGGTCTTCTTCGGGAATTCCCGTTCCCGTATCCTTGACGATGAAACGCATGGAATGGTCGTCGTATTTCATTGCGACAGAGACCGTCCCCCCCGGAGCGGTGAATTTCAGGGCGTTTCCGATGATGTTGATGGCTGCCTGCTTGAGCGCGTCCGGGTCTGCGTACACCCTGACCGGCGGGATCTGCACATCGAGTTTCAGCAGGATATCTTTTTCTTCCGCCCTGATTTTCAGAGACCGGCAGACTTCAGCGAGCGTGAGGGAAGGGTCGATGCCCGTTTTTTTGTAGGAGACCCTGCCGGAATCGATTTTCGAAATCATGAGCACATCCTCTATGAGGGCTGAGAGCCTTTTGCTCTCGTCGTGGATGATCTGCAGGAATTCGAAGAGCGTTTCCCGGTCGAGTTCGTCCACGTCGCGCATGATCGTGCTGGTGAACCCGAGGATTGAAAAAAGGGGAGTGCGCAGTTCGTGAGAAACCGTGGAAATGAAATCGTTCTTGAGACGGACGTTTTCCCTGATGAGACATTCCGAACGTTTCTGTTCAGAAATATCGCGGATGATGCCGACAAAACGTCTGTGATGGGTCGTGGTGAATATTGCTGAACTTACATGCACGTCGATACGCAGGCCGTGCTTCGTTATGATCTGCGTTTCGAACCTTTCGGCCAGCTGCTGCAGAGCCTTGAGGAAATACTCGTCTGCCGACGACCGCAGCTCCTCGGGATAGAGTTCCCTGATGTTCATGCTGCGGAGTTCTTCGGGCGAGTATTCGAAAAGCTGGAGAGCCTCTCTGTTCCATTCTACAAGCGAGCCCGTATCGATATCGGCCACGATGATTGCGTCGGGTATTGCCTGGAAGAGGTTGTGATATTTTTTCTGGTTTTCATGCAGCTGTTCTTCGGCCTGCTTTCGTTCCGTTATGTCGACAACCAGGCCCCTCAGGCCGATCGTTCCGTTCCTGCCGGTGACGGGAGCGGTATAGACAAGGACGGGGAAGCGTGTTCCGTCGTTTTTCATGGCGATGTATTCATGGCTCCGGGAAAAAAGATCCTCCCTGTTTTCCTGAAGGCTGGCGGTGACACGGGCTCTTTCCTCCGGCGCAAAGAACCGCAGGGCATGGATTCCTCTGCGCAGATCTTCCGGCCTGTAGCCGAACGTGTTGAACCCTGCACGGTTCGAGTAGGTGATGTAGCCCCGGCTGTCGGATTCGAAGACAGGCTGGGGAAGCAGGTTGCTGAGGTCCCTGAACCGCTTGTTGCTTTCGGCGAGCTCTTCCCGGCTGTTCTTGACTGCGGTGATGTCCTGCAGGAGGGCCAGGACATGGGATACGTTTTCCTTGCTGTTGAAAATCGGGCTCACGATCGCGCGGACCCAGTTCTGTTGGCCCTTTTTCCCTTTTTTCAGGAATTCTCCTTCCCAGATTTCTTTCGAAGCGACGGTTTCGGGAAGTTTCCTGTAGAAAGCGCCGAGATGCTTTTCAGCACCCCTGATGTTGCTGCCGGGAAGGGCTGTCTTTTTTCCTGCGTAAAGATGGTGAAACGCAGGATTGGTGTACTCGATTTTTCCATCCCTGCCGGTAATGACCACGGCAATAGGGCTCTGGTCCATGGCCGCTGAAAGCAGCCTTACCTGCTGTTTCAGCGCTGACTCGGAGAGCGCATTTTTCAGTGTTATTTCGAGTCTTTTGCCGTCGATCGGTTTTGTCAGGTATTCATATGCCCCGAGCTTGATGCACTCTACGGCCTGTTCGATATCTCCCGATCCGGATATCATGATGACCGGGACGAGGGTATCGTTGTTCGTCAGGTGGCGCAGGACTTCGATTCCGTTCCTGCCGGGCATGCTGATGTCGAGCAGTATGGCGTCGACCGGACTGTATTGCAGAAGAGCTATGGCTTCGTCGCCGTCGGAAGCGGTAAGCGGATCGTAACCGATCTTCCGTATGATGCCTGTTATGATGTTCCTGATCACATGGCTGTCGTCGACGACGAGTACTTTCTGTTTTTCAGCTTGATCGGTCATCGTTCTCGAACATTGATGAAATTTTGCGGTTCCCCTCGTTTTTCGGGGAACTGCATGTTCAGCCTGAAATTTTCTTCAGTCGCAGAAAAGAACCTTGTAGTCCCTGCTGACGAACGTGTTGGCGAGGCGCCGGAGTTTCAGGGCGCTCTGGTGTTCCTTTTCAAGCACTTTCCAGCGGTGTTCGTCGGTGGATTCCTTTGCGCGCAGCAACTGGTTCTTTTTCGTTTCCTGATAGGTCAGGTCGATATAGACCCCGAGGTCAATGCCTTCGGTCGCTATGGCATAGAGTCCGTCAATGATGAGCAGGTTGATGCCGGCGAAATCGGTGATGAGCGTGTCGACCTCCTCGGTGATGATATCGACGCACGGCATGCTGGCCTTGCGGCCGTAGCGGAACTCCTCGATATTGCGGTTCAGCCAATCCCGGTCATACTCGTCGGGACCGATGGTTTCAAAATTGTGAAGCTCACGGTCAGCCCTGCGCTTCAGCGGTTCCACCCTGTAATAGTTGTCGGTGTGGAGGATTTTCACCCTGATCCCCTCTTTTTTCAGGATGAGAGCGAGCGAGTGCGCAAGTTCCGATTTGCCTGCGCCGGATTCGCCGGATATGGCGACGATGAATTTACGTCCGGGGTGTTCTTCCTCCATGGCTTCCTTGTCGACGAGCACCCGCTCCGCTATGGCTTCAGCAGCTTTTCTATGCTGGTCACCGATGAGTAGAATGTCGCTCAGCATGGTTGATGGGGATTTTCTGATGAATGGAGTGGCGGCACTGATGTTATGTTCCGCAGCGACCTCCCGGCATGGTCGCCATACAGACAAATATAAGAAACAGAAGCAATCATGTACATGCCGTTCCTGTACTAATGAAGGGTTCCCGAGTGAAAGAGAAGGTTCCTTGCGGAACACTCATTTCTGCATTGCCCGTATCTTCGCGATCACGTCTGTATGCGGATGCCTGACGAGGTCGTCCTCGTGCTCCGGCAGGGTGATGTGCTTGGCGACCGTTTCGAGCATTTTTTCTTCGAGATGGGTGGCAATGTCGAGCATTCGGGTGAGATGGTGCTGCAGTTCGTAATGGATGAACTTTTCGGCGTTGTGTCTTCTCATTTTTCCGAGGATCTGGGCCAGGAGAGGACACTCGAGATACATCGAGACCTCGCCGAAATATTCAAGAGGCAGGTCGTTTGCATAACCTGTCGCCTGATCGACGCTCATCTTGCTGCATACGCCCGCAGCGATACGCGGCTTGATGTGATCGACCATCAGGGGTATGACGATGAAGTGGGGGATATACTTGACAATCATTCCGATGGCTTCGAAAAGCTCTTCGAATCCGTCGGTCTTGTGGTCCACGAGTTCCCGGGCCCAGGAGATGATGCTGTCTTTCTGGGGCGAAGAGAGCTCCGCAAGTACATCAGGTACGGGAATGCCGGTCCAGGCGAGGGTTTCGTTCAGATCACTCATGGCGTCTCACGGTTTCGGGGTTGTTGCCAGCCAGGCCGGATTATGTGCATACCAGCATGAAGTGTATGAAAAAAAAATCTGAATTGAAAAGCTCCAGTTGATGCCTTGTGCTTTCCGTATGGGGGCAAAACGCAAGGCAATGGCTATATTGCGCCTTCGGACAGGTAAATGGAGGAAAAGCAGGAAGGAGTGTTGAGCATATATGGTTCTGTTGACAGTTGAAGGGCTTGAAAAGCATTACGGGCTGAAACACCTGTTTTCAGGGGTTTCGTTCGGTATCGATGAAAAGGACAAGATCGGTATTATCGGGGCGAACGGGAGCGGAAAAAGCACGCTGCTGAAAATCCTGGCAGGGGTTGAAACGCCCGACAAGGGGAAGATTATGATAGCAAACCAGAAAAAGATTGCCTATCTGCCCCAGGATTCTCCATTCGATCCGGAGGACACGGTGCTGGAAGCCATTCTGAAATCCAGCGACAAGGCAATGGACCTTATCTACGAGTATGAACTTGTCTGCAGGGAACTGGAGGAGAGGCACAGCGAGGATCCGTCACTGATCGAAAGGATGAGCCGCCTGGCCCATGAAATAGAGGTGTGTGGAGCCTGGGAACTCGAATCGAATGCGAAGACCGTGCTCGGCCGGCTCGGACTTTACGATCTCGATGCGAAAATGGGTAATCTTTCCGGAGGACAGCGCAAACGGGTGGCACTGGCCCATGCCCTTGTCGTCCCGAGCGACGGACTGATTCTCGACGAGCCGACAAACCATCTTGACGCAGACAGCGTCGAGTGGCTGGAGCAGTATATACGACGGTATCAGGGCGCGGTGCTTCTGATCACGCATGACCGGTATTTTCTCGACCGGGTCGCTACACGCATGATGGAACTTGACGGCCGGACTGCCGTTATGTACACTGGAGGGTATTCAAGTTATCTGCTGCAGAAAGCAGAACAGGAAGAGCAGGCCATACGGGATGATCGCAAGCGTCAGGCTCTGGTACGCCAGGAGCTCGAATGGATGAGGGGCGGTTGCAAGGCCCGGACAACCAAGCAGAAAGCCCGGATGCAGCGCGCAGAAACCCTGGTCTATACGCCGCGCAAGGAAAAGGCGAAAGAGCTTGAAATCGGTTTCGGTGCTGAACGTCTCGGCGACAAGATTATCGAATTTCACCGGGTATCGAAATCCTACGGTGAGAAGCTGCTGCTGAAGTCATTCGAATATCATCTGCAGAGAGGAGACCGTATCGGCATTATCGGCCCGAACGGTACAGGAAAAACCACTCTTTTCGAGATGATCACGGGCAGGGTAAAACCGGACAGCGGTCATATCGATATCGGAAAGTCGGTGAAAATCGGTTACTACGATCAGCAGAGCAGGGATCTTGATGACGAAAAACGGGTCATCGAATACATTCAGGATGAGGCAGAACAGATTAAAACAAAGGACGGCAGCGTTTTTTCCGCCTCAAAAATGCTCGAGCGCTTTCTTTTTGCACCATCCGCCCAGTACAACCATATACGAACGCTTTCAGGCGGGGAGCGGCGGAGGCTTTATCTGCTCCGTCAGCTTATCGGTTCACCGAACGTGCTTCTTCTTGATGAACCAACCAATGATCTTGACATTCCCACGCTCAGGGTGCTTGAAGATTTTCTCGATACCTATACGGGCTGCCTGTTGGCCATCAGTCACGACCGCTACTTTCTTGACCGTACGGTAGAGTATATTTTCGCGTTTGAAGAGGACGGCAGTATCAGACGTTATCCCGGGAACTATACACTTTATCTTGACATGAAGGCTTCCCTGGAAACGAAACACGAGAAAAAACCGGCGAAGAACCCGATCGGTGAAGCGAAACCGGCAGTCAAGCCGGCAGTATCCATTCCGGAAAAGCTCAGCAGTAAAGAGAAGCGTGAACTTGAGGTGCTGGAACGAAAAATTCATGAGGCTGAAATCCTTCAGACCGGGCTTGCGGATCGTCTTGCATCTGCAGGAAGCAACTTCGAGCTGCAGCAGAAGCTCGGTGAAGAGCTCTCCCTCCTGCAACAGAAACTTGAAAAAGATATGGAGCGATGGAGCGCGCTGGCAGAAAAAGCCTGATCGCTGCACGATAAAACAGGTTATGGAAATGAGCTATGACAGCATTGCTTATACAGTCAAGGCTTGAAGAACTCTCTGACCCCGCAGAAGCGCTGTTCGCACAAAGGTTTTTCAAGACTGCACCCGGCGAATACGGAGAAGGGGATATTTTCCGCGGAATACGTGTTCCTGTACTCCGGAAGCTCTCGAAGGCTTTTCAGGAAACTCCGCTCACTGAGGTTCTCGGGCTGCTCGGTTCATGTTTTCACGAAGACCGCCTGCTTGCCCTGCTGCTGCTGCTGCACAGATATGCATTGGCTGATGCAGGTGAACGTGAGAGACTCTTTGAGCTCTACCTCGCAAATACCCGCTTCATAAACAACTGGGACCTCGTCGACATTTCCGCACCGCACATTCCCGGCAGGTTTCTGTATGAACATGAACGAACTCCTCTCTACCGGCTTGCCGGATCACACAGCCTCTGGGAGCGGAGAATCGCCGTGATTGCAACGTTTTATTTCATCCGCAGGGGAGATTTCGGTGAAACGTTCGCACTCTCGGAACTGCTCCTCGATGATCGGGAAGACCTGATACACAAGGCGGCAGGATGGATGCTGCGCGAGGTCGGCAAGCGGGATATGGAAGCGGCGGAAGGTTTCCTTGCGGAGCATTACCGGCGGATGCCGAGGACCATGCTCCGTTATGCGATTGAACGTTTCCCTGAAGAGCTTCGGCAGCGTTACCTCAGGGGCGGGGTTTGAGCTGTCGGGGTTCTTGCCGACGGTATCATTTCACCCGGAATTCCGGATGGCCGGTCTGCCAGAGGCCGAAACTCAAGACGTCGGCAAGCGATTCGAAATCTTTCGTTTTGGTGTTGCCGATGCCATGGCCTGCATCGCCATCCGCAAAAAAGAGCACCGGTTTGCCCGAAGCTGTCGCCAGGGAGAGACGTGCGGCGAATTTCGCAGGCTGCCAGGCAATCACCCTCGGATCGTTGAGGCCTGCCGTGATGAGGGCTGCCGGGTAGTGAACGCCATCCGTGATGTTCAGGTAGGGGTCCATTGTCATGAGGGCCATGCATTCGTTCCGTTTCGTGACCGATCCGAATTCAGGGACATTCACCGGCCCGTTCGGGGTCAGTTCGCCGCGAAGCGGGTTCATGAGACCGACCTGCGAGATCACTGCCGCGAAGAGATCGGGACGTTCGGTCATTGCCCGCCCGACGAGGATTCCTCCCGCACTTGATGCGTTGATGGCTATTTTCCCCGGGCCAGTAAATCCTTTTTCCTCGAGGTACCGGGCACAGCTGATGAGATCTTTCCAGGTATTTGCCTTTGTGGATTTCATGCCTGCGGTGTGCCACGAATCGCCAAGCTCTCCTCCGCCCCGCACATGCGCAATTGCGAGGACTCCGCCCTTCGCTGTCCACAGCAGAAGTCCGGGACTGAAAAACGGTGTGATTGCCTTGCCGTAGGCCCCGTAGCCATAGATGAATGCCGGATTTTTCCCATCTTTTTTCAATGACGGCATGTAGACGATGGAGAGGGGGACCTGCACCCTGTCGTGGGAAGGGACCATTACCTCTTCGACCACGAGGTCCCTGTATTCCGGGTATTCAGCCGGCGACGAAAGCGTTTCCTTGCGGAACCCGTTTGTTTCGGGAAGGTAGCGGTATCTTCTGAAATCGTTGTTCCAGCCTCCCATGACGGTCCACACGTCAGGGTAGAGGAACCCCTTCGAAAAGAGAGCGAGAGTTCCAGGTCTGAATGGAAGGGCGAGCTCGACCGGTGAGCGGCTGCCGTAATCCTGCCTGAAAAGCTTCGCCGTAACTCCATTGGTCGACTGGGTGTAGTATATCCCGTCTTTCGTCAACGCAAAAGCAGTGAGCCGCGCAGAGGGATTTTCCGGGACGACCGTTTCGGCAAGTCGGAAATCAGGTCTTGCCAGAGATGTTTTCATGAGCTTGAACCTTGGCGCGTTTTTCGGAGTGGAGAAAAAAACCTCGCTACGGTTGACCGCAAAATCATGGACGTCGTTTTCGGGAAGGAAGAGCGGTTTCCAGTTGATACGCTCGAGGGAAAGCTCGTGAGCAGGAGCGTAGTAGACGGTAAGCCTCCGGTCGACGTTCGAGACGAAAGCGAAAAGTTGTCCGCTCTTGTCGTTGTAATCCACACCGGGAATGTCTTCGCTCTTTATTCTCAGTTCCGGGTTGGTCGCTTTCGAGAAAACCTCCCGGTCGAGATCGGGATCGGTGCCCAGGCGGTGAAGGAAGACCTTGCTGTCGTTCTGCGGGTTCTGTCCGGGAACGGCAATCTTCATGCGGTTGTAGAGAAACGATTTTTCGTCAGGCAGCCAGGAGGGCGATGCGAACCTGCATCGGTCGATCAGTTCAGGGAGCAGTTTTTTAGAAGCGACATCCATGACGACCAGGACGCTGTTTTCGGAGCCGTTAGCCGAAAGCGAAAGAGCAATCCGGGAACCTTTGTCGGAAGGAGAAATATTGGTGATGACATAGTTTCCTCCGCCCGCCGGAGAGAGCGAGGCAGGGTCGAAGAGCATGGTTTCCCTGCCTTCGAAGCCGTCACGGCAGTAAAGCTTGCCGACTTCATCCCCGGGAGTTTCCTTGAGGTAGAAATACCGGTCGTTATCCGTGATGGAAAGGCTGTAAACCTTCGAAGGCCTCCTCTCGTCGAATTCCCTCATTCTGGAGATGAGGGCGCGGCGTCCGGGGATGCTTTCCAGTACAGAGCGGGCGCGCGATGACTGCCCGGTGATCCACTGCATGACCTTCGGGTCTCCGAGGTTTTCCAGTGGCTGGAAAGGATCGGCTACGGGTACTCCGAAGTAGTGATCGACAACCGGACTTTGCGGCGGTGGCGAAAGCTGCTCTGCGGACGAAGCATTGCGGAAGGGGAGGAGAAGCAGGGCGGAAGATATGATAATGAAGGCGTTTCTCAGTTGCATCATGGTTCTTGATATAAGGTAACTTCTGGTAATCTCCGGTCGGGTTCCCTTCCGGTTTGACGGCAAAGGGGACGTTCCGGCCCCTCTGGTTCGAAAAAGCTGCAGGAAAATTCTACGTGCCCGCATGGAGTTTTTTCAGGAGGAATGCCATCGATTGTCCAAGGTCGCGCATGTTTTCCATACCTTCGCGGTCGTTTTCCACTTCGTTGCCCTCCCTTCCCCCGAAGCCGAGGTTCCAGTATGTGGAGCCGACCGTGAACATGCCGCATATCTGGAAAAGGTGGTTGATCGAGTCGAAGGCGTGGATTCCGCCGCCCCGGCGTAATGAAATGACCGCCGCCCCGGTTTTATGATGGAACAGGTTGCCGTTGACACGGGAAACATAGCCTGACCTGTCGATCAACGCTTTCATCTCGGGAGTGATGTCGGCGAAATAGGTGGGTGAGCCGAGCACGATGCCGTCGGCTTCCAGCATTTTCCGGAAAATCGCGTTGAAATTATCGTTTTTCGTGGAACATTGCCTGTCTTTGAGTTCGATGCACCGGTAGCAGGCGAGACATCCCCTTATGGCGGTTCCTCCTACCTGCAGGAGTTCCGTCCCGATGCCTTCGGCTTCGAGGGTTTCCCCGACCCGGTCGAGCATTTTGCGCGTATTTCCTTCTTTTCGGGGGCTTCCGTTGATGAGCAGGACTTTCATATCCGTATCGCGTGATTGATTCAAATGCCGTTTCCTGATCGTTTCGATTCTTTCCTGTGGTGCATGAAGGAACAGAATAGCGTTATCGCTGAAAAAATGCAAGCATGGAAGGCGTTAAGAGCGATCTCGGCGGGCGGCACCTTTCCGGTTCAGATCGATGAGGTTCTGATGACGTCGCGTATCTTTCCGATGGCTTCCAGCATGTCTTCCGGAAGCGGGGCCGTCATGGTAAGCTGTTCGCGGGAGGAAGGCTGCTGGAATGAGAGCGTTTCGGCATGCAGCGCCTGTCTGGGGATCACCTCGAGCAGGTTCTTGACGAAGTGGTCGCTTTTCGGCAATGGCAGATTCCGGATTGTGGCCCCCCCATAGGTCTCGTCTCCCAGAATGGGGTGGCCGATGTGCTGCATGTGCGCCCTGATCTGGTGAGTCCTGCCCGTATGGAGAGTGAGCGATACGACGGAAAACCAGGCGAGGTTCTCGGTTACCGCATAATCGGTGACCGCGGTTTTTCCGTCCTTTCCCTCGAAAAGGAAGTTCGCCATCACTTTCCGGTCTTTTCTTGAACGCCCTATGTTGGTTCTTATTGTGCCCTGAAGGGGATCGGGAACTCCCCAGACTATC
This sequence comes from Chlorobiaceae bacterium, assembly GCA_013335405.1. Classification (GTDB taxonomy): domain Bacteria; phylum Bacteroidota; class Chlorobiia; order Chlorobiales; family Chlorobiaceae; genus Chlorobium. Next base: position 46,028 of record JAAXVR010000019.1, read on the forward strand.
GCCTTGTAGGTTTTCCTTACCTGGCGGTCTGCAAACTGCCTGGCGAGGCGGTGCAGGGCGGTTGTGTTTTTCGCTATGATGATGAGGCCGGAAGTGTTCTTGTCGAGCCGGTGCACGATGCCGGGGCGAAGACTGGATTTGTCCAGTTCGGCAGCATCCTTGCCGATATGGAAGAGTATCGCGTTGGCCAGGGTCCCTGTCCAGTTGCCGAACGCCGGGTGCACCACCATGCCGGGTTTTTTGTTAATCACCATCAGGTCTGGATCCTCATACATGATGTCGATGTGGATCTCCTCGGGAGCCAGTTCGGGAGCAGGGGGGCGCAGGAAGGTCATCAGAATGGTATCGAGGGATTTGATGCGGTAGTTGGATTTCACGGTTTTGCCGTTGACAAGCACACGGCCTTCCTCGATCGCTTCCTGGACCTTGTTGCGTGTGGCATTCTCCACCTGTCTGGCCAGGTAGAGGTCTATGCGCATGGGCGATTGTACCCTGCTGACCTGGATGGTGAGTTTTTTTGGTTCCGGTACCGCGTCCTCCGCCGGTTCCATCTGGTTTTTTATCTGCTGTTTTTGCATTTTGCATGACTCCCGCCGAAGGGAACGTGTGGCTCCGGTTTCATGGTTCAGGCGGTTTCCCGTTCAGTGCGTCCGGATGTTTTGAAAATGCCTGAAAGTTACAGTTTAACCATATCATATTTCAATGCAACATTCAACTGAGGTGAAAACCGCCGTTTTCGATCTTGCGGTGATCGGTTCCGGACCCGGCGGCCATGAAGCTGCCCTCCGGGCGGCGAAGGCAGGCATGAAGGTCTGCCTTATAGAAAAAGGCGCTCTTGGCGGTGTCTGCGTGAACTGGGGCTGTATCCCCACGAAAGCGCTTCTCAGGAGCGCTGAAGTGCTCGAGCTCTGCAGCAGGGCAGGAACCTTCGGCATCATCGCCGCTTCCCCGGTGTTCGATCTCGGGGCGGCGGTCAAAAGGAGCAGAAATGTGGTGTCGAAGCTTTCGAAAGGCATTTCCTTCACGCTCGGCCGGGCAGGCGTTGAAATCATCCAGGGTGAAGCGGTTTTCAGGAGTCCCCGCGAGGTTGCAGTTATCCGCGACGGAGAGCTTGCCGTCTCGGTGCATGCCGAACAAACCATAATCGCTGCGGGAGGCCGTCTCAGGGAGCTTCCCGGGCTCGAACCCGACGGAGAGCGCGTCATAACATCGAAGGAGGCGCTCGCCCTGAAGGCGGTTCCCTCTTCGATGATCATACTCGGCGGAGGGGCTGTCGGTGTCGAGATGGCATGGTTCTACGCAAAGGCGGGATCGGCTGTAACGCTTGTCGAGATGATGCCGCGTCTTCTGCCTCTCGAGGATGAGGAAATTTCGCTTGTCCTGCAGCGTTCGTTCGAAAAGGCAGGTATCAGAGTCTTAACCGGAGCGAAGCTCGGGAACGTTTCGAGAAAGGTTGACGGAGTGAGTGCCGACGTCGTTGCCGAAGGTCACGAACCGCAAACCGTCACGGCAGAACTCCTTCTGGTTGCAGTAGGCGTCACAGGCAATACCGAAAGGCTTGGTCTCGATCTCGCAGGTGTTGAAATTTCGCGCGGTTTTATCGTCACCGACGGGTTTTGCAGGACAAGTGCGGATAATATTTTTGCCATCGGTGACGTGAGGGGCGGAATGCTTCTCGCCCACAAGGCTTCTGCTGAAGCTGCAATAGCGGTGAAGGCTCTGTGCGGAAGCACTCCCGAGCCTCTTGACGAGGCATTGATACCTCGATGCGTGTACGCCGAACCTTCGGTTTCGAGCATAGGGTTCACTGAAAAAGAGGCCGGTGAAAAAGGGTTCAGCGTCATGGCAGGCCGTTCGATGTTTGCCGCGTCGGGCAAGGCAAATGCCTATGGCTCCCTGGAAGGCCTTGTCAAACTGGTTTTCAATTCAGGCGATGGACGACTGCTCGGAGCGCACGTCGTTGGCCACGGTTCTGTGGAACTTATCGGGGAGCTTACGCTTGCCATGACGCTCGGCGTTACCGCCATGCAGCTTTCTTCGACGGTGCATGCCCATCCGACACTTTCGGAGACCATCAGGGAAGCCGCTGAAAACGCGCTTGGGCACTGAAAAGGTAAAAGCTTCTCCTGTGATGTGTTATGCGGGTAATGGCGGCGGGAAAACGGGACAGGTATATTTTTTCATTCTCTTTGTGTGAAGATGAAAAGCATTTCCTATTGTCTTTTCAAAAGCATAAATTAAATGTCTATTAATTTAGCGAATCTTAAAAACAGTAAACCTTTTCCTCTGAAGGAATCAAGCTTTGCGGGGCGGAGGTGTCAACCAAACGATCAATTATGAGTCAGACTGAATCAGTTGCAAAAAAGAGTGCCGCTAAAAAAACAGTCGCAAAAAAAACTGTTCCGGCAAAGGAAAAAGCCGAAAAAACGGTGAAAGCCGCTGCTCCTGAAGCTGCAAAGCCCGTAAAGGCACCTTCTTCTTCAAAAAAGAAGTCGGGCCAGGCCTTTCCTTTCACGGCAATTGTCGGCCAGGAAGAGATGAAGCTCAGTCTGATCCTCAACATCATCGATCCGAGGGTCGGCGGTGTGCTTGTCATGGGCCACAGGGGTACCGGCAAGAGCACTACGGTCAGGGCACTCGCCGAAGTGCTTCCACTGATAGACAGGGTCGCCGGCGACACCTACAATCGTACAGTCGATCAGTTTCTTGAAATGGAGAACGACCGGAAAGGCGCCGGCAAAATCGATCCTGCCACGATCAAACTGGAGAAAATACCGGTACCGGTCGTCGACCTTCCTCTCGGAGCCACAGAAGACCGCGTCTGCGGAACCATCGATATCGAACAGGCGCTCACCAGCGGAGTCAAGGCTTTCGAGCCAGGTCTCCTTGCACAGGCCAATCGCGGCTTCCTTTATATCGACGAAGTCAACCTGCTTGACGACCACCTTGTCGACGTGCTTCTCGACGTTGCCGCCAGCGGCAAGAACGTCGTCGAACGCGAAGGTATCAGTATCCGCCACCCGGCCCGTTTCGTGCTTGTCGGTTCCGGCAACCCGGAAGAAGGCGAGCTCCGTCCGCAGCTTCTCGACCGTTTCGGACTGCATGCAAGGATCGTTACCATTCTCGATGTTGCCAAGAGGGTTGAAATCGTCAAACGTCGCCGCGAGTTCGACGAAGATCCGGATGCCTTCATGAAGAAATATCATCGCGATCAGCTGAAACTGCAGAAGAAGATCGAACAGGCAAAAGCGATCCTCTCTGAAGTCACCATGGACGACAAGGTGCTTACCGATATTGCAAAGCTCTGTATGAATCTCGGCATCGACGGTCACCGCGGTGAACTCACCATCACCCGTACCGCTTATGCCCACGCGGCATTCCTTGGCGAAAAGGTCGTCACCATGAAACATGTGAAAGATATCGCCGGGCTCTGTCTGCGCCACCGCCTGCGCAAGGATCCGCTCGAGACCCTTGATGCCGGTGAGAAAATTGAACGTGAACTTGCTAAAGTCCTTGGAGAAGCGGAAGCAGTATAATGATAGCTTTTACCGATATCGTAGGAATGGATCTGGCCAAGCAGGCGCTCATGCTGCTGGCCGTCGATCCCGAACTTTGCGGTGTTGTCATACCTTCGGCTGTCGGCTCAGGTAAATCCACCCTGGCAAGGGCGTTTGCCGGCATCCTTCCCGAAGAGACACCGTTTGTGGAATTGCCCCTCAATGTTACCGAAGACCGCCTCATCGGAGGCGTAGACCTCGAGGCCACGCTCGCCACCGGCGTTCGCGTGGTACAGCATGGTGTGCTGACGAAAGCGCACGAAGGCGTGCTTTATGTCGACTCCCTCAGCCTTCTCGACAGCTCGGCGGTTTCCCATATCATGGATGCCATGTCGCGCGGCGAAGTGCTCGTCGAGCGGGAAGGACTCAGCGAGGTTCATCCCGCCAAGTTCATGCTCGTTGGAACATACGATCCCACGGACGGGGAAGTGCGCATGGGGCTTGTCGACAGGATCGGCATGATTGTACCGTTTACCGCGCAGAACGATTTCAGGGCACGCAAGAAAATTATCGATACAGTCCTGGGCAAAAGGAATTCGGAAGATACCGAAGACGAACTGAGGATGCTTGCCGGCCTTATCATGGCGGCAAAAGAACAATTGCCCCATGTTTCCATAACGAAGGAACAGATGCAGGCGCTTGTCCAGACTGCCCTCAGCCTCGGGGTTGAAGGGAACCGTGCCGACATTTTCTGCATCCGGGCCGCAATCGCCAGCGCAGCCCTCGCACAGCGCAGCGATGTCGAGGAAGAGGATATGAAGCTTGCCATCAAGCTGGTGCTCATTCCGCGCGCCACCCGCATGCCGGAGCGCGAAGCGGAGGCGGAAGAGATGCCGCCGCAGGAAGAGCCTCCCGCTGAAGAGGAGCCGGAAGCCGAGGACGAGAATGCGGAGGCGGATACTCCTGACGCAGAAGCCGAAGAGGAGCAGAAAGATACGCCCGACATGATCGAGGAGCTTATGATGGATGCTGTCGAGATGGAACTTCCCGACAACATTCTCAATATTTCGCTTGCCTCGAAAAAGAAATCGAAATCAGGCAGCCGCGGCGAGGCACTCAACAACCGCCGTGGACGCTTCGTCAGGGCACAGCCCGGAGAGATGCGCAGCGGAAAGGTTGCGCTGATCCCGACACTGATTTCAGCAGCGCCCTGGCAGGAAAGCCGCAGGCAGGAGAGCCTGAAGAAAGGGATCAAGAAGAGAAATGCACTGATCATCTCGAAAGACGATGTGAAGATCAAGCGGTTCCGCGACAAGTCCGGCACTCTGTTCATCTTCATGGTCGATGCGTCCGGTTCCATGGCGCTCAACCGCATGAGACAGGCCAAAGGCGCTGTCGCAAGTCTCCTTCAGAATGCCTATGTGCATCGCGACCAGGTCGCCTTGATCTCTTTCCGCGGAAAGCAGGCGCAGGTGCTGCTGCCGCCGTCACAGAGCGTCGACCGCGCGAAAAGGGAGCTCGACGTGCTTCCGACCGGGGGCGGAACGCCGCTGGCTTCTGCGCTCTTCCTCGGCTGGGAGACAGCCAAACAGGCCCGGACCAAGGGGGTATCGCAGATCATGTTCGTACTCATCACCGATGGCCGCGGGAACATAGGGTTGCAGGCCGCTTACGATCCCAACGCGGAGAAAGCCCCTAAGGAGCAGCTTGAGCAGGAAATCGAGGCTCTTTCCCGCTCCATCCAGTCCGACGGCGTCGCCGCTATCGTCATCGATACGCAGATGAACTACCTGTCGAGGGGCGAGGCTCCGAAGCTTGCCCAGAACCTCGGCGGCCGTTATTTTTACCTGCCTAACGCGAAAGCGGAGCAGATCGTCGATGCAGCTCTCAGTTTCTGATCTCATGTTGCCGTGCGGCCGTTCGCGTAATAATTGTTATTACAGCAACGGCCGCTTCGGAATTATCAGCCTCTTTTATACATTAGAAGTACTTACAAGAAAAACAGTTCGGGATTTCTTCTAATGCTCACCTTATTACCACATCATGTCTACTCGTCGTAAAATCGCCGCAATCGTAGGCCTTGAGCAGTACAATGCAGGTCTCTGGAAAAAAATCAAAACCCTCCTTGAAAACGAAGCCCAGCTGACCCAGTTGAGCGACATTGACCTTGAAAAACAGACCCCGGAGGCGGCTCAGGCTATCCAGGACGCTGATTGCGTTTTTATGAGCATGATCCAGTTCAAGGATCAGGTCGACTGGTTCAAGGAGCAACTTGAAAAGGGAAGCGACAACAAGACCGTTTTCATTTTCGAGTCCATGCCGGAAGCCATGGCTCTCACGAAGGTTGGCAACTATGTGGCTGGCGACGGAAAAGCCGGCATGCCCGACATGGTGAAGAAGGTTGCGAAGATGCTCGTGAAAGGCCGTGACGAGGATGCGCTCTATGGTTACATGAAGCTCATGAAGATCATGCGCACCATCCTTCCGCTCGTGCCGAACAAGGCGAAGGATTTCAAGAACTGGCTGACGGTCTATTCCTACTGGATGCAGCCTACCGCGGAAAACATCGCAAACATGTTCCGCCTGATCCTGCGGGAATATTACAACGAACCGCTCACGGTCGGTCCTATTGTCGACGTGCCAAACATGGGTCTCTACCATCCGGACGCTCCCGATTATTTCAAGGATGTGAAAAGCTACAAGAACTGGATGAAAAGACGGGGCGTCAACCTCGACAAGGGTCAGAAGATCGGCCTCCTCTTTTTCCGCAAGCACCTCATCCAGGAAAAAACCTATATCGACAATACCATCCGTGTTCTCGAAAAGCACGGCATCAATATGTTCCCGGCTTTCGTTATGGGCGTTGAAGGGCACGTGCTGGTCAGGGACTGGCTGCTCAGGGAAAAGCTCGACATGCTGGTCAACATGATGGGATTCGGTCTTGTCGGCGGCCCGGCGGGCTCGACAAAGCCCGGTACGGCATCGGAAGCCCGCGAAGAGATCATGGCAAAGCTCGACGCCCCGTATATCATCGCCCAGCCGCTTCTCACCCAGGAGTTCGATTCATGGCAGGATGTCGGCGTATCTCCGATGCAGATCACGTTCACCTATTCGATTCCGGAGATGGACGGCGCAACTTCACCGGTTATCCTCGGAGCCCTGAGGGACGGGAGGATTGAAACCGTGCCGGAGCGCCTCGAAAGGCTTGCCGGCGTCATCAAACAGTTTCTGCGCCTGCGCCAGGCGCCGAACCGCGACAAAAAGCTTGCGTTCGTCGTTTACGACTATCCTCCCGGTCTCGGTAAAAAGGCAAGCGCCGCATTGCTCGATGTTCCTAAAACCCTCTTTGCCATTCTGCAGCGCCTGAAAAAGGAAGGCTACAATGTCGGACAGCTCCCCGAATCCTCCGATGCGCTTTTCGCGGCCCTCGACCGGGCAACTGACCACCAGATCCAGGTGAACAAGCACGAGGCGCCGACGGTCAGCTACGATAAATTCAAGGAGCTCACCTCTTCAAGGGAGCGTGAACGCATCGAGGACCGATGGCAGAAATTTCCCGGCGAAATTGTACCCATGGGAGATCAGGAGGTCTTTATCGGCGGAGTGAAGTTCGGCAATATCTTTATCGGTGTCCAGCCGCGCATGGGTGTTCAGGGCGATCCCATGCGTCTGCTTTTCGACAAGGCGAACACACCGCACCATCAGTATATCTCGTTCTACCGCTGGATCAGCCGCGAGTACAACGCGCATGCCCTCATCCATGTCGGCATGCATGGTTCGGTCGAATGGATGCCGGGCCTCCCGACCGGCCTTACCGGCGATTGCTGGCCGGACGCCCTGCTTGGCGAAACGCCGCATTTCTACATCTATCCGGTGAACAACCCGAGCGAATCGTCCATTGCCAAACGCCGAGGCTTTGCGACCATGGTGTCGCATGTCGTTCCTCCCCTGTCGCGTGCGGGTCTCTACAAGGAATTGCCGGCCCTCAAGGACCTGCTGACCGATTTCCGTGAAAGATTTCTTTCCGTTTCAGCCGAATTGCAGTCGGAGAGTTCCGGTGTCGAGGAAGCCATCATGGACAAAGCGGAACTGCTCAATCTCACTGACGACTGTCCGAAGATCGAAGGAGAGCCCTTCGGCGAATATGTCAGTCGCCTCTACAGCTATGTCGCCGAGCTCGAGAACAGGCTCATTTCCAATTCTCTCCATGTTTTCGGAGAAGCCAGCCCGCTTGAGTCGCAGGTCATCACGGTCACAGAAACCCTTAAGAACAGGGGAGAGGACGGTAAAACCCTTCCCGGCGTCCTGATGGCATGTTCAGGAAGGAACGGTCATTACCGGAGCTATGAAGAGCTTCTCGCGCAATCGAGGAAAGGGGATGAAGAGGCTATCCGCTTCCGTGAGTGGGTCGAGCATGCCTGCAGGGATTTTGTCGAGCAGGTGTTTTTCGACCGCAAGAATGCTGCAGGCGTGTTCGCCTCGATAACCGGCGGAACCCAGATCCCTTCCGATGCCATGCCGCTTCTCGACAAGCTGACCCAGGAAGGCGCACAGCTGCTCTATGCCTTGCGTGACAACAACAGCGAGATGGATGCCCTCGTCAAGGTACTCGGCGGCGGATACATTCCTTCGGGCCCGGGCGGCGACCTTGTACGCGATGGTGTGCACGTGCTCCCTTCAGGACGGAACATCCATTCCATAGACCCCTGGAGGATCCCTTCCGAGCTCGCTTTCAAGAGAGGCACACTCATCGCGGACAGTATCATCAAAAAGCATCGTGACGAGAACGATGGCCAGTACCCGGAGACCATCGCACAGGTACTGTGGGGTCTCGACACCATCAAGACAAAGGGAGAAGCGGTTGCTGTGGCCATCAGGCTCGCAGGCGGAGAGCCCGCATACGACGGATCAGGCAAAATCAGCCATTACAGGCTCGTGCCTCTGGACAAGCTCAAGAGGCCTCGCATCGACGTACTCATGCAGCTCAGCCCGATTTTCCGGGACGCTTTCGGCGTACTCATGGATCAGCTTGACAGGCTTGTCAAGGATGCGGCCAAAGTCGATGAGCCGGAGGAGATGAACTATATCAGGAAGCATGTGAACGAAGCGCTTGCAACGGGAGTCTCTTTCGAAAGCGCGACGTCCCGCCAGTTCACCCAGCCTCCAGGAGCTTACGGCACCTATGTCGACGACATGATCGAGGATTCGGCATGGGAGTCGGATAACGACCTCGACGACCTCTTCATCCGCCGCAACAGCAATGCATATGGCGGCAACAGGAAAGGCGAGAAGGAAACCGATATCCTCAAGAGCCTGCTCAGCTCTGTCGACCGCGTCGTGCACCAGGTTGACTCGACCGAGTTCGGCATTTCGGACATCGACCACTACTTCTCCTCTTCGGGCTCTCTGCAGCTTGCCGCCCGGAGGCGCAACACGAGGGTGAGCGACGTCAAGCTCAACTACGTGGAATCGTTCACATCTGATATCAAGGTCGACGACGCGGAAAAATCACTGCGTGTCGAGTACCGCTCGAAGCTGCTCAACCCCAAATGGTTCGAGGGCATGCTCAAACACGGCCACAGCGGTGCTGCAGAGATCAGCAACCGTGTTACCTACATGCTTGGCTGGGATGCGGTCACCAAGAGTGTCGACGACTGGGTGTACAAGAAAACAGCGGAAACCTACGCACTCGATCCGGAAATGAGGGAGAGGCTGGCTACTCTCAACCCGCAGGCGATCAAGAATATCGTGGGGCGTATGCTTGAGGCGCATGGCCGTGGCATGTGGAAAGCTGACGATAGCATGATCAACGAACTCCAGGAGATCTATGCCGATCTCGAGGACAGGCTCGAAGGCCTGACGGATGAATGAGCTTTTCAGTGAAAAGCCAAGAGCAATGAGAAGAGCCCCGGTGACGGGGCTCTTTTTTTCGTACTGGGGACTGGGGACTGGGGACTGGGGACTGGGGACTGGGCAAGCCCAGAAGGGGCGGTATATGGGCAGCCCGGGGTGAAACCCCGGGTAAAGGATTAAAAAATATGGGTTTCAACTCCGAAGGAGCAGCATGTCGTGACTATCTTTCCCACATCCCACATCCCACATCCCACATCC
>JAAXVR010000020.1 GCA_013335405.1 Chlorobiaceae bacterium
AAGAAATCATGCGGGTACAGTGCTGTTGTCTTTTCCATACCCGCAATCTGCCGACCTGTCATTTCAACTTGTCGGCCATGGAATGAATACCCGAACTCAATGAACGCAATGCGTTCTCCACGCCGTCCTTGAGATGCTCCCATCTATCCTCGCCGGCTTCACCCACTTCTTTCAGTTTCAACCTGGCCGAATCAATCCCGTGCTCAAGAGTCACGATCTGTTCAGCATATCTGACATGCATTTCCTCGGCCATTGTCTTTCCTTTCGCCTTGAATTCAGCCAATCTTGCCTGGGCAAGCTCCACTTCAGCTTCTGCTTTCTTTTTGTAAGCCTCTTTGATTCCCATCATGATTCTCCTTTGTTCAGTAGTTATCATTTATGATGACAGAACATTCCGAGCGGAAATGCTCCTTTCTCCTGCTCTTCTTGAAGTGTCCGCCTCCCCCCATGTATTCAAAAAGCGGCTATTGACCTGCATCTCGCACATGAAAGGCTTGAGCATACGAACTTGCTAATGCGTCAGTCATGCATGACGGCACATGGACAATAACGATGATGATGAATCAGTCCGTTAACAGGATATAAGCGTTCATGCCCTGAAAGCCTGAGGAACGGCAGTACGATGCCGATGCTTTCATCCTCTATCCCGTTAACTTGAGCGACTTGCCCGCAGAGAAACATTTCCCGCTTTTCGTGCTTATCCCTCTGGATACTTTATAAAACAAAGGATAAGAACAAGAAGTTTCATTCCTGATGGCAATGCACCGGAATAAGATCACTCTGAGCGTTTGAGCAACCCGGAAACAGCCGGGCAGAGAGATATGGTGATGGAATTATTCGGCAGCGAAAGAAAGAAGGCGGTCCTTGTAGTTTATCCAGGCATCTTTTCCCCTGGGAGTGATACGGTAGATGGTCTGTGGTTTGCGCGCCTTGAAATCCTTGTCGCAGCTGATATACTCTGCAGACTCAAGTATCCGCATGTGAACGCTTAAATTACCGTCTGTGGTGCTGACTTTCTTTCTGATATCGACAAAACTCGCCTCGTGTACGGAAGAGAGGTATGACAGTGCCGCAAAACGGATTCTGGAATGCAGGACTTTATCGAGCAGATTATGATTGAAATCCGAGACCGCGCCTGCAGGCACCCTCTGCGGAGCTGTTTTCCTTTCCTGAATCTGAGCTTCGAGTGATGTATCAACGATTTCTTCCTGCTTTTGCATATGCAAATCGGATAGTACTGCACGACATTCCCTGCCATTACCGCTTTGCACGGCAACAATGCGTACCCTGTGCCCTTGTTCGTCAGCAGCTCTGCCTGAAGGGGACCTGTCCGCCGAAAAAGATCGAGTCCCGTCAACCAGGAGAGTCACCTCACAATGTTCGTGATCTCTGCTTTTGAACACCCTTTCCAGCATCGCATTGAATCCCGGAAGGTCTTCGGAAATAATGAACATCCCCAGCCGGTCGCCAACCAGACTGGAACGATCCACACCAAGCACTGTCGTCGCGGTCAGATTTGCCTTGAGTATCTTGCCGTTTCTGTCAAGGGTCAGATACGCGAGCGGTGCAAAGTCGTAAAGATCGGTGTAGGATTCCAGACCCTCCTCCAGGTTCAGCCTCGCCTGAAGCAGTTCATCCTGCTGCATTTCAAGTTCAATCTGGTAAACCGCCAGCTCATGAACAATTCGCTGCATTTCCTCCTTCGATTCGGGAATATCAAGGTTGTTTTTAAGGCCAAGTTTGAGCATCGCTTCAGCTTTGCGGCGTAATGCCTCCAACTCTGAAGCTTGTATCCTCTTCTTATTCATGAGGGTTTTTCCTTCTCTTTTAACGCTGACGTTTGGTTGCCGGAAAATTTGATTTCATGGAACGTCACATAGACCTGATATGGTGCCGCCATACCTTCCCTGAACCGGGGAAGCGCGTTGATGACGATCCAGCGGCAAATGTTGTTTCCCGGATGAAATACACCCATGACAACCTCGCTGACGGGACTGGCTGTCTTCAATGCAAGAAACGAAGGATGCTCTTCGAACGGAAAATCCGAACCATCCTGTCGAACGGTTTTCCAGCGAAGATCCTGTGCTGTTTTTCCCTGCATCTCTTCCTTAGAATAACCCAAAATACGTTCCGCCTCAAGATTCGTCATCAGAATTCTTCCTTCAGAATCAAGAAACAGGGCTCCATCGGGCATGGTATCGAACACAAGGCGAAATCGATCATCACTTTCTCTTTGTTTCATTTCCGCTTCATTGCGGAGTGTGTTGTCAGATGCGACCGTGATCACTCCGATTATTTCACCGCTCGTGTTTTTCATCGGCTTTGCAATGAGCTCATAACAACGGCTGACGTCAGCATGCATAACCGTCAACGTCCTGTGTACGATATCTCCTGAAGCAAATACCTGACGGTTGACTTCCCTGAGCTCTTTCAAGTGCGGTTTGTCCGGCAACTCATGATCGCACTTTCCTGTCAGATCAGGCGTGATCAGGTCATGACGCGGATCGTAAAACCATGTATAGCGAAACTCCCTGTCAACGGCAGCGACAACGATACCCGAACTTTCAATTGCTGCACGAAAACGGTTTTCGCTCTCCCTGAGACTCTCTTCGAGATGTTTTGCCGTGGTAATATCGCTGAACGTGATCACCAGCCCTACTATCCTGTTTTCCTGGGTACGGTAGGGCATGATCTTCACGCTGAACCAGCGTCCGTTACTTGCCGGCACCTGCTTTTCAGAAAAAACCAGTGTCTGAAGCACTTCCCTTGCATCGTCAGCAAGAGCGGGATAATGCAGATCGGTCACGATATCGGTTACAGGACGTCCGACATCGCTTGCAATCAGCTTGATGATGCCTGTTGTCCTTGTCGTGAATCGGCGGATATTGAGGGCTTCATCGAGGAACAAGGTTGCGATATCGGTGCTGTTCAGCAGGTTTTTCATGTCATTGTTTACCTGCGACAGATCTCTCACTTTCGACTGCAGCTCATGGTTGACCGTCTGCAACTCCTCGTTCATCGATTGCATCTCCTCCTTTGAAGTTGTCAGCTCTTCGTTGGCGCTCTGCAGCTCTTCGTTGGCCGACTGCATCTCTTCATTGGTGGATTTGAGCTCCTCCTGGGAAGTCTGCATCTCTTCGCGGACGCTCAGGATCTCATCCCTTGCCCTGCTCAGTTCCTCTTCAAGTACTGTCAGTCTGCCGGTATCTGAAAAACAGTCTGCCGTCGACAGGTTGCCGGCAGCCTTTTCAGCATCGCTGAAAACAATCAAAAGCAGTCCCCGCAAGGCATCAGGAGTTTCAAGCGGTTCTATCGTGAGATTAACCGACTGCGTGCTTCCATTCTTTCCGGCACTCAGTCCTTTCCTGGTGACAGCGGTTTTCTGACGCAGGGCACTCCCGAACATGACATTCAGTTCATAGCGCAGACCTTCCCGGGCCATGGCGAAAATATTCCAGTTGGCCTTTCCGGCTGCAGGTTCAAGATAGTTGCCCGTATGACCACTGATATAGATGATATCTCCCCTGTCGTTCGTCAGCACCGCTGCAGGAGCATAATGCTGGATAAGAAAACGATCGACCAGCGTCTGCAGATTCAGCGATGTGCTTTTTGAGACGGATTGCTCGTCCGCAACATCCGGAAAAGCCGGGAGGGCGCGTACAAATGCGAAGGGTAAATCAAGGGGTTCCGAACGTCCGCTCTGCTGAAGCCTGCAGAAAAGACGCGTTTTACTGTCAACCGGTTTGAATAAACCGGAAAACGTGCCGATGCTTTCCGCGCTTCCCAGAAAAAGAAAGCCTCCGGGATTGAGACTGTAATGAAAAAGCGGTATCAGCTTTTTCTGCAGCTCCTGCTCCATATAGATCAGCAGATTGCGGCACACCAGGATGTCGAGCTTGGTGAAAGGGGGATCCATGATGACATTCTGGGTCGCAAAGACAATCGTCTCGCGGATCGCCCTCGATATTCTGAAGCCGTTTTCATCATGATCAAAAAAACGCCGAAGCCGTTCCTGTGAAACGTCTGCCGTGATGTTCAACGGAAAGAACCCGATACGAGCCTTGTCGATTGCATCCTTGTCGAGATCGGTTGCAAATATCTGAAGTTTGAACGTTCCGACTGGTTTTATGGCTTCTATCGCCTCCCTGAATATGATTGCCAGCGAATAAGCTTCCTCACCGGTAGAGCATCCGGGAATCCATGCGCGCAGGATACCCCCTGACGGGCGGGAAATGAGCAGTGACGGTATTGCCCTGGTTTTCAGGACTTCCCACATTGCCGGATCGCGGAAAAAACTTGTTACGCCGATCAGAAGTTCCTTGAAAAGCAGCTCTGTTTCATGGGGATTCGCCTGCAGGAACCGGACATAGTCGGCAATCCTTTCAATCTGGTGAATACCCATGCGCCTCTCGATACGGCGGTAGATCGTGCTTTTCTTATAGAGAGAAAAATCCTGGCCGGTCTGTGCACGCAACAGGATCACCACTTTTTCAAGAGCGCTCAGCGCTTTGTCTTCAAGCGGAGAATCGTGTTTGAAAACGGAATGAAAATGTTTCAGGTATGCAATGATTTTACCGGGAAGCTCTTCTGCGGAAGCGATGACATCGGCAAGGCCGGTATCGATGGCGCTGCGCGGCATGCCGTCAAACTTGGCGGATGAAGGGTCCTGAACAAAAACCCCTCCCCCTTTTTCTTTTATCGCGGACAGGCCGAGCCGGCCGTCCGAACCCATGCCCGAAAGAATCACTCCAATGCTCTGCTGCTGCAGATCGTCGGCAAGCGAACGGAAAAAAAAATCAACAGGAAGCCGCAACCCCCTCGGCTCGACGGGATCGAGCAGATGCAATATCCTGTGGAGCATCGACATATCCTTGTTGGGAGGAATAACATACACATGATCGGGCTCAACCTTCATCCGGTCGCTGACCCGAACCACCGGCATGCCGGTAATCCGCTGAAGCAATTCCGGCATAAGATCCTTGCGGGTAGGGTCAAGATGCTGAACAATCACGAAAGCCATCCCGCAGCGGTCAGGAACATGCTTCAGGAATATTTCCAGAGCTTCAAGACCTCCGGCTGAAGCACCGATACCGATGATGGAAAAAGAGGGTTCAACGGTGTGCAGTTCCTTGCTGACTTCAGTCTTCCCGGTCTTGCGGCGACTTGATGTTTCTTTCTTTACCATGGGTTCGGTTTTGAGAGTCGAAGGCGTAAGGACGGTTCAAGTATTTCTGATGACATCAGGGCGACTCGCTTTGTCAAGGCCTGTTGTTTGATACGTTAGGGTTATTTGATGTTCACCGAATGATTCGACGATTTGCCATCTGTCCCGGGCTTTATGGATCGGCCAAACGTTGGCGGGAAAAAATACATACCGGAAAAATACGCAAAGCTTCTGATAAAAAAGACACACCTGATACAACTCTCTTTAAGCTAAGGAAACAGCGGCAAAACCCTGAAAAATAAAAAAGGCATGACCAGGCGGACTTCAAATCAATGGCGGGAAACGTTCACGCTTGCGATCCGTATGGGTATCCGGATAAGAGGATAACAGTGATATGAAAGGGGGCTCCTGAACTTCGCAGGATGGCCTGCAAGAGCGATGACCGGAATTCGGGAATATCGAAAGAACAGTTCTTTCAGAACCACTTCCTTGTCCGGAAATAGAGCACCATGCCGATGAAGATCACCGTCATCACCCCAACCATCCCGTAGAATCCCCATGGAGTTCCGGCGCCGGGAATGATGCTGAAATTCATGCCGTAAACCCCGGCGAGGAAAGAGAGTGGCATGAAGATCGTCGCGATGGTGGTCAGCACCTTCATGATCTCGTTCATCCGGTTGTTGACGATAGCAAGCCAGGTGTCGTACATGCCGAGAACGATGTCACGGTAGGTCTCGATGGTTTCATTGATGAGAATGACATTGTCGTAGACATCCCTGAAAAACGGCCCGGCAATCTCCTCGTCTATAACCTTGTAGCGGTCAACGCTGATCCTGTTGATGATTTCACGCATCGGCCTTTCGGCTTTCCTGAGCTGGATAAGATCTTTTTTCAGCGTATAGATGGACTGGAACGTATCCTTTCCGGATGCCGAGAATAGTTCCTGGTCGAGCTGGTCGATCCGGGTTTCGATCGATTCGAGAATGATGAAATAACTGTCGACGATCGCATCGACAAGCATGTAGGCGAGGTAATCCGCTCCCCGCTTCCTCAGACCGGTACCCTGGTTTTTTATCCGCTCCCTGACGGCATCGAACATATCACCCGGTTTTTCCTGGAAAGTCAGCACATAGTCTTCACCGACCACCATGCTCAGCTGCTCATCAAGAAGTTCTCCCGTCCCTTCCACATACTCCGGCGTCCTGAGCAGAAGAAAAAGACAGGTTTCGAAGTCCTCAATTTTAGAGCGTTGCCCCGTCTGCAGGATATCCTCGAGGGTAAGGGAATGAATTCCGAAAATACGGCCGGCTTCCTCGATGACCGAAACATCATGCAGTCCGTCGATATTGATCCAGAGTACCCTGTACTTCCCTTTCAGCCCGGCGCACTCTGCAAGGGTTCCTGCAGTCATGTGAAACTCACGGCTCTCGTCGTAACCGAAAACCGTAATGCGCGGCTCGCCTGTTTTCCTTTCACCGGTATGGAGCAGCGTACCGGGGTCCTTTCCGACGGTTTTCGTCATGCCTCGCATCACCTTTTTCATCCCTGCCGGTTTGCTCGCGGAAGCCTGCCGCTTTTTTGTCTGGCCACCCGTTTTTTTCATCGTGTTTCCTCCCCGCCTCTCCATTTCCACTCCCTGATTTCCGGCATATCCTCGCCGTATTCGCGGATATACTCCCGGTGCTCCGCGAGACGGTCCCGCACATACTGCTTGACATATGCCGCCCTGTTCCTGAGACGCGGCACACGCTCGACCGCATCGGATGCAAGATGGAAACGGTCGAGATCATTCATGACAACCATGTCGAACGGCGTACTGGTGGTACCTTCCTCCTTGTAACCCCTCACATGCAGGTTTTTATGGTTCGTCCGGCGGTAGGTCAGGCGATGGATAAGCCAGGGATAACCGTGATAGGCAAAAATAACGGGTCTGTCCGTTGTGAAGATATCATCGAAATCCCTGTCGCTCAGGCCATGGGGATGCTCTTCCCTGGGCTGCAGGGCCATGAGGTTCACCACGTTGACGACACGGATCCTGATCTCGGGTATCTTTTCACGCAGGATTTCCACCGCAGCCAGCGTTTCAAGCGTCGGAACATCACCGGCACATGCCATGACCACGTCCGGATCGCCTTCGGGCGCATCGCTCGAAGCCCACTCCCATATACCGACACCGGCGGCACAGTGCCTGGCTGCCGCTTCCATGTCGAGCCACTGCCAGGCAGGCTGCTTGCCGGCGACAATGACATTGATATAGTTTCGCGAACGAAGACAGTGATCGGTAACCGAAAGCAGCGTATTGGCGTCGGGAGGCAGATAGACACGGATAACGCCGGCTTTCTTGTTCACGACATGGTCGATGAACCCCGGGTCCTGATGGGAAAATCCGTTGTGGTCCTGCCTCCAGACATGGGAGGTCAGCAGATAGTTCAGCGAAGCTATGGGCCGGCGCCAGGGAATCCCGTGCGTCACCTTCAGCCACTTCGCATGCTGGTTGAACATGGAATCGACGATATGGATGAAGGCCTCGTAACAGGAGAACACTCCATGCCTGCCTGTCAGCAGGTAGCCTTCGAGCCATCCCTGGCAGGTATGCTCCGAAAGGATTTCCATCACCCTTCCTTCCGGCTGCAGGTGATCGTCGAAAGGATATACGCTGTCCATCCACGCGCGTCCGGTAACTTCGAACAGCGAATCGAGACGGTTCGAAGCGGTCTCGTCAGGACCGAACACCCGGAAATTGGCGTCATGCAGGTTCCCGGCCATGATATCCCTCAGAAACATGCCCATGTGCCTCGTGGCTTCAGCCTCAACCGATCCGGGGAATGGCACGGCAACGGCATAGTCCCGGAAATCCGGCATATGCAGCGGTTTGAGAAAAAGCCCCCCGTTCGCATGCGGATTGTCGCCCATTCGCCTCTGACCCCTGGGTGCGAGCGCCTTCAGCTCGGGCCGAAGCGACCCGTCCCCGGTGAACAGCTCCCCGGGCCGGTAGCTGCGCATCCACTCTTCGAGGAGCTTGAGATGGGCAGGGTTTTGCCTAACTTCTGAAAACGGTACCTGGTGCGAACGCCAGAAATCCTCGGTTTTCCTGCCGTCCACCTCCTTCGGCCCTGTCCACCCTTTCGGCGATCGAAGCACGATCATGGGCCAGAGCGGCCTTTCACGAAAGCCATGCGACCTTGCATCAGCCTGGATTCCGGCAATTTCGTCAAAACAGGCATCGAGTGCTTCAGCCATGGCACGGTGCATTGCAAAAGGTTCGAAACCCTCGACGAAACAGGGCTTGTAACCATAACCTGCAAGGAGGCTTTCAAGCTCATCGTGGGGAAGCCGGGCAAGGATCGACGGATTGGCGATCTTGTACCCGTTCAGGTGCAGGATCGGGAGCACCGCCCCGTCGCGGGCTGGATTGATGAACTTGTTCGAATGCCATGACGTCGCGAGGGGGCCGGTCTCGGCTTCACCGTCTCCAACCACGCAGGCGGCTACGAGGTCCGGATTGTCGAACACCGCGCCGAACGCGTGGGAAAGCGCATAGCCAAGTTCACCGCCTTCGTGGATCGAACCGGGAGTCTCCGGAGCGACATGGCTCGGGATGCCTCCGGGAAATGAAAACTGTCTGAACAGACGTTTCATCCCCGCAGCATCTTCGGATATGTCGGGATAATATTCGCTGTATGTCCCCTCCATCCAGACGTTCGCGACAAGTGCGGGACCACCATGGCCGGGACCGGTCACATACATCACATTCAGATCCCGCTGCCGGATGACGCGGTTCAGGTGCGCATAGATGAAATTGAGGCCGGGGGAGGTACCCCAGTGGCCCAGAAGCCTGGGCTTTACATGCTCCGGCCTGAGCGGCTCCAGCAGGAGAGGATTGTCGAGCAGATAGATCTGGCCGACTGAAAGGTAGTTTGCCGCCCTCCACCATGCATCGAGAAGCTGCAGTTCTTCTGAGGTGAGAGGCCCTTCGGCCGAAAAAGGGTAGTGTTCCATGGTTCGGTTCGTTTCGTATAACAAGTATCTGTTCGTTTCAGGTGTATCCGCGGGTTTCTTCAAGCAGTTTCAGGGTATGGCGGACAATGACGATTTCCTCGTTCGTTTCGATGACACGCACCGTCACGCCTGAGCCCTCTTCCGAGATCAGTGGAGCGGAAGCAAGGTTTCGCGCCGGCTCGACCGTGATACCGAGAAATTCGAGTCCCTCGCAGATCCGGGCACGGATTTCCGGGGAGTTGGCGCCGATGCCACCGGAAAACACAATGGTATCCAGACCGCCCATCGCAGCCGCATAGGACCCGACATACTGCTTCGCCCGGTAACAGAACATGTCAACAGCCTCCCCGGCTTTAAGGTTCTCCGTTGCCTTTGCAAGCAGTACCTGCATGTCATCGCTGATACCGGAGAAGCCAAGCAGGCCTGAACGGAGGTTGACCATCTCCTTGATCTCGGCAGCGTTCATCCTCTTCTGCTGCAGGAGAAAAAGTATGACCCCCGGATCGAGATCTCCGGTGCGGGTGCTCATCACGAGCCCTCCCGCCGGGGAAAACCCCATGCTCGTATCGATGCTTCTGCCCTCTTTCACTGCCGCCATGCTGGCCCCGTGGCCAAGATGTGCGAGGATGACCTTTCCCATGGCAGCATCTCTTCCGCCCTGACGTTCCAGTTCGCCCAGCAGGTATTCGTACGATAGCCCGTGAAAACCGTAGCGTTGCACGCCCTGCCCGCGCACCTCCGCAGGAAGAGGATAGCATCGTGCAACGGGAGGCAGTGAAGCATGGAACGAAGTATCGAAGCAGGCCACCTGTACTGTCCCCGGAAAAACTCTCCAGGCATGCCTCACGGTTTCAACAGCCGGCGGCAGATGCTCGGGAGCGTAGGGAAACAGTGAGGTCAGGGAGAGAAGCATGTCGGGTGAAAGGATGACCGGGCCGGAATAATTCTGCCCGCCATGCACGATCCGGTGCCCCACAGCATCGGGCTTTGCGTCAGCACGGGAGAGCACCCAGGACAGAATGCTCTCTGTTGCCGCACGGTGGTCTGAAGGTGAAACACTGTCGTTTTCAAGTACGTGCCCCCGGCCGTCCCTCACGGAAAACCGTCCTCCTTCCCGGCCGATGCGATCCAGGAATCCGCTGTAGAGCAGCTCCTCCCCTTCACCGGTCCGGTAAAGAGAAAACTTGATGCTCGAAGAGCCCGCGTTAAGCGCCAGTATCCTTTTCATCGGTTTCATTGCTGCCGGTCTTGACTTGACCTCATTTTCCCAATAGTACACATCATCACATTACGGAAACGTTAAGTAAATTTATGCAAAAGTGCATCAGTTCCACTGATCCCTCCCTGCCGGCAGCACAGGAAGCCCGCTGTTTCCTGCAAAGGCAACCGCCGTGGAAATCAGGCTGTTGCAGCCCGGAAGAGAGAATGCCGCATGGATCGAACCGGTTCGTTATCTTGCCGGACGTCGGACGATTGCAATTCATGCGGATTTCCGCGAAATTTTCTTTTCGGCAGATCTGGCTCACGAACACAAGAACACCATCCCGAACCCTGACGAGCTCTTCGGGAAACAGAATGCATATGGTATGAAACCTCCTGGCATCATGAAAATCGTGTTTTCTCTTGCAGGGGCTGCGCTGCTGGCATTCGCGGCGACAGCCTGGCAGGAGACCCGTTCATTCATCGCAAACGCCGAAAGGACCCGGGGAACGGTCGTGAACCTCGTCACAGGCAGTTCGAGCACGTCCGCTGCCCTGATGCCGGTACTCAGCTTCAACGACCGCGAGGGGAACACCGTGGTCTTCATTTCGCAGACAGGCACAAACCCGCCATCCTGGAAGATCGGTGATACAGCGGAGGTGCTCTACCTGCCGGAAAAACCCGAAGGTGCAAGGATAAACGACTTTTTCGAGCTTTGGGGAGGAATACTGGTCAAGAGTGTCATCGGCCTTGTGTTCCTGCTCACGACAGGAGGTACGACGCTCTTTGACACCCTGCAACGGCAAAGAGTGAGGTCCCTCAGGAGAAACGGAATACCGCTCGATGCCACCCTGCAGTCGGGGGCGCGGAACACCTCCGACAGGGCCGGTCAAGAAACCCCATAATGATCGAGTCCCGGTGGAAATTTCCAGAGACAGGAAACATCGATGTTTTCACAAGCAGGACCAGCTGTCGTGACTGGGAATATCAGGGAGTTCTTGCAGGGGACAACCGGAAAACATACATCGCGAACCTCTCGTTTCTTCCCGGAAGTGCCGATGATATTTACACGTGCCTGTCTGCAGGACATGCACGCAGTGCATTGGATGCGCCGTCAAATCAGCGGAGAACGAGGGGTGGACGTCCGTTCAGTTCGGCCGCTACCGCCAGCTTGCCGACGGCATGAACCAGGCCAGGGACAAGACGGTACACCAATGCAATAATGCCTGCCCGCGCAGGAACAATAATGAGCGCCCGGTTTTTCTCCACGCCGTCGAGGGCTTCTCTGGCGACAAGCCCGGGAGCAGAGGGAGGACCGGTAAGTCTCTGAAGGTACCTGCGCACGTTCGGACGCCAGGGAACTTTCTGCAGGTCGGATGGCGTCCCGGCTTCGAGCATCGGGGTATCGACGGCAGAAGGGCAGATGGCGCTGACCCTGACACCGTACCTTGCCGCCTCGAAACGAAGACTTGTCGAGAGACCGATGACGGCATGCTTCGTCATGGCATAGGAGGAAAGAAGCGGTGCCGGAGCCAGCCCCGCAAGCGAGGCGGTGTTGACGATATGACCGCGCCGCTGCCTGACCATGACCGGGTAAGCGGCAATGGTGCCGTTGACCACCCCCCGTATGTTCACGTCGATGATGCGGTCGAAATGCTCCGCATCGAGATCGTGCACTTCTCCGGGCATGATGATTCCGGCGTTGTTGAACATGAAATCGAGGCTGCCGGTCTCTTTTGCTATCCCTTCGACCAGATCGCGAACCGCGGACGAATCGCGCACATCGAGCTCATGCCGGCGGGCATTCGGCCCGAGTTCGGCAGCTGTACGCTCCAGGGCGGCAGTATCGATATCGGTAAGCCATACGGACGCACCCCTGTCGATCAGCTCCTTCGACAGGGCGAGACCGATGCCGGAAGCGGCTCCAGTCACAAGTGCGGTCTTTTCTGCCCAATAACCTGCCATAGTCCATCCTGTTGCGGTTGATCAGAGGGAATTGGCCTGAAAAAACAATGGCCTTCAGGATAATATATCGCTGCCACGGCTTTTTTACATGCGGTATGGAAAACTAATGCCCGTGTTCTCTATATTGCAGGGATTACATCCTTTCCGTTCGATCCGTCACCATCGTTTCCGGCACACGGCCCGAGCCGAAAGACGCGCCAACCTTTTCAATTCCCGGAACCCTGTTGATCCTGCGGGCCAGCGGAAAACATTCAGGATGGCGGGCACCCAAAAGGACATTGAAAGAACATCTGCCGGATGACGGCCAACCGTCCTGCAGACAGTCCATCGCCCTGCTTTTGCGGAACACGCTTTCCGCTGTATTGTTCATATTGATCGACGCGCTTCCCGCCAACGTGAACTGCATAC
Source organism: Chlorobiaceae bacterium (assembly GCA_013335405.1). Classification (GTDB taxonomy): domain Bacteria; phylum Bacteroidota; class Chlorobiia; order Chlorobiales; family Chlorobiaceae; genus Chlorobium. The sequence goes on from JAAXVR010000020.1 coordinate 12,737, forward strand.
GCGGACTCACCCGGCGACGGCTACGGTGCCGGACCGGAGAAACAGGAACATGCAATGCAGGGAGAAGCCCGATTCCGGAAAATCGGAACAGATACCCGAAGGTACCCTCATGAACGGATGACACCAAGATTACTGGAACATGCTGAAAACACTCATTGTCTATTTTTCTTTCGGCGGAACAACTGCGAGAGTAGCCGAATCGATCGCTGCAGGCCTTCGCTCTGCCGGCCAGAAAGTCGAGCTTCACAATATCAGGGAAGGAGCGCCGCGGAATATCGAGGGATATGATGCCATCGGTATCGGCACTCCGGCTTATTATTTCAGACCGGCCTTCAACATAACGGAGTATATCAGGAGTCTCTCCGATCTGCATGGAATGCAGGCTTTCGTTTTTACCCTCTACGGCACCTACCCGGGTGCTGCCGGCAACGATGTCCGCAAGGCGCTTTCTTCCGCAGGGGCGGAGGAGATCGGCTATTTCAAATGCAGGGGTGCCGATTTTTTCAACGGCTACCTCAGGGAAGGATACCTTTTTTCAGCGGACAACCCCACGGCAAACGAGCTCGCACTTGCCGAAAGGTTCGGGAAAACACTTGCCGGCGTCATGTCCGGACGAGCATACGTTGCTCCGCCGGACGATCCGGAACCTCCCCTCATGTACCGTATCGAAAGGCTGCTCTCAGGCAGGTGGCTCGTGAAACGGATCTACAGCAGGCTCTTCAGCGTGAAACGTCAGAAGTGCACGGCTTGCAACATCTGCGTGCAGCTCTGCCCGACCCAGAACATCTCGGTCGATGCGGCGGGCCGTCCGGTGTGGAAAAACAACTGCCTGCTCTGTGTCTGCTGTGAAATGAAATGCCCGGAAGAAGCCATCACCTCCCCCTTGAGCTGGCCTCTCTTCTATCCCGCGATCCTGTACAACGTGAACAGGGCATCCAGGGATCCGTCCATCCCGCACGCAAAGGTCAGGCAGTCCAGAGGGGAAACCACCCGGTTGTAACAGAAGGTCATGCCCTTGCAGCCGATTCACCCGAATGGCTGCCGTACGATGGTTTTCCATTTAGACGAATCGGTCCTGCGCATGTCGCTGAGGTATATTTCGTGGTGTTTGCCGCGTTTCTGGCCGATTTCATCGATAAAGCCCTGCACTTTTTCAATTGCCGGGCCCTCTTCGGAAAAAGGACCTGTATGCATGATCTGTGCGCACCTGCCTTCTGAAAATTCTTCGAAACGCACAAGCGGCAAGGCAGCAGGGTCTTTTTTCTTTTTCACCTCTTCGATTGCCTCTTCGACTCTCCTCCCTGTCACGAAACCGGGCTGCATGATCATGAGCGTCCATTTCCAGAGGGACTTCCGCCCGTCTGAAAACACCGACAAATCATCAGCCCACCAGAGAGCTTCGAGGGGCATGACACCGTAATCGATTCCGTCGGATCCGTTGCGGAGCGTGAATTTCACCGCATATGCAACGGCGAAAAGAGCCTCGACCGCTTCTGCGAAGGAACGCGAGGTATTCGGGTCTCCCTCCCCGTCCGCCATGAGAAAGTTCATCGGAGGCACGTCGACAAGTATGACGTTTTTTGCCGGAGCATGGTAAAGGTACTTCAGCTCTTTCTTCAGGTCGATTTTGTTCATTGGCACTCACGGTTCGCTACCGGGAAAGCAGAAACAATTTCTCCCGAAGCAGGATTTTTATGATATTTGAAACTACTATAAAATTACCGATTCGGCACGAAGAGAAACGGGAACGTCCGGTACAAACCGTTTTTCACACGCTGCTGTTTTCGTTCTTTTCTGTGTATCTTTTTGAAGCTTGTGAAAACCTTCTCCCGAAAGATCATGCAATCCTACTTCAACTTCAAGGAACACAAGACCGGCTACAGGCAGGAGATCCTGGCGGGAATCACGACCTTTTTCACCCTCTCCTACATCATCGTGGTGAACCCGGCAATCCTCGAGGCCGCAGGTATCCCGAAGGGCGCCTCGATGACAGCGACAATTCTCACCTCGATTTTCGGGACGCTCCTGATGGGAATATATGCAAAACGTCCCTTTGCGGTTGCACCGTACATGGGTGAAAACGCGTTCATCGCCTATACGGTGGTAAAGACGCTGGGTTATTCCTGGCAGACCGCCATGGCGGCGATCTTCATCAGCGGCGTGTTGTTTACCCTCATCACTCTCGGAGGTCTTCGGCAGTGGCTGGCAAAAGCGATCCCCGGGTCGCTCAAGCACAGCTTTTCGGTCGGTATCGGCCTGTTCCTCGCGTTCCTCGGTCTTAACGACATGGGAGTGATCAGCCTCGGTGTCCCCGGTGCACCAGTGCAACTGGCGGACATCTCAAAACTGCCCGTGATCCTGAGCCTCGGCGGACTTCTCCTCACCGCCATCCTCCTCATACAGCGCGTAACCGGCGCCATTCTTGCCGGCATGGCCGCAACGACAGCGGCATTCCTTCTGACAGGACTCGTTCCCGTGCCTGTCGGCGTATTCAGCATGCCTCCTTCGCTTGAACCTGTATTTATGAAAATAGATGTCCAGGGTGCGCTGACCTGGGGTTTTGCGGGCGTCATCACGAGCGTGCTGGTCATGGATTTCGTCGATACCATGGGAACCCTCTTCGGGCTCTCTTCGAGGGCTGATCTGCTCGACGATGAAGACAACCTTCCGGAAATAGAAAAGCCCATGCTGGTAGACGCGCTCTCGACCATCGCCGCCTCACTCTTCGGCACGACGACGGCCGGGGTCTATATCGAATCTGCCGCCGGCATCGAACAGGGAGGGAAAACAGGATTCACCGCTCTTGTCGTAGCGGCGCTCTTCGCACTTTCCCTCTTCTTTTCGCCAATCCTGACAATCGTTCCTCCTTACGCTTACGGTCCGGCGCTCGTGGTTGTCGGCATGTTCATGATGCAGTCCGCCACGAAATTCAATTTCACCGATTACAGCGAATTGCTTCCGGCATTCCTGACGATCGTGCTCATGATTTTCACCTTCAACATAGGTGTAGGCATCACCGCCGGGTTTATCGCATATGTCCTCCTGAAGCTCTTCACGGGAAAAGTCGCAGAAGTGCGCCTCGGCATGTGGATACTCGCCCTCCTCTCCTTCACCTTCTACCTTTTCTACCCTTACCACCAACCCTGAGCATCAATGCTGAAAGCGAAACTGCGAATAGCACAGATCGACTGCACTCTTGCAAATTTCGGAGAGAATCTGGAACGGCACTGCGCCCTCGCCGAAGCTGCCGCAGGCGACGGCGCCGATGCCATCGTCTTTCCGGAACTTTCGCTGACGGGCTACAACGTCCAGGACGCAGCCCAGGATATCGCGATGCACATCGGGGACAGGCGCTTCGACCCGTTGCGCGAGCTCAGCAGAAAGGTCACCATCATCTGCGGAGGCATCGAACTGAGCGACGACTACGGCGTCTACAACTCCGCGTTCATGTTCGAAGACGGGCGCTCAGAGAGCATACACCGCAAAATCTATCTCCCGACCTACGGCATGTTCGAGGAACTGCGCTACTTTTCCGCCGGTCAGCAGATCAGGGCGGTGACATCGAAACGCCTCGGAAGGATCGGTGTCGCCATCTGCGAGGACTTCTGGCATGTATCGGTACCCTACCTCCTCGCTCACCAGGGCGCCCAGCTGCTCATAGCGCTCATGTCGAGCCCCCTGCGGCTCTCCCCCGGATGCGGCACACCGGCTATCGTGGATCGGTGGCAGACCATTGCAGCAACCTACGCGTTCCTTTTCAGCAGTTATGTCGTCTGCGTGAACCGGGTGGGCAACGAAGACAGCTTCACCTACTGGGGGAACTCTTCCATGACAGGACCTGAAGGAGGAATCGTCTGCAAAGCCCCTCTTTTCGAACCGCATATCATGGACACGCTCGCGGATTTCTCCGAAATCAAGCGCACGCGCCTGCAATCATCACATTTTCTTGATGAGGACATCCGGCTTATCAGCGCAGAACTGAACGATATCATCATGCACCGCAGGAATCCCTGAAGCTGCCGCCCGTCCTCCGGCACGTCACCTGCTGACACCCTCCCTGTGCATCGGGCAACGGCTGCTGAATTTGAAATATCGCCAACCATACCAATCGAGGAGACAGAAGATGAAAAAAAAAGCTGCGGAGAAATCCTGGACAGTCATGGTCTATATGGCCGGGGACAATAATCTGGACCCGGAGGGATCGAAAGATCTCCGGGAGATGAAAAAGGTTGGTTCGAACGAGGACGTCAACATCATCGCACAGTTCGACCGGGCCGCAGGGCACGTCGCAAGGCGCTACTACCTCCGCAAGGGAGGCCTCGTCACCGGAGATGCCGTCGATTCGCTCGGCAATGTCAACACGGGTGACCCTGCAAGTCTGGAGGATTTCATCGGTTGGGGCATAAAAAATTACCCGGCAGAACATTATCTCCTTGTGCTCTGGAATCACGGACAGGGATGGGACGATACCGATGTGTACGCCGACGAGCGCTACCGCGGCCTGAGGCGTCTGGCGACAGGCCCGGCGCGCCATTCGCTCTTCCGCAGCGGAACGCGCAGGGTGATGGAGAAAGCGATCGGCAGCATGGAGTACCGCGCAATCCTGCTCGACGACAACGCGAAGGATTTCCTCGACAACCAGGAGATGAAGAAAGTGCTCGCCGGCACCGCGAAAAGACTCGGCAGGAAACTCGATATCCTCGGCATGGACGCATGCCTGATGAGCATGGCGGAAGTGGGTTACCAGATCTCCGACAGCACGGCCTGCACCGTCGGCTCAGAACAGACCGAGCCCGGAAACGGCTGGCCCTACGACAAGATCCTTTCGGCGCTTGCAAAGAACCCTGCAATGGCTCCGGACGACCTCTGCACGCTCATCGTTGACAAATACCTCGCGTCCTATTCCGAAAAGGAGCCTGTCACCCAGTCGGCATGTGATCTGTCCAAAGCGGAGGCACTCGCTTCGTCTGTCGCCCTGCTCGCTTCGGAACTGAAGTCCGGTATCGGCGACCCGGCCGTGCTGCAGGCAATCCAGGGTGTTCGCAACAAGGTCCAGAGCTATGATGTGCGGGACAACATCGATCTTGTCGATTTCTGCTCTCTCCTTGCAAAAACCGGCGTGAATGCTTCCGTGAAGACCGCCTGCCAGAATGTCGCAACACAAGTGCAGAACAGCTATGTCATGAAACAGGGCTACAAAAACAAATCGATGCAGCACTCCGGCGGCGTGGCGATCTATTTCCCGCTCGTATCCGTTTCACCGCTCTACCCGAAACTTGAATTCAGCAGGAAAACCGGCTGGGATTCATTCCTCGTTGCGTATCTCGAAGCGCTCAAGAGCCGTTAAATCCTTTTCATTCAAACAACATTCACCCTGAGGAGATCTCCATGGCAATAAAATACGGATTCGGCAAACCGGTGGCACTGCCTTTCACGGCTGCATATGAACGCGTCATCAAAGCGCTTCAGGACGAGGGGTTCGGGATCGTCATGGAAATCGACGTTTCGGAAACGCTGAAAAACAAGATCAACCATGAAATGCCCCCCTACCGCATCATCGGGGCATGCAAACCGCCTTTTGCAAAAAAGGCGACAGAAGCCGATCCGTCAATCGGTCTGCTTCTCCCCTGCAACGTTGTGCTCCGTGAAGATGCCTCGGGTCAGGTACATGCGGAGTTCATGGACACGAAAACCATCCTCCGTCTTGCTGAAAACGGGGAGATTGACGCAATCGCGGAAGAGGTCTTCATGAAACTGGAAAAAGTGATGGCTGCCCTGCCATGAACAACGGTCAGGAATCGCAATGCATGCCGTCATGAACTTCCTCCGGAGCTATTCGGAAAAGGATGTCGAAAAGTGCATGTCCGCCATTGCAACATCGAAGCCCGTCATGATGATGGGAACGAACGACAACGAGGTCTTTGCTTCTCCCCCGGAAATACGCGAGGCCTTCCGAAGGGATTTCGCAAACATGGACGATATCCGCTGGGGAGAACCGCGCCATGCCCATACCGAAGCATCGGATAATCTGCCTTCGTCATCGTTGAACTGCCGGTTACTTTCCGCAGCGAAGGAAAGAAGGTGAAAACCCTCTTCCGATACGCCCCTGGACTTGTCCCGGAAAACGGTGGATGGAAGATCTTTTCCGGTATCGCCAGCGTTCCGTTCAAATCCGGCACCTGTACATTTCAGGATTTTCCGGCACTCATTTTCCGGAACCCGTTCAGGGCTCCGCCATTGTAAATCCCGGCGGAGTGAGGCTGGCCCGGCAGTGGCCGGGCAGTGCCTTCATCGCGGCAACAGCCTCGTCCTCTCGCTCGAAAAACCCGTATACGGCAGAACCGCTGCCGGAAAGCGAAGCGAAAACACTGCCAGCCCGGAGCAGCGCGTCCTTGACCGTGCGGACTGCCGGGAAATGTTCGAAAACAGCTGACTCGAAATCGTTTTCAAAAACCGGAAATACCTCCCTGTTTCCACCGACACAGAGGCTCCGGACCGACTTCCTCAGATCGGGAAGCTCCCTGTCGAAACGTGCATGGAAATTCCTGTATGCCCAGACTGTAGAAATGTGTTCCCCCGGAAAAACCGTCACGATATGGTAGGGCAGGGTCAAGCCGAGGTCCTCGAGCCGGTCGCCGATCCCGTTCGCGAACGCGAGACCCTGCATTTCCAGAAAATAAGCCACATCGGCCCCGAGTGAAACGGCAAGCGAATGAAGATCGGAAACCGGCGCATCGATCCGCCAGAGGGTATTGAGAACCCTGAGCACCGTCGCGGCATCGCTGCTTCCGCCCCCGAGCCCGGCGCCGAAAGGAACCTCCTTGTGAAGCGTCAGGGCCACCCCTTTTCTGCACCCGGAAAAATTCCGGAGGGATTTTGCCGCCCTGATGCAGAGATTACTGTCGTCAACAGGCAGCGCAGCGTTCGAACAGGTCATGGAAATATCGTCCGATTCCGAAAAACCGATGACGTCATGCCAGCTGATGGGAGCGAAAATAGTTTCGAGCGTGTGGTAACCGTCGCCGCGCTTTCCGGTGATGAGAAGCCCCAGATTGATTTTGGCATAAGCTTTTACAGATAATGGAGGCATGGAATGCAATTGATTTTATATGAAAATATTTGTCATATTTCAGGATTGGCGTCAACAGGGAAAGTCCCGGCAAGATTCATCAACCGAACAGCGCATGTTTGCAGATCACAGAATCGAAATCAGGCGAAGAGGAACAGCCCTCCTCTGCCTGGTGTTTTCCCTCCTGGGGCCGGTTGCTTCCGGTCTGCTTGCGGCTGAAGAAACATACAATGCGCGCCTGATCCGGCAGTACATCGAAGAAGATAAAGTTTATTTACTGGAAAATATCCGGCAAAAATTCTCCCGCCCAGCCGAAAAACTTGTCATAGAAGCCCTGCTCTGCGAAGACGGTCCGAAGTCCCGGACTCTCTACACCAGGCAGCTCAGGGATTATCCGGATCCGGAGCTCGACCGGATCAGCACGTCACGCATTGAAGCGTACAACCTCGCCCTGAACGGCACCTCTTCGCCACACCGGCTTTCACAGACGGTGAATGCCGGTAGCAAGGTGACCGCTGGGACAAAAAGAAGTGCAGAAACATCAGGGAGTGCAGCGATAACGGGATCCGCAGGAAATGATGCCCGGTGGAAGACGAAAGAGGGTCCGGAAATAACAACAGAAGGCTATACCCTGCAGTTCGGAAGTTTCGGCAGCCTCCAGAATGCCGAAACACTGGCCCGGAAGATATCGTATTATTCCGGTGCCGAAATCATCCGGCAGGAAAACATCTACAGGGTTCGCCTGAAAAAGACCTGGCCGACCAGGGAAGAGGCGGCCGATGCCGGAAGACAACTCCCCTACGACGCATTCGTCGTTCCATCGAGGCAGTGAACATGCTCCAGGGAAACGAGGAAAGGATGGCGCAATGAAACGTCAGACGAACATCATAGGGCAATCGCCGCTCATCATACAGCTCAAGCAGCTCGCCCTCCAGGTTGCCGATACCGACATCCCGGTCCTGATCGTGGGCGAAACCGGATCGGGAAAGGAAGTGCTGGCGCGTTTCATTCACGCCAACAGCCGCCGGGCTGATAAAAGCTTCATTCCGGTCAACTGCGGAGCGATTCCCTCCGGCATTCTCGAATCGGAACTCTTCGGCCACGAAAAAGGTGCGTTCACGGGTGCGGTGCAAAGCAGAAAAGGGTATTTCGAAAGCGCTGACAAAGGCACGATCTTCCTTGACGAAATCGGTGAAATGCCGCTCGAGACACAGGTAAAATTCCTGAGGGTCCTCGAATCCGGCGAATTCCAGCGTGTCGGGTCGTCAGAATCAGTCTATTCCGACGCCCGCATCATCGCCGCCACAAACAGGAACATGTATCAGGCAGTAGCGGAAAAAAACTTCCGCGAAGACCTTTTTTACCGGCTCCGCAGTGTCGAGCTCCAGATACCGCCGCTCAGGGAAAGGAATCGCGACATTCTCCTCCTTGCTGACAATTTCGTGCGCGAATTCCAGCAGAAGCATAAAATCGTCTTCGAAGGGTTCAGCCCCGATGCGGCGGAAATCATGATGCGCTATCCCTGGCCCGGAAACGTAAGGGAATTGAGGAATCTCATCGAATCGCTTCTCGTGCTTGAAAAAGGGAAATACATAACTCCCGAAATCCTCGAGAAGCATCTCGTGCAGCGCAACAGGTACAAGAGCCTCGTACACGATCCGACAAAATCCGAAAAACACGAACTCCAGGTCATCTACAGCAGCATCCTGCAGCTCCGCCAGGAAGTCGGCGAAATACGCCAGATGCTGCAGCATCTCCTGCACCCCCTCTACCAGTCCCAGCCCAGGCCACAGCTCCTGCTGCCCGGCTCCAGCGAAGTCTACTCCCCGGAGAACTCCGGCCCGGGATCGAATACCCCCGAGACCCAGCCCGAAAAAGAGATGGAAATTCTTCATTCGCTGGACGATCTGGAAAGGAAAGCGATCGAACAGGCCCTCGAAAGCTGCGGAGGCAGCAGAAGAAAAGCCGCCCGGTCGCTCGGCATCACGGAAAGGACTCTCTACAGGAAAATCAAATCCTACGGCATCCAGAGCAAGGATCCTTCAGCACCGCCGCTGGATGCGTGAACCCGTTCCGGGCTGTTTCAGGATGAAGGCCTGGGGGACTTGCGAATGCTCAGCACAACCGCAGTAAAAGAGAGAAGCACCGAGACGGCAAGTGCGGCTTTCGGCAGCAGATCGGGGTACATGGTATACAATGTCAGCGAGGTTTCAAGGGGAATTTCCGCTGTCAGCGACCCTTCCCGCCACCATGGAATTTCCGATATGGTACGGCCGTATTTATCGATGAAAGCCGTCACGCCCGTGTTTGCGCACCGGGCCAGCGCCCGTCTGTTCTCTATGCAGCGAAGCCGCCCGATTGCGAGATGCTGATAGGGACCGTACGATGTGGAATACCATCCGTCGTTGGTCACGAGGGTCAGGAAGCTCGCCCCTTTGCGCACGAACTCGGATACAAGACCCGGAAATATCGATTCGTAGCAGATAATGTCGCAAGTCAGGACTTTCCGGTAGCGTCGCGAATCGAGGCGCATGATCGTGGTTTCGCTGCCCTTCCCCCAGCTTTTCAGCCCTGCAAGCGAAAAATTCAGCTTCTCGAGCCAGGGAAAGAGCTCGACATAGGGGACCCTTTCACCGAAAGGTACGAGCCGCATCTTGTGGTAAACCTGCGGTTCCGGCATACCGGGCAGAAGAAGCATGGACGCGTTGTATGACTCGGATACGGCATTTTCGTCGCCATACGGCCTGGAGTGGCTTCCTGAAGGAAAATAGACGATGTCGGAGAAACCCGACAGAAGCGCCGTATTCCACTTTCGCAGCGATCCCCTGAGCTGTTGAAAGTCCCCGGCATAGGTGTTGTCGAGGATATGGAACGGAATTGCCGTTTCCGGCCAGATCACGAGCTCGGGCCTGTTCTCCCTCACGGCATGGTCCGTCATCCGGTAATAACGCTCCATGATACCGGAACTGTTGTACCGTTCCCATTTCTGTGAAGGATCGATATTCGGCTGCACCAGAGTGACACGTAACCTGGCCTCTGCGCCCGGAGCAACCGCATTTCCCCGAAAAACGGACGAGGCATACACCAGAGGCAGAACGATCATGACTCCCATCACCGCCAGGGCCCGGAGCGCCTCCTTGCGGGTACCGGTCAATGCAAGAACAGCGAGGACATTGAACCACAGAACCCAGAAACTGATTCCCCAGACGCCGGTACTATCGGCATACTGAACCATGTAATTGAGCGTTGCCTGGGAGTTGCCAAGCGTGAGCCAGCCGAGTGAAAAATCCTGCTGCATGTAAGCCCACTCCCACGACACCCAAACGAAAGGAAGCGAAAAAAGGGCGAAACGGAATCCGGCCGCTTTTTTCAGCAGATAAAAAATGAACATCGGCACCGTGAGGAAGAATGCCTGGACAAAAACGGTGAGTATGCCTCCCGGCAGGGTGGCTATCGATACCCACCAGAGCGAAATGGCGCAGAACAGAAACATGCAGAGATAGACGCTGCGGAGCAGCCCGGCTGCTTTTTCGACTCTCGCAAGTGAAACCAGCAAGGGCACCAGGGCGATCCATGCAACGATTTCAAAATGAAAAACCGGATAGGTGGGAAAGGAAATACCGAGAAATAATCCGCTCAAAAGAGCTGACTGGTACCATGGCAAGGTGCCGGATTTCAATGTCCGCTCAAGATAGGTCATCTGATGAATACAAAGGGTTATCGGCTTGAATATAAAAGAAATAACCATCACATCCATCCCGGGTTTCAGGCAGGGCCGCCAGCAACCCGTGTCTGCCGCCGGATGATATTTTACTTTAAATATTGATATTTATTCTTTAAATTTGTTTCAAGCTGTTATTTAACAGGAATTAACTGCAAGCATTTCCTGAAAATATCCAATCTCAACGCCACCAGAAAAAGGAGAACTCATTATGGCTCTTTTCGGCACAAAAGACACCACCACCGCACACTCGGATTATGAAATTATCCTTGAGGGCGGCGCGAGCTCATGGGGAAAAGTAAAAGGCCGGGCGAAAGTGAATGTGCCCCCTGCCCTGCCCCTTCTGCCCGCAGACTGCAATGTCAAAATCAACGTTAAACCTCTCGATCCCGCAAAAGGATTCGTCAGGTTTTCGGCAGTTATCGAGTCAATTGTCGACAGCACGAAAAACAAGCTTGTCGTGGAAGCCGACATCGCCAATGAAACCAAGGAGAGAAGGATCTGCGTAGGCGAAGGCAGCGTCTCGGTCGGTGATTTCTCCCACTCTTTCTCCTTCGAAGGCTCCGTTGTCAATCTCTTCTACTACCGTTCCGATGCAGTGCGCAGAAATGTCCCGAACCCGATTTACATGCAGGGGCGCCAGTTCCACGATATCATCATGAAAGTGCCTCTCGACAACAACGACGTCATCGACACATGGGAAGGCACCCTGAAAGCCCTGCAGTCAACCGGCACGTTCAACGACTGGATCCGCGAGTTCTGGTTCATCGGACCTGCCTTCACCGCACTGAACGAAGGCGGCCAGAGGATTTCCAAGATCGAGGTCAACAGCATCGGCACCCAGAGCGGTGAAAAAGGCCCTGTCGGTGTAACGAGGTGGCGTTTCTCACACGGCGGTTCCGGTATCGTCGACTCGATCGCACGCTGGTCGGAGCTCTTCCCGTCAGACAAGCTCAACAGGCCGGCATCGGTCGAAGCAGGATTCCGTTCCGATTCACAGGGCATCGAAGTCAAGGTTGACGGCGAATTCCCCGGCGTATCGGTTGATGCAGGCGGCGGCCTCCGCAGGATACTCAACCACCCGCTCATTCCGCTGGTTCACCACGGCATGGTCGGAAAGTTCAACGACTTCACCGTCGACACCCAGCTCAAGATCGTTCTTCCCAAAGGATACAAGGTCCGTTACGCGGCTCCCCAGTTCCGTTCGCAGAACCTCGAGGAATACCGCTGGAGCGGCGGAGCTTATGCCCGCTGGGTCGAGCACGTCTGCAAAGGCGGCACCGGACAGTTCGAAGTTCTCTATGCTCAGTAAGGACTGTTTTGCACAGTAATCGAAAGACCGGCGAATGCCGGTCTTTCTTTTTTCCCCTTCTCCTACCCGAGAAGCTGGAGGATATCCTCTATCTCTTCCCTGATCTCCTGCAGGAGCAGCATCCTGCGTTCGTCAACGACTGAGTGCTTTTTCTTTTCGACCCCTATCTGTTTCTGGAGCTTGAGGATTTCGGTGATTTTATGATCCTCTTCGCTGTCGCGGATGACCCCCTTGACAATATCGCTTGCCTTGCCGAGCCTGTAACCCTTTTCGTGGACAAGTTCCTTGATATTCAGCACCAGGGCGATATCGCGGTTCGTGTATCGCCTGTTGCCCCTGGTATCCCTTGCAGGTGCCAGTTCGGTAAAAAAGGTTTCCCAGTAGCGGAGAAGATAGGCCGGCACACCGGCGATCTTGCTGACCTCACTGATGGAGTAGTAGTTCTTGCTCGACTCGAATGCCATGCTATGAGATAAGGGATGATATTTTGTTTTCCATATTCTTTTTATTACAACAAGATCGTTTCCTTTCACATTAACTCATAATACCTTCTGCCATAAGTTCAGCCTGACGGATCACCAATTGCGTTGCGCTCTCTTGTGCAACCGGAGGGTATCCGTACTTTGTCAGCAAACGGCGGATCGTCCTTCGCATATCAGCCCGAACCGTTTCCCGCTGTGTCCAATCCGGAGAGACTTTTGTTTTGATTCGTTCCGCCAGCTCCCTGGCAATCAGCTTGAGCGTGTCGTCCTGCATATGATTCATTGTCAGCCGGCGCATCGCAGAACGCCATCTCCTCTTCGGTGAGTCCTGAAGCAGCGCCCTGCTCGACCGCCTCCCGAATGGTCCTGGCGAGACCTGTCAGCTCTTCAATAACCCGGACTGTCGTAATGGCTCGATTGGTGTAACGTATCAAGGAGGTTTCGAGGGATTCCCGAAAACCTCTTGATTGCACGATATTAACGCGTTCTCGGCTTCGAATCTGATCGTTGAGCTCTGATTCCTGCTTTGCTCTACGGGAAACGAAACCCTTCCTGTCGATCCCGTCGACATACAAAAGGAACTTGTCGATATTTTCTTCTGATTTCGACACATTATCAAAACGTGTCGATGGCATCAACAGGTCATGGGAACATGTCGATACGACGACTGACAAGAGAGTGCTCATGGATGCCCCTCCTTGAGCAGCTCGAGCAGGGCGAGATTCACATAGATACGCTCACGTCCGACCATCTCGCTGGCAAGGATACCGGCATTTTCGAGAGCACGGAGGTATTCGGCGGCGGTTTGCCGTTTGGCAATTCCTGCATCGACCAGAAATGAGATTTTGGTGTAGGGCTGGTGGAAAATCAGTTCAACAAGCTCTTTGGTATATATCCTCGGCAGATCGCGACGAACAAGCTCGATCGTCTGGTCAAGAAGCTGGCGGATGGACAGAATGCGACCGGTGGTCCAGCGGGCCGTCTCCTCCACACCACGGAGCATGAAGACGATCCATGATTCCCAGTCTCGCCCGCTGGAAACTTCGAGAAGCAGACGATAGTACTCCATCTTGTTCCGAATGAGATAACCACTGAGGTAGAGCACCGGGATATCGAGCAAACCCGCATGAATAAGATAGAGGATATTGAGAATACGACCGGTGCGCCCATTGCCGTCGGAAAAGGGGTGAATGGCTTCGAATTGGTAATGGACGACGGCCATGCGAATCAGTTCATCCGGACCATCGTTGTGAAATAAAAAAGACACGAGATTCTCAAGCTTCCCGGCAATGAGCGCTCCTCCCCGGGGCGGTGTGTAAAGGACTTCACGGGTTTGGGAGTTTCCTATAAACACATCCTCACCGGTCTGGCGGAAATCGACCTTTTCGTCCCGCAGAATCGAGCAGACGTCACACAACAACTCCACGGAAAGACCACCTTTCCTGACTACCTCATAGCTCCTGTGCAGGGCGGTGCGGTATCGAAGAACCTCTTTGGTTTTCGGGTCGGCAGACCTTGCTTCGTCCAGTGCAGCCCGAAAAAGCGCGTCACGGGTAGTAAGGATATTCTCGATCTCGGAACTGGCCTGGGCTTCCTGAAGCGGAATGGCATTGATAAGAATTGCCTGATCAGGGATCAGACCGCCCGCTCCTTTCAACTCGGCCAGCGCCCGGGTTGCCCTCAGACATTGCTTCAATACCGGAGCGGTCTCGATCTCCTCTCGGGGAGGCAATGAAGGCAACGCATCAAAAGGGCGAGCTGGATCAAAGGTCATATCCCAATCCCTCCAGATTCGCCTTGATCCGGACTTCGAGTCGATCGCTCTCGACAAAACACTCCCTGAGTTCGGTGGTCAGCCGCCGCATCTTCTCTTCAAACGGCTCGCCGTCATCCTCTCTTTCAGCTGCCCCCACATAACGGCCGGGCGTCAGAACGAAGGCATGCTTCCGGATATCGTCAAGCTTGCCTTCTGCAGAGACAAACTTCCCGAGAAAGTACTCGTATACACGTCCGAGAATATCCTTCGCTCTGGCTTCGTCGGTGCCAATTGCAATGGAAGCGATCTGGTCGATCAATGCGCCCAGCCGTTCAGAAGGAATCCCTCTTCGTGCATAGTCACGGGGCAGCTTGCCTTTTAGTTTCGCATTGTCGCGTTCGATGGCATACATCGCATCATCGATCAGCTTCGAAATATCCGGGTGTTTGCCCTGGTTCAGGATGTTCGACCACCGAGCCTCCGGCGGAACCCGGAAAACGTTCTCAGCCGTGTACTCATCCCGACTTTCAAGCAGGCTTTCAGCATCTTTGCCGTCGATGCCGTCTGCTTCAAGTTCTTCTGTCAGCTTTGCACGACGAGCGTCAAAAGCATCCGAGATATACTTGAGAAAGATCAGACCAAGGACGACATGCGTGTATTCCGCTGCATCGATAGATCCTCGCAGCTTGTCAGCTGTCTGCCAAAGCTCCTCGGGGTCGATCCCCAGCTCACCTGCAGTTATGATTTGCTCGTCAGTGCCGGTTAACATTTTTATTATCTATTTGGTCAGATTCAGAGAATCAGACTCAGACTTTTTTTCTATGAGAAAAGTTTTCGTTCTGAGGTGGAATTTGATTCTTCTTGTGAAAATATACATCAATTATTGAGTGAATTTTCAAGCACCACGTTACCTGTTTTTACTGTCATCAAGACTATAAACATAGATAAAATCTTTATTTGTAAGGGTTTTGCTGTTTGAAGGGTTATTCACCAAAGCACATAAGGAACAAATAAGCGCGATAAATCTTTTGTTCTGATCTGATGAGCTGTTGCACGTCAAAATTCTTGATCCCGCGACGACAGATATGCTTAAATCATTTATTTATATTCATTTAATGAGTTTAAAAAGTTTTTAATGATAATTTTATACATTACAACCGTCACTTCAAAAACTATTGACAGATGAAAAACCTGCTGAGCCTGAAACCATACCTTCTCAGGTACAGAAAAAGCCTGGCGGCCGGATTTGTCTGCATCATCCTCACGAACATCTTTTCCGTCATCGGCCCGAAATACATCGGAATCGCCATCGATTCCATGACCGGCCCATTTACCATCGGCAGCGTTTCGGGGCCCCTCGCCCTCTATGTTCTTTTCGCCCTGCTGAGCGGCTTTTTCCTGTTCCTGGTCCGCCAGAAAATCATCGTCACGTCGAGACATATCGAGTTCGACCTGAAAAACGACTACTACCGTCACCTTCAGCGGCTTCCCAGGAAGTTCTACAACTCGACCACGACCGGAGAACTCATCTCGCGGGGAAGCAACGACATGAATGCCGTGAGAGATTTCCTCGGACCCGGAATCATGTATTCCTGCAACACCTTCTTCAAGCTGCTCTTCGCACTCGTGGCGATGATCGCCCTGTCGCCGAAACTCACCTTCTTCGCGCTGCTGCCTGCCCCGATCCTGAGCTATTCGGTCTACAGGATCGGAAGTTCCATGCACAAGCGATCGAAAAAGATCCAGGAAAGCTATGCAGCAATCACCAATCTTGTGCAGGAAAACCTGTCGGGCATCAGAATCGTCAAAAGCTATGTCCGGGAGCCTTTCGAAATCAGCCGTTTCGACTCGCTCAACCGCGATTACTATGACAAAAACCTCTCACTCGCGAAACTTGAAGCGCTTTTCTACGCATTCCTGACCGCCCTGACGGCATTTTCACTTCTTCCTGTCGTCTGGCTTGGGGGCCTCAGCGTCATCGACGGCACCATGACTATCGGCGGGATCGCCCAGTTCATCGTCTACGTTTCGATGCTGAGCTGGCCCATCATTTCGATAGGCTGGGTCACAAGCATCATCCAGCGGGCATCGTCGGGCATGATGCGCCTGAACGAGATCTTCGGCGCCGAACAGGAAACCTCCCCGGACGGAAACGATTCCGATACCGGAAAAAAAGCGACCGGCTTTCTTTCTTTCCGCAGCGTGAGTTTTCACTACCCGGGCCAGGAAAACCGCCCTGTCCTGAAAAACATTACGCTCGATATCGCTCCCGGTTCGAAAATCGCCATCGTCGGAGCGACAGGTTCGGGCAAATCCACGCTGGTGAGCCTGATCCCGCGCCTCTACGACCCGGCGGAAGGGTCCATCGAACTTGACGGCACCGATATCAGGGTATTGCCTCTCGATACCCTCAGGGAGCAGATCGGATTCGTTCCTCAGGTCAATTTCCTCTTTTCTGACACGATCGAAAACAACATCAACTGGGGAAGCAGGGAAAACTGCCCGGATGAAGTGATCGAGGCGAGCAGGACCGCCATGCTTTACGACGATGTCATGGATTTTCCCGACGGCTTCAGGACCATGCTCGGCGAAAAAGGCATCAACCTTTCCGGAGGCCAGAAACAGCGTGCGTGCATCTCGAGGGCAATCGCATGGAAACCGCGAATCCTCGTGCTCGACGACGCTCTTTCTGCTGTCGATACCGGTACAGAAGCCCGCATTTTTGAGGCGCTCCTCGAAAAGCTGCCGGAAACAACCATCATCCTGATCAGCCACAGGATTTCGACGGTCAAGAACTGCAGTCGCATCATCGTCCTCAAAGACGGCATGATCGCAGAAAGCGGGACCCACGATGAGCTGCTGCAGCAGGAGTACCTTTACGCCGAACTTTACAACCAGCAGCTTCTGGAAGAGGAGATCCTCTCGATTTCGTAATGCCCCCTATTCGCTTTCGACGTTCACTTTCCGGGCATTCCCGACCGCTTTCCGCCTCAATGCATCCATATCGCACTGCAATTCGCCGCTTGCGAGCGTTACCGCCATGCGCCGGTAAGGTCTCGTAACCGGTTTTCCGAAAATGCGGATGTCGGTACCCGGTTCGCTGAGAGCTTCTTCCACCCCTGTATAACGGGGATTCCGGCCATCAGTTCCTGCCAGCACGACGGCGCTCGCACCTGCCCTGAGAAGTTCTATGCCGGGAATGGGAAGGCCGAGCACCGCACGGACATGGAGCTCGAACTCGGAGAGGTTCTGCGTGCCGGCGAGGGTCACCATTCCGGTATCGTGCGGTCGGGGCGAAAGCTCGGAAAAGAAGATCCCGTCCTCTGCGAGGAAAAATTCCACGCCCCATAGACCTGCTCCGGTGAGTGCGGCGGTCACTTTTCCGGCAATTTCCCGGGCTTCAGAGAGATGTTCTTCACTGATCCGGCAGGGCTGCCAGCTCTCCTGGTAATCACCACGCTCCTGGCGGTGACCGATGGGAGGGCAGAAAAGCGTTTCTCCGTTGTTCCGGGTGACGGTCAGCAGGGTGATTTCGGTATGGAAATTCACGAAGGATTCCACGATAACTTCCGCGATATCACCCCGTTTCGCGCTCTGGGAATAGTTCCATGCCTTCAGGATATCCTCTTCGGACCTGATCGTCGACTGTCCTTTCCCCGATGAACTCATAAGAGGCTTCACAATACACGGGATGCCTACTTCGCCGACCGCAGTCCGAAGCTCGTCGGCCGACGAGGCGTAACGGTAATCTGCCGTCCTGAGGCCCAGCTCCTTCGATGCGAGGTCGCGGATAGCCCTGCGGTTCATGGTGAAATTCGCGGCGCGGGCTGAAGGGACAACCTGTATACCCTCTTTTTCATAATCATAAAACCTCCCGGTGCGGATAGCTTCTATCTCGGGAACAATCATGTCAGGCCGGTGTCTTGCCACGAGAGCGTCGAGTGCCATTCCGTCAAGCATGTCGATCACTTCGCGCTCGTCTGCCACCTGCTGGGCAGGTGCACCGTCGTAACTGTCCACAGCAATGACATATTGCCCGAGCCTTTTGGCGGCAATGACGAATTCCTTTCCGAGTTCCCCGCTGCCGAGCAGCATGATTTTTTTGATCATGGCGATTGCTTGTGATGGTTGAATAACCGGTTCTGCGCCATCCGCCAGAGCGGAAAGCACATGCCGACACTGCCTATAATTCGACTTTTTTCCTCGCTTCTTTGACCCCGGAGCGTCTTGTTTTGCCCTCGAGCCTTTTCTGCGTGGAGGCCCTGGTAGGTTTCGTCGCTTTCCTCGTCGCCGGAAAATGCATGGCTTTCGCGAGGAGATCATCCATCCGGTGCAGGGCATCCTCGCGGTTCTTTTCCTGTGTACGATATCGCTGTGCCTTGATGATCAGCACTCCTGCAGCGGTGATACGGCGATCCTTGAGGGCAAGCAGCCTTTCCTTGAGAACTTCGGGAAGCGAAGAGGAGGGAATGTCGAAACGCAGATGCACCGCGCTTTCCACCTTGTTCACGTTCTGCCCTCCGGCACCCTGCGAACGCATGGTGTGAAGCTCTATTTCATGTTCCGGAACCCGGGTTGTACGGTCTTTCTGCGACATGTTTTCAAGGTTGTAGATGGCTCGAGCTTTCCCACTCCCTGACGGCGTCGAGCGCCCGGGGCCATGCGGTGAAACGATGGGCTGCGATGCCGCAGGACTCTGCGCTCCTGCAGTTGTCCTCACGGTCGTCAAGCAGGATGAAATCACTGGCCGGTCTGTCCGCTTCGGCTGCGAGCACTTCACGGAAGGCTTCCGACTCCCGCTTCAGCCAGCCATGCTCGTATGAAAGCCAGAAACGTGTCGCAAGTTTGAGTACCGGGATATTGTCCAGAAGATATACGAAGTGCAACGGGTCGGTGTCGCTCATGATCCAGAGGGTGTGCCTTTGCTGAAGCCGGGCTGCAGCTTCAGCGACACCGGGTTTCAGAGTGAAAATATCCTGCCATAATCGCCTGAGTTCACCCGCAGGCATGTTCATGACTTCCGGGTCGGAGGCCATCGCGGAGAGGTATTCGCGCGGTGAGGTGAATCCCCTGTCGAAGAGGTTTTTTTCCTCGCTCGCACAGTAGCGCCGGTACAGCTTTTCCGCACCGCTCTCACCGTCCGTCGAAACAGACATGCAGAAGCGGTGAAAATCCACATCGACAATCACGTTGCCAATATCAAGCAGAACAATACCCAAGGGCTAAAACCGGTAGATGTTGCTAAAAAAAGGAAAATAATGCGTAAACGGATATTTTACGGTATGGAAGAACTATTATTTCCAGGCTGTAAAATACCGTTTTTCCGCCTGGGGAATGCAAACAGGGCCAACCCGGCATGGGGACAATGAGCAATTTCACGGAAATCTCTCACTATTACCGGCACAACGCGGAACTTCAGAAATCTGCGGGTGAGCGGCTGTTCAGCATGGCTGCCATAGGGAAACGGGATGATGTCCTCGATCTTGGCTGCGGACCGGGACACCTGACCTCAGCCATCAGGCAACTGACCGAAGGCAGGGTCATGGGCATCGACCCGTCGCAGGGAATGATCGATATGGCCCAAAACGCTTATCCGGATGAAAGTATCGCGTTCCGGACAGATGATGCTGAACACCTCGGTATGACAGAACAATTCGACCTGATTTTCTGCAACTCGACGTTCCAGTGGTTCCGGGAACCGGACAAAGCTGTTTCAAATTGTTTCCGTGCGCTCCGTTCAGGAGGCAGGATGGCCGTTCAGGCCCCCGCGAAAATCAATTACTGCCCCAATTTCATTCATGCCGCCGAATCGCTGCTTCATGACAAATCGACCAGGGACACCTTTCTGCATTTCCGCTCTCCATGGGTTTTCTTCGATACGGCAGAGGAATATGCGGCCGTTTTCGAACGCGCCGGTTTTTCGGTGACGTCATCCGAAATCAGTGAGCTCCTGATGCGTTGTCCCCCCGGAAAAGTGCTCGATATGTTCGATACGGGTGCAGCCGCAGCCTATCTGAACCAGGAATGCTATGATACCCTGTTTGCCGGGGACTACGTCGAAAACGCCAGAAGGGTGATCGCCCGCGATTTTGACTCGCAGGCAGGAGAGGACAACCTCGTCACCCTCTCGTTTTCCAGGATCTATCTCCTCGCGCAAAAGCCGTAATCGACGAACAAAACTCATGCAAGCCCGTCAAGCTGGCGGCCAAGATCCTTGCGGGCAATGCCGTACATATGCACGTAGAGGAGGTTGAACATGAGCACTGCGGAACCCAGCCGAGGAGCTTTCATGGCCCTCTTCAGGGCATTGGAAACCGTAAAGACGCGCTTTGTCATGGCGGTGTAGCTCGGTATGAACCGCTCGAGCGGAATGATTTTCGGGCTGTACAGCATCTCCTGGGCCCATGAAAACCTGAAGGCGTCATGGTCGTCCGGGTTCCGGAGCAGGCGACCTTCCGCCGCGAGCCGGTCGAACACCACCGTACCGGGAATCGGCCTGAGCAGGTTGATTCCCGGCACGTCGATGCCGGTCTCTTCAATGAACTCTTCGAGCATTGCAGGCATATCGAGCGTATCCCCGTCAAGACCGTAAATGAAACTGCCGTAGACGCAGATGCCCGCTTCCCGGATGTTTCCGATGCATGCCGCCTGGCGCGAAGCGGGATTATGGAACTTCTGGTGGGCATGGTTGCTCTGGTCGGCGAGACTTTCGATGCCGATCAGGAGCGCCCCGCAGCCCGAGCGGGAGAAGGCTTCGAGCAGCTTCGGTTTTTCTCCGAGGGAGGTGGTGGCCTGGCCGACCCAGCTGATGTTGAAGGGTATGAGCTCCGTAAAGAGCTTTTCGGCGTAGAGTTCGTCGGCATTGACCGTGTCGTCGAGAAAGAAGAATATCCGTTTGTCCTCCTTCAGGAACGATTCAACCTCTTTCAGGACGCTGCCGATACTGCGGTGGCGGAGCCTGTGGCCATTCATGACATGCACGTTGCAGAAGTCGCAGTTGTAGGGGCATCCGCGCGTGGTCTGCACGACGTTCGTGGTGAAATAGCTGGAGATATCGAGCGCGCTTTTCGATACGGGACGGTCAATGCCGAGATCAGGAAAAGTTTCGACACGGTACTCCGGTTTCAGTTGCCCGGCAAGCAGATCACGCTGCACTGTCTCCCAGATGTCGTCGGCTTCGCCGATGACCAGAGCGTCGCCGTGCTCGCGGCATCGCTCGGGGAAAACCGTCACGTAAGGCCCCCCAAGCAGCACCTTTATGCCCTTCGTGCGCAAAAAGCGGGCGAGATCGAAAGCTGGCTTCACGGCACCGGTCTGGACGCTGATGCCCGCAAGGTCCCAGTGCCTGTGGAGCGGAAGCTTGTCGAACCGGAGATCGCAGATCGACTGGCTTACCCCCTGCACGTTCCGGGATGAGAGGATCATGAGGGACAGGGGAGGAATGGCGAACTGCGCGCGGCGGATGATATTGCTCATGGCGGCGTCCTTCATCGCCCCGAACATCCCTCGCTTCACCGATCCGCCATCGAGCAGCGATGCTCCGTCTACTCCGCTGTCGGCCTGAATGAAAATCAGCAATACCTGTTTGTCCTCTTCCATATGCCTTGTCAACGGTATGTTACCCCTTTTCGTGCGATATCCTGCAGTTTTTTCAGCTCCAGGAGGGCGTCGATCGGCGCCAGCCTGTCAATGTCGATCGATTCGACTTCGCGTCGAAGCAGGTTGTCGGCCTCCTCGAAAAGGCTGATCTGCATGCTTTTCAGGCCCGAGGGTCTGTCGGGAGGAATTTCGAACTCGCGCTTTTCCATACCGGCAAGGATCTCCCGCGCACGCGTGATGACCTCCCCCGGCATACCGGCCATTTTCGCCACTTCGATGCCGTAGCTGTTGTCGGAAGCACCGCGGACGATCTTGCGCAGGAAAATAACCCTGTCGGCAGTCTCGACCACCGTCGCATTGTAGTTGACTACCCCCGGCAGCCGGGTTTCAAGTTCGGCAAGCTCATGGTAGTGGGTGGCGAAGAGTGTCCTTGCCCTTATGGAGTGGCAGATGTACTCGCTCATCGACCAGGCAATGGACATGCCGTCGAAAGTACTGGTGCCGCGGCCGATCTCGTCGAGAAGAAGCAGGCTTTTCGATGTCGAATTGTTGAGGATGCTTGCCGCTTCGTTCATTTCGACAAGGAAGGTGCTTTCGCCGGAAGTGAGGTTGTCCGATGCCCCGACCCTGGTGAAAATCCGGTCTACAAGACCGATCTCGGCTTTTTCCGCAGGCACGTAACTTCCTGCCTGGGCAAGCAGCACGATGAGGCCGGTCTGACGCAGGAACGAACTTTTACCGGCCATGTTCGGCCCGGTGATGATAAGCATCCTCTGCTTGTCATCGAACATGCAGTCATTTGCCACATAGGGCTCTTCCGGGCTCATGATCCTTTCGAGCACCGGATGGCGGCCACCGACAATCGTCAGATGTTCGTGCTCCATTATTTCGGGCTTCGAGTAGCCATAGAGCTCTGCACAGCAGGCGAACGACGAAAGCGCGTCGAATTCGGCCAGCACCGCGGCATTCTGCTGGATTTCGGACGCATGGAGGGCAATGTCCGCACAGAGTTCATGGAACAGCCGTGCCTCCAGCTCGAGACTCCTCTCCTCGGCGTTGAGGATCTTGGCTTCATACTCTTTCAGCGCAGGAATAGTGAAGCGTTCGGCATTTACGAGCGTCTGTTTCTTCTCGTAATAGGAAGGGACTTTTTCGAGGTTTGCCCTGCTGATCTCGATATAGTAACCGAAAACCTTGTTGAATTGCACTTTGAGCGAGGAGATCGACGTATTTTCACGTTCCTGCTGCTGTATCTGCATGAGGCGATCCCTGGCGTTCGAAGCGATATCGCGCAGTTCGTCAAGCTCCTGGTTGTAACCGCTCCTGATATAGCCGCCGTCACGCATAGAGGCTCCCGATCCGGGATCGATCGCTTTTTCGATGTTCAGGGCAAGCTCCGGAAGCGGCTTGAGCGAGTCGCTCAGGTGCAGGAGACGCATTGAAACGGCTCCTCCGACGATCTCCCGGAGATCAGGAATTGCCTGCAGGGAGATCCCGAGCTGGCGCACTTCCCGCGCGATGGTTCTGAAAGTGGCAATACGGGCAAGTGAACGCTCAAGATCGTTGATTCCTGAAAGTTTCTCCCTCAAAGCTTCCCTTGCCGGTTTCGAGTCCCTGAGTTCGCCTACCGCATCGAGACGCATCCGGATATCAGCGGCTATGCGCATCGGTCGCTGGAGCCACCGCCTGATAAGCCTCGCCCCCATGGGATTGCAGGTCCTGTCCATTACCTGGAGCAGGCTTCCGTTGATGCTTCCGTCCTGCATCGACGAGATGATCTCGAGGTTCCTTTTCGTCTGCAGGTCAAGCGTCATGAACTCTCCTCCCTGCACTTCCTGGATGCGCGTAATATAGTGAAGCCTGTTCTGGCGGGTTTCCTCGAGGTACTGGAGAATGACCCCGGCAGCGATTCGCCCGGGAAGGTTTCCCTCGATACCGAAGCCTTTCAGCGAATGGGTCCTGAACTGCCGTGCAAGCACCACGGCTGCCTGGTCTTCGCCGAACATCCAGGAATCGAGCTCGGTCAAGAGCATCTCCGGAGGAAAGTATTTCTTCAGGGATTCGAAGCGCTCCCTTTCGGCAGCCGATACGAGAACCTCTGCAGGGTGCAGCGAAAGGATGAAATCCTTGAGCCCTTCCGGCTTCAGCGTTGTCAGGCAGAATTCGGCTGTGGTCACGTCGAGAAATGCGACACCGGCAAGAACGGTCCGTCCCTCCCGGTAAAAGGCGACGGCACAGAGGTAGTTGTTCTGTCTGTCGTCGAGTATCTTCTCGCTGTAGGTGATGCCCGGGGTGATGATATCGGTAATCTCCCTGCGTACGATCCCTTTAGCGGCTGCAGGATCCTCCATCTGGTCGCAGACAGCCACCTTGTACCCGTTTTTCACAAGCTTCGCAATGTATCCCTCGCTTGCATGATGGGGAAAACCTGCCATGGGAATATCGGAGGTCCTCTTTGTCAGAACGATATTCAGGACGGAGGAAACCTCCTTCGCATCGTCGAAAAAAGTCTCGTAGAAATCACCTACCCTGAAAAGCAGGAGGTAGTCGGGATACCGTTCCTTTACCTCCAGATATTGTCGCATCATGGGGGAATGGTCTTTCTGCGGAGCACCCTCTTCTTTCTTCATGCCGGACGTTGACGGTTATTGCGTTGGAACGGTACAACAGATGCACACTGTAAGGAGGAAGCTACTCCAGAGTACCTAAATTAACAAACGTGCACAATCGGCAGAGAGCCGGGCATGGACTCGCAAGCAAAAGCAGGCTTGACAACCGTTCTTCCGGAGGCTATCTTGCACTCTGTATCATTTTTTTCACCACAACCGCCGCAGCCATGGAACTGCATACCGTCCTGCGCTTTTTTCACGTTGTCTCTTTTGCGGCATGGTTCGGGTCCGTTCTTGCGTCGCTCTTTCTCCTGAAAACCCTCGAGCCCAAACTGACAGGCACCGACAGACAACAGGCTGATGAATATGCCGCGCTCCTGAGGAACTATATCGGACTCGAAACAAAAGTTGCCGACGCAGGTGTCATAGGTGTGCTTGTTTCAGGAATCCTTCTTGCCGCTCTCCATCATGGATGGACGCTGTGGGTATATGTGAAATCGGGCCTCATCGTCCTGCAGATCGCCCTCACGCTCGGCTATATCATCAGAGCGATCCGGCCTTTGCAATACCCCTGCACAAGCACTGAATTCAGAAGATGGTTCCGGCTTTTCGGCATATCCCTTTCCATGTTTACGCTGGTGCTGCTTTGCAGCTTCTTTCTTCTGTGAAAAGAAGTCATTACCTTTTTGAAGTTGGAAGAAAAATGCTATATTTGAGACCTTTATCATTAAAATATACGTGAAGAATGCAGGCGCTGATCAAGATATCCGATAAACAATATCTGGTGAAAGAGGGGGACAAGCTCTTCATCCCCAGGCAAAAAGCCGCAGTTGGCGAAACCTTCGCAATTGACTCGATCGCGAAAATCGACGGTGAAAACACCGTTCTGACCCCTTCCGGAAGCAGCATCCAGGCAAGAGTACTCGACCATGTCAAGGACGATAAAGTCGTGGTTTTCAAGAAAAAACGCAGGAAACGCTACCAGTCGAGAAACGGACACCGCCAGCAGATGACCCAGATCGAGGTTGTTTCGTTGTAAATGGAAATTCAGGGATTTTAACCGTTAATTTTTTTTCGTTATGGCACATAAAAAAGGCGGCGGATCGACAAAAAACGGCCGCGACAGCAATCCGAAGTACCTCGGCGTAAAAGCGGCCGGAGGCTCAAGCATCGCTGCAGGAACAATCATTGTCCGCCAGAGGGGGACCGTTATCAAGCCGGGCAGAAATGCCGGCATCGGCCGTGATCACACCATCTTCTCGCTTGTCGACGGAGTGGTTACCTTCCGCAACGGACGCAACAATAAAAAAATGGTTGACGTCCTTCCCGGCTGAACACGATTTCGATGTGACAAATCAAATTTCAGGAAGCCGCCTTTTTGTTAAGGCGGCTTTTTTTATTTTATGCAAAGAACGTTTCAGCGGCACCTGCATCTGCATCTGCCATGTTTTCCCTACACCAATAAATAGTTAAGCCTTATGAAAATCACCGTTATCGGCGCTGGAAATGTCGGGGCTTCCGCTGCCCTTCGAATCGCTGAAAAACAGCTTGCCAATCAGGTCGTGCTGATCGACATCGTTGAAGGCATCCCCCAGGGCAAGGCGCTTGACATGTATGAGGCAGGACCGGTCGATCTCTTCGACACCAGGGTATTCGGCTCCAATGATTACAAAGACTCCGCAAATTCGGACATCATCCTCATCACTGCAGGCCTTGCAAGGAAGCCCGGCATGAGCAGGGAGGACCTTCTGATGAAAAATACGGTGATCGTCAGGGATGTCACCACCCAGGTCATGAAATACTCTTCGAACCCCATCATCATCATGGTTTCGAACCCTCTCGATGTCATGACCTATTTCGCACAGGCAACAAGCGCTCTTCCGAAAGAACGCGTGATCGGCATGGCCGGTGTTCTCGACGCCGCACGTTTCAAATGTTTTATCGCCGAAGCGCTCGACATATCGATACAGGATATCAACGCACTTGTTCTCGGTGGCCACGGCGACTCCATGGTGCCGATCGTCGAATATACCAATATCGGAGGTATCCCGCTCAACCAGCTGATGCCCAGGGAGAAAATCGACGCGCTTGTCGAACGCACCAGGAACGGAGGTATCGAAATCGTCAATCACCTGAAAACCGGATCTGCATATTATGCCCCTGCCGCTTCGGCCGTCGATATGATCGAGTCGATCGTAAGAGACCGTAAACGCATCATTCCCTGCACAGCGTATCTCGATGGACAATACGGGATCAGCGACATCTATTGCGGCGTTCCGGTAAAACTGGGAAAAAACGGAATCGAGCAGATCTTTGAAATTGACCTCGCCCCGGCCGAACTGGAAGCACTGAGGCACTCGGCAACACTGGTCAAGCAAAGCTGCAGCGACCTTGAAAAACTGCTTGCCTGAATTCCCGAAGGGAAACGCCCTCTGAAAAGACAATGAAAAAAGCGGCTGCAGGGCCGCTTTTTTCATAAACATATCACCCCCGTTCCCCCCCCCTTATCGACCTGGAGTGAAGAGGATTCTCCTGTTGCACATACATAGCGTGCAGATGCATCGAATATTGTTCACGTGAACCACCCGCTCTCCATGTCGGCAGGAGAAAAAGGCAAAAAAAAAGCGGCCGTGCAGCCGCTTTTTTTTCGTGAACAGATGTCCCCCATTACACCTGCTCATCCCCACTGGCGTGAGGATTTTCTTATATATAGTTGCAAATTCCGTTCCAGAAAATTTACAGACTGCGCTTAATTAGTCTTTAATATCACTTTATGAAATACGTTACTGATTCCGATAAATATTTTCAGGGATTTCTCTTTTCGATTTCGAGGCAATAATGACCGGATTGGTGTATCATACTGAACCAGAGTAGATAAAAAATGACACAGTTGCGCCTGATTTATGACACACCTGACACAACTCATTGAGGGTTCGAAACGAACAACCAATAAAAAAAGCGGCTTTTCAGCCGCTTTTTTGTGAACAGATGTCCCCCAACACCTGTTCATCCCCACGGGCGTGAGGATTTCATATATAATCATACAAATTCCATGCCACAACACGCATTTCAACAAAAAAATTAACTGCAGCCGGGTTATTTTATCCCGGCAGCCAACAGCAGCTGATGCGGCTACCGTAACAGGCTGCATCCCCGCACGTGATCGTCATGAATGCAGGTGATTGCCTGACCAGTCACAGGTTGGTCCGTATTCCGGATAACGGGAATTGATTACATGAGGCGTTTTTGCGGCAGGAGGGGAAATAACCGCTCATTCCGGTTCTTCATGGGTTATGCAGTGAATGGCCCCGAGCCCCCAGATAAGGTCCGAGCAATCGATACCGACCACGTTCCTCTCCGGAAAGCACTCCCTGATGATTGCAAGGGCAGCCCGGTCCTGCGGACAGCGATAGACGGGAACGAGAACCAGCGTGTTGGCGATGTAGAAATTCGCATAGCTTGCAGGCAGGCGTTCACCGTCGAAATAGACAGGATCCGGCATTGGAAGTTTCTTCACCTGCAGCGGACGTCCTTCGAGGTCGGAAAAGGTTTTCAGCAGATTATAATTTTCCTGGAGAGGGAGATAGTTGTCGTCCTCCGGGTTATCCTCGACGGTTATCAGTACGGTCGATTCATCGACGAAACGCGCCATATCGTCTACATGACCGTCGGTATCGTCGCCGGCTATGCCGTCGCCAAGCCAGAGCACTTTATCGATACCGAGGTATCTGCCGAGCTCGCGTTCAATGTCGGCGCGGGACATCGATGGATTGCGGTTCGGATTGAGCAGGCAGGACTCGGTCGTCAGGAGCAGCCCTTTGCCGTTCACGTCGATTGCGCCGCCTTCGAGCACCATTCCTGTGGAAACCACGGGAAGACCCTGGAGGGAAGCAACCCTTCGGGGCACGGCGTTGTCGTCGTCATATGGATCATACTTGCCGCCCCAGGCGTTGTACTCCCAGTCGAGAACGATCTTTTCGCGCTTCCCGTCTCGCTGCCTGAACACGTAATTCGGACCGTGGTCCCTGCACCAGGCATCGTTGGTTGGAACCGGGTGGAAAAATATCCGGTCCATTCGAAGCTGGTCATGAGCGAGGGAGGAAATCAGCTCCCGAACATTCCGTTCCATCGTTTCATCGAGCACATTGATATGCACTTCTTCCGAAGAGCTGAGCCAGGACGCAATTTCGGCGAAAACCACCGGAACCGGTTCGAACTTGCCCGGCCATGAGGCGAGCTTATGGGGCCATGAAAGCCAGGTTGCCTTGTGTTGAGCCCACTCCGGGGGCATGAAATATCCAGATTCGGCCATAGGATTATCAGATCACTGAGATTGTTTGGCAAGGTGCTCCCGGATACGCGCAATCCGGCGGATGACGGGAGGATGCGAATAGTTGAGGAAAACGTAGAGCGGGTGCGGCGTCAGGTTGGTAAGGTTGCTCCTCGACAGTTTCTTCAGGGCATCGGAAAGCGACGCACCGCCTGAATACGTGGTCACTGCGAAATAATCGGCTTCGAACTCGTGCCGACGCGAGAGGGCCTGCAGAAAAAGCGAAAGCACGAATTCGGCAGGGGAATAGAGCAGCATGAAAAAGATCAGGCTGCCGTACACCGAAACATCCGCCATGAAAAAAGCCTGGAAAAGTCCGCGATTGAGCATAAAAAGCGAAAGAAGGTAAAAAAGCACCCCGAGATTCACGAAACTCAGCACCATGTTGATGACAATGTGCTTTTTCTTGAAATGTCCGATTTCATGGGCAAGGACCGCAACAAGTTCCTGGAGTGGATGATTGCTGACAAGCGTATCGAAAAGCGCTATGCGCTTGCGTTTTCCGAAACCCGTGAAAAAGGCGTTCGCCTTCGAGGAGCGCTTCGAGCCGTCGATGACGTAAATGCCGGAAAGCGGAAAATCCACTCCGTCCGCATACCGCATGATTGAGCTTTTGAGTTCGCCGTCCTCCAGCGGTACGAATTTGTTGAAAAGCGGCATGATCCAGCTCGGCGCTACATACTGCAACAGCAGGCTGAAAAAGGCAATTCCGGTCCAGGCGAGAAACCATCCCGCCGTCCCCGATTCCTCGAAAAACCAGAGGATTGCCGCAATTACCGGCCCGCCGAGAAGGAGTGCGAGGAAAAGGGATTTCAGCAGATCCGAAACAAATACCGCCGGGGTCGTTTTGTTGAATCCGAATTTTTCCTCGATGACGAAGGTCCTGTAGATACTGAAAGGCAATTCGACAATCGATTGGGCCATAAGAAGCGAACCGATATAGAGAAGTCCTGTCACAAGCGAATTGAAACCAAAGCTTCGAAGAAACTGGTCGAGGGCGTTGAATCCACCCGAAAACCAGAACAGCAGGAGCAGGGCAAGATCCACCCCCGCGCCGACCAGTGAAAAGCGGGAGGTCGCCCCGAGATATTCCTGCGTTCTGCGATAGGCTTCTTCATCGTAAATCCCTTCGAACTCACGGGGAAGTGCCGCTGAAGCGGCCTTAACGTTGAGCAGTTCCGAAAGAACCTTGATACAGAACGTTATGAGCAGTGTCAGTAGGACAACGATACCGTAAATATTCATAAGCGAGTAGAAATGTGTCCGATGGAGATCATCCCGGAAACAGGCATATCGGGATCATCAGACGGCTTCGTCAAGGTAACGCTTCTGCAGTTCCGCGTAGGTTTCGATACGACGGTCGCGCAGAAAAGGCCAATGGGAACGGTAAAAACCGATACGGCTCAAGTCGCACTCAGCCAGAAGCACCGCTTCGTTCCGGTGATCGGCTTCCGCGATGATTTGCCCGAAAGGGTCCGAAACAAAACTGTTGCCCCAGAACTCGAGATTCCCTTCCGTGCCGCTGCGGTTCGCCGCTGCGACATACACGCCATTTGCTATGGCATGCGAAAGCTGCATGGTTTTCCACGCGGCCCGCTGTGAATTGCGCACTTCGTCGGAATGCTCGCTTGCAGCCCATCCTATCGCTGTCGGATAAAACAGGATTTCCGCACCTTTGAGGGCGGTCAGTCTCGCCGCTTCAGGGTACCACTGGTCCCAGCAGATGAGCACTCCGATGGTGGCGTAGCGTGTTCTGAAAACTTGATAACCGAGATCACCCGGCGTAAAATAGAATTTCTCGTAAAAACCGGGGTCGTCGGGAATATGCATCTTGCGGTATTTACCGAGATAACTCCCGTCAGCATCGATCACCGCCGCAGTATTGTGGAAGAGGCCGCGTGCCCGGGCCTCGAAAAGCGATGCAACGATCACCACGCCGAGTTCGCCGGCGAGAACCTGAAGAGCCTCAGTCGCAGGGCCGGGAACAGGCTCGGCATATTCGAAAGGAGTGTACTCTTCGGTCTGGCAGAAATAATCCGTCGTAAAGAGCTCCTGAAGGCATACAATCTGTGCGCCCGATGCTGCCGCCTGGCGTATTCTCAGACAGGCTTCGGCCAGGTTTTCAGCCGGAGTGCTTCGTGAGATGCTCTGGACAAGAGCTATGGAAACAACGTGGGAGTTCATGGACGGAATCGTCTTAATGGAAAAGAAATCCTGCGGAAAAGAGCAGGCCATGAAGCGTAAGCAATTTTCCGGCTCCGGCGAGAACATTGTTGAGCTGCACCCCTTCGCTCGAATAGAGTTCCCTGACGGTAGTGACGGCAATCGGCGCGGAAAGGAGCGAAAGCAGCACCCATACCGGATACCCTTTCAGCCAGAGAACAACGGGAATGATATAGGCGGCAGCCGTGAGAATCACAAAAAGCCTGCGGGATCTCTCTGCGCCGATACGGGCGGGAAGGGTCATTTTGCCGACCTTGCGGTCGGTCTGGATATCGCGGATATTGTTGACCAGAAGGATGTTGACCGATAAAAATCCCGGTGCCGCCGCTGCGTAGAGCACTGACAGGTTGAGGTCGTGAGCCTGGACATAGTAGGTCCCGCCGACAGCCGTGAGCCCGAAAAAAATGAAGACAAAAATATCTCCGAGGCCGGAATAGGCTATCGGATAGGGACCCCCGGTATATGCCCAAGCGAAGAGAAGGGAAAGCAGGCCGACAAGAAGAATCGGCCAGCCGGCAGTGTAAACGAGATAGAGACCAAGCAGGAAAACGACCGCAACAAGAGTGACGGAAACACGGATCATGACCGCTTCGCTGATGATGCCGGCCGCGACGGTCCGCGTCGGCCCGAGCCGTTCATGAGTATCGGCACCTTTTCGGAAATCGTAGATTTCGTTGATGAAATTCGTAGCCACCTGGATACCGAGTGCACAGACAAGAGCCACAAATGCCGGAAGCAGACTGAACTGTGCGTCATGGGCGGCGAGGGCCGAACCGAGAACGACCGGCACAGCTCCCGCGGGAAGGGTTTTAGGTCGGACGGCAAGCATCCATGCTTTCATTGCGCCGGGCTTCTGTCGTTGGTCAACTTCCTTCCGAGACACCTTTCCTGTCCTTTGCCATTTTAATGCTGCTGAAGGTATTGCGGATCTTTTCGCCGGGCTTGATATAGGTCAGACTGTGCCGGACAGCCATTGCCGCATCGCTCAGACCGGTCTGGATGATTTTCAGTTTCCCGGCGTAGTAGGCGATATCACCGGCCGCATAGAGACCGTCTACAGAGGTTTTCATATGGCTGTCGACAACAAGTGCGCTGTCCATGAGCTCGAGGCCCCAGGAGGAGAGCGGCCCAAGATTTGACTTGAAACCGATGAGAAGCAGGAGCCTGTCCGCTTCAACATTGAATTTGCTGCCGTTCTTGGAGCGAAGCCTTACTGCGGTTACCTGGTCTCCTGAAGTGTCGATCGAGATGACCTCGGTATTCAGGAACACATCCAGCTGCCCGTTCTTCTTCGCTTCGAGCACTTCCCTGGCGGTCTTGCCATGTCCCTGGAACTCGTGCATCCTGTGGACAAGCGTAACACTCGAAGCTGCGTTGAGAAGACCCACCGTCCAGTCGAGCGCAGAGTCGCCTCCTCCGACAATCACTACTTTTTTTCCGGCAAAATCGCTGATATTCCTGACCGCGTAAAAAACCGATCGTCCTTCCAGGTGATCGATGTCACCGAGCTGGGGAAGCTTTCGGGGAGAAAAAGCCCCGAGCCCGGCAGCAATGAGAACCGCACGGGAATGAAACACCCTGCCCGATCCGACGGTCACTTCGAACGATCCGTCGGCAAGCTTGTCGTACTTCGTAACGGTCTCGCCAAGAATGACCTCCGGGTTGTACCGCTCGGTCTGTTTCCAGAGGCTGTCGACAAGACCTGCTGCAGGAACTTCGGGAAAACCGGCAACGTCATAGATATGCTTTTCAGGATACAATGCGGCAAGCTGGCCGCCAAGCTGCGACATGCTTTCGATAATCCGGCAGCTGATATTGTTCATTCCGCACTGGAATGCCGCGAAAATACCGGTCGGGCCACCTCCGACGATGGTAAGGTCGCGAATCTCGTCCCCGCTTTCAAAATAGAGTTTGTTTATGGTCATCAGTATCCCTGATTACTGGAGATTATCCTGCCGGTGCGCTTCGTCGGAAGATGACCTCTTCAGGTAGATGATCCCTTCGGGATCAACCATCCCGTAGAGGATCGTTATGAGGTGGCCCATTTCATCAAGCTCATGGATTTCGACATGGATGGCATCCCTTTTCACTACCTGATTGCCCTCGTTGTCCCTGAAATGGAAAAGGGCCCTGACCCCGCCGTGAGGGGTCGTTCCCTCGAACTCGTAATTGCCGTCCTCAAGCTCGCTGAGGGCACAGCCCGGACTTGACGAATCAATCGGACAGGAAGCGCACTGGGAATAGAAACCGTCTTCTGAATCGGCGTATTCACAAACAGGAAACTTCATGGTATCGTTCTTTTTATTTTCTCCGGAACCGGAAGCCTGAAAATATAATACATTAAAATAATGTTGTAGAGTTCAATCTTTATTGATTTCTTTGGGGCATCGCCTCTCCAACTGATTTCAGCATGACAGACTATGTTAGCCAAAAGGATCATCCCCTGCCTCGACGTCCGTGACGGACGGGTTGTAAAGGGAATAAATTTCGAAGGCCTGAGAGATGCGGGCTCGATTCTTGAACAGGCAAGGTTCTACAACGACGAGCTTGCCGACGAACTGGTGTTTCTCGATATTTCGGCCTCGCTTGAATCCCGGAGAACAACACTCGAAGAGGTGCTTAAAGTTTCCGGAGAAATTTTCATCCCTCTCACGGTCGGGGGTGGCATCAGCTCGGTGGAACGCGCCAGGGAGGTTTTCCTGCACGGAGCCGACAAGGTATCCGTCAATACCGCAGCCGTGAACGACCCCCTGCTCATCAGCCGCATCGCGGAAAAATATGGATCGCAAGCTGTCGTCGTCGCCATCGATGTCAAGAAAATAGGCAGCGAATATATCGTCCATACCCATTCCGGGAAAAATCCGACATCGCTCGGGGCGATCGAATGGGCGCGGAAAGTCCAGGAGCTCGGAGCCGGGGAAATACTGCTGACAAGCATGGACCGGGACGGAACGAAGGAAGGGTACGATAACGAGATTCTCTCGAGGGTCTCGACTGCCCTCCATATCCCGGTAATCGCTTCAGGCGGTGCAGGCAACCTTGAACACCTCTATGAAGGGTTCACGAAAGGTCATGCCGACGCTGCACTTGCGGCATCGATATTCCATTTCCGGCAGCACTCCATCCGGGAAGCCAAGGAGTACCTTCGCGAACGGGGAATACCGGTACGGCTCTGACACTCTTGACCATACCGGCCCTATGAACAGTAAGCCGCTCATCTTCATCGCGTTCTCGATGCTCCTTTCTGTCCCGGTTTCAGCCGAAATCCCCGGCAGGTTTCAGACTGCCATGGCAGAAGCCGAAAAAGGAAACCCGATGGCCCAGAACAAGGTAGGAACTTTCTATAAAATAGGTATCGGAACGGAACAGAATGACACCGATGCGGTCAGATGGTACCGCGCATCTGCGGAACAGGGGTATGCGGAAGCACAGTTCAACCTGGGAGAAATGTATGAGGAAGGAAGAGGGGTGGTGCGTGATATCGCCGAAGCGGTGGACTGGTATAA
This sequence comes from Chlorobiaceae bacterium, assembly GCA_013335405.1. Lineage (GTDB taxonomy): Bacteria > Bacteroidota > Chlorobiia > Chlorobiales > Chlorobiaceae > Chlorobium. The sequence continues at coordinate 47,344 of JAAXVR010000020.1, forward strand.
AAAAGCCTGCGACAACGGATGGAAGTGCGGTTGCACCAAATACCGCCAGCTGACCGACGGCGTCGGGCGCTGCAATTGAGCCCCGGTTATCCCTTCCGGGGCGCTTCGCGGAAAAGCGTTATGGCAGAGGCGGCAGGCCCCTTCATTGCTCGGTTTCGCGTTCCGGCGCCTCCTCCATGAGCATGCGGCGGATTTCGGCAAGTTCCTGGCGTCGCACTTCGTCCGTCTCGGGATAGGCAAGCGAAAGGGCTGTAAGGGTCTGCACGATGATATGCGATACGATAAGCCTTGCGTTTGCCTTGTCGTCGGCAGGAACCGCAAACCAGGGGGACCGCCTGGTGCTGGTCGCACCAAGGCAGGCTTCGTAGGCACGCATGTACTCATTCCAGCACGTTCTCTCCTCGACATCGGCCGCGCTGAACTTCCAGTTTTTCGAAGGCTCGTCAATCCTGCGCAGAAAGCGCTTCCGCTGTTCCTCCTTGGAGAGATGCAGAAAAAACTTGACTATTCTCGTACCGTTGCGGTAGAGATGGTTCTCCATATCGACAATGGAACGGAACCTGTTATCCCAGACTTTTCCCCCGTTCAGCAGTTCGTTGGGAATCCGCTGGCCCGCCAGAATTTCCGGATGAACCCGCACAATGAGCACCTCCTCGTAGTAGGAACGGTTGAAGATACCGATCATGCCTCGTTCCGGAAGAGAGCGATAGCTCCGCCAGAGAAAATCATGTTCGAGCTCCTCTGCCGACGGGTGTTTGAAACTGTATACCTGACACCCCTGGGGATTCACTCCTGACAACACATGCCTGATGATACTGTCCTTACCGGCTGCATCCATAGCCTGGAAAATGAGGAGCAGCGAATAACGGTTATCGGCAAAATGGATATTCTGGATCCTGCTCAGCTCTTCGACATGCTCGCCGAGCATTTTTTTATAGTGTTTTTTCGATTTGTAGAGTGGGGATATGAGCGTGGGACGGCTTGCAAGATTGACTTTTTCTCCCTCACCGATCCGGAAATCATTGTGGTCGATAAACATCGGCATTCTCCGGGCATTGTTGTTATCGTGAAACCGCCGGGGGTTTTTTGCCCCGCAGGCAAAGCAGAAACCATCTTTCAATGTAACGATCCCTGATGTGAAGCAGAAACAATGACTCTGTAAATTACTGTATATTCATTTTCTCATGAATCCCGACGGCTCCCCGGCAGCATCGAATTCCGGAACCGGCGTATTCACTGATACCATTTCACCTTGTGCCGCCATGAAGTCATTTTACCGGACCGCTGCAACTCTCGCGATTATTTTCCTCAGCACTTTTACCCTGAAAGCCGAACGGATGCCTGACCCTGCCGGCTCCTCGGAACACTATGTTTCGAACAACGGCATCTATGAAGTCACGATAAACTACGGAGAACATTTCCATTCCTGGTCGATGAAAGAGGATGGCCGGGAACTCTGGAACAAGGCGCTCATGACCGAACCTGGAGCAGCGGCCGTTTCGGATAACGGCGAAACAATCACCCTCCCCCTCTGGGGTTGGAGGGACGAAGGCGGATCAAGCGGTATCGCCGTTTTCAATAAAAAAGGAGAGTTCACGCGGGAAATCCCGTTTGCCGGTGGAATTTCAGGGGAAAAGGGATTACGATGGGTGCACTGCAGGGTGATTTCTCCCGACGGCAGGTACATTGCCATTGGAGAAAACGGTAAAAAACATGCGGAAGTAACCTTGTTCGATGCCTTGAACGGCGATATTGCCTGGGGGAAAAACACCGGGCTGGGGGATATGGTAGAGATCAGGATATCCGACAAAGGAACCTGGACTCTCGCCGCAACCCGGAACGCAGGCGACATGGCATTCACCCTTTTCGATCGTGCAGGAAAGGAAGTCTGGCAGAAAAAAATTGCAAAGAATTATTCCCGGGATGTGAAGAGCTACCTGCAATTCAAAAGCGATCTTTCCGGATTTGCCGTCTATCACCTGCAACAGGGCCGGTACATTTCTGCAGAAATCCCGGAAACCGGTTCCTGAACTTCCGCCGTAACACGAATCCTCCGAAAAGACAAAAGCGGCCGGGACCGATGTGCCTGTTACGTCGTCAGTGCCCGATTGATAAGGGCCGGTCCATGCTGTACCGTTCGATAATAGTGAACGGCCGGTTTTCCGAACGACATCACATAACCGATCACATGGTCGTCGGGTATACCGAGGCGCCGGCGTGACTCCGGAAGAAGATCGGCGATCGCCCACTTCGCAAGACCGTTCCAGAGAGTACCGACCCCGTTTGCACGGGCGAAAAGTTCGAAATAGGAAAGCGCGATAAGGCAATCCGGGAGCGGCGTCGCCACGGTTGCCGGTGCCGAGGCAACGAGCAGGTGGGGTGCACTGCGAAACAGGATATCGATCTGCTTTTCCTTCCAGAGCTTGAGAAACCCCGCGTAGAACTCCCTTCCTTCCGGCAGTGCGTTTTTTCCGACGACATCGGCAAGACCGGCCATCACACCGTCGCGAAATTCGGCAACCTTAGCCCTGCTGTCGAGCACCGTGAAAAGCACCTGTCGCGAATTCACTCCTGTCGGAGCATGCCAGGCAACCTCGAGAAGCTTTCCGAGAAGCTCGGAATCGAGTTCCGCCTCCTGAAAACGCCTGACTGAGCGCCTCCCTTTCATGAGAAGCTCCAGCTTTGCCGGTTCGGGCAGGCCGTTCTCCAGCGAAAGGCTTTCCGACGGCTTTTTTCCATGAATGGAAAGCGATGCTTCGGGACAGACAGCAAGACAGTGCTGGCAGCGATAACAGTTCGCCTCCTTTTCAACCGGTATGAACGGAAAACCGTTTTCATGCATGCCGATAATGCGGGCCGGACAATCGGCTGCGCAATAGCCGCAACGGGTGCACGTCTGCGTATTTATTTCGAAATCGAGTATCGTGGACATGAAACTGCTCGTTATTTTCCTGTTTTTCCTTCGACAAGGTAGATCGCCTTGCCGTTCATGGCAAGGTAGTGCAGCCTGGACGATGAATCAAAAACTATCCGCCCTCCCCTGCCGACAACCAATGCGTCAAATGCAGGGCCTTCTTTCCCGCCCGAAACGACAAAATACCTGTTGCCCCGCTTCGCCGCATAGGCGATGCTCTTGCCGTCGGCACTGAAAACCGGGCCTCCGGCTGCATCGTAGAGCGGCCCCTCGACACCGTCGATGACAACACACTGCTGATTGCCTTTTGTCGCCGCAAAACCTGTATGTCTGCTGTCGGGACTGAAAACGAGGCCTTTGATGCCGTCATAGCCCGCACTTTCCTTGCCGTCAGTCACGGCAAACCATTTGTCGCCTTTCGTTATCGAATACGCAATTCTTTTACTGTCCGGGCTGAATATCGGGGTATCCGCAACCATGCCGTCATCAACCGGCACTTCCGTTCCATCCGCCACCACCATAGACCGAGGCCATTTCTTCGCCACATAGGCGGTGCGTTTTCCGTCGGAGCTGAAAACAAGACCGCCGATACTATCATAGGCAGGACCTTCCCTGCCGCTGATGACAGCAACAACCGCATCGGCTCCCTTTCCGGCAACATATGCAATTTCACCGCTTTCAGGAGTGAACATCAGGTTGCCTATTCCCTCGTATGTACTCCCTTCAACTCCATCCCGGACGACAACCCATCGGCCTCCCTTCCGGGCGAGATAAGCGAAGTGCCTGCTGTCGGTACTGAAAACAAGTTCCCTGACGTTTTCATAACCAGGGCCAGCCTTTCCATCCAGCACGGCGAACCATGTATCGCCTTTCCTTCCGGCATAGGCTGTTTTGCGACTGTCGGGGCTGAAAACCGGAGCGTTTTCGCCGATCTCTTCGTAAGGCATCCCTTCTTTTCCGTCGGTCACAACCACGACGGATTTATCGGAAGTAACCGCGGCATATGCACACCTTCTGCTGTCGGGACTGAAAACAAGGCTGCCGGGAATGATTGATGCGTAGGTTTTACCGTTTACACCATCAACGGCCACACAGAGCTTCTCCCCCTGTTTGACTGCATAGGCGACTCTCCTGTTGTCAGGGCTGACCATGAAAAATTCCGGGCTGAACACTTCGAGTTCGGCAATCATCTTTTCGGATACCCAAATCCTTGTGAAATCGGTGAACCAGCGGGTTTTCAGTCCTGCCACGACAGCTGTGGCCGCGACGAGAGAAAGCAATGCAAGGATGATGATCTTCCGTTTTTGCATGGTATGAACGATTGAATCAGTTGACTGTTATCGCAAGGAGGATGAACAGACACAGGTATTGCAAGGAGAGGGGGAAAGCAGGTAATCCTTGCTGAAACCCGGGCCCGGATACGTGAATATATTCCTTTTACCGGTTATCTCAACACGCGGCAAATGATTAGCGGCTTGATGCGCAAAATCGCCGCCACCTCCCGGTGCTGTCGGCAATGCGGCCATCTTCCGACTGTCGACAGCCGTTTTTCTCTGCTGAAAATCCATTGCGGACGTCTGGTTCACACTGAATGATGCGGAATGCGGGCAATCGGTCAGAAAATTTGCTTTGCATGTTTTTTCAGGCAATGACGTCAATGATGTTGTACATGATTTTTCGTGCTTTGAACAGGGGAGGAACATTCTGTCCTCTTACAAGCACGGATCCATGGCAGTTGTATTCTCAATGAAAATGACAGGACCTATGAAAAAAACAGCTATGACCGCATTACTGATTGGTATGCTCGGCTTCGGAACGACAGCGATGGCAGAAACGACAGCGACCCAGCCTTCCATGAACAACATCCGCCCCGGTGCCCCCTGCGAACCCGGAATGTGGCGACATCGCGGGAACGCGGGTTTTCGCATGAACCAGATGCTCAAGTTAAGCGCAGAGCAGCGGACCAGATTCATCGAGCTCAGACGCAATCACTTCGATCAGTCGATAACCGGGCGCAGGGAGCTGACTGACCTCAAGAGGGAACTTGCACACGAATCGCTCAAAAAAACACCCGATCAGAAAAAAATCGACGCGCTTGCCGACAATATCGGCAGGGAGCATACGAAGCTTGCGAGGACGCAAAGCAGATTCTTCGCCGAGCTTTCGGCAATACTCACTCCCGAACAGATGCAAACGTTCCTGAAAATGAAAGAACGCCGTTTTCCGGGACGTAACAGTTAACAACCGTTTCCGAAACGGCAATCACTCCGAAAGAAAGGGGGGATATTCAACCCCCCCTCTCGTTTGATGGAAAAGATACTGCATCAGTTTCCCGGGAAGGGTTCCGGCTTCGTCACCGATTTTTTTACTAAACACCACAGTTGTGAACGAGCACGATAACGAGCATGAATCCAGGGCTCACCTCGAAGAGAACATCTGCATGCACATTTTTTCGGTGTCTGCAGCTATGGTCGGGGTATGTCTTACGGTGATCGGCATTATCCAGGTAGTAATCAGAGGCGAGAAAGCAAGTACGCTTGCCGACGATTTCCTCTTGCTTGACGCATTGTGCTGTTCCTTGCTTCCTGCATTCTTTCCTACTGGGCCATGCGCCGGCGGGGCATAGAACGCATGCATCAGATCGAGCAGGTAGCAGATACTCTCTTTCTCATTGCGATGGTACTCATGGTTGTCATCTGCGTACTCATCACCTATGATATTTCCTTCCACAAATCGCCGCCGTGGCCGCAAAACCGGTTCAACCTGACAGGGATGCAGATACGCCTGCAGGCTTAAGAATTTCCGGGGCTATTGCTGGCGAGCTTCGTTGAGGGAAGCGTGAAACAATCCTTCCGAACACCTGCTGCTCTTTTCGCACGCGTGATCGGCAGGTGACGATACCTGTCCCCCCTGGAGAGCGATGAATGGAAAAGTACCCTCAGGAAAACGGTTCTACTCCTGAAAAAATCATCGGAAAACAATTTTTTTAAAAAAAAAGCCGCAAGAAATGAAAAAAAGAGTCGTCGAATTTTTTGAGTGCCAATACTATTGTTCTCCACTCATAACGAGGCATCTCGAAAAGTTGTAACGTGAAACGGATGATCAACCCTAACAATGGATCGAAATCGAGGATCGATCCCGGAAAAAAAGGTAGATGGTCAGTTCTGATTCAATGATAACTTTAAAAAAGAGCCGGGTTTCATCCCGGCTCTTTTCATTGCCGGAAGCGACTTCTCCGGAACCGACTCCCTTACGGGAAGCGCGTTACCCTATCGTTCATGCCTCTGCGGAGAGCTGCCGTGAACCATGAACAAAAAACCTTCGGACCCGTATTCTTCATTTCGTTATCTTGGTGCAAGGACACCTCCGTGTATTGTCTCATGAGAAGCACGAGTGCAGGGCAAACGGTGTCCCGACGAGTCGGGGTCCAATCATGGCTGTCGGGCTTCGGAACACATACACGGAGGTATCCGCCACAAAGTCAATCTCTCTCTGCCACTCTTACTCTTAAACGATTGGAGGCTGCAAGAATATGAAAGGAAAAGTCGCATTGGTCACAGGCTCGAGCCGCGGCATCGGACGTGCTACGGCCATCCTTCTCGCCGCCGAAGGGGCAGCGGTCGCGGTGAACTATTTCCAGAGCGAAAGCGCGGCGGTTGCTGTCGTCGCGGAAATCATGAAAGCAGGCGGCAGGGCGCTCGCCATCAAGGCCGATGTCCGCGATGAGGAACAGGTGTTTTCGATGGTCGGGGAAGTGGAAAAAAGCCTGGGTCCGGTGGATTTGCTGGTGAGCAACGCTTCGATCGGCTTTCCTGTCAAACCTTTCACCGAGTTCTCCTGGCCGGAGTTCGAAGCCAAGCTCTCCGGCGAGCTGAAGTCGACCTTTTTCTGCTGCCAGGCGGTACTGCCGAAAATGATCGAACGGAAATCGGGAAGCATCATCGCCATATCGAGCACCCTTTCGCGGCACTCATCGCCGGGCTTCATCGCCCACAGCACCGCCAAATCAGGCCTCGACGCCTTCGTCCGCTCCCTTGCGGAAGAGGTCGGCCCCTTCGGCATACGCGTTAACGTGGTCGCACCGGGCCTTACGCTTACCGATGCCACGGCTTGGCTCCCAGAGGAGCAGAAAACGATGATCGCGAACATGACCCCGCTGCAGCGGGTCGCCCTTCCGGAAGATGTCGCCGGGGCGGTGCTTGCACTGGCCTCCGACCACAGCCGTTTCGTTACGGGTTGCTATATCCCGGTGTCGGGAGGAATGCTGATGCTGTGAAGCCGCTATCGGTTTCCCATCCGAAATTTGTTATAAGGAGGCGGCAGTGTTTCGCCTTGTTTTATTCGTTTCGCCTGCCCGGTGGTTCCATTCAAGCAATTCGGGTATTTTTTACCAATGCAAGCACTTCCCTGCAAACAGTTCAGGCGGTGTTAGACAGCAATTCCCGCTGCAATCCACCATCATTGCTGAAACCGGCATCGCAGTTATGGAAAAACGAAAAGAGCAATCGGGAAGCGCATCGAAATACCGTCCGGAATCGCAGCCCGATGATGCTCTTTGCTTGAAAACGCAATGAATAACCCCCTGCTCCGGCACTTATTCGCTTATCTTTCTGTACCCCAAACCGGAAAAAGATGCGATCAATGTCCCGTCTTCATCAGTTATTTCCACTTTATACCCGCACAGCTTCCTGTTTTTGCTTTCCTCACTCGCCACCGCCCTGATAGATGTTCCGAGGGGGGTCCTGAAATAAGAAATCGATGCATTTATTCCTACGGTGGTACTCCCGTCAGCATTGCACGCTACAGCAAACGCATAATCGGCAAGTGTAAATATCGCCCCGCCCTGGACAAGCCCAATACCGTTCCTGTGCTTCTCCTCTATTTTCATTTCGACCACTGCAT
>JAAXVR010000047.1 GCA_013335405.1 Chlorobiaceae bacterium
GCCCACAGGGCACCGAATATCAGGCCGAAGGTAAGGAAAACGAACCCGAGTATGGCAAGGTAATGCGAAACCATGCTTCCGGTATCGGTCGATTTTTCTCGCAGGTCGAGATAGACGTTGTGAGCCGCAGCGGTTGAGGAGGCAGCCAGAAAAACATAACCGACAAGGTAAACCACGACATGCGGAACGAACCATGGGCTCTGCAGGGCTGGCATGAGCGTTTTGTCGAATACTTCCGGATGCATCAGATTGATGACAAGGAAAAATGAAGCCAGAGCCATGCAGTAGTATTTCAGCCAGGAAATTTTCCAGCGGAATTCTACGATGAACCCTACCAGGGGAATGAGGGTTGCATACCAGAGCCTTGTCTCGCCGAGAGTCCTGAGGGGCGGGCGCCCGAGGAAATTCCAGTACCAGGCGATGTAAGCGGCAAGCATCGCCGAACCGGCGATGGAAAGTATCATGCCCGGCAGTTTCAGTGCGGGGTGTTTTCCCGACATGATTCCGATCAGAGCACCTGCTCCCCAGCAGATCATGGCAGCGGTTGCCACGGTAGTAAAATCTGTTGTAATCATGCTTTATTTGATCGTTTAATGCCATTCCAGAAAAACAGGACGTTTGCTGCCATGATCATGAAAAATCCTAGGTAGACCGCAGGCAGCCAGGGATCGTTGATCACTTCTATGAGGCTCATCGATGAAAACCTTCCGGCTTTTTCATCGTAACCCATCTGGTAAAGTTTCCAGCCCATGAAACTGACCGGTTTGTTCACTTCGAGATTCGCCATGATTGTTTTGCCGTTGTTTCCCTCGACTGTCACAGCAGAACGGAAGGCTTTCGGATTCCCCGGCCAGAGAAGAACCAGCAGATTGCCGATTTTTACCGGCTCGGGTTTCTGTGAAGGAAGTGTGACGCCGATCCAGCGTTCTTCGGATCGCCCTGCCGAGCTAACCCTGACGTTAACGAACGGAAGCCCTTTGGAGGAAACCGGTTTGAGAGTGCCGTCTTCGGTTGGCAATGCCGAAGGGAGGTAATCGACAATCAGGACCTCGCTCTGCTTCCATGATGACGTCATGCCCTTGTGGACATCGAAGTTGGTCTGTGCCTCCGTGGCCGGATCGAAAAGAAGGAGGTTCGGGGAATACTCCTCGAGGGTGAATTCATGCAGGAAAATCGAAAAAGGAAGTTGCTGCGGGGTTTCGCTCTCCATCGTGAAGCCGATAGTGCTCGATTTCCCTTCGTCGATCGGCACGACGAGCCGCTGCAGGTCGGTGCTTCCGAATACTCCGCAGGAAAGGGCGATCCAGAAGCCGGCATGAAAGAGTATGAACTGCAGGTTCTGTGTCTTGAACGGGACGAGCTTCCATGAGAGGCCGATACCAAGGTTGACCAGGAAAAAGATGACGGTCAGGGCAAACGGCCAGCCTGAAAAAATGGTGTTGATGCCAAGTCGGACCCCAATCGACGCTGCTGCGCCGGTATTCTGCGGTACAACGCCGCCGATCAGCGACAGTAAAGCAATCGCGAGGATCAGCGAGAGACCGAGCGGAATGCTTCCGAGCCACTTGACCAGCGGGCTGTTTCTGAATGTCAGCCCTCCTGTTGTGACCGAGATGGCAAGAAGGACGAGGAACAGGGCATTGAACGGCATGTGCGGTTGAGGGGCGCCTTTTCCCGCAGCAGCGAATTGAATGAGAAAGCCGGAAAGAACGGTCACTGCCGTAAAGAGAACGGACTCCCTGAATTCCCAGGGTTCCTGAAACAACTGACGTCTGAGTGCTGCCATAATGAATGACGGGACCTTATGATGGATATATTATTAGGCGATTCCATTTATTTGCGCCGAAATCCGATCGTTGCATCTGATCGTTCCCGAAATCGCCATTGTGCGATGATGCTCGGTTCCTGTTTTCGGGACAGATCAGGCTCTCGTATGTGACAATCGTATGGGCACGAAGCGAAAATTTTCCTTTATGCCTGAGAATGCAACGGGCTTCAATCATGCAATTTTTTTCCTTCGCTGCCCAACCGTTCCACAAGCGGAACAAAGCAGGGGGTGATCATTGCGTTGTCTTGCTGCAGCGGAAAACGGACTGAATGTACCTCAATGCTCTGTGTCCAAGGAGAAGTGAAGAATTGGAAAGGAGTCCCGCAGAGCCCATGCCCGGCTTCATACTTCTGCAGCGATCGAGGTCCTGCAAGCAAAAGACCGCTTTACAGTTGGATCAAATATAATCGGGGACGTTCCCTTAAGCAAATAACAATTGTCAACTTTTTTAAAAATTTGGAGAATATTAACAATTGTTTAAATTCATACCATATGGATTGGTATTCAAGGTGTTTTGCTCTCTCTTTTTCCTGTTGCTCGCCGATTCCCGCCAATCAAATGTTTTTTTATAAATTTTTTGCATTATCGATTAACAATTGTTATAATCTTAACGATTGTTAATCGTCAGGGTCTTTCCCCATGGATTTATCTCATTGCTGATTGCCGGAGCACAACGTACCTCAGGGCAATCCTTTCTCCGCCTGCAGTGGGTTGTTGTCTATGCGGCGCCTGATGTCAGGGAATAGATGAAGTCTGGTCCGGTTTCTTTGGCCGGTTGCCTGTTGTGAATGGTTGATATCGTGTGATGTGCTGTACTCCGCTCCTGTGTTTCTATTGCCACTTTCTGCTTTTATGTTTCCGTTGCTGTTTCCCGTTTTTTTTCAGATTCAGAGGATAAGTCATTGCGGTTGAAAACGCTCTTGTCGTCTTTCTTTCCGCTTCTCCTCTCTGATCGATAAAGTCTGTCTCCTATACCCGCCGGTGAGTTTTTCGAAAGCCGGTCTTGCTCAATCCGGATTGAGGTGTGCCGTTCGGTGCGCTTTTTAATAAAATGCCCTTGGCATTTGATGGGGGATGATTGCGCGTTAGTACCCGAAAGAAGTAGTTCATGATAAAGACCAACAACAAACAACAAGTCAAACGTGGAGTGGCTTATGAAAAAAACGACAGCAGTAAAAATTGCATCGCTCGCGACGCTCGGCATGGTGCCTATGATGTCCTGGAGTCAGGATGCCCAGGCAATACCGGCCTTCGCGAGGAAGTACGCAACATCCTGTTACACCTGTCACTCGGGATTCCCTGCAAGGAATGCCTTCGGTGAGGCGTTCAGGAACAACGGCTATCGCTGGCCGGGCGGGGAGGATAATGACCAGGCGAAGCAGGAGCAGACGAAGATGGGTTCTGATGGATGGAAAAAAACCTTTCCCGGTTCACCCTGGCCCACCGACATCCCGGGGTTCGCACCATTCGCTTTCTGGATCCGCGGAGATGTGCTTTCCTGGACTGAGGAAAAACTGAACGCACAGGCAGGGACGGTGAATACCCCTTCAAAATTCAACTGGGGGACCTCTCCTCTCGGAAGCGCGACGCTCTTTTTCGGCGGCTCGATGGGGAACAACTTCTCCGCATTCGGTTCCTACAATATTACAGCTGCAACAACGGAGGCGGCAGGAAGTGTTCATACAACCACGGTTACCAGTGCAGCAAGGGGGCGTGTTGTATGGGCTTTCAAGCCGGGCATCAACCTTGCGTTGGGCAACGGTTTTTCCGACTTCAACTTCGGCAGCCAGAATACGAGTTATGCCAGCACCTTTCCTAACCCTGGTTCCGGCGCTGAATTCAGCTATATCACCGGAGAAAAGTCAGGAGGGTTCAAGCTGATTCTCGGTGCCGCAGAGAACGGAACCGGCGAGTTGAACCACGTCAACGACCTGACATACGTCAGGGCCAGGTATAAAATCGGAGGAGCGGGTCTTCTGAGCGGTGCAGGCGGTACCCTCGGCAACGAGTATGTCGGTATCGACAACCATTTCGCCATCGGGGCATCCTACATGGGCATCCGCAAGGAGGCATTGCTTACAGGAACAAGCCAGTGGAAGGGCGAGACAGGTATCTGGGGGGTCGATGCTGAAGGAAGCATAGGGAACTTCATGCTTGGTGCGGCCTACAGCAGGGATGTCGATCTCGGCTTCGACAACTATCGTGTCGATGCCACCTATTTTCTCTATCCCTGGCTCAAGTCGACGATCTCCTATGCAAATCTGAGGGATGGTGATCAGACTGCCAACGATCCGACCATCGCACTCGGGCTTACCGCGCACCTTCGTGCCAATGCGCTTGTCGGACTTACCTACACGCATCATACGAGGGATTACAACCTGCCGCTCGGTCCTACTACGACCACGTTCACCGATACGGTGGTGCTCGGCGCGCAGTTCGCGTTCTGATCTCTGTATGCGCTGATATGTTGTACGGCGATATCATGAAAGGCGTGTTTTCTCCTTTCGCGCCTTTCATGATTTCCCGATGGTTTTGTCTTCTGTGCTGAATGAATGAGGTTGTGTGTGTCAACTGGTTGTGTGTTGGATGGTGTGCTGCCTGAAAAGATCTTTCAATGGAAAAGAGTTTTCGCGGCACACCTTTTTTTTACGGGAAGAACGCCGGGGCGATTTCCCTCTGAAATTGATGTTTGAAAAAAAGAAGAAAGGTTTTAACCGAAAGCAAAATCCGCTATGCAGGATGATAAAGAGCTCATGAAAGGGCATCATGAAGAAAAGGCTGTGCATGGAACAACGCATGCAGCGGCCGGGCAGGCCGAGTCCGACAGCCGCCGGCAATTCCTTAACCGTGTCGGCTGGGCAAGCCTTGCGGGATTTCTCGCCATCAACACGGCGGCATTCCTGCGGTTCTTTTACCCCAGGGTGCTGTTCGAACCGGCATCCCGTTTCAAGGTCGGATTTCCTGCCGACTACCCTCCCGGTACCGTTAATTCCCAGTACCAGAAAGAGTTTGGCACCTGGATCATCAGGCTCCAGGACGGCAGCTTTTTTGCCATGGAGTCCCGATGCACGCACCTCGGATGTACCCCGAGCTGGATGGAAGCACAGAAAAAATTCAAGTGTCCCTGCCACGGCAGCGGTTACTATATCACCGGCCTGAACTTCGAGGGACCCGCTCCCCGTCCGATGGACCGCTTCAAGCTCAGTATCGCGGAAGACGGTCAGCTTCAGGTCGACAAGACCATAAAGTATCCGGGTATTCCGGGAAAGGAGTCAGGCGAGGTCTACCCGCAGAGCCTGCTCAGGGTATGACCTTCAACGATAACTACCTAACAGCAGTCGTCATATGAGTACTGAAGAAACAAACGCCGGGCATGCGGAGCACCACTCCATGCAGCCGGCATCTGCGGGAACCCGAAAGCGCGGCCTGGCGCAAATCCGATCCGAGTGCTGCACGGGTTGCAGAATCTGTGTACAGACCTGTCCGACCCACTCGATAACGATCGTCGAGTCCGAGCTCAATTTCAACGGGATTGCAGTTGTCGACATGCAGCATTGCACGGGCTGCAATATCTGCGCCATCGACTGCCCGTGGACCGGGGTTGATATGTTCAATCCGGACGGTTCCAGAAGGGAGCAGACCCAATATGACAAGCAGCTCAGGAGACTCCGAGGTTACCACTAATCTGTTCAGTAAATAAAATGAAATCGGGAACATGAAAAACCCAACGGACATAAAAGAAAAAGTCAGGAAGAATCTCATCTGGAAATCGGTTTTCAGAAGGGATTACCGCAACACGGTCAGGGACAGGGCCCAGGCTATTTTCGGTAACATCTTCCTTCACCTGCACCCGGTGCAGGTTCGCGAAGGGGCTGTAAAGCTCCGGTTTACCTGGGGAATGGGCGGCATTACCTTTTTCGCCTTCATTATCCTGGTCATTACAGGCGTGGTGCTGATGTTCTATTATCACCCCTCGATCGATCAGGCGTATTCCGATATCAAGGATCTCGAGTTCCAGGTGCCTTTCGGGGTCATCCTCAGGAACCTGCACCGATGGGGAGCGCACTTCATGGTCATCGTCGTGATGATCCACATGTTCCGGGTATTCATGACCGGCTCTTACAAGGCTCCACGCCAGTTCAACTGGGGTATCGGGGTCATTCTGCTGGTACTGACCTTCCTCCTCAGCTTTACCGGTTACCTCACTCCGTGGGATCAGCTTGGCTTCTGGGCGATCACTGTCGGTACCAATATGGGAGCAGCGACGCCCCTTCTCGGTTATCAGGGGCCGTTCAGCGAATTCCTGCACATCACCCCGTTCAACGACGTGCGTTTCGCACTTCTCGGAGGTTCCCGCGTTGCCGACAACGCTCTGCTCAGGGCTTACATCTGGCATTGTGTAGCCATTCCGCTTGTTTCGGTGATTTTGATGTTTGTCCATTTCTGGCGTGTCAGGAAGGACGGCGGCATTTCAAAACCTCAAACTCAAAAATAATCAGACCGGGCGCAGTCAATTATGAACCCTTTTATTGAAATCATTACCCAGCCTGATAATATCGCCATCGTGATCATGATCATCATGGTGACCTTTTTCACGCTGTGGGCATTCCAGCAGGCTTTCGAGAATGACAGGCTGATAGCTGCGGGCAAGCCTGTCGACGGCGAGAATGAAGGACTTGTCGATACCTTCAAGCCGCTTGTGCGCATCGAGCTTATCATCGCTCTTGCCGTCATGGTTTTTCTCACGTTCTGGTCGATCGTTGTCGACGCTCCTCTCGAAGAGATAGCGAACCCGACCCTGACACCGAACCCGGCAAAAGCTCCCTGGTATTTTCTCGGGCTGCAGGAACTGCTCGTCTATTTCGACCCCTGGCTTGCAGGCGTCGTACTGCCGACCCTGATCATCGTCGGGCTTATCGCTATTCCCTATATCGACATCAATCCGAAAGGCAATGGCTACTATTGTTTCAATGACAGGAAGTTTGCCGTCATCACCTTCTCTTTCGGCTTTTTCATTCTCTGGCTGCTGCTTATCGTCATCGGGGTCTTTTTCAGGGGACCGGGCTGGCTCTGGTACTGGCCCTGGCAGGAGTGGGACCATGCAAGGGTTGTCTTTGAACCGACCCGCGACCTGTCGAATGTATTCGGTATCGATTCCCGTTCGCTTCCGGGGTTCATTATCGGCGCGATCGTGGTGAACGGTTATCTGATCGGTGGCATGATTTTACCCTACAGGTACCTGAAGGATAAAATGCCCGAGTTCATGAAACAGTTCGGATTGATCCGTTATCTCGTTACGGCATCACTGTTCATCACCATGATGGCCATACCGGTCAAAATGGTGCTGTGGCTGGTTTTTCATATCAAGTACATATGGATCACTCCGTGGTTCAATGTCTGAGTCCCTGGCGTTTCGAGTCCGGCAAATACTGACAGTTCATTCTAAAAGTCCAAAAAAAACAGTTGAAAATGACGACTGAGAATAAAAACAATTCATCGTACAGAGTTTATCTCTTTGTGTTTTTCAGTGTACTCCTGTTTATCCTGACGCTCTGGGTCGTCTGGAACGACGAGTTTGGACTGAGGCCATGGAAAAAATACCAGAATGAATACAAGTCACTCAAACATGCCCAGCTGGAAAAGGATTACCAGAAGGCGCAGAACGATTTCACGAAATCGGGGGATTCCCGGACGCTTGCCCGGCTGGAAGCCCAGCTGAAAAAAGCGCAGGATCAGTTCAACAGCAGCGAGGTGCAGCAGAAATACAGGAAGCTGAGCACACAGTGGGCCGATGTGCATGCTGAGGCTGCACGTAACCAGAAAGAGCTTCAGACTGCCCGAGGACTGTATCTCGAGACGGAATACTATTTCACCAAGACGCAGAAGGCTGGTTACAAGAAAAAAATGGATGACCTGCAGAAACGCATAGATGCTGTTTCCTCTAAAGCATCTTCCCTGCAGAAGCAGGAAGAGTCGCTCAAGGCTTCCCTCGCGCCATTTACGTCCGGTATCGCCGATATCCAGGCGGAAATAGAAAAAATGAAGAGTCCGCTCGAGGAAAAGAAGGAGAGGATCGCAACGAGCGACAAGGTGCCTGTGGAGATCAAGCAGGTCTACATCAGGGACGTCGACAAGGCTGACAGGTGCCAGTCTTGCCATATCGGTATCGATGGCTCCAGGCAGATATCGACGAAGCAGCCGTTCACGAGGCATCCGGCCAGTTTCGTTTTCCTGAAGAATCACGATCCGGAAAAATTCGGTTGCACCTTCTGCCATCGTGGTCAGGGCCGGGCAACAACCTCCGTCGAGAAGGCTCACGGAAACGTGAAGCACTGGGATGAACCCATGCTTGAAGGCGATATGACGCAGACGTCATGCCTGAGCTGCCATGGTGATGTCAAGCACCTGCGCGGAGCAGAACACATTGCGAAGAATACCGAGCTTGTCAGGAAATACGGTTGCTACAGCTGCCACAAGATCCCTGGATATGACGGGTTCGGCGATGTCGGCCCTGTTCTGACGGAGGTCGGTACAAAGGTCAATTACACGTGGGCCGTGAACTGGCTGCTCGATCCCAAGAATTATTTCGCTACGGCCCGCATGCCCAAGTTCTATTTCAAACAGGACGAGGCAGAAGCCATTGCCGATTATCTCTTCAGCATGTCAGGCACGACAAGGCACGATGCGGATTATTCGGCGGACACTCCGGACGAGAAACTTGTCGAGCAGGGCCGTTCCCTCTGGAGCCAGGCCCGCTGCAACCTCTGCCATATGACCAACGGCAAGGGCGGAAACAACGTGAAAGTCTATGCTCCGGACCTCAGCAAGGTTGGCAGCAAGGCGAACAAGGAGTGGCTGTTCAAATGGATAAAAGATCCGAACGCCTACTTCCCCGGTACCAAGATGCCAAGGTTCCGTTTCACCGACGAAGAAATCAAGGCGCTTGTCGAGTATCTCGTGAGTGAGTACCAGGATGACGAGGCCGAGATGAAATACCCGACGCCTTCGGAGATCTCTTCAGCATCGATCAAGAAAGGCAAGGACCTTATCCTGAAGTACGGCTGCTATGGCTGCCACAAGCTTCAGGGTATGGAGGAGATGGTCCAGGTAGCTCCTTCGCTCATGAGCCAGGGCGTCACGTTCCTGAAAGGGGAGGAGATGCGTGAAAAGATTGGCGCAGAGCTTACTTCCATCGGCAGCAAACCGATTGATATGCTTGATTTCGGCAAGCTGCAGAAAGCTATTCCAAACGACAGGCTGAGCTATATCAAGCAGAAGCTGAGAGATCCGAGGGGATACCGGCTCGGACTCAGGATGCCCGATTTCCGTCTGTCGGAAACGGAAATCAACGGACTGGCATCGGTGCTCTACGGCTTCACCGACAACAATATTCCGTCACGCTTCATGGTGCCGTCACGCCAGGAACTCGACAAAATTGCCGGTGTGCCTTCCTACAAGTTCACGGGCGACTTTGCGAAGATCATCAATGACGTGAAGTGCACCAACTGCCACACGATCAAGGGTATCGGAGCGGATTACGCTCCCGATCTATCAGTGGCCGGCAGCAAATTGCAGGAATCATGGATACGCAACTTCCTTGCCAATCCCGATGTCATCCGGCCGCTGCTGCAGCAGATGCCGAAACTTGGCCTGACGTCAGGCAGAGCTCCGGCAAAGATCACGATGCCGAAATTCAACCTGGGCATTCAGAATGTCGAGGATACGAACAAGTCGGATGTCGATGTCGTCCTCAACTACTTCCAGCAGGAACTGGTGACGCCTGACATACCCAAAGAGATCCCTGTCATCACGACACTGGCGATTGAAGAGCAGATCGCTAAGGGCAAGGAACTCTATGATCAGAAAGGGTGCCGTTCATGCCACCAGTTAGGCAATGACGGCGGCGCTCTCGGGCCGAACCTGTCGAATGTCGGCAACCGTCTGAAAGCGGGTTTCATCTTCAAGCATCTCGAGAATGCCCGAAAGTTCAAGCCGGATATCGTAGAACCGAATTACGGATTCTCGGAACGCGAAAGGATTTACCTGACAAACTATTTGATGACCCTGAAACTGAACGCAAAGTGATGCAAAAAACTATGAGAACCAGAACTATCGCTATACTCGCAGCACTTTCCGTACTTGTGGTTACAGGTTGCGGCAAGAAAGAGGGGGGGAAAGCAAAGAAAAATGCAATGACTGCCGCCGACTCGGCGGCAGCGGCATCGAAGCAGCCATTCGCCATGAAAGAGGGCAGGCGTCTCTACAACCACTACTGTGGAGTCTGCCACGGAGAGACGGGCGACGGGGCCGGCCAGTATTACGGTCTTACGCCGACCCCGGCCAATTTCACGGACAGGGCATTCATGAAATCCCTCTCCGATGAGGTGCTGTTCAAATCCATCAATGAAGGTTCGGCAGCGGTTGGAAAATCCAACATGTGCCCTCCGTGGGGCAATTCGTTCAATCCCGAGGAGATCGAGTTCATCGTCGGGTATATCAAAACCTTCTCCGGCCGCTGAAATTTCTGAAAAATGATTTTTTGTTTATAATTGTTAATAAATGAAGTGTTTTTGCACTTAACGTTAAAAAGGAGAAAGTTATTATGAAAAATATAAGCAAGGTGCTGAAAACCGCCCTTCTTGGCGCCTGTATCGGTTTTATCGGTACCGATGCTTTCGGTGCGGGAACAGTGACGGGCTCAGTTGATGCTCCATTCCCGAAGTACAAGAAAGATACTGTAGTCTATATCAAGGTTCCCGGTCCGGTAAAGCCCGGGAAGGGCGCGATAGACCAGAAAAATCTCGTTTTTGTTCCTCATGTGCTTGCAGTTCCGACAGGAACGAGTGTTGATTTCAAGAACAATGACAAGGTGAACCACAACATCTTTTCTGCCGACGCATGCAAGAAGTTCAACCTTGGTACCTACAATCCCGGACAGTCGAAGGCAATCGTGTTCGACAAACCCTGTGTCGTCAACCTTCTCTGCAACGTGCATTCAGAAATGTCCGCCTATGTTGTTGCGGTAGCCAGCAACTATTTTGCCGTAACCGGCGCTGACGGAAAATTCACCATCAGCGGTGTGCCTGCAGGCACCTACGAGGTCGGTGTATGGAACGAGAAGCTGAAAGCACCGAAAACAACCGTTACGGTCAAAGACGGTCAACCAGCCTCGGTTACCATCGCTCTTGCGAAGTAATGCAATTCTATGCACAATGACCGATTAAAGG
>JAAXVR010000021.1 GCA_013335405.1 Chlorobiaceae bacterium
TCAAAACAAAAGCGAACGTGATGCCAGAAGCAAAATCCGGAACCTGCTACCTTTACATCCTGTACTCCTCACGAGGTGACCGATACTACACCGGAATATCGTCTGATCCCGAGCGCCGCCTTATATTGCTGCTGGGAGGTGCTGTTACTATCCTCTTCATGTTACTTCAAGAAATCTTGCCCAGTTTCCATCAATGCTTATCTGCATTCGGCCTTCGGTTATGGGCACGCTCCAGCCCGGGTTGAGCAGGTCTCGCAGATTTTTTCCCGCGAAACTGTCCAGACGGCATTCCATGTCAGCAGTGGTGTCCGACGAGTTGATAAGTACTGCTATAGCTTGATCAGGCGTCCGCCGCAAAAAACCCAATTGTCTGTCTTTTACGGCCAGAGGTTCATATGTCCCATGCTGCAGCGCCGCATTTCCGATCCGTAAGGATGCAAGGCTTGAAATCGTTGCGGCAAGTTTTTCTCCTCCTGTCAATGCCGGTAAATTTTCGATGTCCAGAGCCGGCCTTAACGGCTGGTCCGATCCCTCATGTTTTTTACCCGTGATTCCGAATTCGCTTCCATAATAAATGGAGGGTACGCCGGGCATGGCAAAAAGCAGACAGTAAAGAGGATGAAGGTGTCGTCCATCTTTCAGGCGGCTTGCTATCCGGTCAACATCATGGTTGTCCGCAAAATTATAGAGGTTGACGTTCCTGCATATTCCTTCTGCCCCGGACAACCGGTTCATGGTCCATGCAATTTCGAAGAAATTGCCATCGTTGAAGCTCGAATACAACCCTTTGTACGCTTCATAGTTGGTTACGCTGTCAAGGCAGCCCGGGCTGGCCCAGTCACTGTAATTGCCCTGCACAACTTCACCCATCAACCAGAAATCCGGTTTTCTTTTGCGGCAGTGCGCGGCCAGCGCGGATAAGAACTCCCTGTCCATGCAGTCCGCGGCATCAAGACGCAGACCATCGATGTTGTAGTTGCGTATCCATTGATCAACAGCATGGAAGAGGTGTTCCCTGACTTCGGCATTCCCGAGGTTAAGCTTTGCCAGGTCATGATATCCTTGCCATGTTGCATAGGAAAACGGGTCGCCGCAAGCGTTCGGGTTTGAAAAATCTAGTTTTTCGAACCATCCGCAGTATGCAGATGCGTTCTTTTTTTCAAGCAGGTCCCTGAATGCATGGAACTTGCGTCCGACATGGTTGAAAACCGCATCGAAAACAATTCGCAGCCCGGCATCGTGAAATGCCTCGCAGAGTGCGGCAAGGTCCTCGTTCGTGCCGAGTCGCCGGTCAGTGAGATGATAATCCGCGGTGTCATATCCGTGCCGTGAGGATTCGAAGACCGGACCGAGGTACACGGCCGTGAACCCTCTGTTGCGAATGCGCTCTGCAGTGCTGCACAAGCGCCGTAAACGGCCCTGAGGCGGTGACGAAAAATCATTTTCCGGCGGTGCGCCGCAGCATCCGAGGGGGTAGATGTGGTAAAAGACCGACTTGTCGCTCCAGTTGCTCATGACTGATACTGTTATATACTTACCGGTATGTATACATGCGTGGCAAAAAAAATCAGGACAGAATGCCATGCATGAAATGCTGGCATGCCAGGTATGCGCTTTCCTCGGAAAGTGCTATCTGATCGTAATGCCAGGCTGTTATGTATGCGTTGATATGACCTGCGAACGTGATTGCGTAGCGCTTGCTGCGGCCTCGCATATTTCCGTGACTGTTTTCTGCGGAACGGAACATTTCTTCCATAATCGCATAATGGCGTTCCACCACCGGCATGAACTGTTTCGAAGCGCCGGATTCTCCTGGCGCGAACATCTGGGCAAGATAAAAACCGTAAAGTATTTTTTTTTCGGAAGCAAAAAAGAAATGAGCCCTGACGGCGCTTTCAAGCGTCGCGGTCAGATCTCCCCTGAATTCGCAGGCTTTTGCAAGCAGGTCCAGGAAAGGGTGAAAATCCCTGTGCACAATTTCCCGGAGCAGGCCTTCCTTGCTGCCGAAATAATGGTAAAGCGTGGGTTTCTGCACACCGCACGCATCGACGATGCGCTGAATGCCGACACCGTCGTACCCGTCACTTGCGAACAGTTCAATCGCAGCAGTAATCATTTTATCTTTTGTGTTCATCGTTGCAGTATACCAATTGGTACATTAAACGCCAAAATATTTTTTGTGCCTTGACCATTCATGAAAAGCCAGGCAAATGATTTATGAACTTTTTATACCCGGAAGATGGTAAATTATCGTCAGCATTGTTAACAATGTGTTGTTATCCCTTTTCCCGGGCGCGGTAAGGAAACATCCGGAAACAGTCATGGATACATGGGTGTTCCCGCTATGGAGAGGAGGGATGTCTTTCGGTCCGGTTTATTATGACTGATGACGTGCAAATGAATGCGGCATGCGGTTTTGCTGACTGATCATCAGCAGAACTAACCTCTGCTGTTGCAGGTTTGATGGAAGGATAGCGAATGCACAGGCAGGGCGGTTATTGAAAGTCAGCGCGAACAATGATTGAAAAGCGCAAGACCAGGCAAAAAGGTGAATGATCAAAAATAAACAATTAGAAAGCAGGAGGATAGGGATGAAACGGGTAGTTCTTTTTCTGTTGACCAATATTGCGGTTATGGTGGTGCTGTCGATCAGCGCCCGTATTCTTGGTGTGGACCGTTTTTTGACCAGCAACGGCCTGAACATGGGTATGCTGCTGGTATTTGCCGCCCTGATCGGCTTCGGCGGGTCTTTCATTTCTCTGATGATGTCCAAAACCATGGCGAAATGGAGCACCGGGGCTCGTGTTATCGTACAGCCAGGCAATCAGGACGAGGCATGGCTTGTAGAGACCGTGAGAAGGCTGGCAACCAAAGCCGGATTGCCGATGCCCGAAGTCGCGGTGTACGAAGGTGCTCCCAATGCCTTCGCCACCGGTCCGGGAAAGACCAGATCGCTGGTAGCCGTATCGACCGGATTACTGCAGAGCATGAACAGAAAGGAGGTGGAAGCCGTGTTGGCGCATGAAGTCGCCCACATCGAAAACGGTGACATGGTGACCCTCACGCTCATACAGGGGGTGGTCAATACGTTCGTGATCTTCCTGTCGCGAGTAGCGGCCTACGCGATTGACAGTTTTCTGAGAAGGGATGAGGAATCCAGCGGTCCCGGCATCGGCTATCTCATCAGCAGTATTGTTTTTGAAATCCTGTTCGGTGTTCTGGCCAGTGTTATTGTCATGTCCTTTTCACGCAAGCGTGAATTCCGGGCGGACGCCGGAGCGGCAGCACTGATGGGCGATCGGCGTCCGATGATCGACGCTTTGCGTGCGCTGGGCGGGCTTGAAGCCGGTCAGTTGCCGAAGGCGATGGCTGCCAGCGGGATTGCAGGCGGCGGTATGATGGCCCTGTTCAGCAGCCACCCTCCGCTTGAATCACGGATTGCAGCGCTCGAATCCGCAGGTTGAACCGTTTGTCCGACCGGGCAATATTGCTTCACAGCAAGCGGAGCAGAGAGAATGGCAGAAGCTCCTTCCGGGGCTTCTGCCATTGGTGTCTACTTCATCACTTTCATGCGTCACATGGATTATGTTGTATTCGTGTCAGTAAGTTTCTATTTTTGAGGAGTGAACCCCAGTGAGCGGTATGAGAAAAAAAATCGTTTCGGCATATATCCTGGCAACGGCAATGCTCATGGCATTGTCGCTGATGCTCGTCGGATGCAGTGCCGATAAGGCAACCCTGCCTCCGAGGCCTGCGGTTTCAGGAACGCCGCTGCTGGGTACCACCTGGAGGATTGTCGAGATAAACGGCGTGAAAACCGGGTTCCTTCCCGGGCAGAAGCTTGACCTTTCCCTCGTGCTTTCGAAAGGCGGCCAGTTAAGGGGCTCGACGGGTTGCAACCATCTGAACGGCGCCTATGTCCGTAACGCTGACCGCCTGAGTTTCGGTTCGCTGTTCATAACGCGCATCGCATCCACTCCGCAGCTTATGGAGAGGGAAAGGGTTTTTCTCGATGCTCTTCGCAAGGTAAATGGCTATGCGATCCATGGCAGCAGGTTGAAGCTTTTCAGCAGTGGCGGACAGAAAATCATGGAACTTCTTGCTCTCGGTAAATTCTGACGGAACTTTGCGCCGTCATAAAATGTTCATGAATACCATTGCAAGCAGGTATCATTTTTTTATTTTGCCTGCAACAGCTCTTTCGGGAGCGATAGACGATAACGATCAAACATATGTGCACTACGAACCGGAACATCCTTGCCCAGAATAGCCTCGGGCTACTTCTACCGGGTTTCTTCGCTCGGAGTGGGGGTGCTTTTTTCTAGTTTGTTCTGTACGGTCAAGGAATAAAACAGTTCGGAAGCCGCCATCCCTCTCGGGTTGGAGGCTTTTTTCGTTTAATGGACTAAATGAGAGGATGAAGCAGTGAAAAAAATGAACTTCGAAAAATACTCGGCATATCCGCCGGTTGAGATTGCCGGACGGACATGGCCGGACAAGACCATCACGAAAGCGCCGGTATGGTGCAGCGTAGATCTCAGGGACGGCAACCAGGCGCTCCCTGTACCCATGAGCGTGGATGAAAAGGTCGCCATGTTCCAGCTTCTCGTTTCGGTCGGGTTCAAGGAAATCGAGGTCGGGTTTCCCTCGGCTTCCGCGACAGAGTTCGCTTTTGTCCGCCGTTTGATCGAAAAGAAGCTTATCCCGGCCGATGTCACTATCCAGGTGCTCACGCAGTCACGTGAACACCTGATACGCAAAACATTCGATGCGATCAGCGGCGCTGATAATGCCATTGTCCACCTGTACAACTCGACGTCAACCCTCCAGCGCGATGTCGTGTTCCGCAAGAACAGGGACGAGATCAGGGCGATTGCCATAGAAGGCACGGCGCTCGTGAGGCGCCTGAAGGAGAAAAACGGAAATCCGGGGATCCGTCTGGAATACAGTCCGGAAAGTTTTACCGGCACCGAACTGGACTATGCACTGGAGGTATGCCATGCGGTCATGGATACCTGGGGGGCCTCCGAGGAAGATAACATCATCCTCAACCTGCCCTCGACCGTCGAAATGTCGCAGCCGAACATCTATGCGGACAGGATCGAATGGTTCTGCCGTAACATCAAGCGGCGGGATGCCGTCCTGATCAGCGTCCACACCCATAACGACCGCGGAACTGCAGTCGCGGCAGCTGAATTTGCCGTAATGGCCGGGGCGGATCGGGTCGAAGGTGCGCTTTTCGGCAATGGAGAGCGGTGCGGGAACATGGATATCGTGGTCATGGCTCTTAACCTGTTCAGTCAGGGGGTGGATCCGAAGCTGGATTTTTCCGATCTGCCGAGGATCCGGGAAGTTTACCGCAAATGCACCCGTATGGATATCCATCCTCGCCATCCATACGCGGGGGAGCTTGTCTATACGGCTTTTTCCGGGTCACACCAGGATGCCATCAGCAAAGGCATGAAAGCGAATTTCAATTCGAACGGCGGATTGTGGGCTGTACCCTACCTGCCGATCGATCCCCGCGACGTCGGCTGCAACTACGAAGCGATCGTACGTATCAACAGCCAGTCCGGGAAAGGAGGTATGGCGTATATCCTTGAGACGGACTACGGAATCCAGGTTCCGAAATGGATGCAGCCCGATTTCGCCGAGGCTGTCCAGGGCGTTGCGGACAGGACCGGCGTCGAGCTTTCACCTTCGCAGATCCATGATCTTTTCCACTCCGAATATGTGACGCTGAAGGAGCCGATTCTGCTGAAGAAATGCCATATCACCTGGGATGACATGGACCCGGAACTCAATCAGGAGGAGGCTACCTCCCTCAGTTGTGTCATGCTGAAGGACGAGAAGGAGTTCAGCTTCGAGGCGAAAGGGAATGGTCCGCTCGACGCTTTCGCGAAAGGGTTCGTGAATACCAGCGGGATAGAATTCAGCGTCGAGGAGTATGCGGAACATGCGATCGGCCACAGTGCAGGAGCACCAGCCATCGCGTATATAAAGATCGGGACAGCCGACGGTCGTATCGCTTTCGGAGCCGGTATCGATTCAAATATCAGCCTCGCATCGATAAAAGCCACGGTCAGCGCACTGAACCGTCTTCCATGAATCATCCCGGGCCGGCTCCCGCTTGGAGGAGCCGGCCCGGGAGAGATGGATACTGTGCTTTTTTTGTTATGTTGAATGGAAATAGTTTCCATTTAGGATATGCATCAGGTACATCAGCTCATCAGGAATGCCGGTCTTAAACTGACCCCGATACGCAGGGAAATCATCCTGCTTTTTGAAGAAAGTTCCAGGCCGTTCACTCCCCGTGAAGTGCAGGATATCATACGGCAGCGATTCGGAAGATGCGGTCTGCCGGGGATATACAGAAACCTCGAGGCTCTTGCGGGCTGCGGTGTCCTTTTCCGGTTGGCAGGTTTTGGCCGGGAACGTTTCTATGCACGTTGCCGAGAACCGGGTGCAGACCTCCATCATCATCATATTGTCTGCGTTTCATGCGGTAAAGTCGGTCATGTCGATGGATGTTTCTACCATGAAGGCATGATGCTTGGTGGTTACCGATTGCTTTCGCATATCGTGCAATTCGAAGGAGTCTGTGAAAACTGTCTGACAGAAAAGCTATGAACAGGAAGGGAATATCAGTCAGGAACCTCCTGGCGCTGCTGCTGTTGCCGGTTATGCTTGTTGTCGCGGGATGCACCAGGCATCAGAAAGAGGCTCGGTTTCAGGTAGTGACATCAATCATGCCTCTCAAGTATTTTGCCGAACGTATCGGAGGCCGCCATGTATCCGTGTCTGTCATGGTTCCTCCCGGCGGCGATCCTCACAGTTATGAGCCTGCGCCGAAACAGATGGTCAAGCTCAGTAAAGCGCTGCTTTTCATCAAGGCCGGATCAGGCATCGAGTTCGAGCTCGACTGGATGCCGCGGTTTCTTTCGCTGAATCCGGGGCTTCTGGTATGTGATGCTTCCCGGGGTGTGAAACTGATTCCTCTGCAGGATGGTGACGACCGGGCAGAAGAACATCATGATCATGAAGAAGCTTCTGAACATCACCATCACGGGGGTCTTGATCCCCATTACTGGCTCTCTGCGTCAAACGGCATGGTAATCGCTCGCAACACTGCAGTGGCCCTGGAAACCATTGATCCGGAACATAAAGCTGAATACGCAGCCAATGCCGAAAAGCTTATCAGTGAACTCGCTTCCCTTGATTCGGAGATGAAAAAGAAAATTGCGGCAGCGAAACAGAAGAAGTTTCTGGTGTTTCATCCGGCATGGGGCTATTATGCCCGTGACTACGGCCTCGAGCAGATTGCGGTCGAGGCGGAAGGCAAAACACTGACCCCTCGGCAGATGCAGCATGTCATCGATACTGCGAGGCAGAACCGGATCAGGGCCGTCTTCATATCCCCGCAGTTCAATTCGGCACAGGCTGATGCTATAGCCTCGGCGATAGGGGGGTATACGCTTGCGGTCGATCCCCTGGCAGAAGATTACCCTGGCAATATCAGGCAGACAACTGATCTATTCCTGAAAACAGGTAATGAATAACCTTGTAATTGCGTGTGACCGTCTGTCGGTAGACCTTGGCGGCACCAGGGTACTCGACAGTCTGAGTCTTTCGGTTTACGAAGGTGATTTTCTCGGAATCGTCGGTCCTAACGGAGGGGGAAAAACCACACTGCTCAGAACAATTCTCGGGCTTGTGCACTGTTCGGAGGGTAACGTGAGTGTTTTCGGACAGCCTCCCGGTAGCTTTCCCGAGCTGATCGGCTATGTTCCCCAGCGGCTTTTTTTCGATCGTGATTTTCCGGTCAGTGTCCGGGAACTCGTCATGATGGGACGACTTTCCCGAAAAAAGCTCTTCCGGCCCTACAACCGTAACGACAGGGAACAAGCGGAAGAAGCCCTGCACAGGACCGGCCTTGGGCACCTTGCCGGACATCGTATAGGAAGTCTCTCGGGCGGGGAACTGCAGCGTGCTCTCATTGCCCGCGCCCTTGCCGGTGAACCCCGGCTTCTTTTACTCGATGAACCGACCGCAAGTGTCGATCCCGGGATGAAAACCACCATTTACGAACTCCTGGGGGTTCTGAGGGAGAACATGACCATCGTTTTGGTAAGCCATGATACCGGAGTGATAAGCAAGTGCGTTTCAAGAATAGCATGCCTGAACTGTTCGATCGAGATGCGCGAGCCGGGTTCCTCTCTGGGGCGGATGAGTATGGACTCCCTGTACGGTTATCCGGTTGATCTCATCCTGCATGACGACAGCATCGATTCTCCAACTCCAGAAAAATGAGGCCATGCCACAGGAAATGCTCGAGTACGAATTCATGCGCAATGCCCTGATTGCCGCCCTGCTTTCAAGTATTGCCTGCGGCATTATCGGAAGTTTCGTCGTCGTCAAGAAAATCGGTTACATCAGCGGAGGAATAGCGCATACCGCATTCGGCGGAATCGGCCTCGGTTACTTTCTCGGTGTCAATCCGCTTCTTGGTGTACTTCCCGTCAGCATAGTATCCGCACTTGCCATCGGTCTGCTCAGCCGTAAATCGAAAGTTGCGGAAGATTCCGCTATCGGTGCCTTCTGGGCTGTAGGAATGGCGGCGGGGGTTATCCTGATCGGCCTGACTCCGGGTTACGCTCCCAATCTGTTCAGTTACCTTTTCGGCAATATCCTGACGGTTCCGTCTTCGGATCTTCTGTTGATTTTCCTGCTCGATCTCCTGATCGTGTCCGTGGTGATCCTGCTGTACAATGAATTTTTTGCCGTCTCCTTCGATGAGGAATACGCCGAAGTGTCCGGTCTCAGAACCACGGCAATCTACCTGCTTCTGCTGTGTCTTATCGCCCTCACTGTCGTCATCATGATGCGCATTGTCGGCATTGTCATGGTGATTGCGCTTCTCGGCATTCCTGCCGCGACAGCGCGTTCTTTCAGCAGGAGCCTTCCCGGAATGATGCTGCTCTCCTCTTGTCTCAGTTCGGTTTTCAGCGTTGTCGGATTATGGCTTTCCTATGTTCTGAATTTGGCATCCGGAGCCACGATCATTATTGTCGCCGGCCTGTTTTTTCTGATTGTGCAGCTTGTCAGAGGTGTTTTTCCTGTTGTAGGTGAAAAAAGAGAGGGAAAGAAGTTTTTTTGAAGGGGTGTGAATTATTTCACGCGCGTTTCAGTTCTTCAAAGGTAAGCCGTAGGGAATGCCTCGGTGTGGGGGATAGCTGTTGTGAGAACGTTCAACTGCACGCACTCTCTCGTGAAACCTTCTGAAGGCTTCAGAGAAAGAGCTGTAAGGTGAAGGTGGATGAGGTCTGTGCCGTTTCCCTGAAAACCTTACGAAGCTTCAGCCTGACGCTGTTC
The DNA here is from genome assembly GCA_013335405.1 of Chlorobiaceae bacterium. GTDB lineage: Bacteria > Bacteroidota > Chlorobiia > Chlorobiales > Chlorobiaceae > Chlorobium. The sequence goes on from JAAXVR010000021.1 coordinate 9,373, forward strand.
CTGTAAAATCATGATCGATGCTGCCGCTACGCCTGGCAGCCAGCCGAGAAGGGTGAGAAGCCCGGTTAGCATGATCGTTCCGGCTTCCTTGTTCATGACTGCTGCGGGGGGGCAGACAACTGCCAGTGCCCATCTGCGAATATCCATATCAAGCTCCGTGTCAAGGTTGAATTAATTCCTGAAAATTTAACACTTATCGCTGCAAGAAGCAATGCAAAAAACAGCATGGCGGCAGACCGGGGAGGAATAAAAGCGCCTCTGCTTGCAATTTGTATCGAAAATTGTAAATTAGATTCCCTTCAGAAAATCCCGAGTATCAAGACTGCTCCGGATTCTATTGAAAACATAAATTGAAGAAACTTGTCTAATAAAGTTCATCCCGACGAGGTTTTGGATGATTTTGAGGTTATTGACGAACCTAACTTCAACAACTTCAATACCTCACCTGAGCCACCCAGCCCTTACGCCGACCTCGAAAAAAAGTATCGAAAAAACCGGTTCAACAAGAACAGAAACAAAAAGCCGTCCGATCTTTTCGGTGTGAACGGCGTCACTCTTCAGCCTGAAGCGAAAGGCGCGAACGGGAACAAGCTCCAGAAAAGGAAACCCAAAAAGAAGACGTTTTCCAAGTCGTCGGGAACACCTCCCGGCAGGAGAAACCCATAGCTGTTCCCGCAGCTTTTTTCCCCGCTTGCATTTTCTGCCGGAACCGTCACCGGAAGATCGCAGTCTGCCGTTTTCTTTGAACTCTTCAAAGAAGATGCGTACCTTACACCAGTGTACTTTTTTCACGATATCCTTTTATTGCCATGCTGCTTATCAATCGTTTCATCCGGCTCGTCGAAGACCACGCGGAATCTCTTTCGCTCAAATGGGTTCAGGATATCCGCACAAACCCCCTGACAACAGGTTATGCGAACGTATCCCGGGAAGTGCTTCATGACATGGTCTACACTCGATTCAGGACATTGGGGCAATGGGTGGGAAAAAAAGAGGGCCGCGACAGGGATATCGCCCAGGCGTTTTTTGAAATCGGCGTGCAGCAGGCAGATACGGGTATAAAGGCCAGCGAGATGGTTTATTCAACCATGCTTGAAAGGGATCTGCTCTGGGCTTACATCCTCGATGAAGGTATCGTGACCGAAGGAATAGACCTGAACCGCGCCATCGAGTTTTCCAACCAGCTGAATTACTTCTACGAAAAAGCGATCTATTTCTCGCTTGCCGGTTATGAAGAGAGGATGGCATCGAAGGCCGAGAGCAGGGATGACGCCGCTTTCCACAAAACATTCGAAGGGTTCAAGCACTGGATCGTCAAATAACACTTCACGGTCAAAACTGATGCAAGGGGGCTCTCATGTCCCCTTGTTTTTTTATTATGGGTTTTGAAATCCAGGCACATCGCGGGGCGCGCTCTTTTTTCCCGGAAAATACCATTCAGGCTTTCTGCAAGGCGGCCTTGCTCGGAGTAAGGGTCATTGAACTCGATCTGGTGGTTTCCGGTGACCTCCAGCTCGTGGTTTCCCACGACCCCTGGCTCCGGGGACCGCTCTGCAGCGATCCGGAGGGTATGCCGATCGCGGAAGATGACCGGTCAAGGATCATCTTCGAAATGTCATACCGTGAAATCGCCGCTTTCGACTGCGGTCATCCCCATCCATCATTTCCTTCCCAGAAAAAGGTTCACTCATGCAAGCCCCTGCTCAGGGATGTCTTCAGTTCGGTCGATGCCTGCATGGCTGCCTCGGGATCGTCGGGACAAATGATTTTCAACCTCGAGGTCAAGTCCTGGCCCGGAAGCGAGGGCATTTACCATCCCGCTCCCGCCGAATATGCAAGGCTTGTGATGGAAACCGTCGAAGCTGCCGGGGTTCGGGAGCGGGTCAGGATCCAGTCGTTCGATTATCGTGTCGTGAGGCAAGCATGGGAAATGAACGGGGAGATGAGTTACGGGCTTCTCATAAACGAACGCGAACACACCGTTCCTTTCCTCCGGGAGCTCGGGTTCGTGCCGGACTACCTCAACCCCCGTTACCAGCTCGTTGACAGGGATCTGGTCGGTGAACTTCACCGACGCGGGATACAGGTCGTTCCCTGGACGGTAAACCTGCCGGATGAGATGCTGAAAATGAAGCATTCAGGTGCTGATGGCCTGATCACCGATTATCCGGAAAGGGCTCTGTGCCTTCCTGGCCTTGTCGGATAACTGCAGATTCAGCGGGGTCCTTTACTGCCGCTCACTATCCTCCGCAACCGTTCGACAGTGTCCGCTGAATCCGGAGGCAGAAGCACTTCTTTTCCCGCTGCCGATGTGAAGAGTATCCTGTCGATCATATCGAGGAGAGTGGTCAGTTCTGCAAACTGATCAAGGGAGATCTCCGTTTTTTTCTGCAGTTCAATTTTCAACTGGTTCCTGGTCAGGCCTGCCGCTCCATTGACACCGGCTTGTTCAATGAGAGAGAAAATCAGTTTCTTCACCTCCTGCGGGGAATTGCCCGTTTCAGCAGGGGCTTCAGGCTGGCTTGCCTCCTGAAGAGGTGGCTGCCGTTTTTTCACGGCAAGGAGAATCGCCGTCACCGCAAGCAGAAGACCGGCAAGAGCAGCAAAAAAGATGAATGGTATTCTGAAGGGCTTTTGTTCATCCTGCGGAGAGGTTTCCGGGGCAGGAGTTTTGTCTTCGGATTTCGGGAGAGCCCGGGCACTGTTCAGGGGCTGGTCGACGTTCAAGGTGAGGGGAGAGGATTCGACGGAGCGGAATTTTCCGGACTGAGGGTCGAACATGTGCATACGCAGAGGAGGAATCGTGAAATTTCCCGGAGTTTGAGGCCAGACGACGGTTGTCGATGTCGTGGAACCGGAAGAAACGGCCGATTCGCTCTGCAGAGAGCTCTTAGTTTCCGATGTGCCGCGCCGGAAGCTTTCAGGAAGCTGCAGGCCTGGCATTGCAAGGGTAAGCAGGCTTCCTTTTCCGGAAACTCTGGTATTCAGTGAGATTGGTTCGCCTGCATGAACCTTCTTTCTGTCAGCGAACAGTTCGAGGGAAAATGTGCCGACAGCTCCGGAATAACCGCGGGGAAGCGTCCCCGGAAGGGGCCGGGCATCAAGGGTGACCGGCGGAGCGGTTATCCCTGTGATGATATCCGGCGGTTCCGTACCGCCAACGGATGGTTTTCCCGCAGGCACCGCGCAATTCATGCTGTAGCCGATCACCGTGATTTTACCAGCCTGCAAGGGCACAAGCCTGAAGCGTTTTATGACGGCGCACCTTCGGGGTTCTCCCCTGTACGTTACGGGGATGCTTCTGATGAATCTTTCGGGTTTGGCTTCCTTTGCCCATAACCCTCGCAGGGAGGGAGTGACTTCATCCGAGATTCTGGGTGCCGTATCCCTGAAATAAAGCGTATAGGTCAGAAGAACTTCTTCTCCGACATATGGTCGGTTGCTGGAAAGCGTGGAAGTGAGGAATGGTTGTTCCTGCCCCTGGGGCATGTTGGCCGCAGAGACTGGAGCATACAGCAGTGCCAGCACGAGCTGGAAAAGGAGGTGGAATTGATGGAGGGCCCTCTTCATGATGGTTTATTTCATGAGTTCCCTTGAACGGGCCGCTGCTGCGGCGACCGTTTCCGCGAGGATCTGCCGGATATTTTTTTCGTTGAGGATCTTCAGTCCGGCTTCCGTGGTCCCTCCCGGTGTCGTGACCTCATGTTTCAGCTCCTCCGGACTTTTTTCGGAGGTCAGTACCATTTTAGCCGCCCCGAGCATCGTCTGGGCTGAAAGCAGAATAGCTTCCCGGCTTGAAAGACCGCATGTGATACCGGCCCCGGAAAGCGAGTCGATAATGTGGAACATATAGGCAGGTCCGCTTCCCGACAACGCCGTTGCTGCATCCATCTGGAACTCTTCGAGCACCGCCACGCGGCCGATGGAACTGAACAGCTCACCTGCAAGCGCGAGGTTTTCGGCCGTAGCGCCCGTTCCCCTGCAGATTGCGGTCATGCCTTCACCGACGAATGCGGGGGTGTTGGGCATGGCCCTGATAACTTTTATCGATTCCCCAGTGCATTTCTGGATGAAATCCGTAGAAATTCCAGCCGCAACACTGATAAGGAGATGCTTGTCAGAGAGATATGGCTTCAGAACCTCGAGGACCTCTTCGATCTGGTAGGGTTTAACGGCCAGTATGATCACTTCACAGGCCCGCGCGATCTCTTCGAGGGATGGACAGGGGCTGACGGGAAATTCTTCGGTGACGGCCTTCAGGGCGGCAGGTTCCCTGTCATAGCCCCAAAGGGTGATCTGTTCTTTCCTGCAGAGCCCGGAAACAAGGGCGCGCGCTATTCTTCCTGTTCCGGCAAATCCGATGTTCACGTGATTCATTGCTTCGGTCCGTTTTTGAGAAGTTGCCTGTATATAACTATTTACGCTTTTTCATCAGAATATTCAATGAGTCGTCATGAGGCTATTTAAATCTGAATTTACTGAAAAGAATTATCAGGATAAGCAGGAGCGATATGCTGTTGGCTGCGATCATGGGGGGATCGTTTTTTTCGATTCCGTACATCAGCCAGAGGCCGATTCCAAGGGTCATGGAGAGGGCCCAGCCGAGGCTGATGTCGCGCGTTCGTCTCGTCCTCAGTATCCGTACGACCTGGGGAAAGAATGCGAAGGTCGTTATGATGCCTGCCGCAAAGCCGATGTAGGTGGTTGTGTCCATCATCTGGTTCATGATTGCATGAACGGTAATAATAGCGATTTGAGTGCAGAAGTGTGATTTTTTCAGGATAATACGGGAATGCCGGGGCTTGCTTTTTCTTCAGGAACGAAGAAAGGGCCGCTGTCACATCTGGTTGACATAACGTCTTATCAGCCTGAGGATGTCGCCGGTGCTTGTGGCACCGAGCATCATGTTTCGCCAGTGACTGTCCGATCCCATTCTGCTGATGGTGCCCAGGAGCCTGATGTGGATGTTCGGTTCTTCTGCCGGTGAAAGAATCATGAACATGATTCTTGCCGAATTGGAGGATTCGTCGTCGAAAATGCCGATTTTGCTGACGCCTATCGCGACAATCGGTGACGTTAGCTTTTCAAGCTTTGCATGGGGAATGGCGATATCTTCGCCTATGAATGTGCTTCCCTGTTTTTCCCGTTCGAGGACGGTTTCGGTTGCATATTTCTCATCGAGGGAGGTGTTTGCTTTACAGCACTCGTGAACAAGACCGGCAATTGCTTCGTCTTTTTCAACCAGGTTTTCCCAGAGCAGGATCCGGGCTTTTCTCAGGGGTTCTTTCCATTCCTTCCTCTGTTTGTTTTTCTGCAGCATGCTTTCGCGGATATCCGACAGGTATTGGGAAGGAGCTTTCGCACTCTTTTGCGTTTCTGCTTTCCGGACGTCGAGTACCGTGATACGGACCCCCCGGCTTTCATCGATCAGCCGTTCGATAATGGTACGCTTACCCGCGATTCTTGCCCAGAACGGCAGTTGTTTTCCCGAGTTGCCGATGACGATATTTCCTACCCGGTACTCACGGGCGAACTGCAGGATTGTCCTGACGATATCATCACCTTTATAGGTAAATACCGTGGCTCCGAGTTCCTGCGCGAGGGTCAGCGTTTTCGACATGGCTCTCTGCACCCTGGCATCGATCAATACCGGGGTGTCCGAAAGCATCTGGACGTAAACCGCATACCAGTTCCTGTTCAGTCGTCCCGCAATTCTTGAAGCGTATCTCAGGATCGCTTCGCTGTTGACCGTTTTCGAGCTCAGGCAGACCATGAGTTGATCGGGTATCGAAAGCGTATCGTCAAGTTTCGGGATGCGCCTTTTCGAATCGATCTGTGCGGCAAGTTCCCGAAAGGCAAGTTCCCGAAGCTGTTCGAGGTTTTCCTGCAGAAAAAAATTATCCAGCGCCGTTTCGATTTTTCCGGGAACGTACACTTTTCCTTCAAGCAGGCGCTGGCGGAGATCATCGGTGGTTATGTCGACATTGACGAGCTGCTCTGCCATGGTGATGATTCTGTCCGGTACCCGTTCTCTCACCTTGACATTGGTCGCATTTTCTACGGTTTCATACAGGCTTTCGATGTGCTGCACGTTCAGTGTCGATATGACGTGTATCCCTGCCGCAAGGATTTCCTCGACATCTTCATACCTCTTGGCGTTTTTGCTTCCCGGGACATTGGTATGGGCGAGTTCGTCCACAAGCACCACCTCGGGTTTCCTTTCGAGGATTGCATCGAGGTCCATTTCCGTGATTTCTATACCATGGTATTCCACTGTTTTCCTGGGGATGACCTCGATGCCGTCAAGCAGCGCCAGGGTTTCTTTTCGACCGTGGGTTTCGACAATGCCTGCTGCAATGTCGATGTTGCTCGACTTGAGGCGCCGGGCTTCCTGAAGCATCAGGTATGTTTTTCCCACTCCAGCACAGTAGCCCAGGTATATTTTAAGTTTTCCCCGCTGCGATTGCTGTATGAGCGTCAGGAAGCTTTCCGCACGGTTTGTTTCCATAGCCGACAAGAGCTGGAGATTGCCAGGGGGTTCCTTTATCGGCAGGACTGGTCGAGAGCGATGTTCAGCCCGAGAACATTGACCAGCCTGCTTGACCCTGAAAATATAGTATTTGGCGATGATTGCGCTTCGATGACGGCCTTGATTTTTTCAACAGGCAGATTACGGGCACGGGCAACGCGAGGTGCCTGGAACCTTGCGGCTTCAAGCGTGATATGGGGATCGAGACCGCTTCCTGAAGCGGCGATGAGATCCGCAGGAACAGGCTTGTTCGAAGTCGCCCCGAAGGTTGAGAGTGTTTCCATTGCCCGTTTGCGTAATGCGGCAGACGCCGGAGAGAGGTTGCTTCCCCCTGCAGCTGCGGCATTGTAGTCAACAGCTGATGGGCGAGGCCAGAAATATCCTGGTTGTGAAAATTTCTGTGCGACCAGTCGGCTGCCGGCAATCGTTCCGTTGGCAGTGACAAGCGATCCTGAAGCTTCTGCCGGGAAGAACATTCTGCCTGCAAGATAAAGCATGAGCGTATAAGCACCGCTGCAGATAATCATGGTGACAGCGAGAATACGGAGCGATGCAGCCAGATGTTCAATAATCGCTGTTTTCCGGGATGTCGATATTTCATTCATCTTTTTATTTTATTTACAGTTAGAGCAAACCGGCCAGGGCGAGAAGCATATCGATCAGCTTGATGCCGGCGAAAGGCATGAGGACGCCTCCGACGCCATAGAGAAGCAGATTTTTTCTCAGGATGACATCTGCTCCGAATGGCCGGTATTTGACTCCCCTGATCGCGATCGGGATGAGGGCCGGAATAATGAGTGCATTGAAAATGAGTGCCGAAAGAATTCCGCTCCGGGGTGTGCTCAGGTGCATGACGTTCAGAATATCGAGTCCGGGAAGGGCCAGGATGAACATGGCGGGAATAATAGCAAAATACTTGGAGATATCGTTGGCGATGGAAAATGTCGTCAGTGCTCCCCTGGTCATGAGCAGCTGTTTGCCTATTTCAATGACTTCCACCAGTTTTGTCGGGTCGCTGTCGAGGTCGACCATGTTGCCGGCCTCTTTTGCTGCCTGGGTTCCCGAGTTCATTGCAACGCCAATATCTGCCTGCGCAAGGGCGGGCGCATCATTGGTGCCGTCACCCATCATGGCGACAAGCCGTCCTTTCTGCTGTTCCCCGCGAATATAGGCGAGCTTGTCTTCCGGTCGGGCTTCGGCGATAAAATCATCGACTCCGGCATCTTTCGCTATCGACGCTGCTGTCAGCGGGTTGTCGCCCGTGACCATGACAATACGCAACCCCATCGCACGCAACCTGGCAAAACGGTCTGAAATACCGGGTTTCAGGATATCGGCCAGCCCTACGACTCCGAGAGGATGTGTCGTTTCGGCAACGACGATAGGGGTCATTCCTGCCCTGGCGATTTCATCGACATGGTGCTGTAATTCATCGGGAACGTGGCCTCCCGCTCTGGTGATAAAATTCCTGATCGCATCCGGCGCTCCTTTTCTCAGCGAGTTGCCATCCTTGCGGTCAACCCCGCTCAGTCTCGTCTGGGCAGTGAACGGGATGACAGTATCTTCAGTTTCACGGGGCGCTGACATTGAAAGTGTCTGTTCTCCAAGCGCGACGATTGACTTGCCTTCCGGGGTGATATCACCTGCTGAAGCCTGCATGGCTATGGCGGCAAGGTGTTCCATCGTTACTCCGGCGAGGGGGCGGTAACAGGTGGCCTGCCTGTTGCCCATCGTTATGGTGCCTGTCTTGTCGAGCAGCAGGGTATCGACGTCTCCTGCAAGTTCGACCGCTTTTCCGCTCTTCGCCAGAACGTTGGCTGAAAGAGCCCGGTTCATTCCTGCAAGACCGATCGCGGAAAGCAGGGCTCCAATCGTGGTGGGGATCAGGCAGACAAGCAGTGCGACGAGTGTCGGCACAGGAATGTCGATACCGAAATATCTTCCGATAGGCCACAGCGAGCCGGTGACCAGGAGAAAAGCGAGGGTCAGACCGGAAAGAGTTACGGTCAGGGCAAGCTCATTCGGTGTTTTCTGGCGGACCGCACCTTCGACGAGGGCAATCATCCTGTCGAGAAAGGAGTTGCCCGACGATGCGGTGATCTGAACGACAATAGTGTCGGAAAGCACTCTTGTCCCACCGACGACCCCTGCCTGGTCGCTGCCCGCCTCGCGAAGTACCGGGGCTGATTCGCCCGTAATTGCGGATTCGTCGATCATGGCCGCTCCCCTGATCACTTCGCCGTCACCCGGAATATTTTCCCCGGCAGATACCACGACAAGGTCGTTTTCCCGAAGTTCTTCCGAGCTGACGATGATCTCCCTGCCATCCTGGATTTTCCTTGCCACAGTTTGTTTCCTGGCATTTTTCAGGCTGTCGGCCTGTGCTTTTCCTCGTGCCTCGGCGAGGGCTTCGGCAAAGTTTGAAAAGATGACGGTCAGCCAGAGAATGATGGTGACCGAGATAGTGTAGACAAGGTTGTCCTTGCCCGATAAGGCATCCGAGAAGGTGACCAGTGTCGTCAGGATTGCGCCCGCTTCGGTCACGAACATGACCGGATTTCTCGCCATTGCGCGCAAATCGAGATTCACCAACGCTTTCCATGTTGCCGTAAGCACCAGTTTCTTTTCAAAAACCGAGGCAGCTATTGCATGGCGGCGAGTTGTTTTCGCCGGAGTGCCGTTATGTGTGGCGGTATCGCTCATCGTATGGATGCTGTAATGTTGATGGAAGGAATCGGGCGCTCAACGCATGATCGAAGCAAGGTGGTCGGCCACGGGTCCGAGGACTGCAACCGGCAGGAAGAGCAGGGCGCCGATGAAAACCACACTGCCGAGGATGATCGTACCGAACAGCAGCGTATCGGTTCTGAGCGTTCCGCTTGTTTCGGGAACGGCTTTTTTCGCCGCCAGCGATCCCGCGATGGCGAGAGGAAGGATGATGGGCACATACCTTCCGACGAGCATGACGATCCCTGTGGCGATATTCCATGGAACGGTGTTGTCGCCGAGGCCTTCAAAACCGGAGCCATTGTTTGCCGCTGCAGAAGTGAACTCGTAGAGGATTTCCGTGAACCCGTGTGCACCGGTGTTCAGCACTGTCGATGCTCCCCAGGGCGTGGCCGCGAAGAGCGCCGTGCCGCCGAGGATCAGCAGGGGATGGACAAGAAGAGCGAGAAGCGCCAGTTTCATCTCATGGGTTTCTACTTTTTTCGCGAAATATTCAGGGGTTCGTCCCACCATCATGCCGCAGATGAAGACACCCACGATGATGAAGATGAACATATTGATGAAGCCGACGCCGGCGCCGCCGAAAATCACGTTCAGCCACATGCCCGCAAGCGGAACGAGGCCGGTCAGGGGATTGAGGCTGTCATGCATGCAGTTGACCGAACCGTTGCTTGTCGCAGTGGTCACGGATGCCCAGAGTGCGCCTGTGCCGGGTCCGAAGCGAAGTTCCTTGCCCTCGAGGTTCGGCCCCGCTGCTGCCGGAAGCCCCGAGAATGCCGCTGAAGGAGCGTTTTCGAGGTTCATGGCGATGAATACCTTGATGATCAGCAGCGCCATCATAACCGTAAAAATGATAGCGGCATCTTTTTTTCGCCCGGTGATGAACCCGAACATCCAGACTGATGCCATCGGTATGATGATGATCGCCATGCATTCTGCACTGTTGGTGAATGCAGACGGGTTTTCGAAAGGATGAGTTGAATTTGGCCCGAAATATCCACCGCCGTTGGTCCCGAGCTGTTTGATCGCGATCATCGCGGCAACCGGTCCGCGCGCGATAGTCTGCGTGGCCCCCTCAAGCGTTTTTGCGACGGCGGCGCCTTCGAAGGTCATGGGAACCCCTCCGGCAATCAGGAGGAGCGAGAGGATCAGGGCAAGGGGGAGCAGTATGAGGAGTGTTGAGGTGGAAAAGTCCCGGTAGAAATTGCCGAGCATGGCTTTGCCTCCGAGGCCTCTGGAAAGGGCTGCAAGACAGGCGATTCCTGTCGCTGCGGATACGAACTGCAGCCACATGAGTCCGAAAAGCTGCGAGAAATAGCTCATGAATACCTCGCCGGAATAATGCTGGAGGTTCGTGTTCGTAACGAACGAGGAAGCAGTGTTGAATATAAGGCTTGCCTCCAGTGCTGTTTTGCCGTCGGGGTTGAGAGGCAGTACCTGCTGGAATGCGAGAATGATCGTAACGGTTGCGAACATCAGTATGTTTACGATAAGCATGCTCCAGGCATACTCTTTCCAGTCCTGGGGTTTCCGGGTGATCTCCCCCACGATGATGCCGGAAATATTTCCCTGACCGTTGCCGGTATCGAGAACAAAGGCCATGTATTTGCCGAGCGGCCATGAAAGCAGGGCCGGAACGGCAAGGAGAAGTAATCCGGATAACAGTTCCATTGGTTGAGAGTGTTAGAATTTTTCAGGGTTCAGTATCGCAACGAGCAGGTAACCCACGCATGCGACAAGTGTGACAAGGACAATGATATTCATGACGGTATCCCTCTCTGGTTGATCTGTCGGTGAAAATTGCCATGCCGGCGTCGGGCAGAAACAATCATTTCGCAGAACAGGTCGTGGTATCCAATACGCATGGTGCTCTCCCTGTATCGCCGATCCGGAAACCGGAACACTCTTTCTTATTTTTGCCGTATTCCGATCATGCGTTGTTCTTTTTGCATTTGAATTCTTCAATCAAAAAATATGCCAGAAGAGAAAACAGCTGTTCTCCGGCTTTTTCGGTCTTAATTGGATGCCGCATGCTTTGCGAAATGCAATGATTGTTCGTGTCTGGATTGTAAAATGCAACAAATACTGGGGGCTGATGGACTATTGAAGAGAAAAATTCAGAGCAGGGTTACCGGCTGCAGCGGGTGATTTGTCTTCATTACCATAGCAGCATGATTTCGGCACCCGGAAAAACTTCCCTGATCTTCATGATCAACGTATCTTCATCAAACGGACCGAACCCGTCCGGATTGAGCGGGAAATTCCCGCAGGCGCTGTCAGAACTTCGGGAAAATATTCCGTCACTGTTTTTCCGGAGTAACACGATGAACCATTGATTGTTTCCGGTTTCAGTGATCCACTCGAGAATCACCCTTTCCTGTGGCATATTCCCTCACTGCAGTTGATTGGTTCTCAACAGAATTCCCCACAGGGTGTCAAGCAAAATGCATGCCAGATAACAGCAGTCGGAAAAACGGGTATGCAGGGAGGTTTACAGAGAGATTAGTCTTGAGAAATGCAAGGAAGGGATGAGAAGAAATTGCATGATTCAGGACGGAGGGGCGGTGAAATCAGGCAGCCTGTTTTCAGAGTGGCAATTTTTAACGTGTATTCATGCTTTTTCGGCACCCGCCGGGAGGGTGAAGCTGATCGCAGATCCTTTTCCGGGGGAGCTTGTTGCCCGTATCGAACCACCATGAGCCTCGACCATCCGCTTGACGATGGCAAGCCCCAAACCGACCCCGGCTCTCTGCTGCTTCCCGGGAACCTGATAGAACAGATCGAAAATATGCTGAAGATGCTCCTGGGCAATACCCTGTCCAGAGTCTTCGACCGAAAACCTGACATTCGAATGTTCCTTTTGCGCCCTCACCGTGATGGTGCCCCCGGGAAAGGTGAAGCGGACAGCATTGGACAGAAGGTTGGCGAACACGTGCTGCATGCTTGCCATGTCGGCATGCACAACGGGAAGCTCATTTCCGATATCGGTAATGAGCGAGATGCCTTTGTCCCTCGCTTCCAGAAGAAATGGCTCGATTCCCTTGCTGACGATAGTTCCGGGCTGCTGAGGCTGCAGGTCCAGTCCTGCCTTGCCGGCTTCTATGCGGTTCAGGTCCAGTAGTTCGTCAAGTATTTCCGTCAACCGCTCACTGTCTTCCCTGGCTGAAAGAAGCAGTTCGCCCTGTTTTTCGTTCACGGAGCCTATTTTTTCTTCAAGCAGCAGGTGAATGGACATTCTCAGGGAGGTGAGCGGGGTGCGGAGCTGATGGGAAACGGTCGACACGACACTGCGTTTCATCTCTTTCTGTTCGTGTGCCTGGGTAACATCCCTGAAGAGCAATACCGTGCCGTTGAGCTTGTCCGTTTCAAGGAGCGGGGGAACCGGTGAGGCGACAGGCTGATAAAAATATTCATGGCTGCCGATGAATTTCTGGATAAATCGCTGTTCATCCGTCTCGACAGTCCGCATTTCCTTTATCGAGCGACTGACGATATCGAAAAACAATGATGTGCCGACATCCCGGACCCGATGACCGGGCTGCAGCCCGAAAAGCTCCCGGGCGCTTTGCGTGGCGACTGTCACGATGCCTTCGGGATTGATAATGGCGATAGGTGTCGGCAGCAGGTTCATGACTTCCTGTGTTGCCATGTGCGTTCTCTGCAGGTTTTCCTCATCATTCTTTTTCATTTTCCTCAATGACAGAGCCATTTCATTGAATGCGCCTGACAGTATTCCTATTTCGTCATTCGAACTTTTTTCGATGACCACGTCGAGATTGCCGCTCCTGATTTCGTTCGCCGAAGCGATGAGTTTGCGTATGGGTTTGAGTATCCACCGGCGCGACTGATAGCTGAAAAGAATCGAGATGACGGCACTTGCGAGGATTGTTCCAAGGATACTGTTGTGCGCTGAAGAGGCCATGCTTCTTGCCGTATTGCCGGCTTCGATCATACTCGCCTGGTTCATTGCGAGGACCTGTCCCGCAAGGCTTTTTATTTCGGTGAACAGAGGCAGGAGGCTTTTGAAATATTGCTCTTTCCGGGTGTGGAGGGGTCTCGACCTGTCGGCGACTTCATGAAGGATTTCTGCATAGCGTTCAAACAGCCGGGCAATATTTTTCGCTTTTTCGCCTTCTCCCGGAAGAGTGATATTCCCGAGCTCAATTGCGAGTGCTATCCTGAATTGCACCTCATGCTGTCTGATCTTTTCGAGGTCCTGTTCCTGTCTGCCGGCTAAAGATGAGAGAAGGGCGGTATCGATTTTATCGATGGTCTCCATCATTTTCTGGCTGGCGACGACGCTGCGGTAATTTTCCCTGAGGATCACATCGACGGCGCTGCCGAGGCGGTCGATCCGGGTAACGGTCAGAAAGCCCATCACTGCGACAATCAGCAGTATGCCGCCGTATCCCAGCAGGATTTTCTGCCGTATTCCGATCATTTTTCAAACTCCGGAAATGGTTGTTGTTGATGTCCCGGTCCACCGGTTTTACAGAAAAGCCACTGGTCATTCAATCCTGTATTGTTTCCGTTTACGCCAGAGCGTCGCCTGGTCGATTCCCAGGATCCCGGCGGCTTCCTGCAGGGATTTTGTCTGTTCCAGTACCCTGCGGATGTGCAGTTCCTCGATTGTGTCAAGAGGTACCGGGTCACCAAGGCCCGGCGATGTTTTGCCGCCCGTCATCGTATCCGGAAGCAGTTCCCTGCCGACGAGGTCACGGTCGCAAAGGATGACAGCCCGCTCGATGACGTTTCGAAGCTCTCTGATATTACCGGGCCAGGCATATTCGCGGAACATGCGAAGCACATCCCCGGTGAAGCCATGGATTGTCTTGTGATACCTGGCATTGAAAAAAGCGAGTGTACTTTCGGCGATGATGCCGATATCGTTTTTTCGTTCTCCGAGCGACGGCAGATTGACCTGAACGACATTGAGGCGATAGTAGAGGTCTTCGCGGAAGCTTCCCGATGCGACGGATTTATCAAGGTCAATGTTCGTCGCCGTGATAATCCGCACATCGGCATGTCGGGTCTGGTGGTCACCGACGCGCTCGTACTCCCGATCCTGGATGAACCGGAGCAGTTTTGGCTGGATTGACAGCGGCAGATCGCCGATCTCGTCAAGGAAGAGTGTTCCGCCGTCGTACGTCGCGATCCTTCCGGGGTTGTCCCTGAGAGCACCGGTAAATGCTCCTTTCACATGCCCGAAAAGCTCGCTTTCCAGCAGTTCGCTGCTGAGCGAAGGGCAGGAAATTGTTCCGAACGGTTTCTGCGATCTTCTGCTCCACTGATGGATGGAGCGTGCAAGGAGGCTTTTGCCGGTTCCGCTCGGTCCTCGGAGCAGCACGACCGCCTCTGATGGTGCGACGTGTCTTGCAAGCTCAATAGCTTGCTGCATTGCATGATCATTTGAAATAAATGTCGCTTCCGGGTTGAGCTGGTCGATGGTGTCCTGCAGGGATGCAATTCGCCTTTCCATGGCACATAAAGCACCGAGGCGCTCCGTTACCAGTTCGAGCTGGCCGGGTGTGAAGGGTTTCGCGATATAGTCCGCGGCACCGCGCTTCATTGCCTCGACTGCCGTGTCGATAGAAGCGTAGGCAGTCATGACAACCACCTTCATGGCCGGTGCGAGTGATGAAAAAGAGTTGAGCAGATCGAGTCCGCTTTGGGTGCCGAGTCTCAGATCGACAAATGCGAGATCAAACCTCGATCGGGCGGTTTCGTCGAGCGCATGACGGAAATTGTCGGCAGTAACGACATTGTGGCTGCGTGACTGGAGGAAAAGGGCAAGGGTTTTCCTGATGTTCGCCTCGTCATCGACAACGAGGATATTGAGCTGTTGCATATTTCAGGATGACAGGTGAAAAACAACCATCATATCTGCAAATATATGAACGCGCCATCGAAACTTTTGAAATGAGAAGGGAACTTCCATGTTTACGTCAGGTGAACCTGAAAAGAAAAAAGCGGGAGATCGTCCCGCCTTTTCCGCAATTGCTCGCAAAAAGCTTATTTGCCCTTGTCCACCATGTACTGGACCGCATTGCCGACCTGGGTGGCGGTGAGCTTCGGATTTCCGCCCTTTGCAGGCATCATTCCTTTAGGTCCGTTGTAGCCGCTGATCGAGCGGGCGACAAGGACGTTGACGCCCTTGGCGATGCGCGGTGCCCATGCGGCTTTGTCGCCGAGTTTCGGGGCGCTCATCATGCCGGTGTTGTGGCAGGTGCCGCAGTTGGCGTCATAAACGGCTTTGCCTGCCGTTCCGTTGTACGCCATGGCGTTGCCGGAAATGGAGCAGATGAAGAGTGCGCAGAGTGCGCCGGAAAGAAAACGAGACATTGATGGTTCTCCTGTGTGTTGGTTTATGAAAATCCGGTTGCTCGCATCGGGAAGCATTGATTTTAACATTTTCCGTTTCTCAATGCAAATCTCAGCGGGATAGTAAAGGGAGCGTTTGCGGTGCTCCCTTTTTGATTAAACGACGGGACTTGTCGTTTATTTAACCAGGTATGCCGTAGCATTGATGACCTCTTCGTCAGTCAGCTGGGCATTGCCGCCTTTCGGGGGCATCATGCCTGCTTTGCCGGTAAAGCCTTTGATGGCGTTGCTGTTCACTGCGTCGATACCTTTTGCAAGTCGTTCGGTCCATGCAGCCTTGTCGCCCGGTTTCGGGGCTCCCATCATGCCGGAATCATGGCAGCCTGCACAGCTTCCATCATAAACAGTTTTACCTGCGGCGAGCTTGGGATCTGCCGGGGTTTCCGCGGCGGGAGCAGCAGGTGCGGCTGCAGCCGGAGCGGCGCCTTCCGTTTTCTGATCCGGGAACTTCAGGCTGGCTGGCGGTTTTTCAAGGCCGCAGGCCCCGAGGAAAAGAACGCTTACCGTCAGTAAGGGGAGTACCGATTTTTTGGTCATTGTCATGCTATGGGTTTTAGGTTGGTATGGTCAATAGGTTGAAAATTTTCCAATTTACAGTTTAAAAATTATTCAGCTCAAGGCAAAATGCTTTTTTCAGGGGGTATGCTCCCGAGCTGTTGCTGAAGGTCTTTTCGGGAAAGGCCGTAAAGGTGGGTATAGAAAAGGTTGAAGAGCAGCACGGCGGCTTTTGCACCCGGAGCGGCAAATCCTCTCGCAATGGAGTTTTTGACGGAGAAGATCTTTCCTGTCAGCTCGGAATAGCTGCCGATGAACTCGTCGAGAGGGATGTTTTTCGGTCTGTAGAGCATTTCCTGGCCGAAGGTGTAGCGGTAAGCGGTGATATCGAGTGGATCGAAGAGCAGCCGGCCCTCTTCCCTGAGGCGGTCGAAGACCCGTGTTCCGGGTATGGGGCGGAGGATATTGATGCCAGGGACGTCGAGTTTCGTTTCGCCGATGAAATCGAGAATTGCCGCAGGGGTATCGAGCGTGTCGCCGTCAAGACCGTAAATGAAACTTCCGTAAAGGCTGATGCCCGCACTCCTGATGTTTTTAACAGCACCGGCCAGTTCGCTGACCCTGTTCTGATTTTTACGGTGTGCGATACGGCTTTTCGGCTCGATACTTTCAATGCCGACCAGCAATGCGCAGCAGCCGGAACGGGCAAACGTTTCCAGCAGTTCATGCTGCTGCCCGAGGGTCGTGGTTGCCTGTCCGAACCATCGGATGCCGAGGGGTATGAGACGGCTGAAGAGTTCGTGGGCGTATTCAGGATCGGCATTGATGGAATCATCGACGAAAAAGAATATTCTTCTGTCGTCTTTGCGGAATCTTGCCACTTCATCAGCAACATCTTCAACGGCTCTTTTGCGGAGCGTGTGGCCGTTCATGACGTGCACGTTGCAGAAATCGCAGTTGTGCGGGCATCCTCTGCCGGTCTGGATGATGTTGGTCGTGAAATAACGGTTCGCGACAAGGCTTTTTTTGCTGACGGGCCGGTGAAGGGAGAGATCGGGGAATGACACCGAACGGTAGTGCTGTCTGAGAGAGCCTGCCTTCAGGTCTTCGAGCACCTCTTTCCACAAGTCTTCGGCTTCGCCCTGGACGAGCACGTCGGCATATGGCCTGCAGTCATCCGGAAAGAGCGTGACATGGGGACCTCCGAGGGCGACCCTGAAACCCGAGGAGCGGAGCCTTTCTGCAAGTTCGAACGCTTTGCGCGCCATGCCGGTCTGGACGCTGATGCCGACAAGGTCCCAGTTGCGACTGAAAGGAAACGGTTCGAAACGCATGTCGCAGATGCTCTGCTCGATTCCTTCGACTTCGATGGAGCTGAGAATCATGAGCGAAAGGGGAGGAATAGCGAACTGGCTCTGCTTGATGATCGAGCGGAGCGAACTGTTGAACCAGGAAAAGAAGGGGTTGGGTTCATGTTCGGCATAGATCGATCGGGCCCCGTCTACGCCGCTTTCCGATGGAAGAAAAACAAGAAGGACTTTTCTCTGTTGCTGCATGACTCTACCAGTCCTTGTCGTTTTTTCTCCCGGCTTCGGTTTTTTTCTGTCCCGGAATCTGCCGCATCAGTGACGATTCATCTTCCATGGCTTTCTGGAGGAGACGGTCTGCCACGTCACCGTTGGGGCCGGCCTGACCCCGGGAGCCGCTTCCAGCTCCGGGGCCGGATGATCCGGCGGGCGGAGGCTGTTCGAGTTCCTCGATATATCGACGGACAATTTCGTAATTGATCTTGGCATCTCCGTCTCCAGGGTCCTGGAGAAGCACGGTTCTGAAGAGGTGCAGGGAGCTCTTGAAGAGCTGCAGTTTCCGGTTTTTATCCCCGGAGGCGAAGGCGGTCATCGCAAGGGTGTTGCCCTGGTTGAACATTGATTTCAGCTTCAGGTCCCGCTGTTCCGGCCATCGGGTGAAAAGTGACGAGGCCTGGGGGTATTTTCCCTGCATGTACCAGGTACATGCGAGGTTGAACGCTGCAGCCCTTGAATCCACGGGCTGCGGATTGAGCCTGAGGAGCTCGAGGAATTTCGCTTCGGCGACAGGATAGGAATGTCTTTCGAACGAAGCGCATCCCTCCCGCATCAAGCGGTAATCGCGGAAAATCTCCGGTATGGATGCTGCTGAAAGGAGAAGCAGCAGGAAGACGGGAACTCGTAGCATGCCTTGGTGCTTTTTACCAAGATACACAGAGAGGAGAAAAACGGAAACGTTAAAACATCCATGGGGTTCCTTCAGCGGAGCAGGTCAAAAAAAAGCCCCGCTTTCGACGGCGGGGCCTGGTAAGGGATACCGTGCCTGATCAGCAGGTCATTTTCCGAGGAAGGCTTTCTGGACTGCGCTGACGCCTGCACCGACCTCGAAATCGAACTTGATATCCTTCAGGGCGCGTTCGATTCCTCCAATCACGGTGAGCATGTCGAGTTCGTCGTAAAACCCGAGGTGGGAAATGCGGAAAATCTTGCCTTTATAGTCATCCTGTCCGGCAGCGACGGTGATGCCGTTCTTGTTTTTCAGCGATTTGTTGAAAGCCGACCAGTCGACGCCTTCCGGCAGCCAGACGGGAGTCACGGCAAATGAAGGCGAGCTGCTGAAGAGCTTCATGCCGAGTGCGCTGCATCCTTCACGGCAGGCGGCGGCGAGGCGTTCATGGCGTTTCCAGATATTTTCGATCCCTTCGGCCTTGACCATCTGCAGGGCTTCGTCGAGTCCGATGACGAGGGTGACGGCAGGGGTGAATGGAGTGTCTTCGGCAGCGTGCGCTTTCAGGGCTTTTTTCAGGCTCAGGTAGTATTGGGTCATGCCGCTGCGGCCGTTGATGATATCCTGCGCCCTTTCGGAAACCGCAATGAGCGCAAGCCCCGGCGGCATCATCAGACCTTTCTGGGAGCCGGTGATGCAGATATCCGCGCCCCAGTCGTCGAAATGGAATTCGTGGGCGCCGACTGCTGTGATGCCGTCGACAAGGATGAGCGCGTCTGATTTTTCACGGATAAGCGCACAGAGTGCCTTGACATCGGTTGCCGTGCCGGTGGATGTTTCCGAGTGTGTGATGCATACGCCTCTTGCGTCAGGGTGCTCCCTGAGGAGTTCGGTCATGCGTTCCGGCTGGATTGCTGTTCCCCACTGCACTTTTTCTTCGACGCAGTTGCCGGTGAAAATACGGACAAGCTGGCCCCAGCGTTCGCCGAATTTACCGGCATTGACGGTGATGACTTTTTCTCCCTGCTGGAACAGGCTCGATACCGCCGCTTCCATGCCTCCAGTTCCCGAACAGGTGAGAACCAGGACGGGCTGGGTTGTTCTGAAGAGGTATTTGAGATCTTCATGGACCCTGGTGAGGATCTCCATGAATTCCGGGTTTCTGTGGTGGATGATCGGCGCCGCCATGCGAAGCATGACATTTTCAGGTACAGGGGTTGGCCCTGGTGTGAACAATCTTTTTTTCATCTCTTCAGAATATGGTTTGGTTAAAGAGAGTTAAAGAGATTCAATTGCCGTCAGTTCTTCGCCTCTTCCATGAACGCCGTGAACCGGTCGAAAAGGTAGTGCGAGTCGTGGGGGCCGGGTGCCGCTTCGGGGTGGTACTGCACGGAAAAACAGGGAAGTTCCCTGTGCCGGATCCCTTCGACGGTATTGTCGTAAAGGTTGAGATGGGTCATTTCGATATGAGGGGGTATCGAATCGATCTTCACGGCGAAGCCGTGGTTCTGGGACGTGATCTCTATTCTGCCGCTCTCGAGGTTCTTGACGGGATGGTTGCCTCCGTGATGGCCGAATTTCAGCTTGAAGGTTTCCGCTCCGAAAGCGAGCGAGAGGAGCTGATGGCCGAGGCAGATACCGAATATCGGCAGAGGCCTCGTCGTGCGGTTGTACTCCGCAAGTTTCCTGATCGTATCGATCGCATACCCCACGGCGGCAGGATCGCCGGGACCGTTTGAGAGGAAGACACCGTCGGGGTTCAGTGCGATGATCTCCTCTGCGGTCGTGTCGGCTTTCAGTACCGTCACCCGGCACCCGGCATTCTGCAGCAACCGGAGAATGTTTGTCTTGATGCCGTAGTCGAGCGCGGCGACATGGAATCTCGCCCCGGCTTTATCGAGTGAGTAATTTTTCGGTGTGGTGACGGTTTTCACGAGGTCCCGGCCGGTCATTTCGGCGATGCCGAGCACCTTGCTCCTGAGTTCTTCATCGCTTTCGCCGTCTACCGAAAGGATCCCTCTCATCGCTCCCTGCTGGCGGATTTCCCGAACGAGTTTGCGGGTATCTATTCCCTGGAGGCCCATGACACCCGACTCTTTCAGGAGGGCGTCAAGGCTGCCCTTGGCTTCGTAGTTGCTGTAAATATTGGAAAGTTCGCTGACGATGAAGGCCGAAACCCAGATTTTCGAAGATTCATTGTCTTCGCTGTTGATCCCGTAGTTGCCGATGAGCGGATAGGTCATCACGACCATCTGGCCGGTATATGATGGATCGGTGAGGATTTCCTGGTACCCGGTGTGGGAGGTGTTGAACACCACTTCGCCGGAGGCCTGCCCGACGCGGCCGAATGCCGTGCCGTTGTAAACCGACCCGTTTTCAAGTACCAGTTTCGCTGGTGTATGCTGCATGTTGTCTCTTATTCCTTGGTCGCGAGTTTATCGCCTGTTTCCTGTTTTTCGATAGTGGCTATGGCTGTCCGGTCGAACTTGATCTTGACGTTTTCACTGACCTGGACGAGAACGGTTTTCTTTTCAGTGTCTATCCCCGCTACGGATCCGTGCAAGCCGCCGATGGTCACGACCTTGTCGCCTCTTTTCAGACTGTCGAGAGTCTTTTCCCGATCCTTCTGTTTTTTCTGCTGCGGTCTGATCATGAAGAAGTAGAAGACCACGAAGATAAGAACGAGTGGGACTATCTGCAGGTAAGGGTTCGGTGCGGTTCCTCCTGCGGGAGGAGCGAAGAGAATTACGGAAAGGAGCGTCTGGAGCATGGTCGCGCGATAAGAGTAATGGTTTGAAAAAATGTATGAGCTTATTTTTCGAAGAATAATGTAATGTATTTATCGAACTATTTCAATTTCGCCTTCTTTGCCGCCTCTGCCTCGAAACTCGCATAGGGAGCGGTATCGTAACGGCGTTCGGGCTTCATGCCCCTCGACAGTCTGAGGTCGGCGAGGGTCGCTATCATGGCGGCATTGTCGGTGGAAAACCGGGTACCGGGAATATGCAGAGAGAGGCCCTTTTCGCCGCAGGCAGTTTTCATTGTCTCTCTCAGTGCGGAATTGGCGCTGACCCCTCCGGCGACCGATACCGAGCGGATGCCACGGCTAACTGCAGCTTCAATGGTTTTTTCCACCAGCACCCCCACAATCGCCCGCTGGACGGATGCGGCGATATCCGGAAGGTGGCTTTCGATGAAAGAGGCGGAGTGTTTCTGCAGGTACGTGAGCACGGATGTTTTCAGGCCGGAAAAGCTGAAATCGGCATTGCCCCGGTAATTTCTGCTGGTCCGGGAATGCGAGGTCAGCGCCCTCGGGAATTCATGGAAGAAAGGGTCGCCCGACATGGCGAGCCGGTCGATTTCCGGGCCTGCGGGATAGTCGAGGCCCAGCATTTTTCCGGTTTTGTCGAAAGCCTCTCCTGCGGCATCGTCGAGCGTTCTGCCGATAATTTCGTAGGAGAGATCGGGCTCGACGACGGCGAGCAGGGTATGACCTCCCGAGACGGTCAGTGAAACGAACCGTTCTTCCGGCGGACCGGCGGTATCTCCTTCGTCTATGAACGGGGAGAAAATATGGGCTTCGATATGGTTGACCGCAATGAACGGTATGTCGAGCGCGTAAGCGAGTCCCTGGGCGAAACAGAGCCCGACCATCACGGCCCCGATAAGGCCGGGGCCTGCGGTCGCGGCTATGATATCGAGTTCTTTTTTTGTTATATTGGCTTCAGTTACGGCGGCCTCGGTTATTGCGACGATCAGCCGCTCGTGTTCTCTTGACGCCAGTTCGGGCACAACGCCGCCGAACCCCGTGTGACAGCGCTGGGAGCTGACCACATTGGAAAGCACTCTGCCGTCCATGGTGACGGCTGCCGAGGTTTCGTCGCAACTGGTCTCTATCGCGAGAATATTCATGGGATCATTTTTTCAGGAAAGCTATGGGCAAAGCTAACAATCAGGGTAATAATACCAAACCCCGGACGAGGATAAGTATGTTCCATGTCCTTCTCGTGCTCATCGGGGCCGATCTTATCCTGCTTCTCGCCCCGGAGTACGGTATTCTGAACAGCATTCTCTACATCCCGGACATCTATACATGGCCTTCGCTTGCCGGCGGCATCGCGCTGCTGGTGACGGGTTTCAGGAAGCTGTACAAATAGTTGCCGGTCTGAAGCGCCTTACCGCAGATAATGGCGCCCCAGCCTGCAATGCCGGCGGCATCGCGCGCAAGGGGGAGTTCACGATTTTATCAAGCACAAGGGAGGAGACGGTATGCAGCACGCAGCGGAACTTGAAGAGCTGGGAGTGAAGATAAGGGAAGCGTCCCGGTTCATCGAAAAGTCACAGGAACAGCTTTCGCGCAAAATCATCGGTCAGCGGGAGGTGATCCAGAGGATTTTCATCGCCCTTCTCGTCAATGGCCACATTCTGCTCGAAGGGGTTCCCGGTCTTGCCAAGACCCTCATCATAAGAACGTTCGCCACGGCGATGAACCTGAAGTTCCAGCGTATCCAGTTCACGCCGGACATGCTTCCCGCCGATCTCATCGGCACGATGATCTACAATCCCAAGGACATGGAGTTCTATCCACGGAAAGGGCCGGTTTTCGCAAATATCATCCTTGCCGACGAAATCAACCGTTCTCCCGCGAAAGTCCAGTCCGCACTGCTCGAGGCAATGCAGGAGCACCAGGTTACCATCGGCAGCCAGACCTTCGTGCTGCAGGAGCCGTTCCTTGTCCTGGCGACGCAGAACCCCATCGAGCACGAAGGCACCTATATCCTTCCTGAAGCCCAGGTGGATCGTTTCATGATGAAGGTGCTGGTCGATTACCCTTCATACGAGGAGGAGCTCGAAATCATGCTGCAGTCGGCAACGACAGCGGTCGATAAACCGGTGACTCCGGTCGTTCAGCCCGACGACATTTTCCGGGCGAGGGCGCTGATCGATCGGATCTATGTCGATCAGAGAGTGCAGCGCTATATTGTCGATCTTGTATTCGCCAGCCGAAAGCCGGCCCAGTACGGCATCGCCGCCCTTGAATCGATGATAGAGTTCGGGGCTTCGCCCAGGGCCTCGATTTTCATGCTTCTTGCCTCGAAAGCGCATGCGTTCCTTCAGGAAAGGGCCTACATCACTCCGGAGGATGTAAAGGCGGTAGCGTACGATACCCTCAGGCACCGCATCAGGCCGGGCTATGAGGCCGAGGCCGACAATGTACAGTCCGAAGACATCATCAGGCAGATACTGCAGCATGTTCCGGTTCCCTGAAAGCCTGTCCGGCTGATGCCGGGAAGGTGCCGGGGCAAAGGCGGGTGGCAGTGCATATCGGAAAGAGAACAGGGAGTGAGCGTATGGCGGAAAGGAACGAAGAGTACCTGAAGGAAGTCCAGAAAATCATCAGAAGGGTCGAAATCCGATCGAAACGGATGGCCAGCGAACTGTTCAGCGGTGAATATCACTCGTCGTTCAAAGGCAAGGGCATTGAATTCAGCAATGTCCGCGAATACCAGTACGGCGACGATGTACGCTCAATCGACTGGAACACATCGGCGCGCAAACACGATCTTTACGTTAAGCTGTTCACCGAGGAACGCGAACGAACTCTGCTTCTCGTGGTCGACGGATCGGCTTCGATGCTTTTCGGAAGCCGGGTCCGCCTGAAAAAGGAACTTGCGCTCGAACTCTGCGCGGTGCTTGCTTTCAGTGCCATCCAGAACAACGACAAGGTGGGGCTCCTTGTTTTCACCGACAGGGTCGAAACCTATATCGCACCCCGAAAGGGGAGGCAGCACGTGCTCGTCATCCTCGAAGAGCTTTTCAGGATCAACCCCCAGAGCAGGAAAACCGATATCGACGCGGCACTCGGCTTTATCCGCTATACCCTGCGACGGCATGCCATCGTTTTTCTCATGACCGATCTTGTCGACACCGATTACGAAAAGGGAATGAGGCAGCTCAATACCCGCCATGACTTCGTGCTCGTTCATATCAGCGATCCCCTCGACAAGGCCCTTCCCCGAAGCGCCCTGCTCGATCTCGAAGAGCCGGAAACCGGACGGCGCCTTATGGTCGATGCCGCAAGCAGGCAGAGAATCGAACGATACCGCCAGGATCAGGCCCGGCAACTCGACGAGCTCAGGCATAAACTGCGCAGGATGCGTATCGATACCATTTTTCTCGATACAGACCGCTCGTTCATCGGCGATCTCAACTCTTTTTTCCGGTACCGTGAACGCAAGGTCTGACAAAGGACCAGCGAGGGCAGGAAGGCCGGTTCTTTTCCTGCTGTTTATTCTGGCAGTGCTGCTTTCTGCCGGCGCGGCCCGGGGCGGAAGCCTGCCGAAGGTTACGGTCGCTCTCGCGCCGGACACGGTCCTGGTCGGCGACCGCATTACCTGCTCGATCAGGGTTGACCACCGGGAGGGTGAAACCCCCTCGATAGAGGGAATCGATTCTCTTTCCCTGAAGCCCACGGTACTCCTCGTCCGCAGGCAGGCCTCAACAGCCGCCGGAGCGGGAAACCGCAGGGTATCTTTCGAATTCGACCTTGCCGTCTTCTCCAGAGAGAGGCAATCCCTGCCGCCATTCACCGTGGTATTTCGCAACAGTGCCGGAACGGTTGTGAAAAGGATTCCGATGCGTGCATCGAACACGGTTTTCGTAAAGGCACTCACGGACTCTTCCATGCGCGAGCTCAGACCGATCAAACCGCCGCTCAGGCCTGAATTGCCGTTGTCTGTCCTTCTCCCCTTTTTCTTGACGATTTTCGGCATAACGATTGCTGTTCTCCTGCTGCTGTTTTTCCTGAAACGCTCGGTGCGCAGGAGCGCTGAAAAAATAGACCCGGGGCAGGTTGCGCTGCGCAAGCTCCGTAAACTTTCTTCGAGGCTGTCGGGAGGCATGCCGCCCCGCGACTGTCATGAAGAGCTCAGCAATATCCTTCGATCTTTCCTCGAGAACCGATACCGAATCAGGGCTCTCGAAGCCGTTACCCAGGAAATCGAGCTCGACCTGGAAAAGAACGCCGTTCCCGGCATTGACAATATCATGAACCTCCTGAGGCAGGCCGACCTGGTCAAATTCGCCGACAGCCGCCCTGAACTGGAAGAGTCCCGGCAGTCGCTGCAGAAGGCCGAAGAGCTCGTCCGGGCTGCGCGGACGGAAAAAACGGAACCTGATAAATAAAATATGCAGGAGTTGTTTCCTCTCATACCCCGGATCGAATTCGGGGAACCGTCATGGTTCCTTCTGCTGCCGCTGATGGGCGCGGCTTTTCTCTACCTGCGCTGGAGAGAGAAACGCGGAAGGTATCCTGTCATGCAGTTTCCCGGACTGGAGAAGCTCCGCGATGCGGGATTCGGCGCGAGCAGGGTCGTGAAAACCCTTCCCCGCTGGCTGAGGTGGGGTTCGCTTGTTCTTTTTGTTGTGGCGCTTTCCGGGCCTCGCATCATGGTCCGCCAGACGGAAGCGGAGGCGAAAGGGATCGATGTGATCCTTGCCTTCGATGTTTCGGAATCGATGCTTCAGAAGGATTTTGCCGGTGAAAGCCGCCTCGACGCGGCAAAAAAGGTCGCCCGGAGTTTTGTCATGCGACGGACGAACGACAGGATAGGGCTCGTGGTTTTCAGAGGAAAGGGGTATACACAGTGTCCGCTGACGCTCGATCATGACGTTCTTGCCATGCTTGTAGACCGTCTTTCCCCGGACCTGATACAGGACGACGGTACGGCAATCGGTACCGCAATTCTCATTTCTCTCAACAGGCTCAAGGCATCGGAATCACGGCACAAGGTCATCATCCTCCTGACCGACGGCGAGAACAATGCAGGCGAGATATGGCCTTCGACAGCGGCCGGGCTTGCCGTGCGTGACGGCATCAGGATCTATGCCGTCAATACCGCCCTCGCGATTGCAGGGGAGCACGCCGGACCGACCGGTCAGGGAGAAAGTCATAAAGCCCTCGATGACGAGACGCTCAGAGCGATAGCGAGAATGACCGGGGGAGGGTATTACCGGGTTGAAGACCCTTCTGCGATGCAGAAAACCGTTGAGGCTATTGACAAGCTTGAAAAAAAACGACTTTCAGGGCATATCGAGGAACATCGTTCCGGCCTTTTCTTCCAGATTGTATTTCTTTCCCTCGTGCTGCTGCTGCTCGACGTTCTGCTGTCGAACACCCGCTTGTTGAGGATACCGTGAGTATTGAATAAGGAGAGAGTCCATGTGCTTCGTTTGGCCTGAAAATATCGGTTACCTGTTGCTTCTCATCCCCCTTGCGGTGCTGTTGAACCACGGCCTCGTGAGGTTTCTTCATGCAAGGGAGGAAGTCGTGAGCCCACTCCTCGCGTCCAACATGATGCCTCCCGTATCATTCAGACTTCTCGTGGCCAAGAAGATCATGCTCTTTTCAGCGATAGCTCTCGCACTGTTCGCCATGACCGGGCCCAGGCTCTGCAACGGAGGAAAACCTGTACTGCGCAAAGGGGTGGACATCGTTTTCATGCTCGATGTTTCTCGAAGCATGGCTGCTCGTGACGTTCCACCTGATCGTCTCGGCCAGGCGAAAGAGGAGATCATGCAGATAAGCCGTGCGGTAAAGGGTGGTCGCAGAGCCCTCCTCCTTTTCGCCGGGGAACCGTTCGTCCAGTGTCCGCTCACGACGGACGGGGATGCCTTCGATGCCCTGACAGGCATGGCTTCACCCGATCTCATCGAGGACCAGGGCACCGATTACCGTCCGGCGCTCGATCTGGCGGGCCGCATTCTCGAGCCCGATTCCGACAGGAGGTTTTCCACGGGGACGAAAGGTGAGAAAATCATCGTGCTCGTAAGCGACGGAGAGGACCATCCAGGGGATTTCAAGCCTTCTGCCGTGAAGCTGAAAAAAGCCGGTGTACATTTCTTTGTCATTGGCGTGGGCATGGAACGTCCGTCTGTCATCCCCCTCGGCCCTGAAGGTACTGGCATCAAGCGTGATGCCGGAGGCAGGGTGGTGACCACCAGCTACCGTCAGGAGACCCTTCGCGCGCTGACCGCTGAAACGGACGGTGCGTATTTTCGCAGTACTTCCGATCATTCGGTTCACGGTGAA
The DNA here is from genome assembly GCA_013335405.1 of Chlorobiaceae bacterium. GTDB lineage: Bacteria > Bacteroidota > Chlorobiia > Chlorobiales > Chlorobiaceae > Chlorobium. The sequence continues at coordinate 36,849 of JAAXVR010000021.1, forward strand.
GTATCCTCTGCGGTCAACCGGATCGCTGCGACTTCGCGCTGGGTCATACAGCCATCGGAAAGCATGCCGCTCGAACACTGGTTTCTTGCCGGGGCATTTGCGCTTCTTTTCGCGGAAACCGTCATATGCAGGGGCAAGGCAATGAAACGCTGACTCTGGAGAGCTTTTTGCCGGTCTCCGCTCATTAAGTGCAATATTTCTTGGCGGAAAATTGTTAAATTAGTCGTTCAGTACAGTGCAGGCAGTGTTTTTTCAGTCGAAAACCATACGTGATTATGGAGCCAGAAAACAACGGTCAGAAAATACTCGATCCTATCGAGAGGGCGAAACTGGGCTTGAAAGTCCTGAACATGTCAAGGGAAGAGGCCGAAGAAACAATCGACGCCTATATCGGCCAGGGCAATTACGACCAGGCCAGCGTCGACTATTTCAAGGGGCAGATAGCGATACAGAACCAGATCAAGGAAAAGGGTGCCGAACTGCTTGTCAGCGGCGCACAGATTCTCAGGCTTGTCGCGATGGCCATTGCCAGGAACCTCTCGAAAACGCCGGTACCTCCGATCATGGAGAGGCCCGTTTCTGAAAAGCCCGTACCTCAGCCTCCCGCTCCAGCCGGAGTTCCTGCTCCGCAAGCGCAGGATACGGAAGAATAAATCCGCTCCGGCGGCTTCAATCCCTATTTCGGGACGATGCCGCCCGCATTGAAATCTCAAGGAACGCGGCTGTACCGGAAGCTGAATCCCGGACAACCGCGTTTTCCCCTTTTTTACCCTTACCGGGCTTTTCAGACACCATTTGACTGCCGGTGATGCGGACTTGTCTCCGGCGTTAACTTTTTGGGCGTTTACATTGTTATAATTATGCGGTTTACCCCTGCGCAGGAATTTGTCGGATGCCGGGGGGACTGATTGAAACGGACAATTATAAATGTACAGGAACCATGCAGTTTGACCCGAACAGATTTACCATAAAGGCCCAGGAATCACTCCAGGCGGCAGCAACTCTCGCTGGCAGTCGCCAGCACCAGCAGGTCGAGCCCGAGCACCTGCTTTTCGCCATGCTCGATGACAGGAGCAGCATCGCGGTGCAGATAGCCCAGAAAATAGAAGCCCCGCTTGATACGCTTCATGCCGCGCTTGACAGGCAGATCGAGAGGATCCCGAAAGTAACGGGTGCATCGGCGACGGGACAGTACCTTTCACAGAACCTGGGGAAGGTTTTCGACCAGGCTCTGAAGGAAGCTGAAACACTCAAGGACGAATATATCAGCTCGGAGCATCTGCTCATCGCCATGAGCGAAGCCGGGACGACGCTTTCCCGTATGTTGCGCGACGCCGGTATCGACCGGAATTCCATTCTCAAGGTGCTTTCCACCATCCGCGGTTCCCAGCGTGTTACGAGCCAGAGTGCCGAGGAAACCTACAACTCCCTGAAAAAATATTCCCGCAACCTGAACGACCAGGCGCGGCAGGGCAAGCTCGATCCGGTGATCGGCCGGGACGAGGAGATCCGCAGGGTGCTGCAGATCCTCAGCCGGAGGACCAAGAACAACCCGGTGCTCATCGGCGACCCCGGAGTGGGAAAGACCGCGATAGTCGAGGGGATAGCCCAGCGAATCGTTGCCGGTGACGTTCCGGAAAATCTCAAGAGCAAGCAGGTCGCGGCGCTCGATATCGCACAGCTCGTCGCGGGCACGAAATTCCGCGGTGAATTCGAGGAGCGCCTGAAGGCTGTCGTCAAGGAGGTGCAGTCTTCAGACGGGGAAGTCATTCTTTTCATCGACGAAATCCACCTGCTCGTAGGGGCCGGTTCCGCCGAGGGCTCGATGGATGCTGCCAACATTCTCAAACCGGCCCTGGCGAGGGGCGAATTGCGGTGTATCGGTGCCACCACGCTCGACGAATACCGCAAACATATCGAGAAGGATGCCGCGCTGGAACGCAGGTTTCAGACCGTGCTGGTCGATCAGCCGAGTGTCGAGGATACGGTATCGATTCTCAGGGGGCTGAAGGAGAAATACGAGATACACCACGGTGTTCGTATCAAGGATGCTGCGCTTGTCGCTGCAGCCGAGCTTTCGAACCGTTACATTGCCGACCGCTTCCTTCCGGACAAGGCGATCGACCTGATCGACGAGGCCTCGTCGCGTCTGAGGCTGGAAATCGACAGCAGCCCGGAGGAGCTCGACCGCCTCAACCGTGAAATCCGTCGGCTCGAAATAGAGCGCGAAGCGCTCAAGCGCGAACTCGAGGCATGAAGCGTGCAAAATTTTTCATGGGTTCACCGAAGGGGGCGTTTCTGAGATTTGTCGGCTGAAAATCGTACATTTCAGGTTGTATCGTATTGTATGTCAAGTATGGTTTGATTTTATTAACCCAAAAAAAAGACCGCCATGATGAGGATGATGAAGATCGTTGTGCTGGGCCTGATGTTTGCCGGGCTCGTTGTTGCGAAAGCGGAAGCGGGATGGGACCCCGCCGATATCCGCAAGGCTGAAAATGCCATTGCGTTTTTCAAGAAACATAATGCTCTTGACCGGTTTTTCGAGAACGCATACGGCTACGTGGTGTTTCCCGATGTCTACAAGGGAGGTCTCTTGCTTTTAGGAGGAGGTCATGGTGAAGGATATGTCTACGAACAGGGCACGCTTGTCGGCCACTCGAATATCACGCAGCTCAATTTCGGGCCACAGCTCGGTGGTCAATCGTTCTCGGAAATCATTTTTTTCAAGGACCAGCAGTCCCTCAACGATTTCAAGAAGGGAAACTATGAGCTCAGCGCCCAGGCGACCGCCATTGTCGTGAAATCGAGCATGGCAACCAACACTGATTATTCCAACGGGGTAGCGGTTTTCATCAAACCGAAGGCAGGACTCATGGCTGAGCTGACCGTGGGAGGCCAGAAATTTTCCTACAGGGCTTACTGATCGAATATAATTCAAGCAGGCGGCAGCAAGCCGGTACGGCTATTTAAATTATTGTCAAATCCGATTGATGAAGTATGAATTAGTGGTGGGCCTCGAGGTCCATTGTCAGCTCAGCACCGAAAGCAAGGCTTTCTGCGGTTGTTCCGCACAGTTCGGCAAACCTGCCAACAACAATGTATGCCCGGTCTGCCTCGCGCTGCCGGGGGCGTTGCCTGTACTGAACGGGAGGGTCGTCGAGGACGCCGTCAAACTCGGTCTCGCACTGGGGTGCACCATTGCGCCCCATTCGGTGCTGGCGAGGAAAAACTATTTTTATCCCGATCTGCCGAAAGGATACCAGATTTCCCAGTATGAGGAACCTATCTGCAGCGACGGCTTCATTCATATCGATGCAGGCGAGGGAACGAGAGAGATCCGTCTTATCAGGATCCATATCGAGGAGGATGCCGGAAAGTCGATCCACGATATCGGCGACGATACCTATATCGATCTGAACCGCAGTGGTGTTCCGCTGCTTGAAATCGTGAGCTATCCCGATCTCCGCTCGCCGAAGGAAGCTTCGGCATACCTGCAGAAGCTCAGACAGATCGTGCAGTACCTCGGTATTTCGGACGGCAACATGGAGGAAGGCAGCCTGCGATGCGACGCGAACGTATCGATACGTCCCTGCGGTTCCACCCAGTACGGCACCCGGACAGAGATCAAGAACATGAACTCGTTCAAGAACGTCGAGAAAGCCATCGAGTACGAGGCTCTTCGTCACGAAGAGATCATTGAAAACGGGGGCGTTATCGTCCAGGAAACCCGTCTCTGGGATGCAGACAAGGGTGAGACCCGTTCCATGAGGGGCAAGGAGCATGCGCACGATTATCGCTATTTCCCGGATCCGGACCTGATTCCCGTGCTTGTCGGACAGGACATGCTCGACCGGATGCGCGCGGAGCTTCCCGAGTTTCCGGAGGTTCGGGCCGACCGCTTCGTTTCCCAGTACGGCATTCCCGTTTACGATGCCGGGGTGCTTACCGTCGAGAGGGCTATGGCCGATTATTTCGAAAAGACAGTCGATGTTTCCGGTGATGCCAAATCTTCTTCGAACTGGGTGATGGGCGAGGTGCTGCGCACTCTCAAGGAGAAGTATCTCGATATTGATGAATTTGCAATTTCACCCGAAAGGCTGGGAGGGCTTATCGCCCTGATCGGCAAGGGAGCCATAAGCAACACCATCGCAAAGCAGGTTTTCGAGCTGATGCAGTCCAGTACGCTTTCCGCCGCTGAGATTGTCGAGCAGGAAGGTCTGGCCCAGGTTTCTGACTCCGGTGCGATCGAGGCTGTGGCTCGTGAAATTCTCGATGCGAATCCGAACCAGCTTGCTGATTACCGCGCGGGAAAAACCAAGCTGCTCGGTTTTTTTGTCGGGCAGTGCATGTCGAGGATGAAAGGAAAGGCCAATCCGCAGATGGTCAACGACCTGCTGCTGAAGGTGCTGGAGGGATAAGATTTTTGTCAGGGCTCGCTTTGGAAAAGGTCCCTGGTGCGGGCTGTTTCAGGCCAGCTGCCGGCAAGTTCGGGATTGATGACCTCGATTTTTTTTCTTGCTTCGAGCAGTCTTTTTTTACATTGTTCGGCAATCGAGAGGCCTTCTTCATAAAGAGAGATCGAGCTTTCAAGTCCAGTATCGGGGTTTTCGATTTTCTTCGTGATTTCCTCGAGCCGGACGATGAGTTCTTCTATGGTGGGTTTTGACGAATGGGATGAAGCCATGGGACAGGGAAGTTTGAGTGTTGATGCCAAGATAGATAAAGCAACGGATTATTTCAAAAGGAAGGCATAGTAGTGAAGTTTGTAGACAGCGCGTCCATAGTGGTCCAGGCCGGCGACGGCGGAAACGGTTGCGTGAACTTCCGCAGGGAGAAGTACGTGCCCAAGGGAGGGCCGGAAGGCGGCGACGGCGGCAGGGGAGGGCATGTATGGCTCCGCACCAACAGTCACCTGACAACACTTCTCGATTTCAAGTATAAGAAGAAGTATCTGGCAGACCGCGGAGTCAACGGCCAGGGCGCCCGCAAAACCGGGCGCGACGGGGCGGATATTTTCATCGACGTTCCCTGCGGAACGCTTGTGAAGAATGCGGAAACCGGGGAGGTCATTGCCGATCTTACCGGCGAAGACGAGGAGATTCTTATCGCGAAAGGCGGCAGGGGAGGGCGCGGCAACCAGCATTTCGCAACCCCGGTGCGTCAGGCTCCACGGTTCGCCGAACCGGGCCAGAAAGGTGAGGCCCTTCAGCTCGATATGGAGCTCAAACTGATGGCTGATGTCGGCCTTGTGGGTTTTCCGAATGCCGGAAAATCGACCCTGATTTCCTCGGTGAGTGCGGCAAAACCGAAAATAGCCGATTATCCGTTCACGACGCTGGTGCCGAACCTCGGCATCGTCAGGTACGAAGAGTACAAGTCGTTCGTGATGGCGGATATACCCGGTATCATTGAAGGAGCTTCGGAAGGCAGGGGGCTCGGCCTGCAGTTCCTCCGCCATATAGAAAGGACGAAAATTCTTGCGTTGCTGATTGCTTCCGATTCACCGGATATCAAGGCCGAATACAGGACAATCCTTGCGGAGCTCGGCAAATTCCATCCTGATCTGCTCCGGAAACCGAGAATTGCGGTTATCACCAAGATGGATATCGCTCCGGCGGATTTCAGGGTTCCATCCCTGGAAAAAGGCGTCAAGGCTGTTCCTGTTTCGAGCGTGACCGGCAAAGGGCTCAAAGAGCTCAAGGACAAGCTCTGGAAGGAGGTCTCCTCGATCGTTCGTTCCGCAGTAACACAAGAAGAGTTTCAGGGGTGACAATGCAGGAACGTGAATTTTCGGTGAGGAATGCACGCCTTGCCGATGCGTCGGCAATTTCGGCCATCACCGCCGAATATGCCCGCCAGGGGATCATGCTTGAACGATCGTCCGAAAATATTGTTGAAAATATTCGTAATTTTTTTGTTGCGGAGCACTCCGGGGAGGTTATCGGCTGCTGTGCGATAGCCTTTTATACCGGCAAGCTTGCGGAAATACGTTCCCTCGCGGTTTTCAACCGTTTCAAGATGAAGGGCATCGGCAGGATCCTGGTTGAAAAAGCCGAAGCGGTTTTGCGGGAGGAGGGTGTCACCGAGGTTTTTGTTCTGACCCTCAACCCGGTTTTTTTCAGGCGGGTCGGCTACAGCGAGATCAGGAAGGAGTATTTTCCGCAGAAAATATGGAGGGATTGCACCCATTGTCCGAAGCTCATGGCCTGCGATGAAATCGCGATGGTGAAAAAACTTTGATACGCCGCTCCTGGATGGGGCAACAATTTACTAACAAGGAACCAGAGATCGTGATTATTCAGGAAGTTGTCATCAGAAACAAAGCCGGGCTCCACACCAGGCCAGCAGCAGCGGTCGTCAAACTGGCTTCCCGTTTCAAATCCGATTTTTTCATCGAGATGCAGGGCGTCGAGATCAACGCCAAATCCATCATCGGTGTCATGAGCCTCGCCGCTCCCAAAGGAACGCGTCTGACGCTCAAGCTTCAGGGCGAAGATGCCCCGGAAGCGGCCCGGCAGCTTGTAGAGTTTTTTGAACAGGGTTTTGGAGAGCAGTAGGCTCGCAACCCCTCCCTATCCCTTTTGAAACCCCTGAGGATCGCATTCCTGAGCCCGTTCCACCCTTTGAAGGGAGGAATAGCGAAGTTCAGCGATCTACTTCTTGCCGCGTTTTCCCGGAGGAGTTACGACCTGCTCCCGATTCCCTTCAAAGCCCTTTACCCCGGTTTCCTTCAGCGTTTCGCATCGTTTTCCTCCAGGTCAGCAACTGCTGCCGGACCAGAAAACGGTATCGTGCTCTACAACCCCTTCTCCTGGTTCAGGAGCGTGCGGCTCATCAGATCCATGCAGCCCGATATCCTGCTCATGGCATACTGGACAGGCTTCCTCGCCCCGCTCTATTTCATGGTGCACCGTTTTACAGGGGCAAAGTGCGTCCTGCTTGTTCACAATTTTTCTTCCCATGAATCCTGGTTTTTCGAGCCGTTCATGCAGAAGCTGATCGCTCGCTTTCCTGTCGCGTTCATAACCCTTTCCCGTACCGTGGCAGGGGAAGTGGCAGCGGCTGTTCCAAAGAAGCCTGTTCTCCGGCTTTTCCATCCCGTCTACGAACCATCAGGAGATGCATTTTCCCGTGCTGATGCCCGCAGGGAGCTCGGTATCGGATCCGGGGTGCCGGTTCTCCTTTTTTTCGGATACGTCCGAAGGTACAAAGGGCTCGATATCCTCCTCGAGGCGATACCGGCGATCCTCGAGCGTGACCCTTCACTCATGTTGATCGTGGCAGGGGAGTTTTTCGAGAACCCCGCTTTGTACAGGGCGATGACCGTCCGGCTGGGAATAACGGCAAACGTCATAATTCATGAAGGTTATGTTCCCGGGGAAAAAACAGGGCTTTATTTTGCTGCGGCGGATGCACTTGTCCTGCCATACCGATGCGCCACGCAGTCCGGTGTTGTGCAGCTTGCATGCGGTTACGGGTTGCCTGTGATAGCGACGCCGGCGGGAGCGCTGCCCGACATGGTTCTCCATGGACGCACCGGCTGGATAGCCGATGAATGTTCACCGGCGGGAGTTGCCCGCGCTGCCGGCGAATTCCTTGCCGGACGCGCAAACCTCGGGGCAATGCGACGCGAAATCGAAGTGTTCGCAAGAAGCTTTTCGTGGGACGCCTTTGCCCGCGACGCCGGAGAATTTCTTGAAAACCAGTCACAGTGCGCCGAGTGAAGACGCCGAAAACCTGCATCGTAGTCCTGAACTGGAATGGCGCACGGGATACCGTCGCATGCCTGGGGTCCATTTTCCGGGCCAACGACCTCTCGACGGTTGTTCTGGTCGTCGACAACGGTTCCTCTGACGGATCGCCCGACATGATACTCGAAGCTTTTCCCGGTACAGAGATGCTTCGGTTGCCCAGTAATCTGGGATATGCCGCAGGAAACAACGCGGGATTCCGGAGAGCGGAGGAAATGCAGGCAGGCTATGTGGTTTTCCTGAACAATGATACCCTGGTCGAGGGGAATTTCTCTCTGCCGCTTGTCGACCTCCTGGAGAACAACACCGATGCCGGTATCGCCGTCCCGAAAATCTGTTACCTCGGCAATCCGCGCAAGATCTGGTATGCCGGCGGGCAGGTCAGGCTTTTGACCGGACTCGTCAGGCATGTGGGGATCAGGCGGGAAGACGGACCGGAATACAGCCGTCCCGGAACGACCGATTACGCGACCGGCTGCTGCATTGCCATGCGGTGCGGTGATTTCAGGAGAGCAGGGGGGTTTGACGAGGGATTCGGAATGTATGCGGAGGATGTGGACCTTTCCCTGCGCGTGAGAGCCATGGGCCTGAACATCCGGTATGTTCCCTCCTCGAAGGTACTGCACCGGGTATCGGCATCGCTCGGAGGAAAACGCCTGAAAAAGCTCCGCAGGCAAAGCGCGGGACTTTTCCGGCTTTTTCTGAAACACCGGGCATGGAGCGCCTTCATGCTTTATCCTCTGCTCCTGCCGTTCAGGCTTGCGGTCTCGGCGTTTTTCCATGTGGATGCAAAGGAACGGGTTTCCGGGAGGGAGAGCATATGAGCGATAGTTCAAGGAACGTTATAGACCAGCTCTACCTCAATGAGGTGGCGCACCAGATCCGCTGGAAAAAAACACTCGAATTCATCGCGGGTTCATCGGGTGCCGTTAACGGAATGGAGCGCGGGCTCGATCTCGGTGGCAGGACGCCACTGACCGACATGCTGGAGAAGCATTTCCTCTGCCCGTTCGACAATACCTGCGTCGACCTCGATACCGGTATCCTTGAAGACCGCTATGGCGTCGTTACGGCTTTCGAGGTTGTCGAACACCTTTTCAACCCCCTCCATGCGCTTCTGCAGGTGAGGAACGTTTTTTGCGGGAAGGATCCGAGGCTGTTTCTTTCCATACCTCTGAGAAAACCGGAACTCCTCGGGAGCCCCGGGCATTTTCACGAGATGACACGCCGGGAAGCTCTCCTTCTTTTCGGTCGCGCCGGTTTCTCTGTTGTCAGAAGTTCTGAGTTCAGGATCCGCCATCCATTGTTTTATCTTACGGGAGTCAAGCCGATGATGCGGGCATTCTATGAAAAGGTCCTGATATATGAGCTCAAGCGAACATGATCGTCACCACAGCAGGGTCTACAGGCTCGTCTGGTTTTCCGAAGTGCAGTGGGATTTCCTTTCGACCCGCAAGCAGCGCCTTCTTGCGCGTTTCCCGGAAAACTGGAAGATTCTGTTCATCGAACCCTGGACGCTCGGCCGCAGTCACCACTGGCTGCCGCAAAGAAGAGGCCGGGTCCGGGTCGTCACCGTACCTTTCCTGAAAACCGTTCCCTTCCGGTTCGGCCGTCTGTTCGACATACCGGTCATACGCTTCGCGGCATCCCTTCCCGGATTGCTGATCATGCTTTTCTGGCTTGCGGTGCTCGGGTTTTCATCCAGGCAGCGGATTATCGGTCTTTCAAATGTCTTCTGGGGAAAGGCAGCAGCCCTGCTTCCCGCCCGCATGCGTTTTTACGATGCCAACGACGACCACCTCGCATTTCCAGGCTCTCCGGCGTGGCTGCCGGGCTATCTTGCCTCCTGGCTTTCAAGGGCCGACCTTGTTTTCAGCGTGAGCCCTGAACTTACCGCCACGCTTCCGCTCTCTCCTGGTACCCGTACCGTCGAGCTCGGCAATGGAGTCGAATTCAGCCATTTTGCCAGACCCCTGCCGGATGTTCCTCCGGGACTTTCGGATATCGAAGCCCCGGTGCTCGGTTATGCCGGAGCAATGGACTGGATCGACACAGAGCTGGTTTCGGCAGTTGCCCGGGCGTATCCGCACTACAGCATTGTCCTGCTTGGGCCGGCTTACGAACGCGGATGGTGGACCAGGCAGGCCGCGCTGAATACCCTGCCGAATGTGCATTATCTGGGCAAAATAGAGTACCGTGAGCTTCCGGCCTGGGTTCAGCACTTCGATCTTGCCCTGATACCGATGCTTGCAAACCGGCTGAAGGGGGTTTCGCATCCGAACAAACTGTACGAATACTGTGCGGCAGGGGTTCCGGTCCTGTCCACGAACTACTGCAGCGCAGTGGGGCGGGCGGCGGATGTCGTCCTTGTAGCCGGGTCACGGGAAGAGTTCGTGAGGATGGTCCCCGAAGCCCTTCGTGACCGGCGAAAGAAAGAGCGTCAGGCATTTGCCGGGATGCACAGCTGGGACGCACTTGCCGGGATGATGCTTCAGGAGCTCCTTGAAGCGTACAGGAGGGGGTGTTGAGCAGGAATTCACTCATCGCCGGTCAGGCAGGTTTTTCCTTCGGGGGTTTCCTTTTCGGACAGACGGCACGGTATGCATTCAATCTTCTGGTTGCACGGATGCTTGGCGCGGAATTTCTCGGTACCTACGCGCTTGCCGTCGCCATCATCCAGATTGCAGAAGTGTTCGCCGTGGCAGGTCTCGATTCAGCACTTCTGCGCTTCATCAACGTTCAGGGTACGGAGCCTCTGCGCCGGAGGGAAGTTATCGGCTCGGCACTGAAAACATCCCTGCTCTTTTCGCTCGTCGTCCTGCTGCTGCTCATGCTGTTTTCGGGTGCGATCGCTGCGCTGCTCAACGGCTCGAGTCTTCTTCAGCTCGCGCTGTGCTGTTATGCCGCGGCCCTGCCGTTCAATGCGGCGGTATCGCTCTCCGGTCATGCCATACAGGGGTTCAGGAATCTGCAGCCGAAAATCACGGCAATGCATGTCATGAGCCCGCTCCTGCTTCTGCTCCTGACCCTGCTTTTCCGTTTTGCATTCGGTCCCGTAGCTGCCCTCTGTTTCCCTTTCGCCCTCTCTGCCGCAGGGACCTTTCTCTGGCTGCGACCGCGTCTTTCCGGAATCACGGGCACTGTTGCGAGGGATATCCTTTCCTCCCGCATCGATCGGGCCATGCTTTCGTACGCGCTTCCGTTCATGGGGGTTTCGCTTCTCGGCATGACTGCCCACTGGCTGGATATCGTGATGCTCGGTATGTTCACCGATACCGCAACGGTCGGCATGTATCACCCGGCAGCAAGGACTGCGGGCATTATCCGGTCGGTCTTTATCGCTTTTTCGGGAATTGCCGCGCCAATGATCGCGGAACTGCATGCCGGCAGGGAGACCCGCGAAATAGAGCGGATTTACAGGATGGTGACCCGCTGGATCGTTTCCCTTGTCATTCCGGGTACCATCGTTTTCATGATGATGCCCGTCACCGTGCTCGGCATTTTCGGTCCCCGTTTCGTTCCGGCAGGGGAGGCCCTTCTGCTGCTTTCAGCATCATCCTTCCTGCAGGCGATATTCGGGCTTGCAGCCACGGTGCTTGCCATGAGCGGCCATGCGCGCCTGAGTCTTCTGAACGCCTTCTCGGCGCTCGTGCTTCAGATCGTGCTGAACCTCCTTCTGATCCCGGTAATGGGGGTAAACGGGGCCGCTCTTTCCAACCTTGTGGTTTTCCTGCTGCTTTCCCTTGTCCGGGTCGCGGAGGTCAGGGTTCTGCTCCATATCCATCCTTTCGGAAAGGCGCTCTGGAAACCGTTGGCTGCAGGGGTCTGCAGCGCGGCGATTCTTCTTGCGGCGCTCCCTTTCCTGGATGGGCTTCCCCTTCTGTGGGCGCTTGTTTCCGGGGTATTCATGACGCTGGCAATCTATCTCTCCCTGATGCTGCTTCTCAAGTTGGAAGAGGAGGAAAAGGAGATTATTTTTAAAGCCTTACCGTTTCTCAACAAGCAATCGGGGCGATAATACGATGGAAAAATCCAACAGGCAGCATCTCATCGCGTTTCTTTGCTATGCCGTTCTTGCCCTGCTGCTCTATTTCCCGATCGTATTCCAGGGGCAGATTCCTGCATCACCCGATTCGCTCGTTCCCCGTGCCTCGACGATGGCGCTCGACAAGCTCAGGGCATCTTCGGGTGCCTATCCGCTCTGGCAGCCCTGGGTGTTTTCCGGCATGCCTGCCGTTGAAGCGTTCAGCTACCTGAGCGGCCTCTATTATCCGAATGCTGTATTCAGTCTTTTCCACACCGGCGGGACTCTGCTCGAGCTTCTGCACCTTGTTTTCGGCGCCCTGGGCCTCTTTTTTCTCCTTCGCTCTCTGCGCATCGAGTTTCTCGCAGCTCTCTTCGGCGGCGCGGTCTTCATGCTCAACCCCTTTCTGACGGTCATGCTGGTGCATGGCCACGGCAGCCAGCTCATGACGGCGGCATACATGCCCTGGATGATCTGGGCGACCGGCAGGGTATTCGAGAGAGGGAAGCTCATCGATGCTGGAATGCTCGTCGTCATCGCCGGTTTCCAGCTTCAGCGGGCACACGTGCAGATCGCCTGGTACACCTGGATGCTTGCCGCGCTTTACGCCGCCGTGCTGCTCGTCAGCAGCAAAGAAGCTGTCGCGGCGAAGATCCGCCGTTCCGGCCTCTGTATCATCGCCCTCGCCCTTGGCGCGGCGATGTCGGCATCGATCTACCTTCCCGCGTCGCAGTATGCGGCCTCTTCGGTCAGGGGAGCTGCAAATGGCGGCAGTGCTTCATCGTGGGAGTACGCCACGCAGTGGTCGATGCACCCCCTCGAACTGTTCACCTTCCTGCTCCCGGGAAGTTACGGGTTCGGCGGCGTGACTTACTGGGGCTTCATGCCCTTCACCGATTTTCCCAACTATGCGGGCATCATCGTGCTGCCCCTTGCCGCCGCAGGGCTCTACCTCGGCCGCAAGGAACCCTTCATCCGGTTCCTCGCCGCAGCGCTGCTTCTTTCCCTTCTGCTCTCCTTCGGCAGGTTCTTCACGCCGGTTTTCAACCTCTTTTATTACGCGGCTCCGCTCTTCAGCCGCTTCAGGGTGCCGTCGATGGTCCTTGTCATAGTGTACCTTGCGCTTGCCCTGCTTGCCGCCCGGGGATTGCACGAACTGCTCAGGGCTGACGGAGCAAAGCTCAGGAAACCTTTGGGAATTGCAGCCATCGCGCTCTCCTCGTTCATGCTGCTTTTCCTTGTATTGTCCGGTCCGCTCGAGGGCTTTTTCCGCTCGGTATTCCCGCCTCCTTCCGTCGAGAGTTTCGATGCGGCTTTCCTCATCAACAGGGTTCGATGGGAAAACCTTCAGGGAAGCTTCTGGACCGTGTCGCTGCTTGCCCTCACTGCCGTTGCCGCACTCTGGTTCGCCGCACGCAAGGCGTTTCCTTTGGGCACAGCATGTCTCATCCTTGCGTTTCTCGGCACGGCCGATCTCCTCTGGTGCGACGCGCAGATCGCCTATCCGTCCGCAGGCTCGCTCCGCACACCGGTACTTGCTCCGAAGGCACAGATTGACCGGGCGTTCCAGCCGGACGACATCACCTCGTTCCTCTCTTCTCAGCCGGGGCCTTTCAGGATTTATCCCGGCGGTCCCCTTTTTTCCGAAAACAAGTTCGCGCTCTTCGGCATCGAGTCTGTCGGTGGCTACCATCCGGCAAAACTGAAAATTTACGAGGAGTTCCTGCAGCGCACCGAAAACATCACTTCGATTCCCGCCTTGAAGATGCTCAACGTGGGTTATATCCTGTCACTTTCGCCGATAGAGCATCCGGAGATCGAACTGGTCAAGCAGGGCAGGCTGAGGCTCGCCGCCGGGGAAACCGACGTGCTGGTTTACCGGCTCAAGGGAAGCTCTGCGAGGGCCTGGTTCGCCTCCACGGTCACCAGCGTCGAGGGAAGGGACGAACTTTTCAGCCGGGTCCTCGGCGCGAAGGATGTCACCGATTCGGTCTATGTCGATGTGCCCTGGCGCGAGAGCCGGACGTTCGCCAGGGGATCGATCCTCTCGATGCAGAAGAGCGCCGAACGCATGGCGCTGAAGGTCAGCACCCCGGCCAGGGCGTTCCTCGTGGTGAGCGAGGTCTACTATCCCAAGCGCTGGAAAACGCAGCTTGACGGCAAGGATGTGCCGGTCGTCGAAGTCAACGGCCTCATTCGCGGCGTCACGATTCCCCCCGGAGAACACGAACTCGTCTTCTCCTACGACCGCACCCTCTTCGACCGCGGCCGCATGATTTCGCTTACGGCGTTCGGTGCTGCGGTGTTGTTACTCTTCGCGGGGTTTTTTAGGAGGTTTATGGGAAAGAAAGGAAAAGAGGAGAAGAAAGGCTCGGTATGAAGAAGCCTGAGCACAAAAAAGGGGACGCTCACAACTACATAAACATTTATTAAAGGATTTATTATTTTTCAATAATCAGAGAAGAGCTTCCGATAAGCAATGTCCATTAAACACGAATAACGATGCCGAGAGGAGCGAGACTTGATGCGCCAGGAACACTGCATCACGTGATGGTGAGGGGAATCGAAGGCAACAATATCGTTGCCGACGATGAAGACCGGAGATATTTTGTTTCGCGCATGGGTATGGTTGCAGCGGCAACCGGCACGAGCATCTATGCGTGGGCGCTGATGACCAACCACGCGCATATCCTTCTGAAAAGCGGTTCTTCCGGCTTGTCGATTTTCATGCGCAGGCTGTTGACCGGTTATGCCTCCAGGTATAACCGCAGGTATAAACGCCACGGCCATCTATTCCAGAACCGATATAAATCGATTGTCTGCGAAGAGGAACCCTACTTTCTCCGGCTGGTCAGCTACATTCACCTGAACCCATTGCGGGCCGGTCTTGCGGAATCGATCGACGAGCTTGAAAGCTATCTCTGGAGCGGTCACGCTGTGGTGATGAACAAGGTCAGGCACGATTGGCAGGATCGGGGCTACGTGCTTGGGTATTTCGGTGGACGGGAATCGTCGGCAAGGAAAGCGTATGCTGACTTCGTTGCTACCGAGAGCGGACTTGGGCGTCAGCCGGAACTGACAGGAGGAGGTTTGATCCGTTCTGTCGGGGGCTGGTCGGAAGTGAAGTCGCTGAGAAAACGGGCAGAGAAGCAGTTCAGCGATGAGCGTATCCTTGGTAGCGGGGAGTTTGTTCGCGCGATGCTTGATGAAACGGAGGATTTGGTGAAAGAAAGGTTGCCGGCGCAATCGATAGAAGCTGCCGCGAATGAGAGGCTTCAGGAAGCATGTGGCAAGGCAGGTATCGTTATTCAGTCATTGCAGGGCGGCAGCCGGATGAAAGCTTGTTCGGAGTTGCGGAAACGGCTTGCCATTGAATATGTTCGGGAGCTTGGAATGACCTATGCCGGAGCGGCTCGACTGCTGGGGATATCTGCGGCTGCAGTTAACAATATCGTGAAACGGTGGGAAATAAAAGTTTAAGTGGTTGTGAGCGTCCCCTAAGCCTACACTAAGCCTATATTGTTTATAATCAATTGACTGATCTGAGATTATGATTTTGAAGTTGTCTTATACAGAAAGAAGCTTTCTGCTTCTCCTGAATTAGGCAGATCAGCCTAAACATTGTTGGGCGGCCCCAAAGACAATGGAACAGAGGTTAATTTATTAATTCGTTTAAGAGTTCAAGCTAAAATTTTTAGAGGATAAATGAGAATGGTTAAACTTGGGCAACAAGGTCTAAAGGTTCCTGCCGTTGGACTGGGCTGCATGGGCATGTCGGATTTTTATGGTCACTCCGATGATACTGAAAGCCTAAAACTACTCGATGAAGCCTTAGAAATCGGCTGCAATTTTTGGGATACGGCTGACATGTACGGTCCGTTTACCAACGAAGCATTACTTGGTAAAGCGCTGGTAAATCGCCGTGAAAAAGTCATTTTGGCCACAAAGTTTGGCATTAAACGCGGACAAGATGGCGCCTGGCTTGGTATTAGCGGTTCACCAGAATACGTTAAAGCTTGCTGCGACGCTTCGCTGAAGCGTCTGAACACCGATTATATCGACCTTTACTACCAGCATCGCCTCGACCCGGAAGTCCCCATTGAAGAAACAATCGGTGCGATGGCCGAACTGGTCCGCGCAGGTAAAATTCGCTACATCGGCCTATCAGAAGCCAGTGCCAAAGACCTGGAAAAAGCACACCATACCCACCCAGTTTCGGCGCTACAAACTGAGTTTTCACTCTGGTCGCGAGACGTTGAAGAAAGTATTTTGCCCAAAGCGCGTGAACTTGGAATTGGCTTTGTCGCCTACAGCCCGCTTGGCCGCGGATTTTTAACGGGCACTATCAAACAGCGCGCTGATCTTGAACCGGGTGACTGGCGATTAAGCACCCCGCGTTTTAGTGAAGAAGCTATGGCACACAACCAAAAACTGGTCGAAAAAGTCACAGAAATCGCGACTGAAAAAGACATCACTCCTTCACAAGTGGCCTTGGCATGGGTGCTTGCCAAAGGTGATGATATCGCTACGATACCGGGAACACGCCGCTCAAAATATTTAAATTTAAATTGGGCAACTCAGGCAATTATTTTGAGTAAAAATGAGCAAGCAGAGTTAGACGCTTTTTCTCGGGATTTTAAGATCGTGGGTGAGCGCTATTGAA
>JAAXVR010000048.1 GCA_013335405.1 Chlorobiaceae bacterium
CGACTAAATGTCCGAAGGACATTTGGACGGAGAGCGGAGCGAAGCCGCCCCCGATTCATCGGGGGTGAGGGCCTTGAGGCCCGAATCAATCCCTCCCTCTCCGCAACAAAGCCCTGCGCAAGCGGGGTATTTTGCATTCCGGGAAGGGTTCGAACCCGAGAAGAGGCGTTCGAGAACCGGACTGGAAGTTGTCGGCTGTGTGGTCGTTACTCGATCTCGATGCCGTAGCAGTCGAGCAGCCCGCCCAGGCCGTTCATCGAGAACTTTGCCTTGCGCAGCCGGTTGTCTCCGGGGTTTATGGAGTAATTGAACGCAGAGCGCAGGTCGGCATTTTCCAGGTTGGTATGATGGAAGAGCGCAAGCAGCAGATCGCATTCAGCAAAAGATGAGCCTGAAAGATCGGTTTCGGTAAAATCCGCTTCCCGAAGGTCGCACTTCTGAAATACAGTTTTCCTGAGCTTCAGTTTCCGGAAGGAAGAGAATTTCATCATGCAGTTTTCGAAACCGAACGCGAGGAGAAACTTCGAACAGTCGCTGAAAACTGTGCCCAGCAGTTTGCAGCATGAAAAATGGATATCCTGAAGTCCGGTATCCCTTAAAACCGCCAGGCTCAAGTCGCAGTTTTCGAAACGGCAGTTCCTGAATAGTATTCCCGACAGATCGGCAGTGTTGAAATTGCAACGCCTGAAGGAACACTCTTCATAAGTGCCTTTATCAAGCGGACAGTCCCTGAAGGAGACGCTGTCAAAAACCCTGTTTTCTGTAAGATTCCGGTCTGTTGTGTTCATAAGCAAACATACGCATGGTTCGGAGTAGAGAAAAAAAGATTTTTCCCGACATGAAGAAGCGGACGGCATACAATAATTTTGCTCTCGGCAGCAGTCATCCCGTGACCCGCGACAAGTTTCATCGCTTCCGGGTTCGCTTCGGGGATGTCGAGGCAGACGGGTATGGCAGCCGTCACCGATGCTTACGTCGAGGAGAAGCGTTTCGGGCGTGTTTCGGTCGTTCGGCAAAGAACGGCCCTTTATTAGAACCCTTTTCTGCAGGGCCGGAAGAGGCCGTATCCGGCAAGACGGGCCTGTTCCATGGTGCCCTATGCGTATTGTCAGTGACAGCTGTGCCCCTGCCGTCAGTTGTTAATGGGGCAGGTGGAGCGCAATCGCAGCAATCAGCGCATCGAGGTCAGGGATGTTGTCGATTTCTTTTTTCGACATCAGGATTTCAAAATTTCCGTTTTTCCTGAGAATGACCGGGTATTCGACCCTGTACTGATATTTTTTTTCAAATTCGTCCCTGTGCAGGAACTCCATGGGTACTCCGACGGATGTCCGGAATTGCCTCCATTGATCGATCTCTGTAAATGGACCATGGGTAAGTTTGCAGAGGCTGCAGTCATAGGTTTCCGGGCTCAGGATTTTGTGGCCGAGGTCTATGAGCGAGCTGACCGGATTGCCGTCCGTATTGTAAACAAAGACAAGCTTCATCGGAATAGGATTAGGTGTTTGTTTTTCCTGCATCTTTTCAACTACAACAAAAACGGAGATGAAAAAATAGTCCCTTTTTTTTCATCCGATACTGACAGGGAAACTATTTTTCCGGAAAGTCGTGAAAAACAGAGTACTCATTTCTTCCGCACCGTTGTCGTACGTATATTAACAATTGTTTCTTCCGGAAAGATTTCCACCCCTGTTTTCGTATCGTTCCGCCCTGTATGTTCCTGCGCGGACGGCCCGGTTCATGTATCCGGGCTTGCGGTGTATCAATTGCCCGGTTTATCGTCAAATAATAAAATGGAGATATTTCATTATGGGAACCCTTATGCATAAGAAAGTCGCGGGATTGTTCATTGTCTTTGCCTGCATGACCGCCAGTCCTTCATTTGCCGCCGATGCGCCTTTACTGAAAAGCCAGGAAATCAACCTTGCCGGGACCACATGGTCCGGGAACGATTCCGACGGCGAACGCTACATGTTCACGTTCAAGAACGATGGTACAATTATCTACAAATCCGACAAGGAAACCATTGAAAAAGGGGAATGGAAACAGTATCAGAATGCCGTGTATTACGAGGCCAACAAAGGTTTTGTCCGTGCCCTTGGTGAAATTGTCGATGGCAGGATAGAAGGAAAGTCCTGGAACGTCAAAAACAGTTCATGGTTCTGGAAACTGACCAGAGCCAACTGAACGGGGTTTGTCCGCACGTATTTACTCCGTCATCTTGCCGCACTGCCGGAAGAAGGGTTGAATCTGCATCGATATCATTCACTATTGTGCCCGGACGATAATCCTTTGTTAATAAGGACGATCGTCCGGGCACTGTGTTTTGGGTCAATCGAACAGAGAGGTTCCTGCGGGGTGGTCAATGGCTATTTTTTCAGGAAATCGAGAAGCTCTTTCCGGAATGACTCCAGATCGTCATACTTGCGTGCGCCGTAATTTTTGTGGTTATGGTCGGCACTCCATTCGCACATGAACGTTTTCGTGCCGAGGTTTCCGACATCGTTACCCTTTTCGAGCGTGATATAACGGAATGTCCCGTTTTTTTTCACAAGGGCGGCATGAACGTTGTGCGGTTCTTCGACGGGTACCGGAAACGATATGAGGACAATGTCGAAATCCGGATAATGTTCCGGGATGATTTTCATTCCGGAAGCATAGTCTTTGCCGAGTGGTCCCTCGACGATCTGATGAAAGGGGGCGTTATTGCCCGAGGTAAGATCGCCGAAGAACATGGCGCCTTTGTCGGAAAACAGAATCCCGGGTATGACGGCATGATGGAGTGTATAGATGAGTTCTTTCCGGTCCGTCTGACCGCTCTGTTCCTGCCGGGGTGCGGCGGTATTTTCACCTGAAGCGGAAGATGCGGAGAGCAGGGTGATGAAAACAAACAGCAGGGTGATGAAAGATCCTTTATGAAAGGGCCGTGCGAAGTTCATAGTATTTGATTGTTTAACGGGTTGTCAAATTGACTTCGAGGAGCGGGTGACTGCAATATAACGATTATTAACATCCCGCAATGAGGTTCCGTTTTCGGAATAGACGATCGGACAGCAAGAGACGTTTTTTTTGCTGAGTGACAAGTTTCGGGATTCGCATTCAGGAAAGCACAAAATCAGTTTCAAGGAAAGAAAGCGTTCGGGTATGGCGGAACTTCCGTTTGTACGATTTCTGTGCCCATGTCTGCAGAGAAGTTGTATAACTCCTGCGGGATTTTCTCATGAAAAAATACACTGTTCCCGGATGAAGATGCGCACTGTTTCGCGCTTTTTTCCACCCCTGAGGGCATCGACGCGGAAATTTCCCTGTTCCGTAAAAGCAGTTGTTTTGTGAGGTTTGACAAGAGCTTATTGCTTCCCGGACTTCGGCAATTCTATCTCGTCATTAGTCAGAAAGCTCATTTGCTTACGGTAATAGGAGAATGTTTCATCCTGTTTCAGGACACCTATGAGTTTGCCATCTGAAGAGGAAATGACCGGCAGGTACGTATAATCGGTTATTTCAAATATTTTCAGGGCTTCGTCCAGTTTCGAAGTGTCATACAGAACGGTAACATTTTTCTTTACGATGTCTTCGGCTCTGATACCGGTGAATATCCTTTCTTTGAGGAGTGCATTCATTTCCTCGAGACCGATGATTCCCACCAGAGCGCCGCTGGCCGAGGTTATGAAAAAATTTGATTCCAGTGTTTTATGAAATGCGTCGATGATTGTTTCCGCATTGGTCTTGTCGGTAAACCTTACAAATTTCTTGCGCATGATATCGGTTACACTGATGTTTCCGGCTATTGTCAGCATGATGCCGAAACCGACCTTGATACCTTCTTTTTCCAGAACATAGGTTTCCATTGTATACGGATAGGCAAGCCTTGCGACCAGGGAGGCGGTTACAGCGGCAAACATGATCGGAAGCACGATTTCATACTGGCCGGTTATTTCAAAAAGGATCAGGATAACGGTCAGTGGAGCTCTCATGATTCCGGCTGTAAGAGCCCCCATTCCGACGAGGGCATACGCGCCCGACGTTGCTGTCATCGTTGGAAAAAGTCCATGAACGACTTTTCCGAACATGCCTCCGAGCATCGCTCCCATTTTCATGGAAGGGGCGAACATTCCACCTGCGCCACCGGAACCAACGGTAAAAGCGGCCACGACCGGTTTCAGAAAATAGACACTGACCATCGTTTTCCAGGATTCTTGCCCCACAAGTGCGTTGTTTATGACATCGTAACTGAACCCGTAGAGTTCCGGTACCCACATACTGACGAGACCACACAGCAACCCCCCAACGGCAGGCATTGCCCAGCAGGGAATGCCATACTTTTTCTCTGTTTTTTTCAGCAGTTCCTCAATGAAATAGAACGTTCGGATGAAGAGTACCGCTGACAGGCCGGCGAGAATTCCGAGTGAGAAGTAAAAAACAAGCTCTGTGTCTGAAACAAGACTGTATTCATGGACCTGAAATGTCGGGTTGTTGCCGAGGATGCTTCTTGAAATGACCGTGCCGATTACTGCGGCAATGACAATCGGACTGAACGTTTTTACGCTGAAGTCCCCCAGTATAACTTCCACAGCGAACATTACACCACCGATAGGTGCATTGAAGACTGCCGATAAACCAGCTGCGGCTCCGCAACCAAGCAGTGTTCTTGTTCTCGCCGGTGAAAAATTGAGCAATTGTGCAACTGTCGAACCTATCGACGCTCCGACCTGGGCGATAGGCGCTTCCCGTCCTCCGCCTCCGCCGGTGCCGATACTTATCACGGAAACAATTGTTTTGTGTATCCAGTTTTTCGTGGGGATTTTCCCTTCTTTTTGCGCCACTGATTTGATAACTGAGGCAAGTCCGTGTTCCGGGCGAGTTTTTACGATCAGGTAATTGTACAGTCCGACGAAGAGGCCGCCAACAGCCGGTATTAACGGGAGCAGAACAAGACGGGTGACATTGTTGAAGGATGTCTGGTAGAGTGCGGTTGTGCCCTGAAAAAGAAAAGAGCTTATGATCTTTATTGTTTCATGAAAAATGACGGCGACATAACCCGTAACCAGTCCTACGAAAACAGCCACCAGAAGAAAGGGAAAATCCTGGTTGAAATTGAGCTGGGCAAGAAAGGTCGCCCAGTTCAATCTGACGAACTCCTGCGAATTCCCTTTATATGCTCTTGTTTTACGAAATACAAGATACATCCAGACGTCAAGCCGGTGTTTGAACCGGTTAAAGTTCGAGGGATGTTTCATGGAGTATCAATCGGTAATAGGCGGTTGTATCCTGTCAATGTATTTTTTTCCTCTGTTAACAGGAAATATTATTCAACAGCGCTATACGCGACGGGTCCGGGACCGGTGTTGCCTTGAGGGGCTTTCAGGAACAAAACGGCAGGTGTGCCGAATGACCATGTGAATGCTTCGCAATGATTTGTTGTATTTCAATCGGTATGTTTCGGCGTGATAACCGCTCTCCGATTCTGCAACGCCTGAAATTTTCATCTTTGGCTGAGGCAGCGCGGAATCGGTGCCGAAAGGGTATAGTGGTATCAGTAATGCCGGACAGCGGCCAGCACTATTCCCTGAATTCGGAAATCCATATCCGGTGTTATGACAATGGGGCGATAGCGGCTGTTTTCGGGAGCGAGCGAAACGACCCCTCCGTTGCTTACGCAGAGAGTCTTGACGGTAACCTCGCCGTTGACGCTGGCGATGACAACCTGGCCGTCCCTTGCTTTTTCGCGGGCTTCCACGAGCAGGATGTCGCCTTTCATGATGCCGATGCCGGTCATGCTGTCGCCGTTGACTTTGAGGGCGTAGACGTTCTTCCTGTTCTGTGTCCATGATGCCGGGATGTCCAGGTATTCCTCGATCTCACCCGTTGCCGGATCGGGAATTCCCGCAGGCACCGCATACCCGTAGAGCGGCACTTTTGTCACACTGCCGGGTTCATCGCTCTCTTTGAGGCCGATTCTTGCAATTTGCCTTTCCAGTGAGGCAAGAAGTGAGCCGATATCCTTTCCGGGCTGCGATTTTTCATCAGACACAGCAAGCATTTTTCCTTTGCCTGAAAAAAGCCATTGCGGATCCAGAGGAAATTCACGGCACATCGCGATGAGGACCGAGGCATTGGTGCCGCCCTTCCCGTTTTCGATTTCGGAAACCCGGTTGGCTGAAATCCCGATTTTCGCACCGAACTCTTCCTGGCGGAGCTTGAAGTGTTTGCGAGCGGTTTTGATACGATGCCCGAGAGAATGAACATTTTCCATTGCAGTCCATGCCTGTTTTGGTTTTACAGTCTGCCTTATATCGGAATATCGGTAATCACGTGCATAATAATCACTGTTTACCGATATTGCAAGTGTTTCATGCAACCGGACTGCGGTAATGGCTCAGTGCATCACAGGTCAGTTTTTCCTTTTTACCCCAATATTTGTACTTTAAACCAATCAACCGCCAAATCGCATCAGAACGTATCCAGGCGGTATGCCTTTTTTGCCCTGGATCCGTAAGCTCATGCCCGGGAACGGCTTGCAACCCTCTCTGGTTTTGTTCCTGCTTGCAGAATTTCCGGACCCCTGCCATAAATCCTGCGGAGTCTGACGGTGACGGCACAGCAGGAGTGATGGTTATTTTCCGTTGGCGCACAGAGATACAAACGATGCAGGAACCGGGTTACATCACAACGATCTACTTATGACGACAGAATCATCCACGCTGCTTGCCTCGAGGATTCGGAAATGTGCTGAAGAGATTTACCTGGAAGTTGTCGCTCTCCGGCGGGATATCCATGCCCATCCGGAGCTTTCATACGAAGAGAGAAGAACGACCGCCCTGATAAGGGAGTATCTTGAAAATCTCGGCATAACCGTAGAACCATCAATGCTCGAGACGGGAGTCGTTGCGGTTGTCCGGGGAAAAAAGGCAGGCGGGGCAGGAAAGCTTGTCGCTTTGCGGGCGGATATCGACGCGCTTCCGCTGAATGAGGAGAACAGTCATGGGTTCTGTTCCCTGGAACAGGGAAAAATGCACGCCTGCGGTCATGATATGCATACGGCAATGCTGCTGGGTGCAGCCAACATCCTCTCTTCACTTTCGGATGAACTCGAAGGCGATGTGCTTCTCATATTTCAGCCAGCGGAAGAGAAAGCTCCGGGTGGTGCAAAACCATTGCTGGAAGCAGGTCTTTTTGACCGGTTCAAACCTTCGGCTGTTATCGGGCAGCATTGTTTTTCGACGGTTGAGGCCGGAAAGGTAGCGCTCTGCAAAGGCAGTTTCATGGCTGCGGCCGACGAATTCTCTATAACGGTGACCGGACAGGGCGGGCATGCTTCCGCTCCGCACAAAGCGGCTGACCCTCTGCTTGCTTCGGCCCATATCATCACCGCCGTCCAGCATCTTGTAAGCCGCGTCGTTCCTCCTCATGAACCGGCAGTCGTTTCTATCGCATCGATTCATGGGGGTAAAGCCCCGAACGTCATTCCCCGGCAGGTCACCATGTCCGGAACCATGCGGACCATGAACGAGGGAGTGCGGTCACTTCTGCATGAAAAGCTGCGCAATACGGTCATGCATGTCGCCGAAGGTCTCGGCGTTGAAGCCTCAGTCGAAATCATGAATGGCTATCCGGTTCTCTACAACGACCCTGCGGTTACTGAAAAGGCTGAAGCCATCTGTAGCGAATACCTTGGCGAGGAAAATGTTCTCGCCTGTGACCCGGTCATGACCGCAGAGGATTTTTCCTACTATCTCAAGGCATGTCCCGGGACGTTCTGGCAGATAGGTACCGGAGGAAGGGAACAGAAAAAAGAGAATACCCTGCATTCTCCCGTGTTCAACCCTGACGAAAAAGCCCTTCTCGCCGGCAGCGGACTGCTTGCCTATACCGCATGCCGACTTCTCGGTTCGGAATGAGTTGCGGATTCTTCCGGGGTATTCCCGGAAGCGAGACTGTCCCGGAAGAAAAACCGGGACAGCCTTTTCTTTCCTGAATCGCGATCAAGCCTTCCCGTTCGAGCCGAGAACGTTGATGATCTTGTGGATATAGAGCTTTTTAAGAGCATCACGGGCAGGACCGAGATATTTTCTCGGGTCGAACTCTTCCGGTTTTTCATCGAAAACCTTGCGGATTGCGGCAGTCATGGCAAGGCGACCGTCCGAGTCGATGTTGATCTTGCATACGGCAGATTTGGCAGCAAGACGAAGCTGGTCTTCCCCTATGCCGATGGCATCTTTCAGTTTTCCGCCATGTTCGTTGATGGTTTTCACAAGCTCCTGCGGAACGGAAGAAGCTCCGTGCAGTACGATCGGAAATCCGGGAATACGCTGTTCGATTTCCTGCAGGATATCGAGACGGATTCTCGGGTCTTCGCCCGGTTTGAACTTGAACGCTCCATGGGAAGTGCCGATAGCGATTGCAAGGCTGTCAACTCCGGTTTTCGAAACGAAATCCTCAACTTCATCGGGCTGTGTATAGGTGTGGGCGGTGGCGACGACGTCATCCTCGATACCGGCCAGTACGCCGAGCTCTCCTTCGACAGTCACATCGTGCTGATGTGCGAATTCGACAACTTTTCTGGTCAGCTTGACGTTATCTTCATATGAATGATGCGAGCCGTCGATCATCACTGACGAAAAGCCTGATTCAATACACTCCTTGCACAGCTCGAAGCTGTCACCATGATCGAGGTGCAAAACGATTGGAATCGGGGTGCCAAGCTCTTCGG
This sequence comes from Chlorobiaceae bacterium, assembly GCA_013335405.1. Taxonomy (GTDB): domain Bacteria; phylum Bacteroidota; class Chlorobiia; order Chlorobiales; family Chlorobiaceae; genus Chlorobium. The sequence goes on from JAAXVR010000048.1 coordinate 8,711, forward strand.
CAAAGGCAACAGCACCCTGTGCAAGATAGCGAAGCAGCGTTTCATTCGCGTAGCTTCGTGCACCTTTCGAGACCTGGAGGATGACCGGTGACGAGGTTTCAACGCAAGCCATGATGATGGCCTGCATCTGTTCGAGGTTGTTGAAATTGTAGGCGGGAATGGCATACCCTCCTGAAACGGCCTTGCTGAAAAGCACTCTGCTGTTGCACAGTCCAAGTTCTTTATAGCTGATATTTTTCTTTTGCATGGAAAGCTCTCCTTTTGTTATTATTACGTCCGCTGAATCGATGCTTCAGGCTGCAAACCGGCGACGGTACCCTCGGGCGGTGGACAATATAATATATTTGTTGTTTTTCCGTTCAATATCAGTCCTGTTCCCGGCTCGAAATCCTCCATCAACCTGCCTGGAAATGTATAGAACAAGTCTGCTTCTCATCATCGTTCTTCTGGGAAGCACGTCAGCTGTTTCAGCCGATAACCGGGGAAAAACCGTTGTATATCCTGCGAACATGATTCTCAGGCCGACGCCTTCCGAAGAAGAAGCGGGAAAATATATCACCCGGAACCTGCTGCAGAACCACATAAGGAAGCTTTCGGTCAAAGACTCCCTGTCAGGAGAAATCTTCAGGCGGTATATCGAAAATCTCGATGCCGATAAAAACCTGTTTACGGCGGTGGAAGTCGGCAACCTGCGCAGGCTGTATGCAACCCGCATCGACGACGAATTTCTTGCAGGAAGGTCCGACGCCGGGTTTGCCATCTACAACTTTTTTCTGAAGCGGGCAAGGGAGAAGATGCTTTTCATGAGAGCGCTCGTCGATACCGCCAATTTCAATTTTTCCGTGTCCGAAACCCTCGATATCGATCGCAAGTCGGATCCCTGGCCATCCGACAGGCGCCAGCTTCTGGAACAATGGAGAAAAGAGCTCAAATACCAGTGGCTCAACCTGAAGTATTCCGGCGAAAACAATTCATCGATAAGAGGCACGCTGGCCAAGAGCTATACCAGCCGATTGCGCGTCCTTGGCCGCCAGAAGCCCGAAGACGCTTTCCAGGCGTATATCAATGCGGTAGCCACATCGTTCGATCCCCATACGAGCTATTTTTCTCCCGACGAGTACGACAACTTCCAGATCGACATGAGCCGTTCTCTGGAAGGGATCGGGGCGAAACTGCAGACCGAGAACGAGTACACCGTCGTCAACGAAGTGATTCCCGGAGGTCCTGCGTTCAGGAGCAAAATTCTGAAGA
>JAAXVR010000022.1 GCA_013335405.1 Chlorobiaceae bacterium
TCCGTTTTGTACTTTCGGCTTTCTGCCTCGTGGCCCTGCTGGTCCCTCTGCCCTCCTACGGGGCCGATACCGGTACAGTCAGGGGAAAGATCACCGACAAGTCTGACGGAGAAGGCGTCTATGGAGCCTCAGTAGTCGTAGCCGGCACAACCATCGGCACGGCAACCGACATGAACGGCAACTTCACCCTCCAGAACGTTCCCGCGAAATCCCAGAAAATCACGATCTCCCTCGTCGGATACACTCCCGCGAACCAGATCGTGAACGTAAGCTCCGGCCAGACCTCGACGATCAACCTCTCCCTCGGACAAACCACCATCATGGCTTCGGAAGTCGTGGTCGGTGCCGCCCTCTACAAGCAGGACAGGCTTGACGTTCCAACGACGACAAACGTCGTATCCGCGGAGACAATCAAACGCGAGCCCAGTCCTTCGCTCGACAAATCACTCGAGACGGTACCGGGTGTGAACATCAACCGTTCATCCGGCTACAGTGCCTCCACCGTCCAGATCCGCGGTTCGAACACCTTCCAGGGAGGCGGCATCGGTACCCGTGTTGCCGCATTCTACGATGGTATTCCACTCAGCACACCTGAAACGGGTGGAATCGTCTGGACCAATATCAATATGAACTCCGCGAACAAGATCGAGGTTGTCAAAGGAGCCTCGACCACACTCTACGGTTCGGGTGCAATGGGAGGTGTTGTCAATGTTTTCGGTTACCTCCCGGAAAAATTCGAAGTCAGAGCAGGCGTCAGTGGCGGTTTTTACGATGCGCCTCCGTCCAGCGACAAGAGTGTCTATCGCGATGGGTACACCCCTTGGTTCTGGAACACCTATGTCGGTCTCGGGGACAAGAAAGGAAAATTCAGTTATAACCTGCTTTACACTCACAGCGAAGACGATGGCTATCGCAAAAACTCGCAAACGCTGTTGAACGACGTTAAGCTTAAAGCACGGTACGACATCAATGCAAAGCAGTACCTGCAACTCTCGGCGTCATACAGTGAAACCGAAGCAGGTTATGTCAGCACCTGGCCATATGACATGTCAGCTTCTTTTGTTGGATTCCCAGTTGTTCCACCAAGTGTAATTTATACCCCATATCCTGAAAGAGCTTACGATCTCGCAAACTGGGTATATGAAGACGATATCGTTACTCGCAGGGATGTTCTTGCCGGGCTTAACTATGTCAATATGATAAGCGATAAGTTAACGTTTGACGCAAGGCTGTATTATACTTACAACAAGTACAGAATTGATTACAATCCGACTGATGCATTGCAACAATATGGTTTCACTTTTTCAACTCCTTTTGGGCCATATAGTTTTCTCGTATACGACAGAGAATCTGGCGAATTCAATGAGAACCGTTCAAGCAGATATGGCGCGGGTTTAAAATTTGACTGGAGAGCTCTTGACAATCATCGCCTGCTTTTCGGTATCGACGGAAATATTGTCAATGTTGAATCGACTCAATACACCGCAACGATGCCAGTCCCTGGTCAACTTGGTGATATTCAGGAAAAAAACATCGCTGCTTTTCTTCAGGACGAATGGAAGCTGTCAGACAAATTGACCGCACTGTTGTCTTTACGGTATGACTGGAGTGGTATCGATGCAGATGCAGTTTCATATTTTAATTATGTCACTCATGCTCCTGTTTACGGAGTACCTATCGAAAATCAATCGGTTGATGCCTTCAGCCCACGTATCGCCCTTAACTGGAAAGCCATGGACGATATGAGTTTCCGTGCATCCTGGGGCAAGAGCTTCCGTGCTCCGACTATCTCAGAGCGATTTGTCCGTGACGCAGGTCTGTTTATGGGCAACCCGAATCCGGCTCTTGACAAGGAAACCATGACCGGGTATGAGATCGGTATGTTCAAACAGTTCGGAGACAAGGTCTCTCTCGATATCGCAGCATATCTGAACGATTACGACAACCTGATTGAATCGAGGAACATCAATCCAATGGGTTTCCCCATCATTTTCAATTACCGCAACATTGCAAAAGCACGTATCTGGGGCATCGAGACAAGCCTCAATGTCAGGCCAAGCAATTACTGGAACATCAGCCTTGGCTATGCCTACATGAATGCGAAAGACAAAACGGGTGATGCCGCCGCTCTCGCAGGCAACCAGAACCCTGACCCTGAATGGCTTGCTTACCGCCCTGAGCACACAGGATCACTCAGCGTAACCTATAAGCCAATAACAAAACTGTCACTGAACGTGACTGGGCGCTATGTCGGCAAATACAAGGCAGTCAGCACCTACCCCAATCCTGAGGGGTTGAACTATCCCGGCGATTTCGTAGTGTTCAATACAGGGCTGAAATATCAGGCCTCCGAAAACATCGGCTTGAACTTCCTCTGCAAGAACATCTTCAACGTGCAGTACGAGGAAGCGGAATGGTACCGCGCACCAGGACGCAATTTCATCCTTGGCGTGGATTTCCTATTCTGACATGAGTCGGACGTAGAACATCAGCAACACCAAAGCCGGCCTCCGCAAGGGGGCCGTTTTTTTTTGCAATGCCGATACCTGTCATTGCACAGGCTCTTGACCAGGTAAGGTCAACTGATGAAAGCACTGCAAGTTAAAACGCATGAGCCCGGCTTGACCATGTCGCTCGGCAAAATCTATGTGCAGGCAGAGAATGGAAATCAGCAGGAACAGCTCTGGCGGTAACCGGGTACCAGAGCAAATTAAATAGTGCCCCCGCTGGCAATCGTCACGGGATTTTATTACATTTTGCATTCCCGTTTCTACCATCAACCGCACACCACTCAGTATTATCTATGCACGATAAAATCAGAATCGCCGCTATTGTCGGGATGGAACAATGCAACCAGAGGGTATGGCGCGAAGTGACGGATAAAATATCCGCTCATGCCGAGCTCACCCAATGGACCGATCAGGACCTCGAGCATCAGAACCCCGCAGCCGCGGAAGCGATCCACAATGCGGACTGCGTCTTTACCACCCTGATCCAGTTCAAGCAGCAGGCCGACTGGATGAAGGAGCAACTCCAGCAATCGAAGGTCAAGGTGATCTTCGCCTACGAATCGATGCCGGAAGTGATGCAGATGACAAAAATCGGCAATTATGTCGTGGCCGGCGACGGAAGCGGCATGCCCGATATCGTGAAGAAAGTTGCGAAAATGCTCGTGAAAGGGCGGGACGAGGATGCGCTGTACGGTTACATGAAACTTCTGAAGATCATGCGCACCATGCTGCCGCTGATCCCGAAGAAGGCGAAGGATTTCAGGAACTGGATGCAGGTCTACACCTACTGGATGCATCCGACCACCGACAACCTGGCCGCGATGTTCAACTACATCATGGCCGAGTACTTCGAAATAGGGGTCAAAGCCGAAAAGGTGCAGGAGGTTCCGACCATGGGCTTCTACCACCCCGATGCTCCGGAATACCAGAAGGATCTGCACCACTACGAAAAATGGCTCCACAAGCGCGATAAAAATGCATCGAAGAAACGCAATATCGCCATGCTCTTTTTCCGCAAACACCTCCTGCAGGAAAAGGAATATATCGACAACACCATCCGCGCCATCGAGGCTAAGGGACTGAATCCCCTGCCGGTTTTCGTGATGGGTGTCGAAGGACACGTTGCCGCGAGGGAGTGGTTCACGCACTCGAACGTCGATATGCTTGTCAACATGATGGGCTTCGGCTTCGTCGGAGGTCCTGCCGGTGCCACCACACCGGGCGCTTCGGCCGCCGCCCGCGACGAGATCCTCGGCAAGATCAACGCACCCTACGTGGTTTCGCAGCCTCTTTTCATACAGGATTTCAATTCGTGGAAGTCGCAGGGCGTCGTGCCCCTGCAGTCGGCCATGACCTACTCGCTGCCCGAGATGGACGGCGCAGTCTGCCCGGTCGTGCTCGGCGCCATCAGGGATGGACGCCTGCAAACCGTTCCCGACCGACTCGAAAGGCTCTCGGGAATCGCCAAAAAGTTTTCCGACCTTCGTCACCTCCCGAACAGGGATAAAAAAATTGCCCTCGTCGTCTACGACTATCCGCCGGGCATGGGCAAAAAGGCCAGTGCCGCCCTGCTCGACGTACCGAAAAGCATCTACAATATCCTGCTCTCGCTGCGCGCCGAAGGGTACAGCACGGGCGAGCTTCCGGAATCTCCCGAAGCCCTGCTCGCCATGCTCGACAATGCAACCGATTTCGAGATACAGGCCCATGAACAGGAGTGTTTCTCCCTCACCCGCGAGCAGTATAACTCGATAACAAGCGTACGCGAACGCGAACGCATCGAAGCGCGCTGGGGCGGCTTCCCCGGCGAAGTCGCACCGGTCAAGCCGGACAACTGCTTCATCGGCGGAATCACGCTCGGCAACATCTTCATCGGCGTCCAGCCGCGACTCGGCATCCAGGGCGACCCGATGCGCCTGCTCTTCGACAAGGAAAACACACCGCACCACCAGTATATCGGCTTTTACCGCTGGATCAGCCGCATTTTCAACGCCAGCGCCATGGTGCATGTCGGCATGCACGGCACAGTCGAATGGATGCCCGGCCTCCAGCTCGGCGTTACCGGCGACTGCTGGTCGGACGCGCTGCTCGGCGAGGTGCCGCATTTCTACATCTACCCGGTCAACAACCCGAGCGAAGCCAACATCGCCAAGCGCCGCGGCTACGCCACCATGATTTCGCACAACATCCCTCCGCTCGCCCGCGCAGGTCTCTACAAGGAGCTTCCGGCGTTCAAGGAGATGCTGAACGACTACCGCGAGCGCGGACTCGAGAAAATCGTGGACATCGAGACCGAGGAAGTCATCATCAACAAAGCGCAGCAGCTCAACCTCACCGACGACTGCCCGCGCATCGAGGGCGAGACCTTCCAGAACTACATCAGCCGCCTCTACACCTACCTCATGGAGCTCGAGGGACGCCTGATCTCCAACTCGCTGCACGTGTTCGGCGAAACGCCGAAACTCGATACCCAGGTCACCACCATCACCGAATACCTGAAAGTGCGCGGCAACGAGAAATCGCTGCCCTCGATCATCATGCAGGCAACCGGCAACAGCGCCTCCTACGGCGACTACGCCGCTCTCGCGACCCGTGCCCGCAAGGGTGAACCGAAGGCCATGAAAGCACGCGAGGAGATCGACGAACACACCAGGGTTTTCATCGAAGGGACCATCTTCGGCAACAATAACCCCGCTGCCCTGTTCAACCAGATTGCCGGAGGGACGAAACCTTCGCAGGAAATGACCGAGGCCATCAACGCCGCCCTGCAGGACGGGCTCGCCCTGAAACACGCACTGCAGGACAACCGCCAGGAAATGCAGAGCTTCCTTCGCGCCCTTAAGGGAGAATACATACCATCCGGCGCAGGCGGTGACCTGGTACGCGACGGCGCAGGCATACTGCCGACCGGCCGCAACATCCACGCCATCGATCCGTGGCGCATTCCATCGGAACTGGCGTTCAAGAGAGGCAAACAGATCGCCGACACCATCATCAGGCGCCACCTCGAAGAGAACAACGGCCAGTACCCCGAAACCATCGCCCAGGTACTCTGGGGCCTCGACACCATCAAGAGCAAAGGCGAGGCCGTCGCGGTCATCATCAGCCTCGTCGGCGCTGAACCCGCTTACGACGCCCAGGGCAAGATCAGCCATTACGGCCTGATCCCTCTCGAAAAGCTCGGACGCCCGCGTATCGACGTACTCATCCAGATCAGCTCGATCTTCCGCGACACCTTCGGAGTGCTTGTCGATCATCTCGACAAACTGGTCAAGGACGCTGCGAAAGCCATCGAACCGCACGAAATGAACCACATCCGCAAGCATGTCGATGCGGCCATCGCCGAAGGCAGGGATTTCGAAAGCGCCACATCGCGTCTCTTCACCCAGGCGCCGGGAGCTTACGGTTCCCAGGTCGAGGAGCTGGTCGAGGATTCCGCATGGGAATCCGAGGAGGACCTCGACAACATGTTCATCAAGCGCACCGGCTTCGCCTATGGCGGCAACCGCTACGGCGACCAGCAGACCGACATCCTGAAAGGACTTCTCAGCACGGTGGACCGTGTCGTTCAGCAGGTCGACTCGGCCGAGTTCGGCATCTCGGACATCGACCGTTACTTCTCCTCATCGGGTGCCCTGCAGCTCTCGGCACGACGTCGCAACCCGAAAGGCGACAACGTCAAGCTGAACTATGTGGAAACCTTCACCGCCGACGTCAAGGTCGACGATGCCGACAAGGCGCTCAAGGTGGAGTTCCGCAGCAAACTGCTCAACCCGAAATGGTTCGAGACCATGCTCGAACAGGGTCACAGCGGCGCAACCGAAATCAGCAACCGCTTCACCTATATGCTCGGTTGGGACGCGGTCACCAAGGGCGTCGACGACTGGGTATACAAGGAAGCCGCCGAGACCTATGCCATGGATCCGAAAATGCGCGAGCGCCTCATGAAGGTGAACCCGAAAGCCTTCAAGAACATTGTCGGCAGGATGCTCGAAGCGAGCGGCCGCGGCATGTGGAACGCCGACCCGGACATGATAGAGAAACTCCAGGAGATCTATTCCGACCTCGAAGATCGCCTCGAAGGTATTGAATTGTAGATGGGGTCTGGGATCTGGGGACTGAGGTCTGGGGACTGGGGTCTGGAAAGTGGGATGTGGGAAGTTTTAAGCTCCGTAGGAGCTGTTTTTGGGAACCGGGATATGGATAGTGGGATTTGGAAATTCCTGCTTTGAACTTTCAAGCCCCCACTTCCCGGTCCTCAACCCTCAGTCCTCACAAAAATATGATCCGGTGTCAGACCGGCATGGTAGCGCTCATAAATTTGTGTATAGGCCTGTTCGATATGCCTGGTAAAGCGCTCTGTATCGAAAAGGGGCGCTATCAGCCTGTTACATTCGAGCTTCTCTTTGATCGCAGTCAATGTTCCCGGGAACAAAGCAAGCTCCACGGCAAGGGCTTCATACTCTTCCTGAGAATGTGTAATAAGCTCCGGCAACCGTATGGCAGAAAGTACGCTGGCTGCTACCCTGCTCGCAAAAGATTCACCGGTCCGGGTCAATACCGGCAATCCCGCCCACAAGGCATCGCATGCGGTCGTATGCGCGTTATAGGGAAGAGTATCGAGAAACAGATCAGCAAGACGGTGCCTCGCAAGATGTTCGTCAACTTTCATGCGTTTGGCGAATACAAGGCGGTCTGCATCAATTCCTCTCTTGACAGCCTCCTTCCGAAGATTGACGGTTGCATATTCATTATCCTCCAAGAGCCAGAGAATGCTCCCTTTGACCTTCTTCAAAATCCTCATCCAGCTGTCAAATACAGGTGGTAATATTTTATGATTATTGTTGAAACAGCAGAAGACAAATCCTGTTTCCGGTAGCCCGAATTCCTTCCTTGAAAATACTTTTCCGGATATTTCCCGTTTTCTGTCATTGACCATATAGGTATCAGGCAGATAAATAACTTTTTCGGTGTAAGCATACCTGCTTTCTTCCGGTATGAGAAGCGGGTCGGCGATAATGTAATCGATATATCTTGCGCCCATGGTTCCGGGATAACCCATATAGCTGACTTGTACCGGAGCTGTATACAATGCAAATATACCAGTACGACAAAATCTGGTATAACCTCCAAGATCAATCGCGATATCGATGCCGAGCTTTCTGGACAATTCCGCCACCTCGACATCAGACATAGTGCGGATATCGATAAAACGGTCAAATGCAGCGGATACTCTGATTCTCATTTCATCATTGGTATCTGGACCAAATGCAAAAGCAGTTATTTCGAAACGTTCCCTGTCGTGTGATTCGAACATGCCGGCCAATAACATAGAAAGTGGGTGATTACGAAAATCCGCAGAATAGTATCCTATGTTGATTTTTTTTTGGCGTTTTGCCTTTTTTATCGCCGGCAGGAGAACTGTATCAGGGTCAACTTTCTTTGAATTTATTTCTGCTACTTTTTTCTGATAGGTGATTGAATCATAAAATGCAAGGAAACAAAAAGGATCAACGGATTTATCAAATTTTTCAATATCGTCAAGAATTGCCTTCACTGATGCCTCGATGTTGATCCATTCACAAATCTTCATCCTGGCAATAAGCAGATTACCGATAATACCTTCATAATCGGGCTTAACAGCAAACACGTTTTCATATCTTTTTATAGCTTCAACATATCGTTTCAATTCCTGCAGGCAATTGCCGGAATTATTCAATGCCTCTGCATAATCATACCTGAGAGTAATTGCCTTCTCATAACTTGAATTCGCTTCTTCATAACGGTGCATTTTTAAATACGTATTACCCTGATTGTTATATGCTTCAGGATAATCCCGGATATATAAAAACGCTTTGCTGTAGCTTTCCAGAGATTCGTCATAACGGCAAAGCTCCCGGAGCGCGTTACCCCGGTTGTTGTATGCCTCTGCGTAATCGACCTTCAGGGATATCGCTTTATTATAACTCGAAAACGCTTCCTCATACCGCTTCAGATTCTGCAACACCACCCCTTTATTGTTGTATATCACTGCGTTGCGCGGATTCAGGAGAACAGCCCGATCATAACTGGCAAGGGCTTCTTCATACCGCTTGAGTTCCTGCAAGGCAACACCGCGGTTTGTATACGTTTCTGCATTCCCCGGTCTGACGGATAACGAAAGATCATAACTTGCGAGTGCCTCCTCATAACGCTTAAGCTCCTTGAGCACGTTCCCCCGATTGTTCAGCGTCTCTGGATGCCGGGAATTCAGTTTATGCGCCCTTTCGAACAGAATGAGGGCTTCATCATATTTCTTCTGCTGTGCAGCAGCGGTCGCCAGAAGGAAAATCGCATCAAAATTGGCTGGCTGCAGACGAAGAACAGCTTTATAGAGCGCTTCTGCCTGAAGCAGCTTCCCTTGCTGGTGAAGAATCAGGGCGGATTGTAGTTGTAACGCCGGATCTTTCATTGTTTTCAACTGGTATGTCTATTTCGAACGGTAAAAAGAAAAAGCAATATTGTATCACCCGGTTTATCATCGATGATGACTGGAAAAAACACACTGGCAATATACGAAATATCAGAGATGCCGACGGTAAGGTGGCGGAGCTGGAAGGAGTGGTATGTTCAAGACTGCAAAGGTCAATATGCTCTTTCAGAATGATGATACCGCGATGACAAAAGAGGAATAAATCACCATCCCCATACAAAAATGCCCGAGGTTTCAGCCTCGGGCATTCTGCATTTCCAAGAAAACGGACAGCTGTTGATAAATCAACGCCCAAGTGCCTTGAGCATGGCTTCGCCAAGATCGGCAGGGCTCTCGACGACATGGATGCCTGCTGCTTCCATAACCCTGATTTTATCTTCCGCAGTACCTTTTCCGCCGGACACGATAGCGCCGGCATGACCCATCCTGCGGCCCGGAGGTGCCGTTCTCCCGGCAATGAAACCGACAACCGGTTTGCGGAAATGCTCCCTGATATACTCGGCAGCTTCTTCCTCAGCGCTTCCCCCGATTTCGCCGATCATGATAAGGCCTTCGGTTTCATCATCTTCTGCGAACAGTTTGATTGCGTCGATAAACCGGGTGCCGATGATCGGATCGCCGCCGATACCGATGCAGGTGGACTGACCAAGCCCGACATTGGTGAGCTGATGCACGGCTTCGTAGGTGAGGGTTCCGCTGCGTGAAACAACCCCGATCGAGCCTTTTTTATGGATAAAGCCGGGCATGATGCCGATTTTCGCTTCCCCGGGAGTGATGACGCCCGGACAGTTGGGACCGACAAGGACCGCACCCTTCGCTTTTACGAACGCATACGCTTTCATCATGTCGTTTACAGGGATACCTTCCGTGATGCAGATAATCACTTTCAGGCCTGCATCTGCAGCTTCCATGACGGCATCTGCCGCAAAAGCCGCAGGTACGAAAATAACCGTGGCATTTGCTTCCGCTTTTTCGACGGCGTCCTTTACGGTATTGAAAAGAGGGACCGGACGGCAGAATTTGTCCCTGTCGTTGCCATGGTAGAGGTTGCCTCCCTTTCCAGGCGTTACTCCTGCCACTACATTCGTGCCGTACTCGAGAATCTGGGAGGTGTGGAAGGTGCCTTCCGAACCGGTGATCCCCTGAACGAGCAGACGGGTGTTCCTGTCGACTAAAACGCTCATAAAGAAAGCTGAATTATATGGTTATAAAAATATCTCCGTTCTCTCAGGCCTGACGCTGGATTTTTCCGGCGATACCGAGCAGCTTGCCCTCCTCGAAAAAATTACAGACAAGGTGCATGCCGACCGGAAGTCCGAGGGAATCGAGGCCGACAGGAACGCTCACCGCAGGCATGCCGACAATGCTCGCCGGGACGGTGAACACATCGGCGAGGTACATCTCGAGCGGGTCACCGGTCTTGTCGCCTATTCCGAACGGAGGAAAGGGAGAGGTGGGGCCGGCGATCACATCGACTTTTTCGAGCGCCTCACGGTATCTGTCCTGAAACACCCTCCGGACCTGCTGCGCCTTCTTGTAGTAGGTATCATAGTACCCTGCTGAAAGGACATACGTGCCGAGCATGATCCTGCGCTTCACTTCCCTGCCGAACCCTTCGGTCCTCGAATTTACGTACATCGATGACAGGTCTGTGGAATCAGAAGCCCTGAAACCGTACCGCGCACCATCGAAACGGGCGAGGTTCGACGACGCTTCCGCGGTGACGAGAATATAATAGGCCGCTATGGCATAATCGCTTTCAGGCAGTGTGACATCGACCAGTTCCGCCCCTTTCTCCCGAAGTTCCTGAAGCTTCCCCATGACGATACCGGAAACGTCGGAATTGAGGTTTTCCGGAAAAAAAGCTTTCGGCACGCCGATTTTCAGACCTTCGACCCGGACGTCCTCCATCTGCTTGGCGTAATCCGGAACATCGCGCCTGGAGCAGGTTGCGTCATGTGTATCCCTGCCGGCCATCACCCCGAGAACGAGCGCGGCATCACCGGTATTGCGGGCGAGCACGCCTATCTGATCGAACGAAGAGGCAAAAGCCACGAGCCCGAAGCGGGATATTCTCCCGTAAGTCGGTTTCAGGCCTACGATATCACAGAAACCTGCCGGCTGTCGAACAGAACCACCGGTGTCGGAACCGAGGGCGACAAGGCAGAGGCCGTTTGCGACGGCAGCCGCAGAACCGCCGGAACTTCCTCCGGGCACCCTTTTTTTATCGAAAGGATTCGGAACCGTTCCGAACGCAGAATTTTCATTCGAACTGCCCATGGCAAACTCGTCCATGTTGGTCTTGCCAAGGAAAAGGGCATCCTCCGCTTCGAGCCTCGAAACGGCAGTGGCATCGTAAACACTTTCATAGCCGGAGAGTATTTTCGAAGCACAGGTAAGCCGGGCTCCTTTCATGGCAATGTTGTCCTTGATAGCCATCGGCAACCCGTACAATTTTCCGGGCTGAGCGCCATCGGCGAGTTTTCTGTCGAGGGTCCTCGCCCTGTCGAGGACTTCGTCCTGAAAAACCGTTATAAATATATTGTCATCGCTATGGGCTTCGATACGCCCGAGGTAATGGCGAGCCACTTCTTCACAGGTTATTTCCCGGGAAAGAAGCTTTGAACGCAGTTCTTCGTAACTACTTGAATGCACTTCCTTTGTGGATTATTTTATAGAGAAGAAAGCCCGGGGCAGGTATTGCCGTTGATGCAGGGTTTCCGTTCCGTCCAATGTTTGTATAATAAGAAATAACTGCATATTATTCAATTTGACATGTTTTCACTGGCGAGGGATTCACGTAAGGGATTTTCGTTGCCGGCTGTCCGGCTGTAACGACGCAACAAGGATTTATGGCACTCATAAGACAAATGGATTTTGCATCGACGTTCAAATCCCACTGGTTTTCCTCGGACCCTGACGTTGCCGATAAAAAAATACAGAGCGATCTTAAATCTTCGTGCGAGATTCCGACCCATCTTGCCGTCATAATGGATGGAAACGGAAGATGGGCGAGGATGAAAGGAAAAACACGAATAGAAGGGCATATTGCCGGAGTCGATTCGGTAAGGGATATCGTCGAGGCCTGCGCCGAACTCGGCGTACAATGCCTGACCCTTTTCACCTTCTCGACGGAAAACTGGAAACGCCCCGAAAAAGAAGTTTCCGCCCTGATGCAGCTCCTTGTCAAGGTCATTGGAAGGGAAACCCGTGAACTGCATGACAACAACATCCGCTTCAACGTGATCGGCAATATGGACCTCCTTCCCGAAAAGGTCCGCACTGTCCTGAAAGGAACCATAGAACTCACGAAAAACAACAGCAAGCTCGTCCTCAATATTGCCCTCAGTTACAGCGGAAAATGGGATATCGTTCAGGCATGCAGGGCCATAGCGCACGAAGTCAGTGCAGGACGCATCGAGCCCGACTCGATCGACGATCAGCTTTTCAATTCGTTCCTTTCCACTGCATCCATGCCGGACCCGGAACTTCTGATCCGTACGAGCGGCGAGTTCAGGATAAGCAATTTCATGCTTTGGCAGAGCGCCTATACCGAGATTTATGTAACCAACACCTACTGGCCTGATTTCAGGCGCGCCCAGTTATATGAAGCCATAAGGGAGTACCAGAACCGGGAACGCAGGTTCGGGCAGACCAGTGAACAGATTCAAAACAAAACGATTGCAGCCGGCAAGCATTAACCCGATTGACACCTGAAACTTCCATGAAAAAATCACTTAAACTGCTCCCCTTACTTCTGGTTGCCCTCGCACTGAACCCTGAAGGAAACAGCGCTGAAGCGAAAAAGCTTCCGTCAGGAAAAAAAGTTCAGACCGGACAGACTTCGGCATCAATTCCCGAGACGATGAAGGAATTGTATACCATCCGGGAAATATCGTTCATCGGGCTGGAATCAGTCAACGAGCAGGAACTCATCGGAAGCCTGCCTCTCAAGTCCATGAGCCGCATTGCAATTCCCGGCCTTGAACTGACCAATGCACTGCAGTATCTCTGGCAGCTGCAGCTTTTCAGCGACATCAAGGTCGAAAAGACCGATCTCGGCCAGAAAAGTATCGCCCTGAAATTCATCGTCACCGAACTGCCGGTGCTTGACGAGGTCACTTTCAAGGGAAACCGAAAGTTCAAGAATGACGAGCTGAAGCGAATTGCTGCGCTTGTTACCGGCAAAAAGGTTGTTGAGCAGGAACTCCTGACTGCGGCCAACAAAATTGAAAAACATTACGCCACGAAAGGCTACCTGACCGCCGGCGCCGAGTTCCAGCTGAAGGAGCTTGGCCGGAATCATGTGAGCGTAGCTTTCACCATCACCGAAGGCACGAAAGTGGCGATCGAAAAAATAAACTTTCACGGCAATACCGCATTCAAACCGGGCAAGCTCAGGGGGGTGCTGAAGGAAACACACCAGAACTCATGGTGGCGCAAGATTTTCGGCGCACCGAAGCTCGACAAGGACAAGTTCGAAGAGGACAAGAACAATATTGTCGAATATTACAGGAACAACGGATACCGTGACGCTAAAGTGCTGCGTGACGAGCTTAATTTCACCCGTGATCGTAAAGGCCTCATCCTCGACATCTATCTGGAGGAAGGAACCAAATACCATATCGGAAACATCACCTGGTCCGGAAATACCAAGGATTTCGCCACGACAGCCATCCTCGGAAAGACATTCAGGATAAAAAAAGGCGATCTCTACAATGCGAAACTGATTCAGGATCGGCTCAACTATTCCCAGGACAACACCGATGTCAGCTCATTGTACCTCGACAGGGGCTACCTTTCCTTCAAGACATCGATAGACGAAGTGGTTTCAGCTCCCGGTACCGTCGACCTTGCCGTGTCCATCAGGGAGGGAGAGCCCTACGAAATCAATAAGGTGAGTATCACAGGCAACACGAAAACAAAAGACCACGTCGTCAGGCGTGAACTCTATTCCATCCCCGGCGACACGTTCAGCCGCAAGAACGTCGTCCGCAGCATCAGGGAAATCAGTATGCTCAACTATTTCGATCCATCGAAAATAGAGCCCGACATCGAACCGAACCCCGAGAACAACACCGTCAATGTCATCTACAACGTAGCGGAAAAACAGAGCGACACGTTCAACGCTTCGGTAGGCTACAGTTCCAACGGATTTACCGGAGCACTCGGCGTAACATTCAACAATTTCTCCCTCGAGGATATCTTCAACCGCAGCGCCTACAAACCGCTTCCTCACGGCGACGGACAGAAGCTCGGCTTCCAGTGGCAGTTCGGCAGCAACAGCTATCGTACGCTTTCACTCTCTTTCACCGAACCCTGGGCTTTCGGAAGCCCCACAACCCTCGGATTCTCTGCATTCAAGACCCACATGGCCTATGACTACACGGATGACACCCTGGACAACCCGACCGATATCGACCAGTACGGCGCAACGCTTTCCGTCGGAAGAAGACTGACCTGGCCCGACAACTACTTCACGATCGGCTGGAAACTGAAATATCTGCATACGAAGGGAGGGTTCCTGACCTTTATCGAGGAGCTCCCCGACGCTCCGGAAGAGGCTGATGAAGTTTCGATTTCCCAGACCATACGCCGTAACAGCATCGACAACCCCATTTTTCCGAGAAGGGGCAGCAACAACTGGATAACCGCTCAGCTTGCGGGCGGACCGCTTCCCGGCTCGGTGGATTTCTATAAATTTACCGCCGGGTCGACCTGGTACTTCCCGATCACCAGAAAACTGGTACTCAACCTCTCGACCCAGCACGGGTACCTTTCGACCTTCAACGAAAACGATTATATACCCTATACTGAATATTTCTACATGGGAGGAAGCGGCATGTCTTCCCTGCCAACCGTTCCGCTGCGCGGTTACGACGACAGAAGCCTGGGCGTGAAACTCGATCCCGACAATGAGGATTCAACGCTCTACGCCGGGAAGGTTTACTCCAAGTTCACTTCCGAACTTCGTTATCCATTGACCATGTCCCAGTCGGTAAGCATCTACGGCCTGGTATTCGCCGAAGCCGGCGGTCTTTGGGAAAATGCCGAATCGGTAAACTTCGGGGAACTGAAAAAATCCGCCGGTGTCGGTCTGCGCCTCTATCTGCCCATTATCGGCCAGATCGGGTTCGATTACGGCTACGGATTTGATGCCGTGCCCAGATACCCGGATGAAAAAGGAGGCTGGAAATTCCTGTTCACCTTCGGCACGCAGGAGTAAGTAATCCCGACTGTTCTGTCTTATTTTAGCGGTTAACTGTTGGAATACATATTTCTTTGTTCTATCTTTGGGAGAATCGTCTTACTCGTTTTGTTTTTTGTATTCACACACACCCTCAAATTATTTGGAGGAAACAATGAAAAAAACTCTCTCACTTCTCGCAGTTCTGGCTGTTGCTGGCGTCGCGAGCACTCCTGTCTCTGCTGAAGCCTCTACCCGTTACGTAAGCGCATTGGCTGGAGTTACCTGGTACAATGATGCTGAAGCAAGCCTGATCTTAACCTCTCCGGATGTTCCTTTCCTCACATCACCGATGATTGCTCTGCCTATGGATTCCGGATTTACCGGTGTTGCCGCTCTTGGTTGCGATTACGGCGATTTCAGGGTTGAAGCTGAACTCGGCTACCAGAGAAACAGCTTTGAAAATTCTTTAGCTGGTACAGTAATCTATGACGAAGGAGAAGACTTTGCAGGAATCTCTTCCTTTGACAGTCATGTCGATATTTATTCGATGATGGCCAACGGCTTCTATGACATTCCTGTCGGCGGTGGTGTTGAGCTTTATGCCATGGCTGGTGTCGGTATTGCTCAGGTAAATATCAATGCTGAAGCAACTATTGATTATGATATTTCCTATTCATCAGGATCGGTTACCCTTGCAGTAGACACGCACGAGACAACTCTCGCATACCAGCTCGGTGCCGGTATCTCGATCCCGGTCAGCAAAGGTGTCAAGCTTGATGCACGGTATCGTTACTTTGCAACGACCGATTTCAATCTGAACGCTCTTGTTAACGTTGAAGATCTCTCCAGCCACAGCGCGCTGGTCGGTCTCAGGGTCGACCTGTAAGACTTTGACAGATTGACGCAGAAAAGGAGGCTTCGGCCTCCTTTTTTTTTCTCTGTTTTTTCTCTCCTGAAAAAAAGCTGCTCACGAGCTGCTTTTCAGACGGGAAATCTCGTCCCTCAGCCTGGCGGCTTCTTCGTAATTTTCGTTGCTGATGGCTTCGTTCAGGGCCGTCTGCAGTTCTTCAAGCCTGTTTTCGGAAGTGACCGGAAGCGCGATCTGTTCCTCAGCTTCTGGGGTGACCTCCTCTTCCCCTTCCTCTCCGTCCTCTTTCTGCTCTTCTCGTATCCCTGCTTCGTTCATGATCTCTTCCGTGACGAAAAGCGGGGCGTTGAACCGTACGGCAATCGCAATGGCATCGCTTGGCCGGGCATCGATTTCATGCACCTCGCCGTTGGCTTCGCAGACTACCTTCGCATAGAAGGTCTCATTGTGCAGTTCGTCGATGATGACTTCGTTGACATGCAGGTTGAAAACATCCGCGATGTTCTTGAAAAGATCATGGGTGAATGGACGCGGAGGCTTGATGTTTTCAAGCTTGAGAGCTATGGCCTGTGCTTCGAAACCGCCGATGATGATGGGAAGCTTTCGCTTTCCTTCAAGCTCGTAGAGAATGAGGGCATATGCCCCGTTGGTATGGGGGCTTGTCGAAAGTCCCAGAATATCGACCTGGAGTTTACGCATCGTCTGAATAAATTTGCATTGCAGCCGGCAGGTGGCTGCATTTATAAAATCCCACTACCTTTAAACAGAAATGTACCGTTAATCATTTCTTCTTCAAAAAATCCCGCACTTCTTCTATGAAGCCGGGAATAACAGCATGCACATCGCCGACGATACCGAAATCGGCGGTATCGAATATCGGGGCGTGCCTGTCGCTGTTGATGGCAACGATGGTACCTGCACGGCCGATCCCGGCAAGGTGCTGCACTGAACCGGAGATACCGCAGGCAAGATAGAGCAGAGGCGCAACGGATTTGCCCGTCTGTCCTACCTGCTCGGCATGAGGCCGCCAACCCTCGTCAACCACTGCCCTGCTTGCGCCTACCGAGCCTCCGAGCAGCCCGGCAAGCTCTTCGAGCATTGCGAATCCTTCCCGGCTCCCGATTCCCCTTCCTCCCGCGACGATAATACCTGCTTCAGCCACATCACGCATTCCTGTCGTCATGGCAATTTTCTGCACCGCAGCTGAAGGGCGGGAAATAGCCTGACAATAATCATCGAAAGGAGAAATGACGATGGTTCCTGCCTTGAGGACAGTTGAAAACGGTTCCGGGGAAGAGAAGAGTGTGAAAATCCTTTTTTCAAGCTGCGCCGTAAAGGAGGCAATGCAGGAACCAGCATAAACGGAACGGCTGCAGCTTCCGGAGCGTTCATCAACGAATCGGGCGCATCCCGAAAGCAGCGAAGCCTCGAGTCGGATTGAAAGTTTCGGGGCAAGGTCCCTGGAAAGTGCCGTATCGGCAAAAAAGAGCGTTGAACACTCTTCCTTGCGGAACACATCCGAAACAATCCGGGCGTAGCGTTCAGAATCGTACAACAGAAAATCGGGGGCAGTTGCATGGAAAAGCCTGCCGCTACCGTAAAGTTCGTTTTCTGAAGTCTGTGTATCGGCTGGCCCCAGGATCACGCCGCAAACAGGAATCGATGGCTCCTCGTCGGCAGCGAGTGCCTGGACCCGGTTCCAGGTTTCAAGCGAGCTCTTTCTGAGAAGCCCTTCCCGCTGTTCAAGAAAAACAAGGTACCCGCTCATTGGCGCCTCCTGTCCACTACCGGTTCAGAACAATTTTCTCTCATTCGTGAGGACCCCGAGGAGTTCTTTTTCATCTCGAAGAAAACGGCATTCTTTTTTCCTGACAACGGCCGCCATACCGTTCAGTCTGACATACGGCTTCTCGGGACATTCGACCGAATAAAGCTCGATCGACTTTTTTCTCGCATCCATGACCGCTTTGATACTTGCGTTGCGGGGTGTGTTGATCCCTTTTTCGATGCTGAACAGAACCGGAGGCCTTACGCTGCAGTATTCAACCCCGTTCTCGATTTCCCTCTCCAGGTCGAAACCATCATCAGTTTCCTTCAGGGATGAAACTCCGCTCACGGAAGCGATACCGAGAAGCTCGGCGAGCATCAGCGGAACCTGTGCGCTCTGGAAATCGGTGGAGTGTTTACCGGCAAACAGAAGCTCCGGAAGAACATCTCCGTAATAACCGGCAATTGCCCGGGAGAGCATCGTAGCTGTCTGGTAAGGGTCCGGTACGCCTTCGGCAGGAACAAGCACCGCGTTGTCGGCTCCTCGTGCCAGGACCTTGCGAAGCTGTTCCTTCGCCGATGCCGGGGCTATGGTGAAAACCGTCACCAACCCCTCCCCTCGACGCTCCCGGAAGCTGACTGCTTCCTCGAGGGCATACTCGTCGTAGGGATTCATGACAAGGTTGAGCCTTGACTGATCGACAACGCCATCGTCAATATCGATCACCGATGCTGTATCGGGCACAAAACAGACCGTAACGGCTATGTTCATCTGGCTGTCATGGTTATTACTCCCTGCTCTTTTCAACCTGTCTTTTCACGTCACGCTGACTTTTCTTGTCATTCTGAGCGGAGCGAAGAATCCATTTCTTTCGGCTTTTGCAGGAAAGATGGATCCTTCACTTTGCGTTGCTTCGTTCAGGATGACACCTGTGTTTCAGAGCAAACGCCTTGCTTTTGTCATACCGCCTTTTCTCGTCATTCTGACTTTCTCCGCCATTCACTCTTTTTCCTGTCATTCTGAGCATAGCGAAGAACCCATACAGTCGACAAGGCGAAAAAAAAGCCGCTCGTAAGCGGCTTTTTCTCTTTTATGTGCCCGAGAGGAGATTCGAACTCCTACACCTTTCGGCGCCACCCCCTCAAGATGGTGTGTCTACCAGTTTCACCACTCGGGCTTGCACAGAGGATTATGTATAATCCGGTGAGAATAGAAGGACTCGAACCTTCGACCCTCTGCTTAAAAGGCAGATGCTCTACCGACTGAGCTATATTCTCAACCAATGACCAGGGTACAGGAACGCAACCGGAACTTACTTGTTCTGGTATCTCTGACGCTTCTTGTGCCGGTTCTTACGGCGCGCCTTCTTGCGTTTGTGTACCGCCATCTTGTGACGTTTTCTCTTTTTTCCGCAGGGCATGGATTGAATATATTTCCGCTTGTTTTAAAGGCTGATAATATAGGAAGTTTTTTAAAAACCACAAACACAAATTCTCCGGAACCACATAATTCCCGGATTACGTAAGGTCCGGAGGGCTATAATCAGGCATTCATGTATTTGAAAAACTCCCTGTTGTCCTTTGTGTCGGCCATCTTTTCCCTCATGAACTCCATGCATTCGATTGGGTTCTTGTCGGCAAGGTATTTGCGAAGCAGCCATGTCCTCGAAAGCTCTTCCTGCGAGAAAAGCAGCTCTTCCTTGCGGGTGCCTGACTTGAGGATATCGATCGAGGGGAAGATCCTCCGCTCCGAAAGCCTGCGGTCGAGAACGAGTTCCATGTTGCCGGTACCCTTGAACTCTTCGAAAATAACGTCGTCCATACGCGAACCGGTATCGACCAGCGCCGTCGCTATGATGGTGAGGCTTCCGCCTTCCTCGATATTGCGGGCAGCGCCGAAAAACCTTTTCGGCTTGGTAAGCGCATTTGCATCGATACCACCGGACAATATTTTTCCCGAATGGGGGATGATGGTGTTGTGCGCACGGGCAAGCCTGGTGATGGAGTCGAGAAGGACGACGACATCCCGACCCACCTCGACAAGGCGTTTCGCCTTTTCGAGAACCATGTCCGCAACGAGAACATGCCTTTCCGGGTCTTCGTCAAATGTGGAGCTCACGACTTCCGCTTCAACGCTTCTCGCCATGTCGGTCACCTCTTCAGGACGTTCGTCAATAAGGAGAACAATCAGAAAGACTTCGGGATGGTTCTTGATGATGGCGTTCGCAATCATCTGAAGAAGCATGGTCTTGCCTGTTTTGGGCTGGGCGACGATAAGACCCCTCTGTCCTTTTCCGACAGGAGTGAATATATCCATGATGCGGCCGCAGAATTCAGACTGCCTGGTCTCGAGCTTGATGCGTTCGCGGGGAAAAAGAGGAGTGAGGTTCTCGAAATAGGGACGCTCACGGGTAATTTCAGGATCGTTGCCGTCGATGGTATTGATCTTCAGAAGGGCGAAAAACCGCTCGCCTTCCTTCGGGGCCCTGACCTGCCCGGAAACCGTATCGCCGGTGCGCATGTTGAAACGCTTGATCTGCGAGGGGGATACATAGATATCATCCGGGGAAGAAAGATAGTTGTAGTTGGCGGAACGCAGAAAGCCATAGCCTTCGGGAATAACCTGCAGCACACCGGTATTGACCATGACCGTCGCATTTTCGGTGTCGGCGTTTTTCTGGGACTGGGCCTCGATGATCTTGAAAATCAGCTCTTCCTTGCGCAGCCCTGCAGCCGTGACGCCGATCTCTTTTGCAAGTGCATGAAGCTCATGAACCTTCTTTTTCTGGAGCATGTTGATGTCCAGACCTTTAAAAACCGAATTGTTCGACATGGTATTGATTTTTCAACGCTTGTTAGTAAAAAACGGGATCAGTGCATGGGGCCGGAAAACAGGCAGGCCTTGGTTCATGATTTCAGAACGTTTTGGCGGTATTGTTTGCGGACATTACCATTGATGCTTTGCTGTGTAACATGAAAGCAGGAGAAAGAAGATAAAAGGGGAAGTCTTTCCAATATCAGAAACTGGGATAAGCAAAAACATGGATTATCGTTCGGGGAAGAGCCCCCGAAATTCCGGACAGTCATGTGAGATTTTTTAAATATACGTTATTTCCCGGAAAAAGCGCCATATGTCATTCCGCTTTAGGGATCGTGCGAAGAATATCGCCAGCCAGGTAAAATGAACCGGTCACCAGCAAAAGATCGTCATCGCCTGCTTTATCCATAAGATAACTGAGCCCCTCCTGCGAATGCCCGAAATGGACAGCATCGAACCCCTCGCTTCTGCATATCATTGCAAGCTCTTCGGCTCCAAGGCTTCGTTCCGAGGGAATGGAAACGGTGACGAAAGTTCCACCGAGCCTTCCAAGCTCACGGACTATCGACCGGGCATCCTTGTCGGAAGCAAGTCCAAGCAGTATGGAGACCGATCGGTATGATGAAAGGAATTCCTGCAGCGTATCGACCGTACAGCGCATCCCTTCCGGGTTGTGCGACACATCGAGGTAGAGCGATGGTTTCGATCCGATTTTCTCGAGCCTTGCCCTGTATCCGGTATCAAGCATCCTTTCCAGGCCGAAGCGGATTTGTTTTTCGGGAATACCGGCATCTTCGGCGACCATCACCGCAAGCGTGATGCTGGAAGCATGGAACGATCCGGTCAGCGGCACGGTCAATGCCGGGTAATCTCTGCCTGCGGTCCTGATATCAATGACGAGAGAACCTTCCCCTGAGGAATCGATATTCCACACGGCATCTTTTCCCGAAACGAAAACCGGTGCGCTGCACGACAGTGCCTCTTTCTCTATCGGCATGAATGCAAGCGGATCCTGTACTGCCGTAAAAACGCGGTTTCCCCGTTTGATGATGCCGGCCTTCTCGGCTGCTATAGAAGGTATCCCGGATCCAAGCCAGCCGGTATGGTCGAGACTGATGCCGGTTATCACCGCGTAATCCGACCGGACGACATTTGTCGCATCGAGACGCCCTCCCATGCCGGTTTCGATGACTGATACCTCGGCCTCCTCTTCGGCAAACCAGGCAAACGCTATTGCTGTCGTCGCTTCGAAAAAGGTGAAATGAATTTCCCTGAATGCTTTTTTCAGGCACGAACAGTAGTCGGCAACCTTGTCCTGCGGTATCCGCTTCCCGTCAATCCGTATCCTTTCAGTGAAATCGACAAGGTGTGGTGAAGTATACAGGGCGGTTTTCCGGCCCGAGGCCTGGAAAACGGAGGCAATGGCTGCCGCTGTCGTTCCTTTGCCGTTCGTGCCGGCAATATGGATGACCTTGCCGAGCCGCAAGTGAGGCGAACCGAGAACATCCATAAGCTCAAGCACGCGATCGAGGCCCGGCTTTATGCCGAACCTGTGCAGGGGAAAAAGAAAATCCAGAGCGTCCCGGTAGGTCACCTGTTCAATTGAAGCTTATGCATTGTGAATGGAAGCAAGGGCGTATTTGATAATCTCTTCGACATTGAGCCCCGCATGCTGTTCGAGGATCGAAGCCACGGCTTTCTGAACTGCCGTTCTCGGAAAGCCGAGCGTAACAAGAGCGTTGACGGCATCGTCGCGGAGCTGCGGAGCATGGGCGGCACCGGAAGCAGCAATGCCGGAAACAGGTGAGAGTTTGAGTATCTTGTCGCGAAGTTCGAGAATGATCCTCGCTGCGGTTTTCTTCCCGACACCGGTGATTCCGTAGAGCCGCTCGGGTGAATTGGCGAGGATTGCCTCGTGAACCTCCTGGACTTCGAGTCCCGAAAGTACGGCAAGCGCGAGGCGTGGACCGACGCCCGAGGTAAGCAGGAGAAGCCTGAAAAGCTGCCGTTCTTCTTCGGTTGAAAAGCCGTAAAGCTGAAACGCATCCTCCCTTACGGCAAGATGCGAAAAAAGCAGCACTTCGCTGCCCGGTTCCGGAAGACGGCGCCGGGTGGATGCGGAAATCATGAGCCGGTAACCGATACCGGATACTTCCAACAGAGCTTCTTCAGGCAGGACCGAGACCAGCCTTCCTCGAAAATATGCAAACATGAGAGCCGATATGGATACAAAACCAGGGAAAAAACGTTCCGGGTTTTGTATCGGAGAATGTGAATCAGTGAACGAACAGTGTAACGTGTCCGCGGAAACTGTCAGTCTTTCGAGTAGCTGTTGAGCAAGCGGGTCAGCTGCGACTTCTTGCGTGATGCCTTGTTTGCATGAATGTAGTTCTTGACACCGAGGCGGTCGAGCTTCTGCACTGCCGAACGGTATGCGACTTCGACTTCCGACTTGTCAGCGCGGTTGTCGATGAGTTTCTGCATGTTCTTCACAAGAACCTTGAGCTCTTTTTTCCTCGACCTGTTCCTGGCATTCCTTCTTTCCGACTGCCGCAGTCTTTTTTCAGCGGATTTGTGTAAAGGCATAGACGCTTCTTATTTGGATAAGTAATGATAAAATTCACAAGTCAATTCCTGACTTCATATCAAAAGGTCTAAAATATACAAGAACAGACCGAGAAATCAAAAACATGAACCTGAAAATCATGAAAATGGCATTGCATAGCTTCCCGGCCCGATTGATGGCATCGGAAATGACATTCTCCCGATTTTCCTTATATTCGGGGCAGCATTACTCCGCAACATTTGAAACCGATCGGTTATGAGCCTGATGATAAGCGTTTCCGGTATAAGGGGCATTGTCGGCGAGAGCCTTACCCCCATCAACCTCACTGCATTTGCCACGGCTTTCGCCTCCTGGGTCATTCGCAGAAAAACCGGTAACGGAGAACGGAAACCGAAAATCGTTCTCGGCAGGGATACCAGGCCGACAGGCAAAGTGATCGGCGATCTTGTCTCGAGCACACTTGTCTTGTGCGGATGCGACGTTGTCGATCTCGGCGTTGCGACTACCCCGACCGTCGAAATTGCCGTGCCGGAAGAAGAGGCCGACGGAGGACTGATCATTACTGCATCACATAACCCGATAGCCTGGAATGCGCTCAAGATGCTCAACGAAAAAGGTGAATTCCTCAATGCGGAGGAAGTTGCGGAGCTTCTTGCAATTGCCGGCAACGAGGCATTCCGGTTCGCTGCATGGAACGAAACCGGCACCACGACCACTACCTCTGAATATGACGATCTCCATATTGAAAAGATACTGAAGCTTTCCTGTATCGATACCGGTGCCATCGCCGGAGAAAAATTCAGGGTTCTGGTCGATGCTGTGGAAGGTGCGGGATATTCGATCGTACCGAAGCTGTGCCGCAAGCTCGGCATTGCGGAGGTTACTGAAGTGGCCTGCAGCGGAAGCGGCATCTTTCCCCGGAATCCCGAGCCGGTCGAGGAGAACCTTCAAGGCACCATCGCCGCGCTCAGGCAGAGCGGCTGCGACTTCGCGCTCGTCGTAGATCCGGATGTGGACCGGCTGGCAGTGATCTGCGAGGACGGCACCCTTTTCGGTGAAGAGTACACCCTCGTAACCTGCGCCGACTATTATCTCCGACACCACCGGGGACCGGTTGCGAACAACCTCTCGAGCAGCCGGGCGCTTCGCGACATCGCTATGAAACATGACGTGGCATGTTTCAGCGCAAAAGTGGGCGAGGTGAACGTGACTGAACTCATGAAAGAAACCGGTGCGGTAATCGGAGGAGAAGGAAACGGAGGCGTCATTCTCCCTGAACTTCATTACGGCCGCGATGCCCTTGTTGCCATAGCGCTCTTTTTGCAGGCATTCACCCTCTGGCGCATGGAACACCCGGAAGGGACGCTCTCACGCTTCAGGAAAGAGTTCCCGGACTATTGCATGTCGAAGCAGAAAATCACGCTCGACGAGAAAGGCCGTGCGGCGCTTGGCGAAATTTTCGCATCCATTGCCGCATCCGGCAGCGACGCGGAAATAAACAGGCTGGACGGCCTTAAACTGGACTTCAGCAAGAGCTGGGTTCACCTGCGTCCGTCAAACACTGAACCGATCGTGAGGATATATGCCGAAGCCCCGACGAAAGACGAGGCTGATGAGCTGGCATACAGGCTGAAGAAGGAAATCGAACAAAAAGCGGCCGCTCTCTGAGCGACCGGCTGCCAGAAACTGCCGATAAAGGGATCGAATGAGCAAAGGCCCGGGGAACACAAGCTTCACGACACAGCAGGACGACACCCTCCAGAAAAGGAAAACAGGATCGATAGACCGCTACATCGTCTCGAGGCTCCTGAAATACGTCAAACCATACAAAGGCCTTGTCGCAGCGGCTGTGCTCATTACCATCGCGGGTTCTTTCCTCGGCCCGCTGAGGCCCTACCTCACGAAAATCGCTGTGGACGACAGTATGGCCCGCCACGATATCCAGGGATTGGGTACGATAAGCCTGGTGCTGGCCGGTGTGATTTTCCTCGACGGTCTCAAACAGTATATCGTGACCTGGCTGACATCGATTATCGGTCAGAAAGCCGTGTTCGATCTGCGCATGGACATTTTCACCCACCTGCAGAAACTGCCTGCGAGATTTTTCGACCGCAATCCGATAGGCAGGCTCATCACCCGTACGACCAATGACGTGGAATCGCTCAACGAAATGCTTTCGAGCGGTATCATCACGGTCCTCGGCGATATCCTGCAACTTTTCTTCATCGTCGTTCTGATGCTCTGGATCGACTGGCAGCTCACCCTCATCGTCCTCTCGATCCTGCCGCTCATGATTCTGGCGACCATCACGTTCAAGAACCGGGTAAGGCTGGCGTTCCTCGATGTCCGGACACACCTTGCCAGGATGAACACCTTCTTCCAGGAGCATATCGCCGGCATGGCCATTGTGCAGCTCTTCAACCGGGCAAATCGCGAGGCGGAGAACTATGCCGCTATAAATGCAGACTTCAGGAACGCCAACATCAGGACCGTCCTCTATTTTTCTGTCTATTACCCGCTCATTGAAGTTCTCAGCTCGGTAGCGGCAGGCCTCGTGATCTGGTACAGCGGAGTCAGGATCCTGAAAGCAGATCTCACGGTCGGCACAGTCATCTCCTTCATCCAGTACATCTGGCTCTTTTTCCGGCCCCTGCAGCACCTGTCCGACAGGTTCAACGTCATCCAGACTGCCATCACGAGCTCCGACCGCATCATCAAACTGCTCGACGAAAAGGAAGGCATCGAGACCCGCACGGACCTCAAGGCCCCTGTTTCGTTCAGGGAAAGCATCAGTTTCGAAAATGTCTGGTTCGCTTACGACGGCGACAACTGGGTATTGAAAGACATCTCGTTCGAAATAAAGCGCGGTGAAAAAATCGCTATCGTCGGTGCTACCGGAAGCGGCAAAACCACCATCATTAACATCCTTTCGAAGCTCTATCCTTTCACGAAAGGTTCAGTAACCATCGACGGTGCCCCTCTCGAGGAGATCGAAGAGCATGCCTTGCGCAGGATGGTCGGTGTTGTCATGCAGGATGTCTTTCTCTTTTCGGGAAGCATCCGTGAAAACCTCGCATTCGGCAACCCCGGAGTTTCCGAGGATAGCATACGGCAGGCCGCCGCAATCGTCGGAGCTGACCGATTCATCAGCCGGCTGCCCGGCGGCTACGACTACCGGGTGCTCGAAAACGGTACGGGGCTGTCGTCAGGGCAGAAACAGCTGATTGCCTTCGTGCGTGCACTACTCTACAATCCGCAGATACTCGTGCTCGACGAAGCGACAAGCTCTGTCGATACCGAAACCGAAACCCTGATCGATTCCGCCACAGCACATCTCATGAGCGGCCGCACGTCGATCATCATCGCCCACCGTCTTTCGACCGTACAGAAAGCGGACCGTATCATCGTACTGCACAAAGGTGTGATAAGGGAAACCGGCAGCCACCAGGAACTGCTCGCGCAAAAAGGGCTCTACTACAAGCTCTATCTCCTGCAGCACCCCGAACAGGAGTTAAGAAAAAGAGTCCTGTGACACTATGGGAGATCTGGGGTCTGGGGTCTGGGATCTGGGGTTGGGAAGTCAAACCTTTTTTTTGGAGGAAGAATCTACCGCTCCTGCAGTGCTGAAACCCATTTATAAATATGTTCCTCTACCCGGGGTTGCGCCCCGGGCTACCGATATGTCGCCCCTACGGGGCTTCCCACATCCCGCATCCCGCATCCCGCATCCCGCATCCCGCATCCCACATCCCACATCCCACATCCCACATCCCACATCCCACATCCCACATCCCACATCCCACATCCCACATCCCACATCCCACATCCCGCATCCCGCATCCCGCATCCCGCATCCCACATCCCACATCCCAGACCCCAGACCCCACTTTCCAGATCCCAGATCCCAGTCCCCAGACCCCAGATCCCATCGCTCCTAAAGACTGCTGTCCCTGAGCACCCCTACCGGCTCGAGTCTTGCAGCTCTTGCGGAAGGAAGAATGGCCGCAAGAGTGCTGATCATCACCGTCACGCCAATCACAAGCAAAAAGTAAACCGGGTTGTAGGACATGCTGAAACCGGTTTTTGTAAGCGGTCCCTGTGAGCTTTCGATCGGCAGGTTCACGAAAAGAGTGATCGAACCGATTGCCATGACACCTCCGATAAGCGCTCCGCCGAGTCCTACCATGAAACCTTCGAGAACGAAGAGGCCGATGATACGCCGGGAGGAGAACCCGAAGGACTTCATGATGGCGATATCCCGGCTTTTCTCGAAAACTGTTGTGACAAGGATATTGGCCACTCCGAAGCCGGAAACCACTCCGACGAAAGCGACCAGGGAAAAAACGATGTAGCCTATTCGGGCAAACAGCGAAAGAATGCTTTCATTTTCTTCCTGCCACGTCACACAACGGTACCCGGTGACATGCTCAAGCTCTTTTGCCAGGGAGGAGTTGTCAAGAGGATTTATCACTTTCAACGAGATTCCGGAAACCTTGTTCGGCGGCAGTTCCTCGATCATCTGTGCGAGTTTCAGCGATACGAATACACTCTGGTCTACTGCGTTGACACCGGAAAAAAAGATACCGGCCACCTTGCATTGCCTGCTTTTTCCCGTCGAAGAAATCACGGTGACCTCGTCATTGAGGTCAAGGCTCATCTCTTTTGCGATCGTTCGCCCCACAAGAAGTGCGTTCGGGTTTTTCTCGAACATGGCAATGTCGCCCCGGACGAGTTTTTTTCTGATACCGCTGATCGCATCCTCCCTCTCGATAAGGATTCCTTTGAGCAACAGGGGCTGGTTCCGGCTGCCTTTGACGGCCATGACCTGGGATTCGACATAGGGAGATGAGGCGACAACCTGTTTCCTGTATTCCGGAGAACTGAACATGCCCATTATCTGACGGTAATTCTGGACTTCCTCGCGTTCCTGCTTTTTAATGTTGTTTTCGACAAAGGCGACAGCTGCCGGATTATCCGCAGCCACAACGTTGACGGGAATGGGGTTTGTCTTTTCTCCCTTGATCCTGATGTGCGGAGCGACGTTGACGATGGTTTCGATAAAGGAATCGAGCAGACCGCGGGTAAGCGAATTGGTGGTAATCAGCACCATCGTGCTGACCGCGACTCCCAGTACGGTGGTCAACGTCTGACGGCGCCGTCCGAGCAGATGGCGAACTGCTATATTGAATAACGTTTTCAGCATGTTGCTTTCGAATACGGCTGACCGGGCAATGTTGTGGTATATTTTTATTAAGTTATATTTTTAACCTCAAGTATCATAAATCCTTCAGGACAAACATATCCCGGCTGCATGACCCAGAATACGGACAACACGACGACCGAACGCAAGCACAGCCATGTAGAGATATGCCTGCACAACGACATCACCTTTTGCGGTAAAACCACAGGCTTCGAGCATTACGAGTTCGAACACGACGCTGTTCCTGAAATTTCATTTTCCGAAATCGATCTTTCAGCGACGTTTCTCGGAAAGAAAACCGGTGCTCCGCTGATGATCTCGTCGATGACCGGCGGTTACAGCCGGGCCTCGCTACTGAACCGCGGTCTGGCCGAAGCTGCGGAGCACTTCCATATACCCCTCGGCGTTGGAAGCATGAGGCAGGCGCTTGAAAACGCCTCATACCGTGAAAGTTTCGCCGTTGTCAGAAAATTCGCTCCATCGGTACAGATCTTCGCCAACATCGGAGCTCCTGAAGTAGCCAAAGGCCTCTCAAGAGAGGAGCTCGACATCATGCTCGATCTTCTGGAGGCTGACGGGCTCATCGTGCACCTGAACCCTGCACAGGAACTGTTCCAGCCTGAGGGGAACACCGATTTCCGGCATGTTCTCGATCGTCTCGCCAGGATAACCTCCACCATTACCGTACCGGTCATTGCCAAAGAGGTCGGTTGCGGCATTTCCCGCTCCGCCGCCCGCCGGCTTGTCGAGGCCGGGGTCAAAGTCATCGATGTTGCAGGCGCCGGAGGCATAAGCTGGCAGAAAGTTGAAGAGGTACGGTATACAAGGCAGTTCGGCCATGACCGCCGTTTCAGCCTCAAAGCGCTCGATGAACTCCTTGACTGGGGAATCCCGACCTCGGACTGCCTCCTTTCGCTCCGCGAGCTTAAAACCGAGATGAAGGAACGGTATGATTTTGAAATCATCTCATCAGGAGGCATCTCCAGCGGCATCGATATCGCAAAATCGCTGGCAATGGGCGCACAGATCGCCGCGTCCGCAGGAGAGCTTCTCAAGGCCCTCCATGCAGAAACCATCATGGAGACCATCGAAACCTGGCTGAACGATCTCAGGGCCGTCATGTTCCTGTGCGGTGCCGCAACAACCGATCAGCTCAGGAACAAAAGACTTATCAATAAACATTGACTGATTTCAGTATGAGCATACTTATAACGCAGGAGCTGGTCGACCAGAAATACCGTCTTTACCATGAGAGGATAAATGCGGCACTCAATACCTGTTTCAGTACCCAAAAACCTGATACCCTTTATGAACCGGCACGGTACATCCTTGAAGGAAAAGGCAAGAGAATCCGCCCTTTTCTTACGCTTCTTGGTTCGGAAGCGGTTTCCGGTTCTTCCGAAAATGCCCTCAATGTAGCGCTTGCCGTTGAAATCCTCCATAATTTCACCCTGATCCATGACGACATCATGGATCAGGCTGAGCTGCGTCACGGAAGACCGACCGTGCACAGGGAATGGAACGTCAACACCGCCATCCTCACGGGTGACGTCATGATCGCCTTTGCCTATGAACTTGCCCTGAGGGCAGAGGGTACGAGACACAAGGAGCTCATCCACATTCTCAATCACGCGAACATCACTATCTGCGAAGGGCAGGCGCTCGATATGGAACTCGAAAAAAAATGGGACGCCACGATCGACGATTACCT
Source organism: Chlorobiaceae bacterium (assembly GCA_013335405.1). Taxonomy (GTDB): domain Bacteria; phylum Bacteroidota; class Chlorobiia; order Chlorobiales; family Chlorobiaceae; genus Chlorobium. The sequence continues at coordinate 30,103 of JAAXVR010000022.1, forward strand.
CGACATGATCGCAAAAAAAACGGGACGCCTTATTTCAGCAGCTCTTGAAGCGGGTGGTGTTGCAGGCAACGGCACTCCACTTCAGCTCCAGAGCCTCGTCACCTTCGGAGATAAAATCGGCAGAGCTTTCCAGATCCAGGATGACTATCTCGACATCATGGCGGCTGACGGCAAATCAGGCAAAATGGCAGGGGGAGACATCATCAACGGGAAAAAAACATACCTCCTGCTCCGCTCCCTGGAGCTCACAACAGGCAGAGACCATGAACTTCTTCAATCGATCATAACCAACAAGGGAACCTCGCCTGAGAAAGTGGCCGAAGTGAAGGCAATCTTTGAACGGTGCGGCATCCTCGAAGAGACCGCAGACCTGATAAACCGCACGACAGAAGAAGCGCTCGACGCGCTTGATGCGCTTCCGTATCCCGAAGGCCGGGAATACCTCAGAGGATACGCCAACATCCTTATGAAAAGAGATTTTTGATCTTCAGACCGCTGCATGGAAAAAAAACTGCCGCTTCTTCTCCTCTCCCTCATTCCCGGCATCGGGCCGGCAAGGATAAAAGCGGTAGTTTCCCGATATCCGGATCTCAGGGAACTTGGTCGGGCCGGCATCGTTGATTTCATGGCCATTCCCGGGATCGGGGAACCTCTTGCAAAGCTGATCCATGGTTTTCTCCGCAATGTTTCAAAGCGTAGTGAGGCTGAAAAATCTGCAGAAGCCCAGCTTGAAAAACTGCTCCGCTGCAATGGCTCCCTTGTAACGCTCCTTGACGAGGAATATCCCCGGCTGCTCAGGGAAATCGACGATCCTCCCCCATACCTCTTTGTCAGGGGAACGTTACCATCCTCGCCATATTTCTCGATAGTCGGAACAAGAAAAGCATCGCCATACGGCAAACAATGCACTGCAATGTTCTCGAGGGAACTCGTCTCATGCGGTTTTACCATCTCCAGCGGAATGGCGTACGGGATAGACATGGCTGCCCATCATGCCGCACTTGAAAACGGAGGTACTACCGTTGCGGTTCTTGCCGGCGGTATCGACAACATCTATACCGATCCGAAAGGCAGGCTCTGGCCCAGGATCGTGGAAAACGGGGCTCTGATATCCGAAGAATGGATCGGGTCCGCACTCTCTCCCGCGAAATTTCCCAAACGGAACCGGATCATTTCGGGTCTGTCGGCCGGTACGCTGGTCGTGGAATCCGATCTGAACGGAGGGTCGCTTATCACTGCTTCGATCGCACTCGAACAGAACAGGGAAGTGTTTGCCGTTCCGGGCAGCATTTTTTCTCCCCAGTCGAAGGGAACGAACAGACTCGTTCAGCAGAGCCAGGCAAAAGCCGTCATGGGTATCGGAGACATCCTCGATGAACTCGGTATTTTCTGTGATGCCTCGTCACAGAATAATTCCAGCGGAGAAAACGAACTCCCGTATATCCGGCTCGACGAGCAGGAACAATCGATCATCGGAAAAATCGGAAAAGATCCTCTCCATATCGACCTTCTCGCAGCACGGACCGGCATCGGTATCGAAACCCTGCTCGTCCTGTTGTTCGAACTTGAAATGAAAAATGCAGTCCAGCAGCTTCCGGGACAGCTGTTCAGGAAAAGGTGCCGGTAAGGTTGTTCTGTGCTCACCCGTTCTTGCCGATGAATCCGACCAAAGGCATCCCTCTGATTTTTTCCTGCGATCTCGGGCACAGTAACCGCTTATGCTTTTTATGATTTTTTTCGATGGGAATTATTACTTTAGGCTGTATAATTATAACCGGGGAAATAATGTTCCCTGATCGGCTTTTTTCCGGATAACCCAAAACAACGAGATAGATGAACTATTCCAAAAGATTTGTGAACGCGTCACGCCGAACAGCCATGGCTCTTGCGATGAGCTTCGTACTTGCAGCCCCCCAGACCTTTGCAGCCCAGAGCAGTGAAAAGGTCGGTGTTGTCGATTCCGGCAAAATTCTGGAGCGCCTGCCTGAAACAAAACAGGCTGAAGCCGGCATGAAAGCTTTCGTCGGCCCCCTGCAGCAGGAACTCGAGCGGATGCAGCAGAATTACCAGAAGGCCGTGCTCGCTTACCGTCAGCAGGCTGGATCGATGACCAAACCGGCAAGGGATCAGAAAGAGAAAGAGCTTACCCTTCAGGGACAGGCAATCGAAAAGTACCAGCAGGAGAAATTCGGCCGCGGCGGAGTTGTTGACAGGAAACAGCAGGAGCTCCTCAGCCCGATCCGCCAGAAAGTGCTGAGCTCCATTGAATCCATGGCCCAGAAGGAAGGCTACGGAATGATTATTGAGAAGAATGTTTCCCTCTTTGTCACTCCTGAACTGGATCTCACCTTCAAGGTCATGAACCAGTTGAATATCAAGTAACAGGCCAGCTGTTTTGAAAAGACTTGCCTCTTTTATTCTGTGTCTCATCATGGCTGCAGCGGCAGGATGCGGCGATCCACCAAAGGGTCGCCGTTCTCCTGATAAGACGATCTTTGAAACCGGCAATCCCGTGCAGGAAATCTGGGCAATCAGGCTTGTGCTGACGAAGTCCGGAGTGAAACGTGTCAGGATTGAGGCCGGGCATGGATCTGAATATAAAACCGCTGATGGGGTGGAGCACCTTCTTGACAGCGGTATAAAAGCGACGTTCTTTGACGGCAATGGCACCCTGACAACGACAGTGACCGCCGCTAAAGCGAAGGTTCATGAAAATCATGATATCGAAATAGTTGGAAACGTTACCCTTGTTTCAAGGGGAAACACTGTCATGAGAACCGATTATGCCCGCTGGACAGCAAAAGACAGCATGATCCGTTCAGGCAGTCCGGTTTCCATAAGCAGACCCGGTGAAATCATCCGGGGACGGGGCTTTGAAACCGATCAGGCATTGACGAGGTATCGGATTTTCCAGGGAAGCGGAGAAGCAGTCATCAATAAATAATGAAGTATATCGTTTCATGAAATTACATGTATTGAAGTCGAAAATCCACAACGCCATCGTAACAAGCGGTGATCTCGAATATGAAGGCAGCATCACCATCGATTGCGAACTTCTCGAACTTGCGGATATGATCCCGAATGAAAAGGTGCTCGTCGTCAACAACAACAATGGGGAGCGATTCGAAACCTACATTATCAGGGGAGCTCACGGATCAAGGGAAATCCAGCTCAACGGTGCAGCTGCAAGGTGCGCACTACCGGGCGATGAAATCATCATCATGACCTTCGCCCTGCTGGATGATGCCGAAGCGCGTACCTTCAAACCGATGGTATTGATCGTCGACCGAAAAAACAACCCGAAACGGCGGCACCGCATCGGCGAGGAAAACGAATCCCTCTCCTGAACAACCCCCGAAAAGCTGAACATTCCTCTATGGCACTCGCAGTTATCATCATGGCCGCCGGCAAAGGCACAAGGATGAAATCGGACCTTCCCAAAGTCCTTCACCAGGCAAACGGTCGGCCGCTGGTTGACTATGTCATCGACACGGCGCTTGCGCTCGAACCCTGGAAAACCATACTTGTCGTTGGCCACCTCGCCGAACTGGTAAGGCAGGCTACCGTTCAATACACGGTAACAACTGTCCTGCAGGAACCGCAGCTCGGTACGGGCCACGCCGTCATGCAGGCTGAACATGAGCTTCGTGATTTCCATGGCGATGTGCTCATTCTGTCAGGGGACGCGCCTCTGGTGAGAACAGAAACTCTCCATGAGCTCATTGCGCTCCACCGCACCCGGAAAGCTGCTGCGACAGTCCTGACAGCAGAGCTTGCAGACCCGACAGGATATGGCCGAATCGTCAGGAAAAAAGATGACGGGAATGTGCTCGGAATCGTCGAGCAGAAAGACGGCTCGGAAGAGGAACTGCAGATAAGGGAAATAAATTCAGGCGTCTATGTCTTCGATGCACGGATGCTTTTCAGGGCGCTTGATCAGGTAAACACGAACAATGCACAGAACGAATACTACCTGACTGATGTTTTCGGCATCTGTTTCCGGAAAGGACTGAAAGTCTGCGCTTTCAAAACCGGCAATCCGGAAGAGATTCTCGGCATCAATACCCCTGATCAGCTCAGGGAAGCAGAAAGAGAACTATTCAGAAGAGGTGAGGAACCTGCCTGATCTCCTGTCTTCCTATTTCCTTGAACGACGAGGTTTTGTGAGAGAAGCGTCTTCACCGGTTTTTTGCCTTGAACCCGTAGCGAGTTCACCCGGTGAAGACGCGTCAATATCCTGGTTTTCCTTGCGGATTCCGGTTTCATGCATCGAGTAGAACTCGATGAGGTTTCCATCCGGATCCATCACGAAGAAAGCCCTGCCTTCCCTTCGGTGCGCCGGACGGGTCACGAAATGAACTCCCCTGCTGTCCAGGTACTCCGCCGCTTCATCGACTTCGGCATCCGAAGAGAGCCTGAACCCGAAATGATCTACCCTGATATCCCTTGCTTCCGGTGACCCTGGTGTTTCAGCCTTGACAAGCACCAGCATGTCCGAACTGACACGAAGATAGGATATGTTGGCACCAACCCTGTGATCGATCTTCAACCCCAGGATAGTGGCATAAAAGTCTTCGGCCAGTCGAAGATCGTTTACCCTGAGGGTAATCTGATTAATCCCCGTCAGTTTCATCTTCTTCCTCTGGTTGAACGATCTTCTTCTCTGCTGTCTTTTCGAGTGTATAATCATACTTGTGCTCGAAATATTCGGCGACTGCCCGGTGTGAAGCTTTTTCACTGCTCTCGAACTCGAGACTGATCGCAATCTGTTCGGGAAATATCTTGTCGGATTCCGACTCGCTGCTTGGATTGCGGATCATTTCCTTGTATGGCAGAAGCCTCTCTTCAAGCATGGCCCGCTCTTCGTCGTGAATTTTCTTCGCTTTTTTTGAAATGGCGACCACTGTTTCGTACAGATTCGAGTGTGTGCTTCTCAACTTGTTCAGATCGACTGGTTTGACCGACATCACATACCGTATTTATGTTGTTGAAATAAAATCGCGGATCAGAACCGTAAGGGCGTCAGCGGCCTGATCGAGGTTATCGTTTACCACCGTTGCATCAAATTTTTCCGCAAATCCGAGCTCGAACAGCGCTCGTTCGAGGCGGGCCTTCAACTGCTCCGGGTTTTCGCTTTCACGGCTTTTGAGCCTCTGTTCCAGCACATCCAAGTCCGGCGGCTTGATAAACACAAGCAGTGCTTCCCGTCCGAACAGTTTTTTAAGGTTCAGAGCGCCTTTGACATCGAGATCGAAAAGGATGCTTTTGCCGGCAGCTATGATTTCCTCTGTTTTATCGAGCAGTGTCCCATAATGGTTCCCGAAAAAATATTCGTGTTCGATGAACCCGTCGTTGCTGATTTTTTCCTCGAACTCGTCCCGGGAAAGAAAATAATAGTTCACCCCGTCTTTTTCACCCTCCCTCTGCTTGCGGGTCGTTGCAGAAACGGAAAAGACAATACCCGGGATGCGTTCGAGCACTATTTTCGCAAGAGTGGATTTCCCCGTGCCCGAGGGTGCTGAAAAAACAACGAGCTTTCCCTTTTTTACAGCATTTCCGGCCATGCCCTTATTCGATATTTTGGAGTTGCTCCCTTATTTTTTCAAGCTCTTCCTTGACATGAACAATCTTCTGGGAAATTTCCGCATTCTGGGATTTCGATGCGATGGTATTGGCTTCGCGAAGCTGTTCCTGCAGGAGGAAGTTCAGTTTCCTTCCGGTACCGGCATCGTCGTTGTTCAGTTCATCGATAAAAAACTTGTTGTGGCTCGCGAAACGGGTCAACTCCTCGGTAATATCAAGCTTGTCGGCCGCAAGCACCAGCTCCATCTCGAGTCGGTCGCGGCTGTAGGTGATCTCCTTTCCTGCAACGGCTTCGACTTTTGCCGCAAGCCGTTTGCGGATCGCATCGAGGTTGTCGGCGGCCAGCGTTTTTATAAGCGCAAGCGTATTTTCTATTTCGGCTATTCTTCCTGTGAAATCAAGGGAGAGTTCCTCCCCTTCGCGCCGACGCATCGCCTTGAGGCGATCGACCGACTCCCGGAGAAGGTTCCTGACCAACGGCCAGAGCACGTCGATATTGTCAAGGGTGGTCGCGCCGTTATCGAGGATTTCTGGAAAACGGAGAAGATGCTCGAGGCCGACCGGCTGCAAAATACCTGCTTCCCTCGACAGTTCATCGAGAAGGATACGGTAGGCTTTTGCCTTCGAAGCGTTGACACTCACCGGAATCGGCTGCTCTTCATCAAGCTGAAGCTGGACGAAGGCGGATATCTTCCCCCTCTGGAACTGCGAGCGGATTATTTCACGGACTTCGAGCTCATAGGAAAGCAGCTGTCTGGGAAGCTTCACACTGATTTCAGCAAAGCGGTTGTTCACCGAACGGAGCTCGACCAGGGCCTTCACTCCTCCTTCGACTGATTCCGCACTGCCGTACCCGGTCATACTTTCCAGCATCCTGATCTCCCGCTGCGTTCGTAGTTAAAAAGAGTGACTGCAGAGCAGTGGCCCTGCAGTGACAAGGCAACCAATTCAGGACCTCCCTTTACTTGCGGAGATCAAGATCGGCGATAAGCTTGCGGTAGCGGTCGATATCGACATTCTTCAGGTAGTTCAGCAGCTTTTTACGCTTGGCTACCAGCATGAGCAGGCCCCTGCGGGAGTGCTTGTCCTTCGGATGAAGCTGCAGATGTCCGGTGAGATCGGTGATCCTCCGACTGTAAAGGGCAACCTGAACCTCGGATTTCCCGGTATTTTTTTCGGAACCGCCGAACTGCCCGATAACCTGCGCTTTATCTTCTTTTGTCAGACTCATATCTCTTCGTTTGTTTTGTTAAATCGCTTGACCTGTAATATAGCATTATTAGCAATACGACTCCACCGTTTTTTTATCTTTTTCGAGCTGCACTCTCAATTCTTCAAGAGAAGCAAATCTGCGTTCCTCCCGTATGAAGCTGTCCAGCGAAAACAGCATGGCATTCCCGTAAAGGGAACCGTTGTAATCGAGAATATGGGCTTCTATGGACCTCGGGCCATCAGCAGATATCGTAGGCCTGAAACCGATATTCAGCATCGCCTTCATTGAAATGCCCGAAATCGTCGTTCGGGCTGCATATACACCGGATTTCGGCAGAAGCTTGTCCGGGTCGGCAAGTTCGATGTTCACCGTGGGAAAACCGAGCAAACGGCCCCGTTTGTCGCCATGAACTACCCTGCCGCTCAGCATGTATGCGGAGCCGAGCAGTGCGTTGGCTTCTGCGATCATACCCGATTCGAGCAGCTTCCTTATCCTCGTGCTTGATATATGTTCTCCGGCGATACGTACCTCGTCGATCACCTCGACCTGGAACCCGAGTTCTCCGCCAAGTGCTGAAAGCGTCTTGCCGCTGCCGCTGCGCCGGTTCCCGAAACCATGGTCGTAGCCGACCACGACGTTCCTTGCACCGAGTATCCCGAAGAGAACATGCCTGATGAAATCTTCCGAACTTCGGGCAGCGAACTCCCTGGTAAAACGCACAATGAAAAGAAGGTCCACATCAAGAGAGGAGAGAAGTCCGATTTTTTCCTCAAGTGAACAGAGAAGACCGAAAGAGGCTTCCTCTTCGGACTTCAGTACCTTCCTCGGATGGGGTTCGAAAGTAACGACGACACTCCTCAGGGAACGCTCCCGAGCAATCGAGAGCATTTTTGCAATAATCCTCCGGTGACCAAGATGGATACCGTCGAACGAACCGACCGTCACGGCAGAGGGCGAAGGAAGCAAATCCGCTGCAGTCCCTGTTCCGTAACTGCATATCCGATTATTGACGTACTCGACTATAACCATGCAGTTCCTTATTCTTCAGCAGGTGAAACCGATGCCCGGGAGAGTATTCCTTCAATAGTTTCGGTGAGGGATTTTGCCGAGTTCAGGGAATACGGACCGATGGAAAGCCTCCGCAGGCTTTGAAGATAAGCCCCAACGCCGAGCGACTGACCGAACTCGTGCGCTATGACCCTGATATAGGCACCTTTTGAAACATGGAGCACAAAATGAACCAGGGGAAGCTCAATACGGGTAACCTCGAAACGATAGACGACAATCTCTTTTGCTTTCCTTTCCCTGATGACCTCTCCTTTCCGGGCATGCTCGTAGAGACGTTTACCGTTATGCCTTGCTGCGGAATACATCGGCGGCTGCTGCTGGCGCATCCCGATGAAAGACGATGCAGCAGCAAGTATGCCGGTTTCGGAAAGATGGCCTACCGGACAATGGCCGTACTCGCTTGTTTCGGTATCATGGCTGTCGGTCATGACCCCAAGCTTGATGGTGCCGTCATATACCTTGTCGAGGATCTCGAGATCAGGGATCGTCTTTGTCTTACGGCCGGAAGCGAGAAGCAGGAGACCGGTGGCTTTTGGATCCAGCGTGCCGCTATGGCCGACTTTCCGTTTCAGCCCGCTTCGTTTGTACGTATTTCTGACTTTTGCCACGACATCGAACGAAGTCCAGTCCAGTGGCTTGTCGATCAGGAGATAATCACCGTCGTCCGTCACCTGCCCGACACCATGCATCGCATCGATTTCCGTTTTCTGCATGTTGATCCCCGGTCAAGCGTTGTCAACGGGGCCTTTTCCTTTGCGGACCTCACTGAGGAGCTGCTCTATCCTGCTTGCCTGTTCGTAGAGGTGGTCTTCATAAAATTCGAGTTCGGGAATGCGCCTGAACTGGTGCCTTATCCTCGACGAAAGGATCATCCTTATGCTTTTTGTTTCCTCGCGAAGATAATCCATAGCCGATGCCTGCTCCTTCGATGTACCGATGATGGAAACATAAATACGGGCTATCCCGAGGTCCGCCGTGACTTTGACATCCACGACGGTGACGATGGGACCGCTTCTGGGAAGTTTTTTTTCAAGAATGGATCCAAGCTCCTGCTGGAGCAGCGATGCAACTTTATCTGTTCTTATCGACATACGTTCAAAAACCTGCGGTCACAGTTTCCTTTTTTTCTCGACGATCCTGTATGCTTCCACAAGATCACCGACCTTGATATCATCAAAATTCCTTATGCTCATGCCGCACTCGTAGCCGGCATCGACCTCCTTGACATCATCCTTGAAACGCCTGAGCGCTTCGAGAAGCCCGTCATAAATCTGTATGCCGTCGCGAAGCAGCCTGACTTTCGCGTCACGCTGGATCTTGCCTTCGAGCACATAGCAGCCTGCAACGTTGCCGACTTTAGGCACCCTGAAGATCTGGCGGATTTCGAGTGTACCGAGGCTCTCTTCATGAAGTTCGGGAGACAGCATCCCTTCGAGAGCTTTTTCGACATCCTCAAGGACATGGTAGATGACGCTGTAGAACCTGAGGTCAAGATCCTCCTTTTCGGCAAGCTTTTTCGCGTTCATGTTCGGCCTGACCCTGAAGCCGATGATGATGGCGTCGGAAGCCGCAGCAAGCAGCACGTCGGTTTCGGTAATCTGGCCGACCCCCTGGTGAATGATCATAACCTTGACTTCCTCATTCTGGATTTTCATGAGGCCGTCGGCAAGCGCCTGGATCGAGCCGTCGGTGTCAGCCTTGATGATGACTCGCAGCTCTTTCATGAGGCCTTCCTTGATCTGGCGCGAAATACTGTCGAGCTTGACCCTGGTGCTGCGGCGGAAATCATGCTCGCGGCGGATGATCTGGCGCTTCTGCGCAAGATCCCTCGCCTCCCTGTCAGACTCCATTACGGTAAGAGCATCACCCGATTGGGGCAGCTCTTCGAAACCAAGTACCCTGACCGGTTGTGATGGTCCTGCGAACAAGATCCTCTTGCCCCTTTCGTCCATCAGTGCCCGGACCTTTCCCATGGTATTTCCTGCCACGAATGGATCGCCGACCTTGAGCAGACCACGCTGCACAAGTACCGTCGAGATGACGCCCTTGCCCTTGTCCAGCTCCGATTCGACAATGATGCCGCTTGCATTGACCTCGCCGGAATAGTTGCCCCTGAGCTCGCGAAGTTCAGCCTCGGTCAGAACTTTTTCCATCAGTTCCACAATACCGAGTCCTTTCTTTGCCGAGATCTCCTGGCACTGGTATTCGCCACCCCACTCCTCGACAAGTACGCCCGCTTCGGAAAGCTGGGTTTTGATCTTCTCGGGATTGGCTTCAGGCTTGTCTATTTTGTTGATAGCCACGACGATCGGAACACCGGCGGCCTTGGCATGATTGATAGCTTCTATGGTCTGCGGCATGACGCTGTCATCGGCAGCGACGACAAGGATCACGATATCGGTCACCTGGGCACCTCTTGCACGCATAGCGGTAAAGGCTTCATGGCCCGGAGTATCGAGGAAGGTAATTTTCCTGTTGCCTTCGACCGTGACTTCATAGGCGCCGATATGCTGGGTAATACCGCCTGACTCGCCTGCGACCACCTTGCTGTTGCGGATATAGTCGAGCAGTGATGTCTTGCCGTGGTCGACGTGACCCATAATGGTGACAACAGGTGGACGGGTTTTCAGATCCTCTTCCTCATCCTCTTCCACTGATACGGCCGTCGCCTCGACTTCCGATACAAATTCGGCAACAAGGCCGAATTCGAGCGCGATCAATTCAATAGATTCCCTGTCGAGCCTCTGGTTGATGGTGACAAACTTGCCGAGTGAAAAACATTTCTGGATGATTTCCTTGGCGGTAATTCCCATAAGCTCCGCGAGTTCATGCGGTGAAGCATATTCGGTAACCCTGATGACCCTCTGCTGCGATTCGCGGAAGGCTTCAGCCTCTTCGAGCTCACGCTCCCTGTCCATCCTGCGGAGCCTGCGGAATTTCTGCCGGGAACCGGAACCGCCCGCTTCTTCCATCCCGCTGATCGTCGAACGGATGTTTGCCGATATGACCTTGTCGTCAACCTCCGGCTTCTTTTTCTTCTTGCCTTTTTTCTTTTTCAGACCGGCACTTTCATCAACGACGGTTTTAGGCTTTTCCTCGGCGACAACCGGCTTGACCGGCTTCTTTTTAACACCCGACTTGTCTTCAACGCGTTCTTCGGCCCCGGCTTTCGGTTCGAACTCGTCCTTGAGAGCATCTGCCTGCTCCTTGAAGTTCTTTTTACGATTCTTCCTGTTCCTGTCGGACTCCAGATTGCGACCGGCCTGCATGTCGAGCGTACCAAGTACGGTGAGACCTCCGATATTCTTCGGTATGTCATAGGAAAGCAACTGCTCGTTCGGCTGCGGTTCCTCCTTTTCCTGTTTCACTTCAGGCTCGGGAGAAACTTCTACGGCATGCATCTCTTCAGGATGCAGCGTTTCGACGGCAACAGCCGGTTCGACTTCCGGAATCACCGTCAGGAGCTCCGGTTCGGCTTCAGCTTCAACTTCAACAGGAACATGCGGAACAGGTTCTTTTTTCAGCTCGTGAACAATTGTCACCACAGGCGCGGCAGGCGCAAGATGTTCGCTGAGCTGTTTTTCTTTTTCATACGTTTTCCGCGACTGCTCTTCGAGCCTCGTCAGTCGCAACTGCTTTTCAGCCCTGATTTTCTTTGTTTCGTCGACCATTTTCTTTTCGTCACTGAAATGGGCGAAAATTATGTCGCGGATTTCTTCGAGCACCATTGAGGAGGTTGAGGCCACCTTGCCGCCTTCCTGCTTGACAAAAAGTAATACTTCCTGCGGACTCACCTGGAGTTCTCTTGCTATGTCACTTATGCGATATTTCTTTTCCGTGTCCTCGACGGCCATTACTTCCTCCTCTGGATTATAACTCTTTACTCTGTATCCGAAGCTCACTCGTTCTCCGGTGTTCCGGTTTCAGCCGATGCCGGTTCATCATTTCCCTGCATGTCGGTCTCCTGGCTGATATCCAGCAGATCCGATTCAGTAAACTGTTCCTTGACGGTTTTGAATATGTTTTCGGCAATCTTGTGCCAGTAGCGCTTCTCGTCGTCGGTAACCTTGCGTTCCCTGGGCTTGATCGGCGGTTTGCGGCTTTTTGTGAACATCAGCGGTTCTTCAGGCTTTACCGGACCGACAAGAGCCTGCTCTATATCGTCCACCCCCGCTTTCACAACTTTCTTCGCCGTATCGAGGCCGGCATCAAGGAGCTGGTAGATCATGTCGTCTCCGAACTCCTCACGGAACTCGATGATGTCGATATCCGTCGGATCTTCCATCGATTTGTCGATCACATCCCGATACACATCAATTTCGTATCCGGTCAGCTTTTCAGCCAGGTGGATGTTGTTGCCGTTCTTGCCTATCGCATACTTGATCTGGTCAGGTTTGAGCATCACCCTCGCCTTGCGGGTTTTCATGTCGGCATGGATCGTAAGAGGATCGATTTTTGCCGGTTGCAAAGCCCTTGAAATGTAGATCTGGGGTTCGTCGGCATAGTAGATCACATCGATATTCTCGTTGTTCAGTTCCTTGACGATGCTCTGGATGCGTTTGCCGCGGTAACCGACCGTCGCACCGACGGGATCGATCCTTGCGCTGGTTGACTCTACAGAAACCTTGGCACGCTCGCCCGGTACCCGGGCAATGGCCTTGATGACAATCAGGCCGTCGAGGATTTCCGGCACCTCGTGTTCGAAAAGCTTGTAGAGGAACCTGTCATCTACGCGCGAAACAATAACCTTCATGCCCCCGTCGGGCTTTTCACGTTCGACAACCGATCCGTCGTCAAGTTTGAGCTTCACTTTCTCGCGTTCGATGCGCTTGACATAGAGTTTCATCCTTGGAGTACGACGCGGATTGTCCTTTTTCATCATCTCCGATTTTGGAAGTACCAGCTCGACCCGATGATCCCTGGAGGTGTTGTAGGTGAAAATCACCTCGTTCGAGCGTATCTGGTAGACTTCGCCGGCTACGACTTCGCCGACTTTCTCGAGGCACTCTTCATAAACGACCTGGCGTTCCAGATCACGCACTTTTTTCTGGACTGACTGCTTGATGATCTGTATCGATTTGCGGGTCAGGAATTCATCCAGCTTGATCGGGCCTTCTTCGTAGTAGTCGCCGACCTCGAGCGAGTCGTCTATTTTCCTGACATCCTCGATGCTGATCTCGATGGCCGGTATATCGATTTCATCGACGATCTTTTTCAGGATATAGACCTCGAAATCACCCCTTTCGGGATTGATGAAGATGTTGGCCTCGACTTCAGGATCGTAGTCTTTGCGGAGCTGCTTCTGGATGATATCCTTGAGCAGGTCGGCAATGTCCATCTTAACCGCCGCGCTTTCCGTGCGTTTGTCGAGAAAGATTTTCGACTGCTCGATCTCACCGAAAGCGGTGGCAATCTGGGACCTCCTGTCCTGAACCTCGTCTTTTATCTGCTTTCTGACCATCTCTGCGTTATTGTGCTTTTAAATGAAAATTCCCTCATGCCTGAACAATGAAACCCTACAACACCGCTTCAGGTACCGCCCGGACTATCCTGTCGAGATAGAGCGTCAACGGCTGTTTTTCAGTCTTGCGACCTCCTGCCTTTTTTTGTATCGGAAAAAGCGTAATGCTGGGCCTTTCGTCATCCTGGAACCGTACTTCGGCGAGGTGGCCGAAGATCTCCTTCTCTGTACCTGCCTCGTCGGCATAGGTAATCCTCAATGGCTTGCCTGTATGCCTGATGTACTGTCTCGCGAGCTTCAAAGGCTCCCCGAGGCCCGGGGAAGAAACCATCAGTTCGAAATCATCACCGGTTTCAGCAAGCAGATCCGCGTCGCTTTCAAGCAGTTCCCTCAGTCTGCGGCTGAACCTGGCACATTCAGCAATACGTATGCCGGAATCCGTATCGAGGATTATCTCTATTTTAGGACCGCGCTTCGGTCCTTTGAGCCTGAACTCGACAAGGTAGATCCCCTGCAACTCTTCGATAACCTGGAGCACATAGTGCCCGATGCGTTCCTGCATGAATACCCCGAACAATCTTTACACGGAAAACAAAAAAGTGGGGCGACCCCACTTCAGAATAAATAATGCCGCTTGCCGCCAAATCAAGGTAACAAATGTACAAAAAATATTTCAATAGTAAAAGACGTCACCCTTCATCCCGTTCAGGCCCGGAAAGACGGCTGTCAAGCTCTTCGTAATCAGCCTCCTCAACCATCCTGCCTCCGGAGAAGCGGGACGGGTCTGGTCCTGAGTCCCGTTTCGATCGGCCGCTGGTAAAAAAAACCCTGACGCCCAGTATCCGCAGCACGAGCCGGAACGCAAGGAACAGCACGATAAACAGAAGAAAGAATTTCAGCATGAGTTGAAAAGGTTTCTTGAAAATGCCATGTCCGCAGACAATCTCATTCATCCATCAGGAACAGGCAACGGCTTTTCAGGACAACAGCTCCCTGAACCGCCGCTCATTGATGCGATATCTGAATGCCTGGACACCGTCAACGAAGATGACCGGTATTACGGTGCCGAACCGCTCGAGCAGTTCGGGATTGTCGGTAATGTCTTTTTTCTCAAGGTCGAAAGACACCGATACTGCCACCTTTTCAATCACCGCCATTGCCTCGTCGCACAGGCAACACTCCTTTTTTCCGTAAAGTGTCACGGTATGACGTTGTGCGCTCATTTTTCCGGTCACTCCCCCGATGCGGGTTCATGGAGAATTTCAATCAGTCTGTCAAGCGGAAGGGTCGATTGTTCCGACGTAACGAGATTTTTCAGGGTGTACTGTCCCGTTGCAACTTCGTTTTCACCGATGAACAGGGCAAAGGAACAACGGAGGCGGTTCGCTTCCCTCATCTGTGATTTCATGCTTCTCCCTGCAAGGTCCGCTTCAGTCCGAATACCGGATTTACGCAGCCTGAAGGTGACCTGCATGGCAACGTCGGTATACTCCTGCTGCTGCAGTACAACGTAAACGAGCGGCGCCTGCAGTTTCAGCGCAGTAAAAAGACCCTGTTTTTCCATCGTCATGAGCAGACGTTCCATACCGACTGCAAATCCTGCGGCAGGAATATCCGAGGAACTGCCAAGCTCCCTGGCCAGGCCATCGTACCGCCCCCCCCCTCCCACGGCATCCTGGGCGCCCAGTTCGGTTCCGGTAACCTCGAATGCGGTGTAACAGTAGTAATCGAGGCCCCTTACAAGCCTATGGTCGATATCGAAGGCAATTCCCCTTTCGGAAAGGTAAAAGAGTACTTTATCGAAATCATCGAGGGCTTCCGTATCGAGATAGTCATAAAGTTTCGGCGCACCCGAAACAATCTCCTGCAGGTCAGGGTTCTTGGAATCGAGAATCCTGAGCGGATTCTTTTCGAGCCTTTCGAGCGAAGGGGTATCGAGCTTCTGGCGATACGGGCTGAAATAAGCCTGCAACGCTTCGCGGTATCGAAGCCGGTCATGAGTGCCTCCGAGGGAATTGATCCGCAGACGGAGACCCCGGAGACCGAGTGAATCGAAAACCTGCATCATGAACGTAATGACTTCTGCCACAGCGGCAGGAGAGGAAACTCCGAGCAATTCGGCACCGAACTGGGAAAACTGCCGTTGCCTTCCCGCCTGAGGTCTTTCCTTTCGGAACAGTTCGCTTATGTAATAGAGCTTCTGCACCGGAGCGGTACCGAGAATGTTCTTCTGCAGCGCAGCCCTCATGACTCCTGCGGTCATTTCGGGACGCAGTGTTATCGATCGGCCGTTCGGGTCTGGCTGGAATGAGAACATCTCCTTGCCGACAATGTCGGTCGTCGAACCGATCCCTCTCTGGAAAAGTTCGGTGTATTCGAAAACAGGTGTCCTTATTTCGTTGAATCCGTAAAGAGCGGCAAGAGCGTGCACAACGCCTTCGACATGTTTCCACCTGGCGGCTTCCTCGGGGAAAATATCCCGTGCGCCCTTGACTGCCTGATACTGCGGCATATTGAAAATGATCCCTGCTGGTAGTATGGAGAAATTAAATTGCCGGCAAATCTTTTTCCTCATGCCGGAAAAGTTCGAGAACTTCCCTGGCTGACGTGGAAAGAATCAGCCTGTTCCGGACCTCGTCCCTGCCTGCAAGCCGTGTTATACGGCCAAGGAGCTTCAGATGTTCGGTAAGCATTGTTTCGGGAGTCGCAAGAAAAAAAACGATCCTGACGGGAAGGTTGTCGATAGCATCGAAATTGATATCGTCCCTGAGCGTGGCAAAAGCGAGGACAGGTTCGCTGACAGCTTCGGTTTTCGCATGGGGAAGGGCAATCTGTTTTCCGATGCCGGTTGACATTTCATGTTCACGCTTGAGGACATCCTCTTTCAGCTGACCGATGTTCCTGACAGCAGGATGATCTGCGACGATAGAGAGCATTTTTTCTATCACCTGGCTTTTCGAAGTCAGATCAAGGTCAAGAACGATCGTATTCTCGGAAAGGAGACCTTCAATTTTCATATCGTCAACCTCTTGCCTTTTCTCCTGTTGTCTGCAGAAGAGAGTTCGCTGTAACTGGACTGAACCGATAATATATATAAAACTTTTCCATCCTTAAGGACAAACCGGCAATGCTTGCCGCACGAGTTTCAAAGCCTGAAGGTTATGAAATAGATGAACGGTGAAACGAACATGATGGTGTCGAACCGGTCAAGTACCCCTCCGTGCCCGGGTATCAGCGCCGAAGAGTCTTTTACGCCGGCATCCCTTTTGAACATCGATTCTATGAGATCTCCGGCCGGGCTCGACAGACCGATAAGCAGTCCGGTAAGGATGGCTGTTTTCAGGGGAAGCTGCGGCATGGCGCTGCTGAACAGGTATGAAGCCGCAAGGCTCCCGGCAAGACCGAAAATGAACCCCTCCCATGTTTTATGCGGGCTCAGCCGTTCGAAAAGCCTGCGATGGATGAATTTCCCTCCGAGCGTGCTGCCCCCGAAGTAGGCGCATATGTCCGCAGACCAGACGCAGAGAAACATGAGGAACACCATGATCCGCCCGGAGTCATCAGGAGCGTCGAGGCGCAGCCTCAGGAGGGAACCGAACGAAAGGTTGACATAGAGCAGCCCCGGCAGAAGCGAACCAAGATTGAGAAGCGGAGAGCCGTCCTTCAGAAAAAGTTCTATAACGAGCAGCGCGATCAGGACCGCGAGCAGCAGTTCCCATACCTCGGCGAAATGGAGGTAGAAATCCAGCTGAAGAGCGAGGGTGATCAGAAGAACAAGCCAAAGGGGAGGGGGGCTTGCCTTGTGGAGCGCCAGCCGGTGATACTCGAACGTCGCAACGAGGGAGAGTATCAGGAAAAAACCGAAAAACAGGTACTCTCCTGCCTGAATCAGCCACAAGAGAAAGGGAATGCCGACAATGGCGACCAGAACCCTCTGCAACAAGTTAACACTCAGCAATTTAGCCATATATCAGTAGTTACCCTGCATTACTTTCTGTTTTCTCCGTGTTCCGCTCCGCTTGCTGAACAGATACCTGAAAAGCGCCTGACAACAAGAGTGAAAAGCACCATGCTCACGACAACCAGAAGCCACCACCATGGCGAATAAACCACGCGCTCCGGGTGCGGAACACCGACAGAGGCATTGCTGCCGGTAAATAACAGCACGAGCAACGCTGCCAGGTTGTTCACGAAATGCACGAATACGGAAACAGCAAGATTACCGGATACAGCGTAAATATAGCCAATAAACCACCCAAGCAAAGCAAGAGGAAGAAGATTGGCCGGACTCAGATGGAAGAACGCAAAAGCAAAACCCGTCAATACGACCGCATTGCCCGGAGAAACCGATCTTGTGTAATTTTTCTGGATGTACCCGCGGAACAGCAGTTCTTCGCAGAAAGCGGGAAGAAGGGCGAGAACAAGGAGAACTGCGAAAAAACCGGGAAGGTCCCGTACCCTTGCAAGTTCCTTGATGAACGCATCCATCTGCTGCTGCTGACGCACCACCTCGGCTCCCGCTTTACCGAGCGCAGGCCACAGGTAAAGTTCCTCAAGAGAGGTGATGGTGTGGAGCAGCGGCTGAAGAAGAAAAATGCCGGCAACGGCAAGGAAAAGCGCCCGTGAATCAGGAACTTCCCCGATGCCCAGAAACGCGAGGCTCTCTCCGGAAAAGGGGTTGCCGGTGCGAGTATGGAAAGCGGCAAGGAAAAGTACCGGAAGTGCCAGAAGCAGCAACT
Organism: Chlorobiaceae bacterium; assembly: GCA_013335405.1. Taxonomy (GTDB): domain Bacteria; phylum Bacteroidota; class Chlorobiia; order Chlorobiales; family Chlorobiaceae; genus Chlorobium. The sequence continues at coordinate 48,167 of JAAXVR010000022.1, forward strand.
GTGCCGTTCCCTGACTGAAAAGGATTTCAGGGAACATCGTTCTGACCGATTCCGGCGTGAAAATCGCAGCGGTATCGACGCCGCTTTTGCCGAGCAGAAACAGCAGCACCTGACCGGAAAGCAGGTAGAGCACCATCATCACAGCGAGGATGATCGTATTGATTATGAACGATGGCCGTTTTCCGGCAAAAGGATCGTACGTGGTCAGCATTGAATTCTGTATTTACGAAGCGTTACCGTGAGTCATCCGGAATTTGATACCTTGCCTTTCATAAGCCCCTCAGGGGCATGTCACGGGAAACCGGAATAAAAAAGGGACCGTGTTTCCGTTAAAATCCCGGAGAATCTATCTTTATTGATCATACCAAAGTGAAGTGAACTGCTCGCCGCGTCAATAAACACAGACAGATGAAACACAAGCAATAACGAATTTACCTGCCTGCAAATAAAAGCCATGAAAAAACAGGAATTTACCGGCAGTATTCACTGCCAGCCGAAAAGCATTGTGCTTCTTGCCAGGGAACGCTACGGAGACGCAATACTGATGACCCCGCTCATAAAAGCTCTTCGGCACGAATATCCGGAAATTTCGATTTACATCATCGCATTCACCCGTATCATTTTCGATTTTTTCAGTACAGATGCCAATATCACAGCGGTTTATCATGCAAAAAAAAAACCGGGGAGATATTTTTCGGAAGTGCTCCTGAAAAAATTCGACATCCTGTTCAATCCAAAAAACCATCCATCGAAAAGTTTTTATCTCCAGTCACGCTTCATCCGCGCCAGGTACAAAGTCGGGCATCGCAATACGAACCATGACGATCTCTACGATTACCTCATCGACCTTGCCCCCGGTACCCATGAATCACTGAGGAACCTCTCCCTTCTGACCGCGCTCGGCAAAACTCCAGCAAAGGAGTATCGGCCTTATATTCCGGAAATGCCACTTTCCGATGAAGCGAAGCTGTTCATTGACAAACTGCCAACAGATTATTGTACAGGAATTAATATCAGTGCGGGTGCACCGGGCGGGCACAGAACAGTTGAACAGTGGTCGGATCTTGTCAGGAATTTCCCGGACGAAAAGTTTATTGTGTTTTCCGGGATGGCAGATATCGGGGAAAAAAGGGCTCTCGAGAAACTGCATGAAAACATCCAGCCCTCCCCAGCCACGAAAAATCTCTACGAAGTGTGGAAAATCGTTCAAAAGCTCAAGCTTCTGGTCACTCCCGACACCTCCCTCGTTCATGTCGCATCCTGTTCGGACACACCACTGGTTGCCATGTACCGGTATAATCCTGCGGACAGCATCGAGTTCTCTCCCCTGAGTACGTATCGGGAAGTCCTTGTATCACCAGCAACGGATATTTCGGCTATCGAAAATACTCTTGTTTCTTCGGCACTTGGCAGGATGATTGAATTACTTTGAACATTTTTTCGTGTCCAGCTAAGACTGCTGGCATAATGAACTTTCACTTGACTTCACAAATTCTTTCCATCGACTCTGCCACGGCATTCGGCATTATGTTTTCGAGACACTTGTAGTGCCTGTATCTGCAAACGCGATCGAAACAGGGTGCACAGGGCTCAGGAACGTTCATCGCAAGGCTTCGCTTCCCGAGAGGACGG